>CAOOYH010000006.1 GCA_948500755.1 uncultured Lactobacillus sp. | reverse complement strand
GGCTTGACAACAGATGATAAGAACTTTGCTGCTATTACAACTCCAGAAACTATTATCTTAGATGCTGCCGAAGCTGCAAAGCGTGGTACTGACGAGGGTGCCTGGTACTTAGTTTCAACTGACAAGAATGGCGAAGTATCTTACGGCGATCCAACTAGCGACACTTGGAAGACTGATACTCCTAACAAGATTGCTGATGGTTACTTGATCTACAAGCAAAAGGCCCAATATAACATTCACTACATTGACGTTAATGGTGTTGAAGGTAAGACTACTTATGTTCCAACTGACGGTCATGAACTTACCGATCATTTAGTTCCTAACGTTGGTGAAGGCAAAGGTATCTTTGTTGGCGATACTCCAGATGCAACCAGCAAGTTATGGAGTTCAGCAGATTACGAAAAAGCTGGCTATATTTTAGTTGGTTTATCTGATAATGCCAAGGGTGATTTGCTTGGTAAGCAAACTTTAACTAAAGGTGTTCAAGATCAATACGTTTACTTGAAACACGCAGTTAAGACTATTACGCCAAACACTCCAGCCAGCGAAGTGCCAAAAGATCCAGATGGTAATCCAATTGTAGACCCAAGTGATTTACATAAAGAATTCCACCGGACTATCTTCTACAAGGCTAATACACCTGATGGTGCAACCTTAATGGGTCAAACCGATCAAAAGACTGAATTCAACGGTACGATTGCTTATGACGTTGTAACTGGTAAAACAACTACTCCAGAAACTGTTAAGGATGTTAATGGTAAGGATGTTCAAGTAGCTACTCTTAAGGATGGTACTATTACTTGGGACAAGCAAAATGATGAGTTTAGCGCTATTAATCAACCAACTATTGAATTGAAGAAGGGCGACAAATACGCAACTTCTGACGATATGATTGGAACTTGGTTCTTAGTTGATGGTGAAGCTGGTGAAGTTGACTTAACTCCAGCTTCTAAGAATCCAGACGACAAGACCCTTGTTTACAAGCAAAAAGCTCAATACAACATTCACTACATTGATGTTAATGGTGTTGAAGATACAACTGCTTACGTTCCAACTGATGGTAAGGAACTTACCAATCATTTAGTACAAAACGTTGGTGAAGGCAAAGATATTTATGTCGGTGATACTCCAGATGCAACCAGCAAGTTATGGAGCCCAGCAAACTACGAAAAAGCTGGCTATGTTTTAGTTGGTTTATCTGATAATGCCAAGGGTGATTTACTTGGTAAGCAAACTTTAACCAAAGGTGTTCAAGATCAATACGTTTACTTGAAGCACGCAGTTAAGGACATTACACCAAACACTCCAGCCCATGACGTGCCAAAAGATCCAGATGGAAAACGTGCTATTGATCCTAGTGATTTACATAAGGAATTTACTCGCACTATTACCTTTGTTGCAAACAATGATGCCAAGAGTCCTTTGAAAGATCGCATCCCTCAAAAGGTTGAGTTTGATGGTCATATTTATGTAGATATGGTAACTGGTCAAACCACCACTCCAGAAACTGTTAAGGATGCAAATGGTAAGACGACGCAAGTTGCAACTACTAAAGCTGGTAATATTGAATGGAACCATGACACTCAAACTATGGATGAAGTAGTTCAGAAGTACATTACTTTGAACAAGGGCGACAAGTACGCAACTTCTGATGATATGGTTGGTACTTGGCACTGGATTAGCGGTGTAGCTAACGAAATCACTTTGAAGCCAACTTCAGATAATCCTGAGGATCTTGAATTAGTTTACGAAAAGAACAAAGGTGAAAGTGGTCCAGACTTGCATCATGATTTGCCTAAGCTCGAAATTCACCATGTAACAGTTCACTATGTTGATGAAGACGGCAATGTCATTAAAGATCCGGTTAAGGATCCTGCTGACTTCAAGAACGGTGAATCTTATGATGAAAACAGTAAGAAAGATTCTACTATTGAACATGATGGCAAGACTTACGAATTTACTCGCGTAAAGGAAGGCGATGTTCCAGCTGGTACTATCCAAGGTAAGGATGTTGACGTTACTTACGTTTACAAGTTGAAGGAAACCCCAGTAACTCCACCATCAGAAAATACTTACAATGTAACTGTAAACTTTGTAGATGAACATGGTAATGTTTTGCAAGATCCACGTCATAGTTCAGATCATAAGAATGGCACTGACTACAATGAAAGTGATCATCCAACAACGATTACTAAGGATGGCAAGACTTACACTTACATTCGTGTAGAAGATGATAAGCCAACTGGAACTATCAATGGTAGGGATGTTGTAATTACTTATGTTTACAAGGAAGTTGAAACTCCAACAGAGCCAACTAATCCTTCAACACCAAGTGAACCAACTACCCCAACAGAGCCAACTAATCCAACACAGCCATCAACACCAAGCGAACCTTCAACACCAACTACTCCATCTGAACCTGATACTCCATCAACTCCAGATGAAACTCCAGATGAATCAGCAACTCCATCTAAGCCAGCCAAGAAGACTAACTTTGATAATGATGTAGCTCCATCCCACGAAAGCTACACTAACAAGGCTAAGTTTGAAAATGTAAATGCTAAGAAGAAGTCCACTTCAACTAATGCAGCCTTGGCTGAAGATACAATTGCGGCTCACAAGACTCCTAAATACCGCAGAAGTGTAGTTCCACAATCAGACAGAATTTTGCCACAAACCGGCGAAAAGAAGACTTCTGAATCTGCAATTGTGGGTTTAGCCGCTCTTGCCTTATCAGGAATTATTAGTTTGGCAATTGATCGCAAAAGGAAGAACTAAAGCTAAATAGTTTAGAATGAAGAAGATGACGAAAGTCACCTTCTTTGTTTTTACTAATTTTTTGAAAGAAATATATAAAAATTCACCACATTTGTGAAATTTTTTACTATAATGGAAAAGTAAAAAGTGTTATAGAATATAGATGGATGAAAACGTTTTAATTAAATACAACTTCCGAAAGGGGCAAATATATAATGGATTTTGAAGAAGTTTTTAATAAAGAACGTGTTACGCGTAAGTTTACCAATAGAAGGGTAAATGAGAAACTTATTGCTAAAATTGTCGAAAAAGCACAGCAATCTCCATCCTTGCTTAATTCACAACCTTGGCGTGCTTATACTTTGATGGGTGAACCACTTGAAGAATTAAGAAAAGCTTCCAAAGAAAATATTGAAGCTGGCGTTAAGGCTAATGAAGATTTTGCGTCAATGCTTTCTCTTAATTGGGATACTTTCCCAAGTCAAAACATGGCAACAATGGGGGCTTCACAAACTTATTTCTTCCATAATAAGCTCAGTTTATTTACTAAAGCCAATAATGAAATGTTTAATGCGCCTGCAATTGTCTTTTTAACAATTCCAAAGACTTCTCCAGCTTGGTCTGTATTTGACTTGGGAATTTTTGCTCAAAGTATTATGCTTTTGGCAATTGACAATGGGTTGTCGATTATGCCAGCTCACTCATTAGTTTCTTATCCAACTTTAGTGCGTAAATATGCTCGTATTCCTGAAGGTGAAATGGTGGGTGTGGCAATTGGCTTAGGTTACCCAGATAAATCAGCCGAAGTTAACGATCCAAAGTACTTCCCAGATCGTGTTCCATTTGAAAAAATTTATAAATTAACAAAATAATCCTTATAATTATCCTTTTTCAAGCGTAAAAAGCGTCTGTCTAATCCTTAAAATGGTAAAATATGTTTAGAATAATTTTATATAAAAAGGTGATAATACTTTGAGTAACGCTGAGATAATAACTAATTTAATTGCCACATTAGTTATTTTCGTGTTTGCGGCGTTCTTTGTAGCTGCCGAATTTGCCTTAGTACAAACTAGACCGAGTCAGCTTGAAGATATGCTTGCAAATGGACAAGGCAATAAGAAAAGATTACAACGTGCACTGCATATGGTGCATAATTTAAATGAGTATCTATCAACTACGCAGGTTGGTACGACACTTGTAGGTGTAGTTCTTGGTTGGTTTTCAGCAGATACACTCTCGCAAATTTTTGTTAGATTGTTTAATTTAACGCCGATGAGTCATTCGCTAGTTAAATCAGTGAGTGCGATCTTGGGTGTGATTTTATTAACTTACTTAGAAGTGGTTGTAACTGAAATTGTGCCAAAGAATATCGCAATTGATATGCCAGTTAAGATGCTGATGGGAATTGTAACTCCACTTCAGTGGTTCCATACCTTGGTTTATCCGTTCGTATGGCTGCTTAATACCAGTTCTAATGGCCTACTGAAAATGCTAGGCTTTGAACCGGCTGACGAAGAAAACGAGGTCTATTCTCAATCCGAAATTATCAAGCTTTCTCGGAATGCCGTTCATGGTGGTTCCCTTGATAAGTACGACTTAACTTATATGGAACGTGCCTTTGAGTTAAACGATAAAGTTGCTAAAGACATCATGACTGATAGAACACGGTTGAAGGTTTTGAATTCAACTGATACTATCAAGACCGCCCTTGAGATGTACTTAAAGGATGGTTATAGCCGTTTTCCAGTAGTTCGCGACAACGATAAGGATGACGTTGTAGGTTATGTGTATGCTTATGATATCGTTCAACAAGATCAAATTGATCCTAACGTTCCCGTAACTAGAATCATCCGCACCATCATTACAGTGCCTGAATCAATGCCAATTCAAGATATCTTGCATTTGATGATTAAGAAGCATACGCCAATTGTTTTGGTGGTAGATGAATATGGTGGTACGAGCGGAATTGTGACTGATAAGGATATTTATGAAGAACTCTTCGGTTCTGTTAAAGACGAAATTGATGATGTTTCTGATGACTACATTATCAAGGATAAGAATGGTAACATTCATGTTTCTGGAAAGACGACTTTGTATGACTTTGAACGCTACTTCCACACCGACTTGAAGGCCTTTCAAGATAGCGACATCATTACCATTGGCGGTTACATGATGGAACATTATCCAAACCTTAAAAAGGATGAAAGCGTCGAACTTGAAGGTTACATCTTTAAGCTAGATAGCATTGAGCAAGGCTTTATGCGTTGGTTTATTGTTAAGCCAGTTGAAAAAGATGATGACGATTCAGAAGAAAAAACAGACCAAAAGTAGGGCCTAGCCTACAAGAAAGCGCAAAAAATAGCGCTTTTTTTGTTTGAAGATGTTATAATCATTTTTATAATGGATGAAAAGGTAATAAATGAAGGGTAAATAAATGGCAAAAAGCGACGATATTAATCGAATTATTGATCACAAGTTATTTTCAGAAGACGACATTCAAGAAATGTGCAAGCGTCTAGGTAAGCAATTAACCGAAGACTACGCTGGTAAGAAGCCATTAGTGATTGGAGCACTGAAGGGCGCAGTTTACTTTTTGACTGATTTGACCAGAGAAATGGATGTTGAAGAACAATTGGACTTTATCGATGTTTCAAGCTATGGGGATGGCTTTGAATCAACTGGTAAAGTTGAAATTGTCAGCGATGTGGCAACTGATGTGAAAGATCGCGATGTTTTGATCGTAGAAGATATTGTTGACAGTGGTTTGACTTTGAAGTTTATGAAAGATTTATTCAAAGAGCGCGGTGCTAAGAGTGTCAAGTGTTGCGTAATGCTCAACAAGGAAGCTAGAAGAACTACTGATGTTGAGATTGAATACTACGGTTCAAAGGTTGGCGATGAATTTGTTGTGGGATACGGCATGGATTTCTTGAACATGTACCGCAACATCCCTTACGTGGGCGTTTTGAAGCCAGAAATTATCGAAAAGTACATTAAGTAGTTTTTGAATTAGAATCTAGAAGAATCAGATGATTAGTACATCTGATTCTTTTTTGATTTTCTAACAAACTGATTGTTTTATACGTACAAAAAATATAAAATGTATGTACAAGGAGGTAGAATTATGATGGTAGATAATACAAAACACATTTTTAAAAACGGTAATTCATATGCACTGCGTATTAGTAAACAAGATCGCCTAGATTTAGGCATTGATGAGGATACTAATTTAGTGAAGACTATTAGTCCAGATCATAAAACTATTTCTTTTACAGTAATTAATTCTAATGATGAAAATCAAGCAGTTGATGATTTTGCTAAGAAATTCATGGCGGATCATAAAAAAGCTTTTGATATTCTAAAGGATATGTAAATGACACTTTATTTGACCCGAAATGAACTAATTAGACTAAATCATGATATTCGACCCGAAGTTCCTACAGATGAATTAGTACAATATGCTCCTGGAATTGATGTTGTAGTGATGCAACCGCAACAGGTTCTGTTCGGGCGTGAATTGTATCCAACGTTATGGCTTAAAGCAGCTTTTATCATGCAGAAAATTACCAAAAAACATATTTTTACAAATGGTAATAAACGTACTAGTTTAACAGCAACAGCCTATTTTTTGTATAAGAATAATTATGATTTAGTAATTACTAATAAAGAGGCAATTGACATAGTACTATTTGCAACAAATGAAGAAGATTCAGAGGAGAATATGCAAAAAATTGCAGATTGGCTTAAAGAACATAGTCAAAAGCAAAAGCTTTGATGATCTAGAAGAATCAGATGATTAGTGCATCTGATTCTTTTTTTGATTTATTTTGTTGGAGAATGGCTGGTTTTTGGTTAAAATGGTTATTTAGGAGGACAGGCCCGATGAAACGATTTCATCATAAATTCACCTTGCCAGCAATTTTAACCCTCTTAGTTTTAGCAATTGCTGGCTTATTAATTGGATATTTTAATTATGAAAAGCAAACGACTTTGCCACCAAATTCAAATAGTAGTGCAATTGGAGTGGAATTAAACCAAAGTCAAGATTATGTCGATTTACATAAACTGCAAGCCAATGGTGTCTCCTTTGTTTATTTAAAAGCAACCCAAGGACGGTCATATTTTGATGATGACTTTTTGTCATATCGGGATCAGATTTTAGGCACCCAACTGGCATACGGCGTAATTGTGACCTATAGTAATGAATCAACTTCCAATCAACATTACCGTTACTTTTTAAAAAAGGTGGGCAGAAACACAGGCACTTTGCCAATCTTAATTCGGCCAGCTAGCAGTTCTACTAGTTCTAAATATTTACGATCAATAGGACGCTTTGCGGGGATGCTAAAGCAACTTGGCAAGCCAGTGATGGTCGAAGAAAATTACAAATATCATGGATATTTTCCTCAAGGAACCTTATTTATGAAGACTGGCAATAAGGCAGCTAATAAGTTGAAATATTCCTTTTGGCAATATACAACAGATGGTAGAGTTAAAAATGTAAGCAGTCTGGACCAAGGCGTGACAATGGTTACTTATAACGGCACGGTTCAGCAGTATAAACAAAAGTATGGGCAGTTGACGCAATAATGTATCAAGAAAAAGTAAGAGAAATTTTATCAAAACAACATAAAACACAGCCAACGCTGATTCAAAAAAATACCTATGACGCCATCAAGAATGGCGCTAGCGTAGTAGGGTTGGCAAAGACAGGAACTGGGAAGACCTTGGCATATGCTTTACCAGTTTTAGAAAATGTAAAAGCAGGAGAAGCTAATTCTGCGGTAATTATCGCACCAACCACTGAACTAGCAGTGCAAATTCGGCATGTGATTAATCCATTTTTGCATGCTTTAGGGTTAAAAGGTGTAAGTTTAGTTGGGGCTGGGAATCGCAAACGCCAAGAGGAGAATTTGAAAAAGCGCCATCCCGAAGTGGTTGTCGCCACGCCTGGTCGTTTCTTTGATTTCTTTTCAAGTGGAAGGATTAAGACTCATCAGATTCATAGTTTAATCATTGACGAAGCAGATGATATTTTGGAATTTGCAAAAAAGGAACTCTTGGCATCCCTCGGACAGAATTTGTCTTCACAGGCGCAGATTTTATTATTTGGTGCGACTGATTCTGAAATCACTAGGGATGCAGAGAGCTTGTTTGACCGTAATTTCTTATTAATTGATGTGCGCGGGGAACAAACTACTAAACGTAAGAACTATTTCTTACAAGTTGATAATTCTCACAAGATTGAGTTTTTGCAAAGAATGACTAAATTGGATAACTTCAAGGGTATCTTGTTCTTTGATTCTAACAAGACGATGATGAAGTTTGCGGGAATCTTTGGTCATAGTAAAACTAAATTTGAAATTTTAGCAAATGAATTTGGTAAAGAAAAGCGCGAAGCTGCCTTGCATGACTTGAAAGTGGGCAAAACTAAGTTGCTTTTGGCAACAGATTTAGCTGCGCGCGGTCTCGATATTCCAGATCTTACTTATGTCATCAACTTTGACATTCCAAGTGAAGTTAATACTTATCTTCACCGTGCCGGCCGAACTGGACGTATGAATGCTGAGGGCTATGTGGTGACACTTGGAAACGATCATGATTTTCGTGATTTGAAAAAGCTTTTAGCTGGTGAAGTTGAGCTTGAACGGGTATATTTTGCGGGCTACAAGTTATCGACAACTTTAGCTAAAAAAGAAAAGAAAGCTAAAAATGATGATGAATCCGCTAAAAATAAAGAGCAAAAAGTGACGCCTAAGGCTAAGAAAAAGCATAAAAAGCGGAAAAATAAAAATAAGGGTTATCACCCTCATTATTTGAAAGGGAAGAAATGAGTCGATTAGTAGCATGGCTTGAAGATTATATTTTGCCGATTGCTAGCCGCCTCGGTCAAGTACGGTGGCTTGTAGCTTTGCGAAATGCTTTTGTATCGATAATGCCGATTACAATTGCGGGATCTTTGGCCGTTTTAATTAAAAGTCTGATTCAGGCAGCCCGCGATCATTTGGGCTGGGAGACTTTTGCTTTTGCAATGCAGCCACTAGTTGCAATTAGCGATATTGTGTGGCGCGGAACCTTTTCTTTATTTGCCTTGTTTTTGGCATTGGCATTAGGCTATCAATTGTCTAAAACCTTTGAGGTGAATCGATTAGCAGGTTCTATTGTTTCGCTGGCATCATTTATGATGAGTGTGGCCAACTACATGAAATTGAAGATGAATGGGGATAATGTGATTGTCAAAAACGCTTTTGATATTTCACAATTTTCATCAACGGGTATTTTTACCGCGATCCTCTTTTGTTCAATTGGGGTTGGGATTTATGTGCTATGTGTAAAAGCCCGCATTAGCTTGCATATGATGGCCAATATGCCCCATGCAGAACAAGCAGCCTTTGATTCTTTAATTCCAGGAATTATTTCAATTTTTAGTGTGGGGGCAATCAATTACGTCTTTCAACTTTCAACCGGCTTATATTTCGGTAGTTGGCTGTTAAAGACGATTCAAATTCCATTAGTAAACTTGGGTCAAGGATTTGGTGTAGTACTTTTGGTGACTTTGCTAGTTCAAGTTTTTTGGTTCTTTGGAATCAATGGGTTGAGCATTTTGTCACCAATTATGGATTCGATTTGGTTAACTGCACAAAATGTCAATATTACTGCTGCGCAAAATGGCCAAGTACCCAAGTATCTCTGGGTTAAAGGTTCATTTGAAGTTTTTGCGTGGATTGGGGGCGCCGGTGGAACATTGATGTTGATTGTGGCGATTTTGCTTTTTTCTAAAAGAAGTGATTATCGTACAATTGCTAAAGTAGCGCTAGCTCCGGGAATTTTTAATATTAATGAGCCAATTGTCTTTGGGTTGCCGGTGGTGTTGAATCCGGTTTACTTTATTCCATTTGTGACAGCGCCTTTAGTTAATGTGGCTTTCTCATATTGGATTACCAAAATGGGCCTCGTTAATCCAGTGCAGGTAGCTGTTCCTTCGATCATGCCACCATTGATTGGACCATATTTAGCCTGCAATTATGATTGGCGTGCGATTATTTTAAGTGTAGTGAATATGTTAATTGGACTGGCAATTTGGGCACCGTTTGTTTTTGCGGCTGATAAGATCGCTGACGTTAACAATCCAAAAACTTTCTTTAATACTCAATATTAGTAAAAAATAATTAGCTTTTATCATGATTTTTTGATAAAGTTAATTAGGTATGATCCTGTAGCTCAGCTGGATAGAGCATCGGTTTCCTAAACCGTGTGTCGTGGGTTCGAATCTCACCAGGATCATTTATGAGGGCTGGATTTTTCCAGTCTTTTTTGTTTGCTGGTAGTATGGTTTAATTAAACTAGCAAGATTTAGAAAGTGAACTAACATGTTATATTTATTGACTGCTGCCTTGGTAATTGTGATTGGTAGCTTTTGTTTAGTATTTGGTTTGGATAAGTCTCGTCCTTTCAAGACTAGAAAGCGGCTGCTTTATACGGCACTCATTTGTGTCTTTATTGTATGGGGACTTGTAACAGCAATTATGATGAATCCACTGAGATAATTGAGGAAATTATGCAAAAGATAAAAGTAATGACAGTTTTTGGCACGCGTCCTGAAGCAATCAAGATGGCGCCATTAGTTTTAAAATTAAAAGAAGACCAACGTTTTGAAGAAGTAACAGTTGTTTCAGCTCAACACCGTGAAATGCTGGATCAGGTGCTCGACATTTTTAAGATTAAGCCGGATTATGACTTTAACATTATGCATAAGAATCAGACTTTGGGAGATATTACTTCTAAAGTAATGACTGATTTGGCGAGGGTAATTAAGAAAGAGAAGCCCGATATTGTCTTGGTTCATGGCGATACTACGACGAGCTTTGCGGCTAGTTTGGCTACTTTTTATGAACAAACCACGCTCGGCCACGTAGAAGCAGGATTAAGAACTTGGAATAAGTATTCACCATTTCCTGAAGAAATGAATCGTCAAATGACCGATGATTTGGCTGATTTATACTTTGCACCAACTGAACTTAGTCGCAGTAATCTGATTAAGGAAAATCATAATGCCGATAATATTTTTGTGACGGGCAATACTGCGATTGATGCTTTGCATGAAACTGTTCAAAAAAATTATCATCATGATGTGCTGGATGAAATTACACCAGGGCATCGCGTGATTTTGGTAACGATGCACCGCCGGGAAAACCAAGGTGAACCAATGCGACGAGTGTTTAAAGTAATGAAGCAAGTAGTGGACACGCATGATGATGTAGAAATTATTTATCCGGTGCACTTATCGCCGCGCGTACAAGAGGTAGCTAAGGAAGTATTAGGCGACGATCCGCGCATTCACTTAATTGATCCGCTGGATGTGGTGGATTTCCATAATTTGGCTAAAAGATCTTACTTTATTATGACTGATTCAGGTGGCGTTCAAGAAGAAGCACCAAGTTTAGGTAAGCCTGTACTAGTTTTACGAGATACAACTGAGCGTCCAGAAGGAGTGAAGGCTGGAACCTTGAAACTTGTTGGCACTGAAGTTGATAAAGTGCATGATGAAATGGTCAAGCTACTCGAAAATAAGAGTGAATATGATAAGATGGCGAATGCCAAGAATCCATATGGTGATGGTCGTGCCAGTGAGCGCATTATGAATGCGATTTACTATTACTTTAATAAAGATATAGCAGAAAGACCAGAAGATTTTGAATAAAGAAAAAAGCTGATGTGATAGTGCACCAGCTTTTTTTCGTTAAATTGGGTAAAATACATCAAATCCTTTTTGTCCATTAAGACAGTTCACTTTAATCGTCAAAATACTACCCTTTAATAGCTCATATTTCGTGTTCAATGGAATGGATATATTTTCGTCACTGGAAATGAGTGAAGCTATTTTTCCAAACGCTGGGTGGTGAACTGCTACGCGAACTCCTGGCTGAACCTTCAAGTTTAAAACATGCTTGCCAGTGCGTTTGTTATAGCGCAAGCGAATTTTCTTAGCCTGACCAATAATATTCTCCCAAGAAGGAATGTGAACTGGAAATCTATCTTCAAAGTATAGATAAGCTTCGCCATTTTTGTTTACTTTAATGGCATCTGCATGAGGATTTGCTTCCAATAAACGTTCGTAAATCTTTACTAATTCATAAGTAGTTAAATTTTCAAAATCAGCCACGCGAACCTTATGTTCCACTAGCTGATAATCCCTTAATTCTTGTGCTTGGAGCTTATTTTGGATTAAATGTGTATCTGTTTGTTCAGCTAAGTTCTTAAGTGCATTAGTATGTAGTCCGAATTTAGTAGTTGAAGTCATTTAATTGTTCACTTTCTATTAAATTCAACTCCCTTGGCTATAATTTTAACAGATAAATGTGAATAAATTGTGAAATAAATAACATAAATAAAAATGCCTAGTCATGATGACTAAGCATTTTTACTTTTTTATATTTTTTTGATGTTCGTGAAGACGCATTTTTGCTCGTTCAATCATAGTGTGTTCTTGCTTTTGGAAAACGGATCTAGTAGTTAAATAATTGAAAATTCCTACTAAAACTTGATCGATAATTTTAACAAGAAGGGCATTAAGGTGTAGCCATGAGAGTCCCACCAACATGATTAGAGTATCAGGGATTAAACTAATGATTCGATAGGTGAAAAATACGATTAATTTGTGCCAGGTTGTGTGCTCATGGTCAACATTATTAATGAATACTGCCTTTTGATTAAAGAAAAAGGAAGCTAAGTTAGAAATAATAAAGGCAATAGTGTTGGAAATCACCACTGCACTATGCCACCATTGATGAAGCACCATGAAAGCAACCGTGTTTATTAAAGCAGCAACAAAGCCAAAAATCATGTAAACCCATAAGTTTCGGTGTCGTTTGACTAACTTTTCACCGAGCTTACGAATATTGGCTTCATCAGAAACTACTGCTTGTTTCTTTTTATCCATTTAATAAATCAGCCATTTCCTTTGCAGCGTTATCAATTTTATCAATTGCATCGTCATCCGGTGCATTTTCAATAGTTACTGGAGCAGTAGCTTCAATTGCGCCAACGTCCTTAAATGCCTTTTCATAATCAAAAACATTCTCGCAGAAGTGTTCACCATAAGTCTTATCGCCACTACCCATTACAGCGAAATGTTTGCCACTTAAATCTAAAGTCTTTAATTGTTCATAAAAGTCGGCAATTTCATCTGTCATCTTGCCTTCGCCATATGTATAGGTAATAAAGATGCAGAGATCACTCTCTAAATAGTCGCTAGCATCGGTGAAACTTACATCGCTACTTTCAACTTCAAAGCCGTAGTCTTGTAAGTCTTCTTCTAAAATATCTGCCATGTCTTCATCGTTACCAGTCATACTAGCGTAGACAATTCTTGCTTTCATGAATACTCTTCAACCTCTCTTAAATTAGTAGTCACTTTGTCTTATTATACATAACTTTGGCAAGTTTTCGTATTGCTTTAGCAAATTTTACAAAAAATGTATAATAAGAAGAGTATATTATTGCAAATGAAGAGAGGAATTTATTTTGATTACTATAAAATCTGTTCGTGAACTTAAAGGCATGCAAAAATCAGGTCGTTTGCTTGCTTCAATGTTTGAAGGCTTACGCGATGTAATTAAGCCAGGTATTTCTACTTGGGAAATTGAAGAATTTTGTCAAAAGTTCGTCAAGGACCGCGGGGGTCGTCTTTCAGAACAAGGCTTTGAAGGCTACAAGTATGGTACTTGTATTTCAGTTAATGATGAAATTGCCCACCAAACTCCAAGAAAAGACCGTATTTTAAAGGAAGGTGACATCGTTAAGGTTGATGTTACTTGCAATTTAGACGGTTACGAAACTGACTCATGTACTACTTATCCAGTAGGTAAGATTTCAAAGGCTGACCAAGACTTGATTGAAACTACTAAGAAGGCCATGTATCTTGGAATTGACCAAGCTGTTTTAGGTAACCGAATCGGTGACATCGGCGCTGCTATTCAACACTATGTAGAAGTAGAACACCCATATGGTGATGTTCGTGAACTTGTGGGTCACGGTATTCAACCCACTATCCACGAAGATCCAGAAGTTCCTCACTGGGGTAAGGCTGGTCATGGTCTTCGTCTTCGTGAAGGGATGACCATTACTTGTGAACCAATGGTTGAAGCTGGTGGAGATTGGCATATTGATCAAAGAACAGTTGATGATCCAAATGATGACTGGGTATACTATGCCACTCCAGATGGTTCAAATGCAGCTCAATTTGAACACACCTTTGCTATTACTAAGGATGGTCCAAAGATTTTAACTCTTCAAAAGCCATACGATGGTTATGAAAAGTACTTGCCTCATTTTGATGAGATGGATGACTAAAACTGAATGAAATCTAATAAAGAAGTTCGTGAAAATATAGGGCTTTTTTATAAAACACTCTCAGGTAAAATCTCTAATGGAGAAATAGTGGTCAGTTCTATTGTGATTGCCTACTATATCTTATTTTCGATCTTTCCAATCATTATTATTGTCGGAAATATCTTACCTTTATTTCATATCAATACTGCCCCAATTGCAGAGTATTTAAGGTTAGTTTTTCCGGATCAAGTTTCAGAATTCATTATGCCAATTATTAATTCCTTGCTGAAGAGCAATTCAACAGGATACATTTCTTTTGGTATTATCTTCGCGATTTGGTCGTTTTCTTCCTTAGTTAATGCAATTAGGATTGGAATGAATCGAATTTATGGCGTTCATCAAGCTGAGCTTAAACAGAAGCTTTTAATTGTGGTTTGGACGCGCTCTATTACAGTGATTTTAACTACTTTGATGATTATTGTATTTACTGCAGTAGCTTTAGTATTTATTTTTGGTCAACAAGTTTTGGAATTTCTAAAGCCGATCTTTAGTTTTTCAGTTGGTGAAATCCAAAGAATTTTAAATTATCGCTATCCAGTAGTCTTTATTATCATGATGATTGCGGTTTTTTACCTTAATTATGTTTTACCAAATATTAAGCTTAAAAAGAGAGTCATTTGGCCAGGGGCCTTGACTACAGTGTTTGGCTGGTTTGTTTTATCCTATCTGTTCAGTTTTTACTTGCATAATTTCCATATTAGCTGGGAAAATTACGGCATTGTAGGAACGTTTATTATGTTTATGTTGTGGCTGAACTTAACTGCATTGTTGTTGTTATTTGGAACTTGTATCAATGCAGCCATAGTTCAAATGCGAGTGGGTAAGATTCCTTATTCTGCGGGAAGGCTGGCAGAATACATTCAAAAAAGTCGTAGATGAGGTAAGCGATTTCTGGTATGATGAATTTTAGGGTAGAAAAATAGAAAGAGTGTTTTTTATGAAAGTTAGAAAAGCTGTTATTCCGGCAGCCGGTTTAGGTACAAGATTTTTGCCTGCAACTAAGGCAATGCCTAAAGAAATGGTGCCAATTGTTGATAAGCCGACTATTCAATTTATTGTTGAAGAGGCTAAGAAGTCTGGAATTGAAGATATTTTAATCGTAACTGGTAAAAATAAGCGTTCAATCGAAGATCATTTTGATGCTAATCCTGAATTGGAACAAGATTTGGAAGAAAAGGGCAAAACCAACTTGCTTCATTTGACTCAATCAATTACTAATCTAGGGATTAACTTATACTTTACTCGTCAACCTCATCCAGCTGGTTTGGGGGATGCAATATTACGAGCACGCAGCTTCGTCGGAGACGAACCTTTTGCGGTAATGCTTGGTGATGATTTGATGGACGATAAGGTTCCACTTACTAAACAACTAATTAACAGATATAATAAAACGCACGCTTCAACTATTGCAGTTATGCCAGTACCACATGAAGAAGTTTCAAAGTACGGGGTAATTGAGCCAGCCAGCGAGATTGAACCGGGCTTGATTAATGTTAAGTCTTTTGTAGAAAAGCCTGATATTGATAAAGCTCCAAGTGATTACGCAATCATTGGTCGTTACCTTTTGACGCCAGAAATCTTTGAAATTTTGGCTCATCAAAAACCAGGTCGTGGCGGAGAAGTTCAATTAACTGATGCCATTGATACAATGAATAAAACTCAACGAGTTTTTGCCCATGTGTTTAATGGCGAACGTCACGATGTTGGTAACAAGGAAGGCTATCTTGAAACTTCAATCGAATATGGTCTCTCTCATCCTGAAATTAAAGATGAACTTCGTCAATACATCATTAAAATGGGTGCAGAACTCGAAAAAGAAGATAAGTCTAAAAAGAAAAAATAAAGTTATTATTTAGAATAAAGGGCGCGGATTTTTCCGCGTCTTTTTTGGTGAAAATGTTAAGACTTTCTTTAGAAATTGGCAAAGCAAGGTAAAATCAGATAGAATTTTCTTGTTATTATTGCAATGAAGGGGTTAAAAAATTGAAAGATATTTATATTGTGGCTGCTAAGAGAACACCTTTTGGTCGTTATCGTGGCTTTTTTAAGGAACAATCTGCAACGGATTTGGGGGTCTTAGCTTTAACTAAAACATTAGAAGCAATTGATTTGGATCCCGCAGAAGTTGAAGGCGTATTTATGGGGAATGTCATTGCAGCAGGTTTGGGTGAAAATATGGCTCGTCAAGTTGCATTAAGATCAGGACTCTCTGAAACCACTGTTGCAACTACAGTTAACGATGTCTGTGGTTCTAGTTTGAAGGCTTTGCGTCTTGCTCAAGGTCAAATGATGATGGGAGACCTAGATTTAGTTGCAGTTGGTGGAAGTGAAAGCATGACCAATGCTCCTTTTATTGTTGATAAAAAGTATAAAGATGATGCTCAAAACCACTTGCAAAATTCAATGTTAGTGGATGCTTTAATTGATGCTTTTTCTGGCGAACATATGGGAATCACTGCCGAAAATGTGGCTGAAGAATATAATATTGCTCGCCAAGAAATGGATGAATTTAGTGTAAATTCTCATCAAAAAGCCGTTAAAGCAATTAAAGAAGATAGTTTTGATGAAATTTTGCCAATTACTATTAATGGTCAAACCTTGACTCATGACGAAAGTGTAAGAAGTGACACTAACTTAGAAGCATTGAGTAATTTGAAGACCGTTTTTAAAGAAGATGGTAAAGTAACCGCTGGAAATGCGTCGCCTTTAAATGATGGAGCTAGTATGTTGATATTAGCAACAGAAGACAAAGTAAAAGAACTCAATTTGAAGCCGATTGCCAAACTAGGTGCCTTCGCTGAAGCGGGGTTTGATCCAGCTTTGATGGGGTATACTCCTTACTACGCTGTTCAAAAATTACTTGATAAAAACAAGACTACTATTGATGATTATGATGTCTTCGAAGTTAATGAAGCTTTTGCTTCCCAAGCGGTAGCTTTAAAGCGTGATTTGAAAATTCCGGCTAATAAACTTAATATTTTAGGTGGTGCGATTGCTTTGGGCCACCCATTAGGAGCAACTGGTACTAGATTAATCGCCACTGCAATTAGTGCATTAAATAAAGTAAATGGTAAAAGAGCAATTGCGACCTTGTGTATTGGTGGAGGTCAAGCAATTGCTTATGAAATTAAGCGTGATTAAAGATGAAATTTTATCAATTGTCGGCTAAGGATCGGCGCAAAATTTTAAATGATGAAGGAATTGAACTCGAAAAAATCGATGATGAAGTTTTAGAAAAGCTCAATAACTTAAGTGAAAATGTCATTGGTCAGCTTTGTTTACCTTTGGGCGTCGTTCAGAGTTTAAATGTAAATGACGCAAATTACATGGTGCCAATGGCAACTGAGGAACCATCAGTGATTGCTGCAGCCAATCATGGTGCTAGCATTTTTAACAAAAATGGTGGGGTAGTTGCTTCAAGTGATCGAAGTGGAATTTATGGCCAGATTGTGATGGCAATTGAAGATGATTTTGACTTAGCTTTAGTAGAAAAGATACAGGTGGCTTTAATTAAAGAGGCTAATGATAAATTTTCTTCTTTAGTTAACCATGGTGGCGGATTGCGCAAGATCGAATTTTCTTTAAAAAATGTCAATCAACAGAAGTTGCTCTATGCTTTGTGCTTAATTGATCCAGCAGAAGCTATGGGGGCGAATAAGGCTAATTCGATTTTGGAATTTTTAGCTCAAAAATTGCTGGCAGTAAGAGGAATTAGCGAAAAACTATATGCAATTTTGTCTAATTATCCCAGTCAACTAACTACGGCTAAAGTAGAACTTGATTTTGCCAGTGTGGGCGGGAAAGAAGTTGCTGAAAGAGTAGCTTTATTAAGTAAAATTGGTCAAATTGATCCCTACCGTGCAGTTACCAATAACAAGGGAATTATGAATGGCGTTGACGCCGTCTTATTGGCCACTGGAAATGATTATCGGGCCATTGAGGCAGCAAGTGCAGTTCTAGCTAGCCAAAATGGCTATACCAGTTTAAGCAGATGGATAATTAAAGATCAAAAATTAGTTGGCGAATTGACTTTGCCAATGGCAATTGGTGCAGTTGGCGGTTCAATTAATGCTCGCAGTGATGTGAAGCAGGCTTTCAATATTTTAAATCCTACAAATCGGATTTCTGTAAAAGATTTAGCTAATGTGATTACAAGTATTGGTTTAGCTAATAATCTGGCGGCACTATTTGCAATATCAACAGTTGGGATTCAAGAAGGTCATATGAAATTGCAAGCGCGTAACTTGGTCGCAAGTTTAAATGTGCCTGAATCTGAAAAAGAAAAAGTCCTTAAGCAATTGATAAAAGATAAGATTTATACAAAAGAACACGTTCAAGAAATACTAAAAGAAATAAGTGAGGATAAATAATGCGAATTGGTATTGATCAGATAGGTTTTTATACTCCTAATAAATATGTGGCCATGGTAGATTTAGCTCATGCCAGAGGGGAAGATCCTAATAAATTTTTGATTGGGATTGGTCAAAGACAAATGAGTGTAGCTGATAAGACCCAAGATGCTGTATCGATGGGAATTAATGCCACTTTGAGATATTTAGATCAAATTAACAAAGATAAGGTGGGCTTGTTAATTTTTGGTACTGAAAGTAGTGTAGACCAATCTAAGTCAGCTTCATTGTTTGTGAAGTCTGCTTTGCATTTACGTCCGGAAGTTAGAACTTTTGAAGTAAAGGAAGCTTGTTTTGGTTTAACGGCAGCTTTAATGACTGCCCGTGATTTTGTCAGGGTGCATCCCGATCAAACTGCGATTGTTATTGGGAGTGATATTGCTCGTTATGGTGTTAAAACGCCAGGTGAGGTCACCCAAGGTGCGGGAAGCATTAGTTTATTAGTAAAGAGCGAACCGAGAATTTTATCCTTAAACGATGGCCACAGTGCATACAGTGAGGATATTAATGACTTTTGGCGTCCTAACAATTCTGCTGTTGCTAAAGTTGATGGTAAGTATTCAACTCAGGTTTATTTAGACTTCTTCAAAAAGACCTTTGAGGCTTATAAAGAGCAAAAAGACTGGAGTACACGTGATTTTAGTGCTTTGATTTATCATTTGCCATTTACTAAGCAAGGATTAAAAGCTAATCGCCTTGCAATCGAAGATCAAGATGACGTGACTAAAGAGCGTTTAAGTGAAACTTTTGAAGCTTCTAAGCAACTAAGTATGCGAGTAGGGAATATTTATACTGCATCTTTATACATGAGTTTGTTAAGCTTGCTTGAAAACTATGATCTTGAACCTAATTCTTTAATTGGACTATTTTCTTATGGTTCAGGTGCGATGGCGGAATTTTTTTCAGGAAATGTTGTTGATGGTTATAAAGAATGGATTAATCCTAAGGGGGATGCAGCTTTACTTGATGATCGTCAGAGATTAACAGTTGAAGAATACGAAAAGGTATTTAACCAAGCCTTAGAGCCCGTAGCTAATAATCAAGAATTTACTAGCGATGAACATCAAGGTGTTTGGTACTTTGCTGGTGTGAAAAATGATATTCGTCAATATCGCCAAGTTTAAAATTTGGGATTGCTATAAATTTTAAAAAATGGTAAGATAATATCATCATGTAGGTTGGCTGAAATATAAAAAGATATGAGTAAGAATAAAAATTGCCTGCCACAGATTTTCAAAAAGTAATTCGCACTTAGAATTACTACACACACATAACAGAGTTTCTTGATATTCACATAACATATCAAGAAAGTGTAATAGGATTGAGCGAGTAACACCCAATCCTATTTTTTGTATCAAAAAAAGCTTAGGAATTATCTCCTAGGCTTTGTTGCTTTATCTATAATTTTCAATTTTGATATTTTCTGAGCCTGTAGCTTGAACTGTTTGCGTTTCGCTACATAAGAGAGTCGCACCGACAGTTGAAATAGCTACAACAGTTAGAAATACTTTCTTAAAAATTCTAGCAGCTTTCATTTCCATTACCCCTTATACTCAAATTCTAAGTATATTTTATAATGAAAATTTAACTCTGAAGCATAGAATTTGGATTTTTTTGAAATTCTTTAAAAAACTAATCTTTTTTACGATAATGACCATCCATTGTATTTGAACGGGTTGGTGCATCCGGCATTACGATTGCGGCTACAATATAAAGTAAGACTCCTGGGAAGAAGCCCGTAAAAATAATTAGGGCTGCACCTAAAATTCTAACCCAAGCTTTATCTAGGCCAAAATAATCGGCAATTCCGCCAAATACACCAGCAACAATCTTATCCCGTGATTTAGTTAGTTGTTTCTTCATTTTTCATCCCTCACTTTTTCACTAAAATTATACTACTTGTGAGAAAGAAAAAACTGGTCAGACGACCAGTTTTTTATGATGCCCCGAAAAAGATTCGAACTTTCACTCAGTTACCTGAACAGCGACCTGAACGCTGCGCGTCTGCCAATTCCGCCATCGGGGCGAGAATAATTTGATAGCTCTTGAATTATCATACCAAATATTTGGTAAAATGTAAGCATAAAATTACTTAATTTAGAATCTATTGACTAAAAAAGGAGAATTTAGCGATTTTATGTTTTTTCGTAACAGAATAAAGAAAACTTTGATTAGCCTGGTAGCGGCAATTTCTTTAGTTGGAGTTGGAAGTGCTTTTACTAGTGCCCCTGTTTTAGCGAGTCAGTATAGTGAAAACCAATTAAATTTAAATGTTAAATCGGCAATTGCTGTTGATAGCCAAACTGGACAAATTTTATATGCCAAAAACGAAGATAAAGATTTACCAATTGCTTCCATGACAAAGCTAATTACAATATATTTGACTTTAGAAGCAATTAAAGACAAACGCCTTTCTTGGAATACCACTATCAAACCTACTGATGCAATTTTAAAGGTGGCTAATAATAGCGAATACTCTAATGTGCCTTTGCAAAAGAATCATACTTATACCATTAGACAACTTTTTGAAGCGACTTTAATCGAGTCAGCTAACGGAGCAGCAATGTGTTTAGCTAATGCAGTGGCAGGGAATCAAAAAGAATTTGTAGATCAAATGCGTGACAAAGTTAAGTCATGGGGAATTAAGGATGCCAAGATTTACACTAGTTGCGGTCTACCTAATGGAAATGTAGGTGCTGATGCTTATCCAGGCGTTTCTAAAAATATCGAAAACACCCTGTCAGCAAAGGATATGGCGATTATTGGGATGCACTTGATTAATGATTATCCAGAAGTGTTAAATACTACCAAGCTTGCCCATGAAGATTTTAAAGATGGAAATAAAACCACCAAGATGGATAATTTCAATTGGATGCTTAAAGGTTTATCTCAATATGATTCCAATCTTCAAGTTGATGGTCTAAAGACGGGAACTACTGATAAGGCTGGAGCTTGTTTTATTGGAACTGTTTCTAAAAATGGTGGTCGAATCATCACTGTAGTAATGGGTGCGCGTCACCAAGATAGAACTGATCCTTCAAGATTTATTGAAACCAAAAAGCTCATAAACTATGTTTATAACAGCTACACTCCAGTAACTTTTAAAACAGGGGAGGCTATTACGGGTGCCACTAGAACTAAGGTAATTAATGGAGATAAGCAAAGTGTAAAAATTGGTATTGATTCTCCTGTTACTGTGTGGGATCCAAAAGACAATAAGTCAATTTCTGCTAGTTTGAAATATGATGCAATTGAGGCTCCTGTTAAAAAGGGGCAAGTTGCCAATTACTATGAATTTAAATCTGGTAAAGAAAAGCTGGTTTCAATTTCAAATACTAAGCAAATGACAGTTAAGGCACAAGCGATGAGCTCAACAGCTGAAGTAAACTGGTTTGTAAAAGTGTGGCGCTGGATTACAGGGGAAAATTAAAATGACAGATATTTCTGAAGATGTTTTAAAACAGGTAATTACAGTTAGAAAAAGCGACTCACATAAAGGAAATTATGGTCGCATTCTATTGATTGGAGGTAGTGAAAACTACGGAGGTGCCATTATTATGGCTACTGAAGCAGCTTTGAATGCTGGTGCAGGTCTGATTGCAACAGCGACTCATTCAATCAATTTGACTGCTCTTCATGCGCGTGATCCAGAATCCATGTATATTGACTATCGTGATCCTAAGCTGGCAGATTTAATTAAAAAGATGGACGTGGTAGTTTGTGGTCCGGGGTTAGGGATGAGTGATTTTGCTAAGCGGATTCTTTTAATGTTAAAGAATAATACTAATAAGAAGCAAATTATCGTGCTCGACGCTAGTGCACTTGACCTAATCGGTGAAGATCATAGTCTTTTACCGCTAAATGCTGGTCATATAATTATGACACCTCATCAGATGGAGTGGCAGCGAGTTAGCCAAATTAAGATTCCTTATCAAACTGACGCTGCTAATAAAGAGGCTTTGGCTAGTCTCAGTCCTAAAAAGAATATTACCTTAGTTTTAAAGTCGAACCACACGCATGTTTATAGCGAAAATGGCGAAGTGATGGTCAATCCAATTGGTAATCCTGGGATGGCGACTGGTGGCAGCGGCGATACACTCAGCGGAATCATCGGCGGTTTTTGTGCGCAATTTGGAGCAAAATTTGAGACAATTTTAGCTGCTGTTTATATTCATTCACTGGCTGGGGATATGATTTATCAAACTAATTATGTGGTGAAACCAACGCAGATTTCTAAATTACTGCCGCAGATTATGAAGAAATATTCAAGCTTAAATTAAGTTTTTGTGACATGATGTAAATCATGTCTTTTTTGATAGCCAAGAACAGGATTAACTGTTAAAATTTAGGATTGAAAACTAATGAAGAGATGTTTATATGAAAAAATATATTATTGCGACAATAGTGGGACTTTTGTGCATTGTGGGACTTGCAAAAGTTTGTTCCCCTGCTTCCAGTACCACACAGGATAATCAAGCACAAAAGAATAAAGTAGAACATAAAAAATCAAAACCTAAACAGATGAAATCTCAAGCTGAATTAGCACGTCCATACAAGGATCCAAAAGATTTAAGAAAAGCCGGTAGCTGGAAATCACGCAGTGAAAAGAAAAAGTATCCGGATATTAGCGATCCAAAAAAAGTTGTTTTGCGTGTTTCGCTTAAAGGCAACCGTGTTTATGTTTTGAAAAATGGCAAAGTAGCTTATACCATGCTTTCAACTGCTGGAGTTTATAAACATGGTAAATCAGCCACTCCTACTGGTACTTATCGTATTCAAGAAGGACGGGGAGAAAGCTTTTTTAACCAAGGTTTAAATGAGGGTGCCAATAATTGGGTGAGTTGGGATCCAGAGGATGCCAATGTTTACTTGTTCCACTCAGTTCCAACTATGGCTTTAGGAGACTACAACTTAAAGGAAGCAAAGAAGTTAGGTAGAACGCAAGGCTCACATGGCTGTATTAGACTCAGCGTTCCTGATTCACGCTGGCTCATGGAACATGCTCAACCAGGCACTAAAGTAATCATTAAAGACAAATAATTCAAAAATATTAGCCAAGTTTGGTAATACCTGTTATAATCATGCTAAGAATTGACTAAAAGTAGTAATAAGTTAGCTCTTTTTAGCGAGTCTATATTTGGTGCAAGGTAGGCAAGGGCGCTTATGAAGGCGTGTTTAGTTAAAAAAGTTTGATAATTATAAAGCGGATACTTTGTATCAACGAGAGTGGTACCGCGGGTTTAAACTCGTCTCTTTCTACAAGTTGTAGGAAGGGGCTTTTTTTATTGAAAAGGGGTAAAAAATGGATTTTAAAAATGAAGTTGTTGAATTAATTTCAAGTCAAGTTGATTTGCCAAAAGAAAAAATTGCGGCTTTAATTGAACGTCCTAAGAATGCGAAAATGGGTGACTATGCATTTCCATGCTTTGTTTTAGCTAAAGAATTACACAAGAATCCAGTTGAAATTGCTAAAAATATTACCGACAATATCTCAAGTGATGACTTTGCTAGCATTAAGGCAGTTGGTCCTTATGTAAACTTTGCCATTGACCATGAAAAGCTTGTTTCTTCAACTTTGAAGGATGTTTTAGCACAAAATAACCACTACGGTGACCAAGAAGTAGGTCACGGCAATGTGCCAATTGATATGTCTAGTCCTAACATCGCTAAGCCAATGTCAATGGGTCACCTTCGTTCAACTGTAATTGGTAACTCAATTGCTAAAACTATGGAAAAAGTTGGCTATACTCCAATCAAGATTAATTACTTGGGAGACTACGGTACTCAATTTGGTAAGTTGATTGCTGCTTATAAGCACTGGGGTAATGAAGAAGACGTTAAGAAAGATCCAATCATGAGTCTTTTCCACTACTACGTAAGATTCCATAAGGAAGCTGAAGAAAACCCAGAATTAGACCAAGAAGGTCGTGACTGGTTTAAGAAGCTTGAAGATGGCGATCCAGAAGCTGTTAAACTTTGGAAATGGTTCCGTGAAGTTTCCTTAGCTGACTTCAACCGCATTTATAAAGAATTGGGCGTAACTTTTGATTCTTATAATGGTGAAGCTTTCTTTAATGATAAGATGCAACCAGTAATTGATGAATTAAAGGACAAGGGTCTTCTTTACGAATCTCGCGGTGCGCAAGTTGTAGATATGGGTGAAGATGAAAACCCAGCAATCATTGTTAAGTCTGATGGTACTTCAATTTACTTGACTCGTGATTTAGCGGCGGCTGAATGGAGAATGAAGGAATACGACTTTGTGAAGATGCTTTACGTTGTAGGTAACGAACAAGCTCAACACTTTGTAGAATTGAAGACTGTTTTGAAGAAAATGAGCTATGATTGGTCAGATGAAATTCACCATGTACCATTTGGCTTAATTACCCAAGGCGGTAAGAAACTTTCAACTAGAAAAGGTAACGTTGTCTTCTTGGATCAAGTATTAAAAGACGCTGTAAATCTTGCTAAGAAGCAAATTGAAGAAAAGAATCCAGATTTAGCTAACCAAGATCAAGTAGCTCATGATGTTGGTGTTGGGGCAGTTATTTTCCACGATTTGAAGAACGATCGTCTTGATAACTTTGATTTTGACTTAAATGAAGTGGTTCGCTTTGAAGGAGACACTGGTCCTTATGTTCAATACACTAATGCACGTGCACAAAGTGTACTGAGAAAAGCTGCTGCTATGGGTGAAAAGCCATCAGATACTGATTTTGCCTTAGATGATGATTGGGCATTTGCCGTAGCTAAGGACATCGCAGACTTCCCAAGAATTATTAGAAGAAGTGCAGAAAAGTTTGAACCTTCAGTTATTGCTAAGTACTCATTAGATCTTGCTAAGAAGTTTAATAAGTACTATGCAAATGTGAAGATTTTGACAAAAGATGAAAAAATTGGCGCTCGTCTTGCATTAGTTAAGGCAACTTCTATCGTTTTAACTGAAGCACTTAGACTTTTAGGCGTAAATGCTCCAGAAGAAATGTAATTTATAAGCAAATATCTAAAAATAGCGCTTACATTAATTAAAAAGATTGTTCATTTCTTATTAAAAGGGTACAATGTGTCTGTAAGATATTTAGGAGGTATTTTTAATGGCTTATTTTGTAAACGGTAACGAAATCTTCAGAGAAGCTCGTAAACACCACTACGCAGTAGGTGCATACAACACTAACAACTTGGAATGGACTCGTGCAGAATTACGTGCAGCAGAAGAAACTAGAACTCCACTTTTGATTCAAGTTTCAACTGGTGCTGCTAAGTACATGGGTGGTTACAAGTTCGTTAAGGACATGGTTGAAGATCAAATGGATGCTATGAACATTTCTGTTCCAGTTATCTTGAACTTGGACCACGGTGACTTTGAATCAGCTAAGGAATGTATTGCACTTGGTTACTCATCAGTTATGTTTGACGGCCACGCACTTCCAACTGAAGAAAACTTAGCTAAGACTAAGGAAATCATCAAGTTGGCTCACGAACGTGGTATTTCTGTTGAAGCAGAAATCGGTAAGATTGGTGAAAACCAAGGCGGTGGTGAATTAGCTTCTGTTGAAGACGCTAAGGCATTCGTTGAAGCTGGTGTTGATAAGCTTGCTTGTGGTATTGGTAACATCCACGGTGTTTACCCAGCAGACTGGAAGGGTCTTAACTTTGACCGTTTGAAGGAAATTGCAGAAGCTGTTCCTGAAACTCCACTTGTACTTCACGGTGGTTCAGGTATTCCTGAAGACCAAATTAAGAAGGCTATTCAACTTGGTATTTCAAAGGTTAACATTAACACTGAATTCCAATTAGCATTCCAAGAAGCTACTCGTAAGTACATCGAAGAAGGCAAGGACGAAGATAAGGCAAACAAGGGTTACGACCCACGTAAGTTGTTATTGCCAGGTACTGAAGCAATCACTGACAAGATGAAGGAAATGATTGCTTGGTTAGGTACTAAGACTATCGATGAAGAAATCAAGGATGCTTCATTCGACCGTTCATCATTGAACGAAGAATAATCTTCTAATTTAATAAAAAATAAAGTCTAGCAATTTGCTAGGCTTTATTTTTTTGCCCAAGAAAAATTTGAATGCGATCAAAAGTGTAGGGCTTGATTAGGGACATTTGATAAGCTTTTAATTGCAATTCTTCAGCTTCTTTAAAATTTGGATTATATAAAGGATCTCCGACAATAGGAGTTCCAAGTGCAGCCAAGTGAACTCGAATTTGATGAGTTCGACCAGTTTCTAAAACGAGTTTAACTTGAGCCGTATTATCAGAATTTTTCTGCACAACTTCATAATGTGTAACTGATTTTAAACCATCTGCACGCACCATGCGTTTTCTTTGATCATTAGGATCTTGACCAATTGGAAGATTGATTGTGCCTTTTTCTTTTAACTTATTAGCATTATCTACTGTTGCTATGTATTCGCGATGAAAAATTTTGGTTGTCAATTCACGATTTAAAATTGGTACAACTGCTGGGTTTTTAGCAACTGAAAGCAAACCACCTGTAAGCATATCAAGTCGATGAACAATGTAGGGACTTTGTTTTAAATAAGTGGTGCAATCGTTAAGGGCGGTGTCGGTTTCAAATAGGTTGGGATGTGTTTTTTGCCCTTTAGGTTTATCAATGACCAGCAAATCATCGTCTTCGTAGACGATTTTTGGAAGACGACCACTTGGAGGATAAGATTGTTGTTGCGATTCGACAAAATCAAGCTTGAGTGAAATTTTGTCGCCTGGATAAACCAATTGATTAAAGTAGCGATATTCACCATTAATTTTTACATTTTGCTCTTTTCTTAAATAATGACGCCATTTGCGCGGAATAAGCAACTTTTGTAAAAGTTCGCTTACTGACATCGGGTTGATATTGGTTGGGTAAATAAGTGTATAATTATAAGCCATAAATATTTCTTAAATCTAATCTGAATAAAAGATATACTTTCTAAATATGATACAATCGTAAGTGTTTTTAAAGGAGAAGATTTATGCAATCTAATAAGCCAAAAGAGAGTGGTTTAAAAGGTGCTTGGCGCCGTTTTGACCACCGCTTTTATATTGGACGCTGGATTATTTTAATCCTGCTTACCTTGGTCCTTTTTACCTGTACATATTATACAATCAAAGTGAAAACTTCCAATATTTCAAACTTGAAAGCTTCACTTTCTACAACAACTACGATTTATGATTATAAGGGAAAAAAAGCTGGATCACTCTATTCTCAAAAGGGATCATTTGTAGAATATAATAAAATTTCACCTAATATTCGGAATGCGGTTATTTCAACAGAAGACCGCACTTTCTGGACTAATCCCGGTTTTAGTATTAAAGGGATGGCTCGGGCCGGAGTTAATTTGATTATTCATCATGGTCAAATCACCGGTGGGGGGTCTACTTTAACTCAGCAATTAGCTAAGAACTCGCTTTTAACACAGCAACAAACTTTTTCAAGAAAACTCGAAGAGTTGTTTTTTGCGATTGAAATCAATCATGTTTATTCCAAAAAAGACATTTTGACCATGTATCTCAATAATGCTTATTTTGGGAATGGTGTTTGGGGCGTGCAGGACGCTAGTCGCAAATATTTTGGTAAAAATGCTAGTGATGTAACGGTAGGTGAAGCAGCAACTTTAGCAGGGATTTTGCGAAGCCCAAGTTACTATAATCCAATTGATCACATGGCAAATGCTTTATCAAGAAGAAATCTAGTTCTAAGCTTAATGGCTTCTAATGGTAAAATTACCCAGCAAGAAGCAAAGGCTGCTTCTCAGACGGGACTTGAATTACATGATACTTTTAAGAATAAAGATGGTTATCGTTATCCGTATTTCTTTGATGCTGTGGTGGACGAAGCAATTAATCGTTATGGTTTAAAAGAAGAAGACGTCATGAATCGCGGATTGAAGATTTACACTACTTTGAATCAAAATTATCAAGGACAACTTCAAGATAAATTTGAGCAAAGTTGGCTTTTCCCCCAATCAGCTACTGATGGTACTCAAGTTCAAGGTGCAAGTGTAGTCATGGATCCGACCACTGGGGCCGTAAGAGCGGTTATCGGAGGACGAGGAAAGCATGTTTTCCGTGGTTATAATCGAGCTACGCAAATGAAGCGTCAGCCTGGTTCTTCTATCAAACCATTGGCGGTTTATTCACCAGCTCTTCAAAATGGCTATCACTATGATTCTGAGCTTTCTAACAAATTGCAAAAATTTGGCAAGAATAATTATGAACCTCGCAATGTTGACAATCAGTATTCTGATAAAATTCCAATGTATCAAGCTTTAGCTCAAAGTAAGAATGTTCCAGCAGTTTGGCTTCTTGATAAAATTGGCGTCAACAAGGGTGTACAATCGGTTGAAAACTTTGGAATTAAAGTGCCAAAAGATGATCAAAATCTTGCTTTAGCTTTAGGTGGTCTCTCTAGTGGGGTATCACCACTGCAAATGGCACGTGCCTATTCCGCATTTGCTAATAAAGGAAACTTGCCAAATAATTCATACTTTATTACTAAAATTACGGATGCTAGCGGAAAGGTTTTAGCCGAAAACAATAATACTGGCACGCATCGAATCATTTCTGCTAATACTGCCAAAGAAATGACCACCATGATGCTTGGTGTCTTTCAAAATGGTACTGCTCAGTCTGCTCAACCAAATGGTTTTCGTGTTGCTGGAAAAACCGGTTCAACAGAAGTGCCTAATTCATATGGCTTTGGGACAAAAGATCAGTGGATTGTTGGTTATACTCCAGATATTGTCATGGCTACGTGGGTAGGATTTGACCGAACTAATCAGGATCATTATATGCATGGAGTTTCGGAAACTGGAATTACGCGTCTTTATAAAGCAGAAATGGAAGGAATCTTGCCGTACACTGCCCAGACCAAATTTAGTGAGCAAGCACCTAGCCAATTGATTAAACAAAATGGCTCAAATTCGGATTGGACTGGTGATTTAGGAAATAAATTGCAAAAAGGAATCGGTTCAGCCGGGGAAAAACTAAATGAATGGTATAATAGTATCAAAGGCCTTTTTGGCAATTAATTTTAGAAGGGATTTTTATCTATGGTAAATATTTATGACTCTGCTAACCAATTAGCAAAGGACTTACAACAAACTCAAGAATACGAGAATTTGAAAAAGGCAATTGCTGACGTTCAAAACGATCAAGAAAGTGCTGACTTATTCAAGAAGATGGATGCACTTCAAACTAAGATTTTGACTGCTCAACAATCAGGTCAACCACTTGCAGAAGAAGATCAAAAGGCATACCAAGAATTGAACGAAACTGTTCAAAAGAATGCTAAGATCATCGCACTTTTACAAAGTGAACAAGCTATTTACAAGTTAATCAACGATTTGCAAAAGGAAATCACCAACCCAATTAACGATCTTTATGCAGATCTTAGAAAATAGCAATTATGAAATTTATTCATTTCGCAGATGCGCATTTAGATAGTCCATTTCGTGGGCTATCTTTTTTGCCATCTAATAGTTTTAATCAAATATATCAAGCTGCCAATCAGTCTTTTGAGAGAATTGTAGATCTTGCTTTAAAAGAAAAGGTGGATCTGGTTTTAATTGCGGGAGACACTTTTGACAGTAATCAACCTTCTCCGCATAGTCAGTTGTTTTTTGCTAAGCAAATTAAGCGGCTGACAGACGCTGAAATTCAAGTAGTAATGATTTTTGGAAATCACGATCATATGAAGGTCGATGATTTGTTAATAACTCCCAGTCCATACTTTAAGCTGCTTGGACCTGATGAAAAAGTTGAAAGTGTTAGTTATGAAACTAAATCTGGTTTTAAATATGATGTAGTTGGTTTTTCGTATTTGAATAATCATATTGCGCATGACGTAATTCCAGATTTTCCCGAAAAAAGTAATAATTATACTTTTGGGATCATGCATGCTCAGCAAAAAACTGATCATCAAGACGTGTATGCGCCTTTTGCTTTAAGTGAAGTGACGGATTTAAATTATGATTACTTTGCTTTGGGGCATATCCATCAGCGCCGCGTTTTGAGTGATCAGCCATGGGTTGTTTACCCTGGCAATATTCAAGGGCGTCACATTAATGAAACAGCTCTTAAGGGATGCTACCTGGGTGAAATTGATGAAAAAACTAGACAAACAACTATTTCATTTAAGCGTACGAGTCCAATTGTCTGGGAAAAAGTTACTCTTAAATTAGCTGGTCCTGTAAGTAAAAAGACTTTGCACGAGAAAATTTTAGCAACTTTAAAGTCTAATGATTTCACTACTTACTTTAGTTTAACTATTGAGAATGCCCAATATTTGACTGAAGAAGAACGTGAATTGATTCAAGATAGCAGTTACTGGCAAGGAATTTCGTTGGAATTGAGTCAAAATTCTCAACTTGTTGATGTTCGTTTTAAAACCCAATCTCTCCCAAGCTTAAGTGTAGAAGATCAAGCTACTTCTAAGCAGGCAGCAGAAGAGATTTTTACTAATTCTGCATTAAAGGAAATTGCTGCTGGCTGGGTTAAAAAGAGTACTTTAACCCAAGAATTAGCTGATGATCCAGAGTTCTTAACGGAAATTAAAGAGATGAGTCAGGTTAAGTTGAGTAGTAAGTTGCGAGGTGTTAGCTATGAAATTGAAGAAAATTGATATCATCAATTTTGGTCATTTGTCTAATCTAACTTTTAACTTATCTAATGACAATTTGAGTGTCTTTTTTGGCGAAAACGAAGCTGGAAAAAGCACCACGGTAGCCTTTATTAAGCAGGTTATGTTTGGTTTTTATTTAAGAAACAATGCCTCACCGTTTTTTGAAGATTATAAGCCTCTTACGCATGTTAGTCCTATGGGAGGATCCTTGTTTTTTGAAGATCAGGGAGATGAATATCAGCTTGAGCGCTTGTGGGCGAAAGGCGATAAGACTAAAAAAGGGATTTTAACTGTTAAAAAGAATAGCGAAGTTGTGCCAGAGAGTGAGTTTTTTGATAAGATTCATAATATTGATGGTAATTTTTATGCCGATAGTTTTATTTTTAATCAGGAAACTTTGGGTCAAATTGCTAAATTAAATCAAGAAGATTTACTTGAGCGCATTTATTATTTGGGAGCTAGCAATAGCAGAGAATTAATTGAACTTAGGAATAGTTTTGAAAAAGAAGCCGATAATTTGTTTAAAAAGACTGGAAAAAAACCTGAGGTGAATCGTCTTCTTAAGCAAATTGATGATGATCAACATGATTTGACTGAGATTGAGCATGAATTCAATCAATACAAACAAGTTGATAAAGAAAGCCAAAAGCTCAAAAAGCAACTTGATCAAGAAAAAAAGCAGTTAGAGCAACTAAACAAAACTAAGGATCACTTGCTTAATTTGCAGAAACAGCTGCAGAATTTTACAGATTTAGAATCTCTTAAAAAGAAGCAAAAAAACTTAGATTTTGATAGTAATGCTTATCAAAAAGCACAAAATTTAAATTATAAAATTAGTAGCTTAAATACAAGTATTGATTCCTTACAGAATCAATTGGCGCACTTAGATTCAGCTTCTGACTTGAATGTCGAACAAGCGGAAAAAATTGTTCAGAAAAAGCCAGAACTTTTGCAATGGCAAGCCGATTACAAGTCTTGCTTACAAAAAGAGCACGAACTTAAAAGTGAAGTCGATCAGATTTTGGCTTTAACTCCCGAAGTTAAAAAAGTGGCCTTATTTGATCAAGATAAAATTGTCCAACTGAAGGAAGACTATCACCATTGGGTTAAGCAAGAAGTTCCGGATAAGAAACCAAAGTCGGTGGTTTCACAGACTATTTTTTATTTAGGCTTGCCGGTCTTTATCTTGGGGTTAGGATTACTAATCCATGTGCCTACTGCTGGATGGACTTTAATGGCTGCTGGAATTCTGATGATGGGAGGGGCTTATTACAATCTTAATCAGGTGGTAAAGCAAAATAAGATTGTGGATCAGTTTCAAGCCAACGTGGATAAGAGTCAGAAGAATTTTGAAGAAAAATATGGAATTTCTCCTTTAGGATTAGACTTAAATAGCTTATTAGGTCAACTTACACAGTATCAGTTTAAAAAACGGTCAGAAAAGAATAATCAGGCTCAAATAAGCGAGATTAAGACTAGACTTGATAAAGTAGCCGTGGAGCTGCAAAAAATCCTTAAAGAGCCTGTAAATACAGATTTTAGTGATGAACTTAATGCCATTACCAAAGTGGATACTAAATTAAAGAATTTGCAGCAAAAGCAGCAACGAAAAGACGAGATTCAGGCAAGTTTGAAGACAAGCTCGCAGAAATTGATGAAATTGCAATTAGAATTGAAAGATATTTTAGTCCAAAATAAAGTTCGGACTTTAGAAGAATTTGATGATTTATATCAAGAATCATTGGTTCAAACTAAGCTTGATGCGCAGATCGTGGCTTTAGAAAATAGCTTAGAGGGAGATTTAGAAGATTTAATTAAATTCAAGCCTGATGAGCTCAGATCTAAATTGAGTGAAGCTACCACCACTGTGCAAGAAGTTAAGGATAAACTCGATCTACTTCAAGCTAGCTTGGCTAAAGTCGAAGTCCAAAAAGCCAACTTAGCTGATTCAGATGCTGTTTTTAAAGCTAAGCAAAAATTGGCTAATACTAAGACTTTATTTATCAATGCTAGCAAGGAATATTTGTCGAACTTAATGACGGCGCAATTAATTCAAAGAACCTTAGATATTGCTTCAAATGAACGTTTTCCAAAAATGTTGCAGGAAGCAAAAGAATATCTTAAGCTTTTAACAGGTGGGCGATATGTTGATCTAGTTTTGGATAAAAAATTAAAAGTTGTCAATCAAGATGGCAAAAAGATTGAGGTTAAGTATTTGTCGCGAGGCACCAGTGAGCAACTATACTTTGCCTTGAAGTTAGCCTTTATTGATCAGATTAAGGATCAAATTAACTTGCCAATTTTAATTGATGATTCCTTTGTTAACTTTGATGATCAACGAATTAGCTATATTAAGGATTTGCTAGAAAAAATTGCAGAAAATAATCAAGTCTTGATCTTTACCGCACAGAAAAACCTAGTAGATAAACTTAATAGAACTCCATTAACTTATAAGAAAGGACAGAAAGATGCTTAAAAGGTTAATCGACTATAATGATGGCGAGGAGCTGGATTTAGTTGTTTATATCAAGAATTCGCAACTTCGTCATACCAAAAATAATAAGTTGTATCTAGCTTTGACTTTTGCAGATGGATCAGGAGATATCCGTGGTAATTATTGGGATGCAGACCAGCGCGATGCCGATAGCTTTAGTTCAGGGACAATTGTGGAGCTGAATGGTAAGCGAGAAGAGTATCAAGGACGCCCTCAAATTAAGATTTATTCTTTGAGAGTGGTGGGACCTGATGAAGGATATGATTTGAACCAATTTGTAAAATCGGCACCTGAAAAAGTCGACGACATGAAGGAAGAAATCAATAATTATGTGTTTAAGATTCTAAATCCTACCTGGAATCGAATTGTACGCTACTTGCTTGAGAAGTGGGGCAAGCGGTTTTATGATTATCCTGCTGGAAAAAGCAACCACCATGCAGTAAGAGGCGGTCTCGCATATCATACTTTATCCATGCTTAGGGATGCAGATGGAATTAGTAGAAATTATCCGCAAGTAAATCAATCTTTACTTTTTGCGGGATGTATTTTGCATGATATGGGGAAGGTTCTAGAATTAAGTGGTCCAGCAGCTACCCAATATACTGCAGAAGGAAACTTGATTGGCCACTTGGTTTTAATTGATGAACAAATTATGATGGCTGCGCAAAAACTTCATCTTGATCTTGAAAGTGAAGATTTGCTTTTGCTTAGACACATGGTCTTGTCTCACCATGGTAAGTTTGAATATGGTTCACCAAAGTTGCCTGCGCTCCTTGAGGCCGAACTCCTGCATAGAATCGATGATTTAGATGCGACAGTTTATGCCGTGACAAATGCGCTACAACATACTAAACCGGGCAACTTTACCGAGCCACTCATGAGTCAAGACGGCAAGCGATTCTATCGTCCTAAAGTGGATGAAGCACTAGATAATTCAAGAAAATTAGAGTAAAAGAAAAAGCTTTGGATTATTCCAAAGCTTTTCTTAGTCATAAGTCTTATTTGCTTAATTGGCTGCTTGATACGTATGATGACAATACGTTCTTCAAGTCATTATCCTTGATAGAAACGTCAGCCTTTTTCAAAACAGTGGCAATGACATCACGCATAGTTTCTTGGTCTTGAGCCATTGATGCGTAAATTTCATTATCAATTGCTTTCTTGTGGTCAGCAAACTTACCCTTAGCTGGGTGAGATATCATCTTGATTACGTGGTAACCGGATTGTGATTTAACTGGAGTATCAGTAACTTCACCACTCTTAAGCTTGAAGGCAGCAGTCTTGAATGATGAATCTAAAGTAGTATCAGTTGAGTCAAATGCAGGAAGCTTACCAGCATTGTTCTTAGTTGCAGTATCAAGTGAGTACTTCTTAGCTAAACTCTTGAAGCTCTTACCATCTTTCAATTGCTTAATGATGTCGTTTGCAGTTGATTTCTTAGCAACTAAAATATGTTGAACAGTAACCTTAGGTTGGTAGCTCTTCCAAGCTTCTTGTTCTTGCTTCTTAGTTACTTTCTTAACACTCTTAAGGGCAGCTTCAGAAAGCAAGTTAGTCTTCAAGTTTTGCTTGAAGGTGGATGGAGTCATACCATTTTGTTGCAAAACAGCACTAAATTGTGATCCATATTGCTTTTTGTAGTTGTTGTATTGCTTATCAACTTGCTTTTGAGATACCTTGTTACCATATTGTTCTTCCAAGGCACGGTTGATAATCATGTTAGCTAAAGTTGATTGACCTGCTTGCGACTTCTTCATTTCATCGTAGTATTGTTCTTGGGTGATCTTACCACCTTTGTAAGAAACAACAGTCTTACTGTTACTTGAACAAGCAGATAATGATAAAGCAACACCAGCTACTGCAACTGCTGCAGCAGCCTTCTTAATATAATTCTTCATAAATTAAATTCTCCACATCCTTAATAAAATTAAGTAACTGTCACCTAATATACCATAATTTAAACTTTTACGTTTTTAATATCGCAAATTTTCACAGAAAAGTTAAACTTTTATTCAGATTTTGGATCTTCTAAATCATCGTCTACTTCATCTGCATCGCGCTTAATATTATTAATGATAGGTGCAGTTCTTTCTTCATAATGATGAACATCGTCACCAATGTCACTAATTGCTCTTTCAGCAGCTGGCATATTTGCCATTAAATCTGCGCTAGCTTGTTTAGCCTTGTTGATTCCATCTAAAAGGCTCATTGCGTCATGCTGGAAACTTTCTAAATCTCGTTTTAGCGGAGCTCCTAAACGTTGACCGTTTTCGTCTTTAAATAGTGAGACAGCCATACCGGCTGCAAAACCAGCCATTAATCCAAATCCAAACTTGCTTATGCTCATTGTTTGCCCCTTATTACCTCTAGTTAAAATTGTTCCTTAATCTTTTCTGCAACTTCTTTATATTTTGCATCATCGTATTCGTCAGCATTGTTACGCGTCATGAGCTTTAAGCCATCCCCTTCAAAGCGAGGAATGAAGTGGATGTGTGAATGCATTACCACTTGGTTAGCTGCCTTCCCATTGTTGGTGGTGATGTTCATGGCTGTCACGTTTGGGAAAGCTTTCTTAATTGCGTTGGCGATTTCTGGGATGTATTGCAAATATTGCTTAGCATCATCTTTAGTGTAATCGAATAAGTTAACGATGTGCTTTTTTGGTACCATCAATGTGTGACCAGGATTTACTTGAGAAATATCAAGAAAAGCCTTCACATCATCATTTTCAAATACGGTGTAGCTTGGAATTTCACCGCGGATGATTTTACAGAATAAACAGTCATCGACTAAATTATTATTTTCCATGTTAAATCCTCACTGTCTTTAGAATCTTATAATTATTATGCTATCATAAATCTGGCAATATCTTTAACTGGAATGGGAGTTTAGTGGAAAAGAATTATAGAAAAACTATCAATTTAGTAAAAATTGGTAAATTTGAGGATAATTTTTTCTTAAAGCTAACTCTTTTGACGCAGAATAGAAGAAATCATGATATAAAGATATTTGCATTAATAAAGAAAGGAATATTTAATGGCTTTAAAAATTGAACATTTAACTGGGGGCTATACTGGCGTTCCAGTAATTAAAGACATAAATTTAGAAATTAAACCAGGCCAAGCTTTAGGACTTATTGGTTTGAATGGAGCGGGTAAATCTACTACTATTAAGCACATTTTGGGTTTGCTTCGTCCTCAAAAAGGGACCATTTCTTTGAATGGCGTAGTTTTAAGACAACAGCCAACCAAGTTTAAACAAGAAGTAGCTTATATCCCGGAAACTCCAGTTTTGTACCCTGAATTAACTTTAAAAGAGCACTTGGAATTAACCATGCTTAGTTACAATCTAGACGAGGAAGAAGCTTGGAAGAGAGCACATGAACTTTTGAAGATGTTTAGATTGGATGACAAACTGGAATGGCTGCCAATCCACTTTTCAAAGGGAATGCGGCAAAAAGTGATGATTGTGTGTGCGTTTTTAGCAGATACAAGTCTTTTGGTAATTGATGAACCATTCACTGGACTGGATCCACTGGCAGTGGCTAACTTGATTGATTTGATCAAAAAGGCGATTGCGGATAAAAAAATGGTTTTGATGACTACGCACGTTTTGGCTGATGCTCAACAAGCAATTTCAAATTATGCCGTCTTGAATAACGGCACAATTGAAATTATAGGCAGTTTGAAAGAAATTCGTGCTCATTATGGCTTGAAGCCAGACGATCCATTTGATCAATTATATTTAGCTTTGAATAGAGAGGATAATGGCCATGCGTGAGTTAGCGAATAAAAGATTAAGCGAAAATCTTAAGCAGTCAATTAAGTATTTAACGCTTGTCTTCAACGATTTCTTTATTTTGGCATTGATCTTCTTATTCGGGGCTTTGATGTTTTGGTATGCGCAAGCAATGAAAACAATACCTAATAACCTGTGGTTTTATAAGCCTTTAGTTGGTATAATTTTGTTCTTGCCACTTTTAACCGGACATTTAGTGACTTTAATTAAAGATGCGGATATGCAGTTCTTGTTTACTCAAGATGAAAAGATGGAAGAATATTTGCGTCCTATGTATCGCTATAGTCTAATTTTGCCTTTTGTGTTAGAACTTTTGGTTGCAGGAATTCTATTTCCGTTTGCGACAGTGAAGGCTAATATCTCGGTGTGGGGCTATATTTTAATGATCATTACAATGTTAAGCTTGAAAGATGATCAATTAATTATAGAAAAGCGAAATCTATATTTCGGTAAAAAGATTGATTTCTGGGTTAGCTGCCTGGTTGTCTTAGCTGTTGCAATTTTAGCGGCCTATAGTCAAACTGGCGCTTTGGTAATTTCGCTTTGCGGAATGTTTATTGAACCTAACTTTCAGCCCATGTTTGGTAAAAGAATGAATGTCAAAAAATTCTTTGATTGGCGGTATGCGGTTGATAGTGAAAAGGCTAGAAAAGATCGCGTTTATTCGATCTTTAGCATGTTTACTGATGTTAGCGAAAAGCAAGTCACTATTAAACGGAGAAAGTATCTTGATTTCTTATTGCCAAAGAATCTGGGGAAAGAAAATCCAAATTCGTTCTTGTATCGCCGATCACTTTTGAGAAATCCAGAATATTTAAACTTACTGGTAAGAATGACTGTCTTTGCTGTGCTGATTTCATTTTTGGTGCAAGATTGGAAGTGGGCCTTAGGCCTTTCAGCATTAGTAGTATTTTTGACAGTTTACCAATTACTACCAATGGCAACAGAATTTGACGGCAATATTATGTATCGCGTTTATCCAATTTCTACTGAGCATCGCGGTCGTAGTTTAGTTAAAGTGCTAAATTCTGCCTTGTTCTTACAATGGGGCATTATCAGTGTCTTTTGGCTGATTATTTTACCGATTAACTTGAATGTCTTTGAAGCAATTGCTGGCTTATTTGTCTTTGTTTGGGTATTAACGGTGGCATATTTGCCTTATAAAGTGAAAACTAATAAGAAATAGGGGAAGAATATGAGATTAAGAAATAAACCATGGGCTGTGAAGCTTGTTAATGAACATCCAGAAAGCGTGTTGCAAAATCCTGATCCAGAAAAGAAGATTGATTGGGCTGCACGTTTTGGCAATAATAATCCAATTGAAATCGAAGTTGGATCTGGAAAGGGTCACTTTATTACGACTTTAGCAGAGAATAATCCTGATAAAAATTACGTGGCTTTGGAGTTACAAACAACCGCTGCAGGAATTATCTTGAGAACGAAACTAGAAAAGGGCTTAGATAATTTGCAAATTCTGCGCGGGGATGCTGCAGCAATTAATCATTTCTTTGACGAAAACAGCACTAGTGTGATTTATCTGAATTTCAGTGATCCTTGGCCAAAGAGTCGTCATGAAAAAAGAAGACTAACTTATAAGAGCTTTTTGGCAAAGTATCAAGAAGTCTTGAAGCCAGAAGGTCATTTGGAATTTAAGACAGATAATTCAGGACTTTATGCTTATTCAGTTCAAAGTATGAATAATTTTGGGATGCACTTTGATTTTGTATCCGTTGATTTGCATCATGAAAAGCCTGAAATTTTAGAAAAGAACATTGAAACTGAATATGAGCACAAGTTTGCAGCTAAAGGTAATCCAATTTATGCTCTTCATGCAAGTTTTGAAACAAAAAACTTGTAAAATTTCACTTTAACATTTAAAATACTTATAAATAGTAAGTAAAGTGAGGCGCGAAAAATGGAAGAAATTAAAGAACTTACACAAGATAAATTAGATGAAATCACTAAGAACGGACGTACCGTGCTAGAATTTTCAGCTGCTTGGTGCCCAGATTGCCGTTTCTTGGATCCATTTATGCCACAAATTGAAAAAGATTTTCCAAATGATAAATTCTATAAGATCGACCGTGATGGCTCAATTGACATTGCAAAGAAATTAAATATTATGGGAATTCCTTCATTTGTTGTCTACCAAGATGGCCAAGAAATTGGTAGACTAGTAAATAAGGACCGTAAAACTAAACAACAAGTTGAGGATTTCTTGCGGTCACTTGACTAACATAGAGGAGATTTTTAGAAAAAATGATCACTAGTATTAATAAAGAAGCTTATCCAAATACTTTGATCGTTATCTTGGGCCAAGACAACGGCAGAAGTGAATTTGAAGAAAAGGATAATGTAACTCGCGTTACTGACAAAGATGGTAATTTAATCGGCTTTAATTTCTTCAATGTTGATGAAATTATCGATTACGACAAGTTGCCAAATGGTCAAGTTAAGTTAAGCAATGATGAACTTAAGAAGCTTAACGACCGTTTAAAGGAAAACGGCTTTGACGATGAACTTGCATACGGCAAGCCAACTTTGGTATATGGTTACGTTAAGATTTGTGAAAAGCACCCAGATTCAGATCACCTTCATGTAACTACTGTTGATGTAGGTGGAGAAGAACACCAAATCGTTTGTGGTGCACCAAATATTGCTCAAGGACAAAAAGTTGTTGTTGCACTTCCTGGTACTTTAATGCCAAATGGTGCGCAAATTTGGCCAGGTGAACTTCGCGGGGTTGATTCATATGGCATGATTTGTTCAGCTAGAGAACTTGGCTTGCCACACGCACCTCAAAAGCGCGGGATCATGGTTGTACCTGACGATTTTGAAGTTGGTGCTGAATTTGAACCAACTAAGTGTGATGAATTAATCGCTAGTGGCGAAATCACTTTATAATTTTTGAAAAAGCGTTGAGTTAATCTCAGCGCTTTTTTTGTGTGCAAATATTAGGTTGTTCAAAAGGGTAAAGGTAGTTAAAATTTAGGTAAAAAGGAGAATTAAAATGAAGCCCAATCATAAAATTATATCTAGTGCAGTTACTTTACTTGCTACAGCTTCCGCTGCTTTATTAACTGCGCAAACAACGCATGCGCAAAGCGTGACCCTTCACGAGACCTATGATAAGACTGTGCTGCCTTATACTAGACAAAAGGGTAAATTTACGTCCGCTAATAAGCCAATTAAGGTTAAAAGCTATAAATATTATGGCAAACCTACTCTAACTGCTGGCAGTAAATTTGTTTATTCAAATTCCACAACGATGTACACCATCAATAGCCAGGATTACTTTTATTTAGGTGATGGTGGTTACATTAAAGCTCAAAATGCTTTTGTTCAGCCTCAAAAGAATCTTTTTGTACTTACTAGAAATTCTTATGTTTATGATAAAAACGGCAAGCGATTAAAGACTTTCCGCGGGCAAAGGGCCTACTTTACAACAAATTCTAAAATTAAGTATACTGGTCGCGAGGAATTTTATCGCAAACCTTATGCTTACTACCGAATCGGCAACAATACTTATGTAAATAGTGGCCAAATTAGTAAAGTGAATGGCAAAGGGGTTTTGTTTGTTTCTCAAAATTCTTATGTCTATAACTCCAAAGGTCAACATCAAAGACGCTTAATTAAGGCTGGAGAATTGGTGCCTTATACCGGAAAAGTAGCCAATAAGTCTAATCAGTATTTCTATGTTAACTACAAAGACCATAAGCAAGATTTTTACTCTATTAAAAACTACAAGATCAAGGGCAACTACTATTTTAGAATTGGTAAAAATCAATATATCAAGGCTAACAATATTAATGCCATCAATGGTGAACCTCTTTATACTAAGCAACCAATTAAAGTTAAGATAATTGCAGATACCTATGCTTACAATAAAGATCTTAACCAAATTGATAAAATGTACCGTAAAGGTCAAACTGTAACAGTTGATCAAATGATTACTACAGGCATGGGGGATTATCAAGCAAGTTACTTCCGTATAAAAGGAACGAATAAAAACCCTGTTTACATTAATACTGGACTTTATGAAGAAGATCAAGATGGTCCATATGTTTGGAGTGGAGATGAAGGTCCAACTTTAGCTAAGCAGTATCTGCTAGGTGAAAACTACAATAATTTGATCTACACCGTCGCTAACTTTAAAGATAATAAACGGGGCTTTTATAACGTTAATGGTGAAAAGGTTGAGTATAAGTTTGAGGGGGATGAATTAGCAGTCAACCAAAAACTTTATTTGTGGAATACTAAAGAAAATAAAGCTGAACTTTACTATCATGTTCAAAATTCATTAGTTTATAAAGCTGGTGCTGAAGATGATCGTCACGATACGGCCATTAGCAACCTTTATGTAAAAGCGGATGATGTCACAATTAGCGGTCAAAAACTGAAGACGATGAATACTGCCTCTGAAGCTGAAGCAGATAGTAAAATAGCAACTAGTTCAGAAAAAGCGACACTTACGCAAGCAATTTCTGATGCAGCTAGCGTGAAGGACTCAATCAAGTATCGTTTAGATAATTGGGTAGATCGCAGTCTATACGATCAAGCTGTAGAAAATGCTCAAACTATTGCTCAGGATAAAAATGCTACCAAGATGGCAGTTAGTGAGGCTTTGTGGCAGGTTGACTTCGCTAAGAAAAACTTAAAGGGTGCCAAAGTTAAGGTTAAGGATATCAATAATTTAACTGCTATTGAAGCAGCTCAAGTCTTGGAGGTGATTCGCCAGGCTTACTACAGCGGGAAGAACTATCCAATGGTGAGTGTTTACCAAAAATGGGCTCACAAGCCAGGATATTATCCAGCAGAAGGCTGGAAAGGCAACGATAAGACTAGGTACTACTTAATTCCAAGTAGCGGAGCTAAGAAGGAACTGTTGAAGTTTTCTGACTTTGCCACTGAAAAATAGGCTCTGAGTGATTTATGAAACCGAAAAAATGTTAAAATGAAAGACGAATATTTTTTAACATTGCGGGGAAATAATTATGTTAGATAAAAATAAAGAAATTTGGTTTACTGGAATTAAAGGAACAGGAATGGCCTCACTTGCACTTTTATTGCATGACTTAGGCTACAAGGTTGCAGGTAGTGACATTGAAAAGTACACCTTTACGCAAGTTCCTCTTGAAAAAGCTGGCATTGAAGTTAAGAGTTTTGATCCAGCAAACATCAAGTCAAATGATGAACAAGTTATTGTTAAAGGAAATGCCTTTAAAGAAGATAATGCAGAAGTAAAAGCTTGCCTTGATAAGGATGTTAAGTGGCAAAGTTACCCAGATACTGTTGAAGAGATTGTTCAAATGCACACTTCAATTGGCATTTCAGGAACTCACGGCAAGACCTCAACCACTAGTCTTTTGGCTCACGTGTTAGGTGAAGTAGCACCAACTTCATACTTGATCGGTGATGGTCGCGGTAAGGGTGTAGAAGATTCACGTTTCTTTGTTTATGAAGCAGATGAATATCGTCGTCATTTCTTGGCATATCATCCAGATTACCAAATTATGACTAACATTGACTTTGATCATCCTGATTACTTCAAGGATCAAGATGATTATACTTCCGCTTTCCAGTCTGCAGCTGATCAAACTAAGAAGGCTCTCTTTGTCTGGGGTGACGACAAGCGTTTGCAAAGTTTGAAGACTGATATTCCAAAGTATACTTATGGCTTTAAGGATACTGATGATTTCCAAGCTATAAATATTGAGAAAACTACCGATGGCTCAAGTTTCAATGTTTTAGCTCACGGTAAAGATTTGGGTCGTTTTGAAATTCATTTGTTTGGTGATCACAGTATTTTAAATGCGACAGCTGTAATTGCTGTGGCTTACACTGAAAAAGTTCCAATGGATGATATCAAGAAGGGACTATTAACTTTTAAGGGGGCTAAGCGTAGATTTAGCGAAAAAGACTTCGATGATATTGCTGTAATCGATGACTATGCTCACCACCCAACAGAAATGAGAGCTACTATTCAAGCTGCCCGTCAAAAATTCCCAGATAAAAAACTGGTTGTTGTCTTCCAACCACATACTTTCTCAAGAACTAAGAAATATCAAAAAGACTTTGAAGAAATCTTACGTGATGTTGATAAGGCTTACGTAACGCCAATTTATGCTTCAGCACGTGAGGCAAGTGGTGACATTTCTAGCCAAGACTTAGTTGACAATATTCCAAATTCTGAAGTAATTGATTTGGATAATATTGCTGATTTAACTAAGAATAGAAACTCTGTAGTTGTCTTCATGGGTGCTGGTGATATTCCAAAGTATGAAGATGCTTTTGAAAAGTTGCTTTAGTAATTTGTTAATTATTTAAATATAAAAAATGAGTCGTAAAAGCTGTGATGCTTTGACGGCTCATTTTGTTTCTTAGTTGTTTTTGATCTTATTTAAAAATTCTTCTTTGGTAAATGGAATGCTTTTTGAAATATAAGAAAATGATAAACTTAAGATCCAAATCCAATTGTTCTTGATTTTATCATAATCGATCAGCTGCTTATTAGCTGCTAAATATTTTTTACTTATCCAAATTAATTCATTTAAAATCTTATTGCTAGTTTCTGGAGCAAAAACAAAATCAATAATTAAGTTTTTACCTGATTCAGTAATGAAATCGACAAATTTTTCATTAATATGTCGAAGTGGTGAAAATGGATAATAAATTGAATCGCTAAACAAAATTTCTTCAAATTTACTTAATTGATGTTGATCTTGTGATTTTAAATTGAATTTTTGAGGAAGCCCAGTTAAAGTTGAATCTTTGCCCTTGATTTGAGTTAAGTTATTCATTATAAAGTCCCCTTTAGCGCTTTCATAATCTACTTTATATTATTAAATTTGTCTTGATTATTTTCAAAGGTATTGCAATTTTGAAGAAAAAGTAACAAGATTATAATAATAACTAAAAGATTATTTTAGTTATTAAAAGAAATTTTGATTAAGTGGAAGGTGGATAAATAGATTTCGCATGGTAGATATCAGAATTATTAATACTAAAAGCCAATTAAAAGCAGCATTATTTGAATGTTTAAAGGAAAAAAGTCTGAGAGAGGTTAAAATTAAAGATATAATTTCAGTATCAGGAGTGAGTACTCGGACTTTTTTATCAGTATTATTCAGATGTAGATAACTTAATTGAAGAAATTGAAAAAGAATTCATTGAGGGCTATAGGAAGAGTATTGAAAAAGATCGTGATGTAATTTTGGATGTTGATTATAGTTTGCCTATAGAGAAACAATTTGAAACAGTATTAAATTCGGCTAAAAATACAATTGCTTTTTGTTTTGAACGAAAAGAAGAGATCCAAACTTTGCTTTCTGATAATGGGGATATTAGATTCTATAATTTAATATATAAGACTAGTTGTGATGAATTTTTAAAAAGAGCTACTACTATGAAGAGTACCTCTGGCATTAAGTTATCCTCTAAACAAAGATTGCTTTTTGATATAAATGTTCAAGTATTTGTTCATTGTATGATCGATTTGGTAAGTGTTTTGTTAAAGTATGATGATCGTCTTTCTCCGTATGATGTTAGACAGAGCATTTTTGACTTTTTACATAAAACACCTTTAGATAGAATTAATGAAATTATTCAAGATAACTAAGATCTACTAAAAATACTGCTAATCAATGATATAAGATTAAGAAAACTGTTAAAATAGTTACGTACTATTGAACAGTTTTTTATTTTAAGGAGAATTTTATGGCACAAAAGAAATTGCTTTTAATTGACGGAAATTCAGTGGCCTTTCGTGCCTTTTATGCTTTATACCGTCAGCTTGATCGTTTTGTAAGTCCTGATGGTTTACATACTAATGCAATCTATACTTTTAAAAATATGCTCGATGCAATCTTAAAACAAGTTGATCCTACTAACGTCTTAGTTGCATTTGATGCGGGAAAAGTAACTTTTAGAACCAAAATGTATGAGGACTACAAAGGTGGTCGTCAAAAAACACCAAGTGAATTGCTTGAACAATTGCCGGTAATTCGAGAAATGTTGAAAGATTTTGGCATTAAAAGCTATGAATTAGCTAATTATGAAGCAGATGATATTATTGGAACCCTTTCTAAGATGGGTGAAAAAGCTGGTTATGAAGTGACCATTGTCACAGGAGATAAAGATTTAACTCAGCTGGCTTCAGACAAGACAACAGTTTTAATTACTAAAAATGGGGTTGGTGATACAGAAGCTTACACCCCTGAACACATGAAAGAGGTTAACGGGGTTACGCCAATTGAATTCATTGATATGAAGGCTTTGATGGGCGATAATTCTGATAATTATCCCGGTGTTACTAAAGTTGGCCCGAAGACAGCGTCACGCTTGATTCAAAAATATGGTTCAATTGAAAATCTTTACGACCATTTGGAAGAAATGAAAAAGTCAAAGCTAAAAGAAAACTTGATCAATGACAAGGACAAGGCCTTTTTAGCAAAAAAATTAGCAACAATTGATCGTGATTCTCCAGTTGAAGTTACTCTTGAAGATACTGAGAAAAAAGATATCGATTATGAAAAGTTGCGTGAACTTTATGAACGTTTGGGATTCAAGAAGTTTTTGGCTGAACTTAATTCTTCAGCTGATGCTCAAGGAGAAAATACCGGTGTAGAGCAATATGAATATGTGGAGTTAACTAAAGATAATCTAGACGAATTGGCTGACATAAAAGAAAAAGAAGTCGATTTTTATTTAGAAATGCTTGGAGATAATTATCATGTTGCTCCGTTTGTTGGTTTTGGTTTAAGAGTTGGTAAAAAGAACTATGTTTCAAAAGATATAGCTCTTTTACAAGAAATGCCTTTAAGAGGAATTTTAGAAAATAAGACTATCAAGAAAAATGTTTTTGATCTTAAGAGAACCTATGTAGGGCTACATCGATTAAATATTGAAGCGGGTGGTTTGGATTATGACATGCTTTTGGCTTCTTATTTAGTTAATAATGAAAATAATTCCAATGATTTAGGCGAAATTGCCCATTTGTATGATGAATATTCCGTAAAAACTGATCTTGAGGTTTATGGTAAAGGCAAAAAGCAGGCTGTGCCAGATGATGCAGACCTTTTCAAGCATTTGGCGGCTAAAATTAGCGTGATTCAAAAGTTAAAACCTGAACTACTTAAAAAGTTGAAAGATCATGAGCAAGATGATCTTTATGATACAATTGAAATTCCAGTTGCATTTGTCCTTGCAAAAATGGAAATTAGTGGAATGAAAGTTTTGCCAAGTACACTTTTGCAACTAGAAAATGATTTTGCAATAAAATTGAAGGATCTTGAAAATAAGATTTATCAGCAAGCAGGAGAAGAATTTAATATTAATTCACCTAAGCAGTTGGGACATATTTTATTTGAAAAGCTTGGCCTGCCCCCTGTTAAGAAAACTAAAACCGGCTATTCAACCTCTGTAGAAGTTTTGGATAAGTTGAAGACGGAAAGTCCGATCATTAATCAAATTTTGGATTATCGCCAAATTGCAAAAATTCAATCAACTTATGTAAAGGGATTACTTGATGTAATTCAATCAGATGGTCACGTTCATACTCGCTATCTCCAAACTTTAACGGCAACGGGTCGTTTGTCCTCAGTTGATCCTAACTTGCAAAATATTCCAACTCGGACTGAAGAAGGAAAGCAAATTAGAAAGGCTTTTGTACCAACTGATCCAGATGGCTATATTTTCTCATGTGACTATTCTCAAGTTGAATTGCGTGTTTTGGCCCATGTTTCAGGGGATGAAAATATGCAAGAGGCTTTCAAGACTGGGTATGATATTCACTCTCATACAGCCATGAAAATCTTCCATTTAGATTCACCAGATCAAGTTACACCCCTTATGCGTCGACATGCAAAGGCTGTTAACTTTGGGATTGTGTACGGTATTTCTGATTATGGTTTAGCTAAAAATTTAGGAATTTCTCGTAAGCAAGCTAAGGAATTTATTGATAATTACTTTGAACAATATCCTAAAATTAAGGAATACATGGATAAGGCTGTAAAGTTTGCTCGTGAACATGGCTATGCAGAAACTATCATGCATAGAAGAAGATATCTGCCTGATATTCATGCTAAGAACTTTAATGTACGTAGTTTTGCTGAAAGAACTGCAATTAATTCTCCGATTCAAGGATCAGCCGCCGATATCATTAAGATAGCAATGATTAATATGCAAAAGAAACTTGAGGAGCTTCATTTGAAGACTAAAATGGTTTTGCAAATTCATGACGAATTGGTCTTCGATGTACCAAAAGAAGAATTAGAAACTGTTAAAAAGATTGTCCCAGAAGTAATGCAATCTGCCGTCAAACTTGATGTGCCTTTGGTGGCAGATTCAGGTTATGGTCATAATTGGTATGATGCAAAGTAGGTGATACTATGCCAGAAATGCCAGAAGTGGAAACAGTGAGAAGATCGCTGATTCCTTTAATTAAAGGAAAAACTATAAAAAATGTAACATTGTGGTATCCCAATATTGTAGTCAGTGATCAAAGTGAATTTGTTCATGATTTAGTAAATAAAAAGGTGATTGGCATCGATCGTTATGCCAAGTATCTCTTGATTAGATTAAGTGATAATCTAACTATTGTGTCTCATTTGCGAATGGAAGGTAAGTATCACTTAGTTGATGTGGATACGCCTAAAGATAAGCATGATCATGTTCAATTTGAATTCACTGATCATACTGCACTTAGATATAATGATGTTCGTAAATTTGGCAGGATGCAGCTTATTTTAACGGGAACTGAAAAGACAGCAACTGCAATTGGAAGATTGGGCGTAGAGCCAAATTCAATTGATTTTACTGATCAATATTTTATTTCTAAACTCAAAACAAAGAAAAAGAATATTAAAAATACTCTGCTAGATCAAACGATTGTAGCAGGACTTGGAAATATATATGTGGATGAGGTTTTATGGCAAGCAAAGATTCATCCGCTTAGTGTTTCAAGGGCTATTCCTGCAGACAAGGTAAAAGAATTACGTAAAAATATTAATCATACGATTAAATGGGCAACTGAATTGCATGGAACCACAGTCCATACTTACCTTGATGCTAATGGAAACTATGGCGGTTTTCAAGATAAGCTTAAAGTATATGGTCATAGTGGCGAAGAATGTCCCAGATGTAATACAATATTAGAAAAAATCAAAGTAAATGGGCGAGGAACAACATTTTGCCCGCATTGTCAGGTGATATATAAATGACACTTGTGTTAGGTTTAACCGGCGGAATTGCGACTGGTAAAAGTACCGCTGATAAATTTTTTGAGGAAAAAAATATTCCAATTGTGGACTGTGATGAGATAGCCCACAACATCATGAATGTTAATAAGCCGGCTTGGAAAGATATTAAAGAGGTTTTTGGTGAGAAGTATTTAAATGAAGATCAAACCATTAATCGAAAAAAGCTGGGTAAATTAGTGTTTAATGATCCCACAAAAATGAAAATTTTGAATGAAATTACTCATCCGCGGATTTTTCAAGAAATGGAATCACAAATCGCACAGTATAAATCTGAAGGCTATTCTTTGATTATCGTCGATGCCCCAGTTTTGTTTGAATCTCATAGTGAAAAATATTATGACAAAACTTTAGTAATTAGTTTGCCTCAAGACTTACAGATTAAAAGATTAATGGCACGAAATAATTTGACTAAAGAAGAAGCTCTTAGTAGAATTAACAGTCAAATGTCCTTAAAAGAAAAAGAAGCCAGAGCCACTTATGTGATTGAAAATACTGGTTCTGTAGAAGATTTATATAAAAAATTGAATGAGTTATTAACGAAAATTAAGTATGAGGGTTAATTATGGAATGTCCAAATTGTCATCAAAATGCTTCACGTGTTATTGATTCTCGTCCAAGCGATGAAAATCGAGCTATTAGACGTCGCCGAGAATGTGAAAATTGTGGCTTTCGTTTTACTACATTTGAAAGAATTGAAACTGCACCATTACTTGTTATTAAGAATGATGGAACGCGTGAGCCATTTAGTCGTAAGAAGATTTTACATGGGGTCATGGCTGCTGGTCAAAAGAGACCAATTACTAGTCAACAATTTGAGCAGTTGGTGGACCATGTTGAAAATAAAGTTCGTAAGCAAGGTGTTAGTGAAATTTCATCTAAGAAAATTGGTCAATTTGTCATGGATGAATTAGCTGACATCGATGATGTAGCCTATATTCGTTTTGCTTCTATCTATCGTGAATTTAAAGATATGTCTAGCTTTATGAAGACGATGGAAGATATGATGGCAAAGCGTGAGAAAGGAAATTAGAGATGTTTGAAACATCTAATCCTAAGCAGCCATTTTACGTTGCTAACAAAATCAATTTGTTCCCAGGAGATATCAAGGTTTTGATTAAACTCTATCAGCCCATTGTTGGCGCCACGGCAGTTTCTTTATATCAAACTTTGATTCAGGATTATGATGCGTATGCAATAGTTTCAGATTCGCAGGGGATTTATTCTCTGCAAGAGGAACTGGATTGCAGTTTAAAAGACATGTTTTCTGCTTTGCATAAACTGGAAGCTGTCGGTTTAGTGAAGACGTATCTCGCTGATAGTATTATTAATAAAATTCTTATTTTTCAGTTGATGAATGTGCCTAGTGCACAAGAATTCTTTTCAACTGCGCTTTTAGCGAGTCTTTTAAAAGAAAAAATAGGGGCAATTAAGTTTCATGCTTTAAGTCATGCTTTTGCTAAGGAACTTAAACGAGCTCAAAAACCCATTAAAGATGCACAAGATGTTTCTGCATCTTTTTTTGACGTCTTCCATCTATCACAAGCAGAGGCAATTACTCCATCTGATGATGTGAAAAAAGCTGCTAGTGAAAATACGGGTCAAAAAATTGTTCCAGCTCAAGTCAATGATCACAGTAATATTGATTGGGAATTTTTGAAACAACAATTTGAAATGTATCAAATTCCGCCCGAGCAAGTAACTCTTCATCAACGTGAGATTGCATCTCTCATGACTACTTACAATTTGAACGAAAAAGAGTTTTCTGATAAAGCAATGTATGCCATGCGGGAAGCGCCAACCCAGTATGAGTTGAATATGCAGCTGATTGAAGAGAGAATTGCAGAAGAATCTCAAAATGTGCGTTTTTTGGCTAATAAGGAAAACCCTAAAGAAGAAAAGTTGGATTTGAGCGGTTTATCTCACAATGAGCAAGAAATTGTTAAAAATGCAACGGATCTGTCGCCGTATGACTTTTTGCATAAGGTTAAAAAGCAGTATGGAGGGCAAGTTTATTCCAGTGAAAGCTATACTATTAATGTGATTAATAGAAAATATCACTTACCTGTATCTGTTTTAAATATGGTTGTCTATACTTGCTTAACTTATAATTCGGTTGTGTCGTACAATTTAGCTAAGAGAATTGCAGAGGATTGGACTGAAAATCAAGTTGGGGATGCCGTAACTGCCTTAAAGCGGATTAATGCGCGCAAGCAAGATAACCATAAGGAACCGCTGATTAAGACGCAAGAGACTAAGAAAACATCTTATGGTAAGAAGCGAGTTGAAGAGGGAACTGATTGGAGTAAGAAGAAAGCTAAGGTTAATAAATCAGTTAGTGCTGAAGAACTAAGAAATTTCTTTAAGAATTTTGAAGAACAAAATGGCATGAAGTAGGTGATAAAAATGGAGCCAATTGATGATACTCTCAAAAAAATAGTAAAAAAACGAAATTTTGGAGCTTCTTTACAAGAAATTCAAAATGAGGTTTTACATGATAAAGATGTTCGTGAATTTTTAGCAGCTCATAAAGATAAACTGAATAAAAAAATTGTAGAAACAAGTTTTGCTAATTTATATGAATATTATTCCCAAAAACAAAAATCTGATCATGTAATGAATGGTTACCAACCAGAGTTGTTTATTAATGGGGATGTAATTGATATTCGATATGCGCCAACTAAAGCTAAAATTGAGGCGGATAAAGAGATAAATACTCAAAAGCACTTGGAATTAATTGATCTACCGAAGAACCTGCGCTCAGTAAAATTAAGCAATCTTGATATCTCTGATGAACGTTCAGATGTTATGATTCTTATTCGACAGTTTTTAAATAGCTATAAAGAAAATAATCATCAAAAAGGTCTTTATTTAAGTGGTAATTTTGGAGTAGGAAAGACGTACATGTTAGCTGGGCTTGCAAATTCGATTGCTGCTACGAACAAAAACGTCATCTTTTTACATGTGCCGACTTTTATTGCAAGCCTTTCGAGTCACTTTGAAGACAACAGCCTAAATAAAGAAATCAAGCGCGTTTCAGAGTGTGATGTTTTGATTTTAGATGATATTGGGGCAGAAACTCTCAGCCAATGGTCGCGTGATGACGTTTTAGGCGTAATTTTGCAAGCAAGAATGGATAATGTGCTTCCGACATTTTTCTCATCTAATTTGGACATGGATAAACTTGAAAAGCACTTTGCTGAAACAAAAAATGCTGTCGATCCTGTAAAAGCAGCTCGTTTGATGCAACGAGTAAGATTTTTAGCGAAAGAAGTTGTCGTTTCAGGGGAAAACAGAAGAATCTAATTTTTTTCAAAAAAGACTTGATTCCCAAAAATCTACGCGTATAATTGATTTCAAATGAACGAACATGATAGTTCTTGACTCAGAGAGAGGAGCCTAGTTCTGGAAGCTCCCATTAAAGAACTACCCCACTCGTTATTTCCCAAATTGATAATTAATGGTTGGACTCCAATATCAGTCCGTATATGAGAGATTATGTATATAATCTGAATTTGGGTGGAACCACGCTAATTAACGTCCCAGTGCTATTATCGGCACTGGGATTTTTTATTTTCTATTTTTTGGAGGTAAATATGAGTTTTTCAATTACTTTGCCAGATGGCTCAAAAAGAGATTTTGATTCAAGCATCACTGTTGGAAAGTTGGCTTCAAGTATTGCTACTTCACTTGGAAAAGCAGCTGTAGCAGGTAAGGTTAACGGCCAATTAAGACCATTGGATTATGTTTTAGATAATGATGCTGAAGTTGCAATTTTAACTGATAAAGATGAAGAAGCTTTAGACGTTTTACGTGCAAGTGCTGCATTTGTATTTGAAGCAGTTGCTAAAAAACTTTACCCTGACCTTCACTTTGGTGAACATGTTGCTGATGAAGGTGGCTTTTTCGTAGATACTGATAAGGACGACCAAATTAAAGTTGGTGAATTACCAAGACTTGAAAAGGCAATGCAAAAAGCTGTTAAGAGCGGCGAAAAGATTGAATTTGTTCAAGTAGCTAAATCAGAACTTGAAGAACAATTCAAGGATGACCCATACAAGAGTGAACTTTTGAAGAAGATTGATAGCGAAATGGTTGATGCATACCGTCTTGGCGATTTCATCGACTTCGGTTTTGAAGCACTTTTGCCAAACACTGGTAAGATTAAGCACTTCAAGCTTTTATCAGTTGCTGGTGCTTACTGGCTTGGTAAATCTTCAAACCCAATGCTTCAAAGAATCTTTGGTACTGCATTCTTTAAGCAAGCAGCTTTGGATGAAGATTTGAAGCGTCGTGCTGAAATTAAGGAAAGAGACCACCGTACTATTGGTCGTGACCTTGACTTATTCTTCGTTGATCCTAAGGTTGGTGCAGGTCTTCCTTACTGGATGCCAAAGGGTGCTACTATTCGTCGCGTGGTTGAACGTTACATTATTGACCGTGAAGTTGGCGATGGTTACAAGCACGTTTACACTCCAGTACTTATGAACCTTGATGCTTACAAGACTTCAGGTCACTGGGCACACTACCGTGATGACATGTTCCCACCAATGGACATGGGTGATGGTGAAATGCTTGAACTTCGTCCTATGAACTGTCCTTCACATATTCAAATCTACAAGCACCACATTCGTTCCTACCGTGATCTTCCACTTCGTGTTGCTGAACTTGGTATGATGCACAGATATGAAAAGTCAGGTGCTTTATCAGGTCTTCAACGTGTACGTGAAATGACTTTAAACGACGGTCATACTTTCGTAGAACTTGACCAAGTTCAAAGCGAATTTGCTAAGATCTTGAAGTTAATCATGGACGTTTACAGAGACTTCGATATTACTGATTACTACTTCAGACTTTCATACCGTGATCCAAAGAACACTGACAAGTACTTTGCAAACGATGAAATGTGGGAAAGAAGTCAAAAGATGCTTAAGGGTGCTATGGATGACCTTGGCCTTGATTACGTTGAAGCTGAAGGTGAAGCTGCATTCTACGGTCCTAAGCTTGATATTCAAACTAAGACTGCTTTGGGTAATGACGAAACTATGTCAACTATCCAACTTGACTTCATGCTTCCAGAAAGATTTGGTTTAACTTATGTTGGTAAAGATGGTGAAGAACACCGTCCAGTTATGGTTCACCGTGGTATTGTTGGTACTATGGAAAGATTTATTGCCTACTTAACTGAAATCTACAAGGGTGCCTTCCCAACTTGGCTTGCACCTGTTCAAGCAGAAATCATTCCAGTTAACAATGAAGCTCACGGCGAATACGCAGAAAAAGTTCGTCAAGAACTTGCTAAGCGCGGCTTCAGAGTAGAAGTTGATGATAGAAATGAAAAGATGGGTTACAAGATTCGTGAATCACAAACCCAAAAGGTACCTTACACTTTAGTATTAGGTGACAACGAAATGAACAACGGTTCAGTAAACGTTCGTCGCTACGGTACTGACGAAGAAATTTCTAAGAGTCTTGACGACTTTATCAACGAAATTGATGCAGACGTTAAGTCATACTCAAGAGAAAACTAGTCTTAATAAAATAAACAATAAAAATCCGCTAGGAAAAAGATCCTGGCGGATTTTTTTATGTAAAATTACCATTCAACACTAGATTTTTACCGTTTACCGAAAATCTCTGTTTTTTAAGAGGTGAATCGTTATACTTAATAACCAAGTAAGGAGGAAAAACAATGAAGGTTGAGTTTAATATTGATCCTAATTTATCCGAGGAAAAGGCTGAATTTTGGCTGAAAAAAATGACCAGTAAAATAAAGCGGATTACAAACGAATTAACATCAAAGCAAGATTTTCTTTGGGGTTATCAAGATGGGGATGCGTATGCGATCAAGTTTTCAGAAATTCTTGTCATTCAAGTAGAGGATGAAAAGACAATGATTTGTACTGAAGGGGATGTTTATATTTTTAAGGGACGACTTTATCAAGTGGAAAAACTTCTACCTAGTAATTTTGTTACTACTTCAAGAAGTTCAATTGTTAATTACCATTTTATTGATCATTTGGAGATTATCAGTAGTGGAAATATTGATGCAATTTTAGAGAATGGTTTACGCATTCAAGTTGCAAGAAGAAAGATTAAAGTTTTGAAGGAGAGGCTGGGATTATGAAAAAAATTGGTCAATTATTAGTAAGTGGTTTAATTGGAATTGGAATCGGGATGGCTTGGATAGTTGTTCAGATTCTTATGGAATGTCCTTGGAAAAATTTAGCTAATAGTACACTCCAGCTCTCAGAATTCTTATTTTGGGTTTTAACGTCTTTTCTAATTGGTATTTTCTTCGCTTTGGCTACTTGGATTTTTAATAATGATAATTGGTCATTAAGAAAACAAATTATTATTAACTTTTTTGTTTGCTTAGTTGCTTGGTTAATTTTTAATTTCTTTGTAAATGGATTAAGGGTTATAGAAAAACGATGGCCGATCGTAATTGGGGATTTCATTCTCATGTATGCTATTGCATATGGAACTTACTTCTTTAACTTATGGAATGATGTGAAGCAAATTAATACTAAATTGAAAAAGAAAAATGATAAGGGGGAATAGGTATGAAATTGATTTTTAACTATTTTAAGACATTCAATAAAGTTATCCTTTCTAAAAAAATCCCATTTATTTATTCAGTTGTTGTGCCTGTATGTATATTTATGTTTAACAACTTTGAAAATTTGGTTTCCTCAACTTGGTCTGTTTCTCAATTATTAAATCAAACCGTAAATTATGTAGGCTATATTATTGTTTCTGTAGCGATTAATGGTGTAGGGATGCAGTTAATCAGTTTTAGAGAAAGTGGATTTTTAAAGACTTATACGATGATTTCAGGTGGAAATAAAAAATATGGGGTCATTGGATTAGTGTTAAGCGAAATGCTATTTGGCTATTTAAGTGTTTTTATTTTTGGATTTGTGATCGGATTATTTTATTTAAAGAATCTACTATTAATTTTGACTTTCTACACTATTTCATACTTATTCGCAGGCATTCCTGTTTTCTTGTTAGCCATTCTCTTAGGAACTTTACCGGTAAAAATTAATACAATCAGTACAGTAGCAAATATTGGCTTATTTGGAATGGGATGGCTTTCGATCTTAAGAAATGATACCCATAGTATTTTAGGAGAAATCGTGTATGGCCTTAATCCTATAGATTATGTAAGCCAAGTTTTGTTAACAATAAATCAAGCATTTCGGAATGCAGCTAGTGTAGCTTCTTATCAGATACTAGCAGTCTTAATTTTGTTAATTATTTTTGGAGGAATTGGCATTGGCTCAATTTCTAAAGTGAGATTAAATTCTCTTAATATGCGTAACTAAGGTGAGGTGAACGACATGAGTATTAAAATTCGAGATTTGAGTTTTCAATATAGACAAATTCCTATCTTTCAAAAATTAAATGTTGAATTTGATCCCGGACAAGTAAATTATCTGATTGGCTATAATGGTGCAGGTAAAAGTACTTTATTTGATATTCTCAGTAATTTACGAACGGATTATTCTGGAAGTATTCAAGGTCTACCTTCCATAGATGAAATTTTATATCAAACACAAAATCCTGTTGTATTTGGAACTTTAACTGGGAAAGACTTACAAAACTTTGTTTTTGGAATTGCCAATACCCATGAACCGGTAATATTAGAAAAATTATCCCCATATTTTCGTGATTTGTATATGAAATTGATGAAGCAAAAAGTTGGGGAAATGTCAGTTGGTGAAAGAAGATGGCTTTTATTATTTTTAGAAAGTAAATTAGATAAAAAATTGTTTTTGTTAGATGAACCTTTTAGTGGGGTGGATCCTGTTTCTAAAATTCAAATTGAAGAGATTATTAGTGATTTAGCTAAGAAAGAAAATACGTGTGTCATCGTAACTACACATGAATTGGATTATTTGATTGGAGGAAAATGTTTTATTCATTTGCTCAATGATAGAAAAATTCAATCTTTTGATTCATATGAAGAATTTATCAAAAATTCGGATCATCATGATCCAGAAGAAGCATTTGCTAAATTAGTAAAAATGTAAATATATTTGTTTGAAAGAAATAATCAATTTCAACTTTAAAATTTTAGTTGACGGACAATTATGAAGCGAGTATAATACGACTAGTTGAGAACAAGAAGAAGCTCCCGCTTCTCGCCTAAGTTAAGTTAACCTCTAGGCTGATCGATAATTTCTGTTGATTAAAGGCGGGTGTTAAAACTTTTACCCGCCTTTTTCTTGTCCTCAAATTAACACGGAGGTGAAGAATCATACCAAGGAATTTGATTTTAAACGATAGAATTCGCGCACGCGAAGTTCGTTTAATTGATGAAAATGGTGAGCAAGTTGGTGTTATGTCTAAAAATGATGCCTTGCAACGAGCAAGTAACGCAAATTTGGACTTAGTTTTAATTTCACCAAATGCTAAACCACCAGTTGCCCGGATTATGGACTATGGGAAGTACCGCTTTGAACAACAAAAGAAGCTTAAGGAATCCCGTAAAAAGTCTAAGACAGTTAGTGTCAAAGAAATCCGCTTGAGCCCTACTATTGAGGGTAACGACTTTGATACTAAGTTGAAGCATGTTCGTAAGTTCCTAACTAAAGAAGGAGCTAAGGTCCGTGTTTCAATTAGATTTAGAGGTCGTGCAATCACTCATAAGGAATTAGGTCAACAAGTTTTAGAAAAAATGGCTGAAGCTACCTCAGATATTGCTAATGTAATTAGCAGACCTAAGATGGAAGGCCGTTCAATGTTCTTGATGCTTGCACCTAAGAGTGAAAAGGACAAAAAGAAAAAGTAGTTAATTGGAGGAAATAGAAAATGCCTAAAATGAAAACACACCGCGCTTCAGCTAAGCGTTTTAAGAGAACTGCTAATGGTGGTTTGAAGCGTCACCACGCATTTACTGGTCACCGTTTCCACGGTAAGACTAAGAAACAACGTCGTCATTTGAGAAAAGCTGCTATGGTTTCACGCAGTGACATGAAGCGCATCAAACAGATGCTTGCCCAAATGCGTTAATTATTACTAATTAAGAACGATATTAGGAGGAATTTCTGATGCCAAGAGTTAAAGGTGGAACTGTAACACGTAAACGTCGTAAGAAGGTTATGAAGCTTGCCAAGGGTTACCGTGGCGCAAAGCACATGCAATTTAAGGCTGCAAGCACTCAATTATTTGTATCTTACAGATACGCATTCCGCGACCGTAAGAGACGTAAGAGTGACTTCAGAAAGTTATGGATTGCTCGTATCAATGCAGCAGCAAGACAAAACGACATTTCTTACTCTAAGTTAATGCACGGTTTGAAGTTGGCTGGTGTTGACATGAACCGTAAGATGTTAGCAGATGTTGCTTACAACGATGCAGAAACTTTTGCTCAATTAGCAGAAACTGCTAAGAAAGCTTTAAACTAATCTGATAAAAATGACGCGTTTACTGGCGCGTCTTTTTTTATGCAAAAATTGCTATTTTTTTGGTATATTAAAGTTATGCAATTTTATGAAGGGAAAATACTGAATGCTATTTCGACCAAAATATACGATCGACACAATTTATCATTTAAATACAGATAAATTACATGAAATGGGAATCAAAGCAGTCTTTTCTGATTTAGATAATACTTTATTGGCTTGGAATAAGTTTGAAACAGCAGAAGAGATGAATAAATTGAATCAGCGACTCGCAAAGGCTAATATTAAATTAGTAGTGATTTCTAATAATAATGCTGAGCGTGTTGGGAAGGTGCTCAATCCTTATCACATTGCTTTTGTAGCTAAATCACGCAAGCCGCTTCCTTTTGCTATTACTAAAGAACGTGAGCGTTTGGGCTTAAAGAAAGATCAAGTTATGATGGTTGGAGACCAGTTAATTACTGATATTCAGGCAGGTAACTTGGCAGGTGTAGAATCAGTATTGGTTAAACCATTAGTAGAAACTGATAAATGGAATACGAGAATTAATCGTTTTTTAGAAAAGTTCATCTTTTTCTTTTTATCATTTTCACATCGTGTAACGTTTAAGGAGACTTTGAAAAATGGATGAGGATATTATTTGTATTGGTTGTGGGGCCGTCTTGCAATCAGATGATCCTAAAAAAGCAGGTTATTTACCAGCTAGCGCTTTAAAAAAGGCTAAAGAAGGCGAAAGTGAAGAAGTATATTGTCAACGTTGTTTTCGCTTAAGACATTACAACGAAATTATGCCAGTTGACTTAAACAACGATGAATTTTTAGCTTTGCTTAATTCTTTGGCTAATAAGAAGGCCTTGATTGTGAATGTGGTTGATTTATTTGACTTTTCCAATTCACTTCTATCTTCATTAAAGCGTTTTGTTGGTGATAATGAATTTATCTTAGTAGGGAACAAGTTTGATCTGTTTCCTAAGAATTCGCGTCAATCAAAGATTAAGGATTGGATGCGTCAAGAAGCTAATCGGATGGGTCTTCATCCTAAGGAAATCTTTTTAATTAGTGCAGCTAAACAAAAGAATCTTGATGACTTGATTGCTTATTTAGACAAAGCTTCTCAAGATAAGGATATTTATTTTGTGGGAATGACCAATGTTGGTAAGTCAACTTTAATTAATGCCATTATTGATAAAATGGGCGATGTGAAGGACTTAATTACCACTTCACGTTTTCCTGGCACTACTCTTGATCAAATCGAAATTCCACTTGAAAATGGTCACTTTTTAATTGATACACCTGGGATTATGACCCAAAATCAATTGGCTACCCATCTTAGTCCAAAAGACTTAGAGTTAATTTCTCCTAAAAAGCCGCTTAAGCCTGCTACTTACCAACTTAAGCCTGGTAATACTTTATTCTTAGGCGGTTTAGGAAGAATTGACTATTTAAAAGGTGAACCAACTAGCTTCACAGTTTACACGGCGCGTGGTCTTTATATCCACCGTACTAAAACTGAAAATGCCGATGAATTTTATAAAAAGCATGTGGGTGAACTTTTAACCCCACCAAATAAAGGTGAGAAAATTGCACCTTTAAAGGGTCAAGAATTCCATACTGATTATAAGAGCGATTTGCTTTTTGGTGGAATTGGTTTTGTTACTGTACCAAAAGGTTGTGTAGTAAAGACATACACTCCTGATGGTATTGGTTTAGGTATTCGACGAGCATTAATCTAGAGGACATTATTATGACAAATTCTAAATGTGTTGAAAAAATCCCTACAGCAAAAGCGGAACCCCAATTTGAACAAAGTGAAAACAAAGGAAAACAAATTGGTATTATGGGTGGAACCTTTAATCCTGTCCATATCGCACATCTAGTGGCTGCAGAACAAGCCTTAACTAAATTGCGTCTTGATGAGGTATGGTTTATCCCAGATAATATTCCACCCCATAAGAACGCGCCTTTAACTTCAGCTAAGGATCGCGCTACGATGCTAGATTTAGCTACTCGTGACAATCCTCATTTTAGAGTAAAGTTGCTCGAGTTATTCCGTGGTGGAGTTTCCTATACAATTGATACTTTACGCTATTTAAAAGAAAAAGCTCCTCAAAATAATTACTATTTAATTATGGGGAGTGACCAGGTTAACAGTTTCCATACTTGGAAAGAAGCGCCAGAATTAGCTAAGATGGCAACGTTAGTGGGAATTCGGCGTCCTGGTTATCCGCAAGATCCACAATATCCAATGATTTGGGTAGATGCACCAGATATCCGTTTGAGTTCAACCGCAATTCGCCGCTCGGTAGCTACAGGAACTTCAATTAGATATTTGGTTCCAGAGCCTGTAAGATTATATATTGAAGAAAAGGGGCTTTATCTTGACTAAGCTGTTTTTTAAGGAGACCTATTCTCCTTTAACTAGTGATGAAATTATCACTAAAGAAAAAGCTAATATGGATAAAAAGCGTTTTGAGCACTGCATTGGGGTCAGTAAAACAGCGCGTAAATTAGCAAAATTAAATGGGTACGATGAAGATAAGGCGGCCTTGGCTGGATTTATTCATGATTATGCTAAACGGGTTCCTGTAGAAGAATACCGCAAAGTAATTAAGGAACAAGACTTTGATCCAGATTTGCTTAATTGGAATCGAGCAATTTGGCATGGAATTGTTGGGACATATTTTATTAAACGGGATTTGGAAATTACTGATCCTGAAATTCTACAAGCTGTATGGCGTCATACGACAGCTGATGCAGAAATGACTACCTTAGATAAAATCGTCTTTGTGGCAGATTTTATCGAGCCTGGACGCGATTTTCCTGGTGTAGATGAAGCTCGCAAAGTCGCTTATAATAATTTAGATGATGGTGTGGGATATGAATTAGCTCACACATTAGAATTTTTAGTTAAAAATAGAAACAAGATATACCCACGCACGCTTGCAGCGTACAATGTGTGGAGTGTTAAATAAGGAGAAATATATTGAATAGTACACAAGTTTTAGATTTTGCATTAAAAGCAGTTAGTGATCGTCATGGTGAAGATACCGAAGCCTTTGACATGCGCGGTGTCAGTATCTTAGCTGATTACTATGTAGTAACTAGTGCTGGTTCTAACCGTCAGCTTCACGCGATTGCTAATGCAATTATTGATGAAGCTCATGAAAATAACTACACTGATTACCGTATTGAAGGTACTCGTGATTCTAACTGGCTTTTGATTGACTTAGGAGATGTAGTAGTAAACATCTTCACCGCCGAAGCTCGTGAATTTTATAACCTTGAAAAATTGTGGGCTAATGGCAAGCAACTTGAAATAAAGGAAGACTAGTAAATTATGGGCGCAGTTGGAATAATTGCAGAATACAACCCTTTTCATAGTGGACATGATTTTTTAATGAATCAAGCTCGGATAATTGCGGGCAAGGATCCTATTATTGTAGTAATGTCTGGAAACTATGTTCAACGTGGTGAAATGGCAATCATGGATAAATGGGCCCGGGCCAAAGCTGCTTTGCAGTCTGGAGCAGATTTAGTGTTTGAATTGCCATTCTCTACTGCTGTACAAGCTGCTGATTTATTTTCATTAGGAAGCATTAATCAATTAGCTAAGCTTGGGGTAACCGACTTAGTATTTGGCGTGGAAGACGCCAATTTGAATTTTACTTATTTAGGTCAAAAAATTGCTCAAATTCCTCGAAATCATATGGATTTTAAGGATTATAGTCAAACTTATTCCACTCAGTATAATCAAATGATTGCTCGAGAAGTGGGATATGAAGTGAATCAGCCAAATGCAATTTTAGGCTTGGCCTATGCAGTAGCCAATTACAATTTGGGTGAACCGTTAAAGCTTCATCCAATTAATCGAATTGGCGCGGGTCATGATGATTTGCTTAATCGCGAGCATATTGTCCAAAGTGCGAGTGCAATTCGGAACATTCTATTACATAATGAAGATAAAGAACAACTAAAAACTTGGCTTCCTAAATTAGAAGCTAGTGAATTAATTAAGCAGCCCATTTATCCAAATTGGAATATTCTCTTTCCATTTTTAAAATATCGCTTAGAGTCTTCTTCAATTGAAGAATTACAGAAGATTTATCAAATGAGTGAAGGACTTGAGTATAAGATGAAGCAAGAGATTCATCTTGCCCAGACATTCACAGAATTTTTGCGTCATGTAAAATCTAAGCGATATACATATTCGCGTTTGCGAAGACTTAGTTTGTACACTTTATTAAATGTTACTCAAAACGATATGATCAATAGCTTTAATGATGAAGCATTGATGTTATTGGGATTCAGTAAGACTGGAAGACAATTTTTGAAGAAAAATCGCAAGAATATTCAAACTGAAATTGTTTCTAAAGTTGATAAAAGAAGTGCCAAAGATGGCTCTTTAGGTCTGCAAGTCCGTGTAGACCGTTTATTTGAAGAATTATTACATGTCGATCAAAACTTTGGTCGACGTCCAGTGGAGGTGTAATCAATAAGATGTTAACAATTAACTTTTCTAATATTAAAAATAGTCCAAATCCTTTGACTCATATCGATAAAGATTTGGAAATGCGTCCGGAGTTCTTTAATCGAAGTAAGGACCTTTTGATTGAAGCTGAAAATGTTCATGTGAGTGGAGATCTATTTTACGATGAGCCATATGTGACAGGTAACTTCCATGTCACAGCAGATTTGGTAGTACCATCAAGTAGAAGCTTAGATCCAGTGAAGTATCATGAAGATTTTTCTTTCACCGAAAATTATTCAGAAACTACTCCAACCAAGCAAGAACTTGAAGACAATCCTGATCCAATTGTTAAAGTTGAGGATGATGTGATTGACTTGCAAACTGCAATTGAAGATAATATTTTGCTTCATATTCCTACAACTATTCTTACTCCTGAAGAAGAAAAAGATGATATTTTTCCAGAAGGTAATGGCTGGGAAGTTGTATCAGAATCAAGTTTTGAAGAAGGTAAAAAGAACCAAGTAAATCCAGCCTTTGCAAAATTGAAGATTCTTTTGGATAATCAAGATGATAAAAATTCAGATAAATAAATAATTTTTGAATCACTCAAAGTAAATTTCACTTTGAGTGATTTTTTGTCTTGTCTTGAAACGATTTTTAAAGTATCCTTTAATTATAAAAACATTTTTTAATCTAATTTTAGTACAACTAAAAATATAAGAGGAATAGGATAGACATGGCAAAGATTTTAATTATTGAAGATGAAAAGAATTTGGCTCGTTTCGTAGAATTAGAACTTAAACACGAAAACTATGAAACAGTCGTTGAGAACAATGGCCGTAAAGGTTTGGAAGATGCTTTAAATCAAGATTTTGATGCTATTCTACTTGATTTGATGTTGCCAGACTTAAATGGTTTGGAAATTGCACGTCGAGTTCGTCAAGTAAAGACTACTCCAATTATTATGATGACTGCACGTGATTCTGTGATCGATCGAGTTTCTGGATTAGATCATGGAGCAGATGATTACATTGTTAAGCCATTTGCAATTGAAGAATTGCTTGCTCGCTTACGTGCTGTTCTTCGCCGAGTAAAAATTGAAAAAGATGCCTCTCGTGCTACTGTAGCTAAACAAAAGATTGTTAAATTTAAAGATTTAACTATTGAAACAGCTAACAGAATTGTACATCGTGGCGATGGTAAGGTAATTGACTTAACTAAACGCGAATATAATTTATTGATGACTTTAATTCAAAATAAGAACAATGTGGTTAGTCGCGATCAACTTTTAAATAAGATTTGGGGACCTGAATCTAATATTGAAACCAATGTTGTAGAAGTTTATGTTCGTTACTTGCGCAACAAGATCGATGTTCCTGGCCGTCCTTCATATATCAAGACTGTTCGTGGAACTGGATATATGGTAAGAGATGAAGATGATGACCAATAAAGATAAAAAGCAAAAGAAGACCAAGCACACATCCTTAATTGCAAGATGGGTCAGTATCGTTACTTTGACGATTATGGTCTCTTTTGTTATTTTCTCCGTAGTAATATATTCGATTGTTAGTCAGCAATCTTTAAATCAGCAGGAAGAGACCTCTAATAATGTGGTAGTAACTTTGCAGAATCGGCTCGAATCCATTCCTAATGAATTGCAAATATCGAATGTAATTCCGTCGCTTTCACCGTCAACCAAGCGAGTATTGCGAGGAGTACCTGCAATTAGTGATCAAAATAGTGCCACTAGTGCTTTTAATGATGATTTATTAGCTTCAATTACTAATCCGGATATTAGTGTTGCTGTCTATAATACCCATAATGAAGTTGTTTTTTCTAATGGAGATACAACCCCGAAATATCGTAAATTTAAAGGTGAAAATAAAGTCGAAAAAATCCAGCATGGTACTCATGCGGAGCTTTTGACCTACCATACAGTTAAATCCAGCCGTACAGGCAAAATTATCGGCTATATCGTGGTTTCTAACCAGATGACCTATTATAACCGCCTAATGAAGAATCTACTGCACTGGATGCTAATTATTTCGTTAATTGCAGTTGTAATATTTATCGGGATTGCCTTTGTAGTGGTTAAGGATGTAGTTCAACCAATTAAAGAAATTTCAAAAGTTGCTCGTGAAGTTAATGATGATCCAAACAGTTCAATGAGAATCAAGGAACTTCATCGAAATGATGAATTGGAAGAATTAGCGATTACTTTTAATGAGATGCTGGACCGAATGCAACGGTATATTGATCAACAAAAAGAATTTGTAGGGGATGTTTCTCACGAGTTGAGAACCCCGGTAGCCGTCATTGAAGGACATCTTAACATGCTTGAACGCTGGGGGAAGGATGATCCAGAAATCTTGGATGAATCTATTAAAGCCTCTTTGCAGGAAGCTGATCGGATGAAGCACCTTATTCAAGAAATGCTTGATTTAACTCGTGCTGAACAAATTAATGTACAATATCCAAATGCAGTGACAAATGTTTATGATGTTTTGACGCGTGTTGTAGCAGATTTGGCTTTGGTTCATAAAGATTTCAAGATTCAGCTAGATACGGATGATTTGCCACCCGATACAGAAATCCAAATCTATCATGGCCACTTAGAGCAACTTCTAGTAATTCTGATTGATAACGGAATTAAGTATTCAACTACCCGAAAACAAATTAATGTTTCTGCTGGAGTTTCTAACGATGAAGTTACTATCATTGTGCAGGACTTTGGGGAAGGAATTTCTCAAGCAGATCAAGAAAAGATCTTCAATCGTTTCTACCGAGTTGATAAGGCGCGAACCCGTGAAAAGGGTGGTAATGGTTTAGGGCTTTCAATTGCTCAAAAACTTGTTACTAGCTATCATGGTTCAATTAGCGTTGATTCTGTTGAAGGTCAAGGAAGCCAATTTAAGTTAGAATTTCCAGTTTTGACGAAAAAAGAGGCAGAAAGACTTAAGAAATTAGATCAAAAGAAGAAGTTAGAGCATTAAAAAAGAACTAGGATAATCGAATGTCTTAACTTAATGACATTGAGAATAGCCCTAGTTCTTTTTACTTTACTAATTATTTCTTATTCTTTTGTTTACCTTGATTACGTTTACGCAAATCTTGGTGCAATTCTTGAGTCTTCTTATCGTTTCCAGCGGCAGCACTGTGGTTACTAAATAAATCATCAATCTTAGCTTGAGTTACAACTTGAACGATAGGTTTTTCCTTTAATTCGCGAGCAATACGAGCCTTTTCACGGGGTTGAATAAAGAAAGTAACGATTAATTGTTGGATAATCATCACAAAGTTACCAGCAGCCCAGTATAAAGCCAAAGCTCCTGAGAAGGAGAGACTGAAGAATAAGGTCATGATTGGGTTCATGAACATCATAGATTGCATGGTCTTCTTTTGTTCTTCAGGGATGCCGATTAAGGAAATGTAACCTTGAATTACGGCGAAGACGGTCGCAACAATTGCTAAAACTAGTGACTTGCTGCTTAGTGAGATTCCAAAGAAAGTTGCGTCTTTCAAAACTGCAGAGTAGGCTACCGCTTGATAAATACCAAGCATGATTGGCATTTGAATCAATAATGGTAAACATCCAATTCCACCAGTTAGAGAAACGTTGTTCTTTGAGTAAAGTTCACGTTGCCAAGTTGAAAGAGTCATCTGTTGTTCAGGAGTTAATCCTTTGTGCTTCATTGCATTTTGAATCAGCTTCATTTGTGGTTGCAAACGAGACATCTTTTCTTGTTGAGTAACGCTCTTCTTTTGCTGGCTGAGCATCAGTGGCAATAAGATAATTCTAACTACCAAAGTAATAATTACGATTGCCCAACCAGCTCCATTTGCTCCTTTAATTGAATGAGCGACTTGAAGCATGATGTTTTGAAGCGGTAAACTAATCCATTTAAAGATCCAGCCATAAGGTCCTCCATGAGGTGGGGTGCTGGTATTTGGATTACCACTAGAACAGCCACTGACAATCAACATTACAGTAAGAATTACTGCAAGCAGAGCAAAGTATTTACGATATTTTTTCATTTAAATTAATCACCACTTATTTTCTATAAAACTTTAATATTTAATATAATACACGAAAACTGTGTAATTTTCCTACATTTTCTAGTTTTTCAACCTTCATATTGGTAATTTTAGCAAAAGGAGAAAGATTATGGGGTAAATCTTTTAGAAATTCGTCCACTTTTCCTTTATTTGCTTGTAGTACAATAGTGACTGTCCCATCTGGGGTGTTTTTGACAGTACCGGGAATTGACATCGCATCAGCCAGTGTTGCTACACTATAGCGAAAACCTACGCCTTGCACTGTGCCTGAAACGATCACTTTCCAAGCTTCAACGTACTCTGTTGGTTCACTATTTTTGCGAAATTTATCAAATAAACTCATAATTATCTCTTTTCTAGTTTATTACTTCAATTCTACCATGTTATTTTTGCAAAAAATCTATAAAATAGGATTAAGAAAGAAGGATTGCCATGCAACAAATTAGTTCAGTCAATAATAAAACTATCAAGGATTTAGCCAAACTCAATAAGAAAAAGTATCGCGAAGATACTGGCATGTACATTATCGAAGGTTTTCATTTAATTGAAGAAGCCTTACAAGCTGGCCGCAAGTTTCAATATTTGCTTGGAACTGATGAAGCTTTAAATAAAGTGGAAGAATACGGGGTGGACCTCTCAAGTAAATCGGTTATTTTGATCAATAAAGCTATTACGCGCCATTTGAGTTCTACTAAGAATTCGCAAGAGATTTTTATGGTGCTTAAAATTGATCAACCAAAAGAATTTCCATTCAATTATGGCAAATGGGTTTTGCTTGATAATCTAGCTGATCCTGGTAATGTTGGAACTATTATTCGAACTGCAGATGCTGCTGGATTTGACGGGGTGGTGCTTTCTCCAGAAAGTGTTGATCTCTATAATCCAAAAACTCAACGAGCAATGCAAGGAAGTCAATTCCATATTGAACTTATTAAGCAAGATCTTACTTCTGTCATCACTACGCTTAAATCATATGATATCCCCGTTTATGCAAGTATGCTTGATAAAAGTGCTAAAGAATTACCCGATTTTGAAAAAGTCCCTCAATTAGGTTTAGTAATTGGGAATGAAGCCCATGGAGTGAGCGATTTTATTGCTAAGTTAAGTGATGAAAAGCTTTATATCCCAATTAAAGGTCAAGCTGAATCTTTGAATGCCGCAGTTGCAGCAGGAATAATGATTTACCATTTTGCTTAAGTACTTGTATTTAGTAAGTGATTTATTTATAATATTCTTAATTGGAAGGCAAAGCTTGCTATAAAGTTAAAAACTAAATTAATTGGGGGAATTAATAATGACTCAAGTAAAAGCTAAAAAACCTTGTAAACCAGAAGATTATGAATTATGTAAGCATTTCATCAATGCTTTTCAAATTATCGGTAAAAAGTGGAATGGTTTAATTATTAGTTCTTTATGTGATACTGAGGATATGCGATTTAAGGATTTGGCTCATTGTATTGAAGCCTGTTCTGACCGTGTCTTAGTTGAAAGATTGAAAGAACTTGAAGAAGAAAAAATCGTTAAACGCTCAGTTGATGGCGAAACTGGGATTATCTCATATAGTTTGACTGAAAAAGGATCAGATTTAAAGCCTGTATTTGATCAAGTTCATAATTGGGCAGATAAATGGGTCTAAAAAACTTGCAGTTTTAGTCAAAAAGAATTATTCTATTATTTAATTACGAAGAACAAGACTAGTAACAAATGGAATTTAAAAGAGAGGCCTTTTTATTGAGCTGAGAGAAAGGCTTAAGTGAAATTTGTGAATTTCATCTTGGGAGTAGAATCTAATCAATTCCGGTATTTCACCGTTATCGAAAACTTGAGTGTAGGCAGATTCTGTCTAAATAAGGGTGGTACCGCGAAGCTTCGTCCCTAGATGGGGATGGAGCTTTTTTGTTTGAAAGGAAAAGATATATGGACTTATTTGATAAGTTAAAACAACTGCGTGAGCAGGGCCTTGAAGATATCAAAAAGGCTGCAGATGAGAAGAAGTTGAACGAAGTTCGTGTAGAACTTATTGGTAAAAAAGGTGAATTAACCCAAATTTTACACTCCATGAAGGATGTTGCGCCTGAAAACCGTCGTGAAGTAGGACAAAAGGTTAATGAATTACGTGACTTGTTCAATGCTCAATTGGATAATGCTAAAGAAGAAATTGTTAAAGCTTTAATTGCTAAGAAGCTTGAAGAAGAAAAAATCGATGTGACTTTACCAGGTCGTGAAGGTCATCTTGGATCAAAGCATCCAATCAATGTCATTTTAGATGATTTGGAAAGCTACTTCATCGGTATGGGCTACCAAGTTGTGCAAGGCCCAGAAATCGAAACAGACCACTACTGCTTCGAAATGATGAACTTGCCAAAGGATCACCCAGCACGTGACATGCAAGCAACTTTCTACATTGATTCAGAAAACTTGCTTAGAACGCAAACTTCTGGTGACCAAGCTCGTGTGCTTGAAAAGCATGACTTTTCTAAGGGCCCATTAAAGATGGTTGGTCCAGGTAAGGTTTACCGTCGTGATGATGATGACGCTACTCACTCACACCAATTCATGCAAATGGAAGGTTTAGTGGTTGATAAGAACGTTACTATGAGTGATTTAAAGGGAACTTTGGACATGATTGCTAAGCACGTCTTCGGCCAAGATCGTCGAACTCGTCTTCGTCCAAGTTACTTCCCATTCACTGAACCATCAGTTGAAATGGATGTTTCATGTTTCAAATGTAATGGTAAGGGATGTCCTGTATGTAAGTATACTGGCTGGATTGAAGTTTTGGGTGCTGGTATGGTTCACCCTAATGTTCTTGAAAACGCGGGCGTTGACTCAAGTGTTTACGGTGGATTTGCATTCGGACTTGGCTTAGATCGTTTTGCAATTTTGAAGTACGGTATCAATGATATTCGTGATTTCTACACTAATGATGTTCGTTTCTTAAGACAATTCCGTAAGGAGGAAGATTAATAATGCTCGTTTCATACAATTGGTTACAAGATTTTCTTAATTTAGATGAAGATCCACATGATTTAGCTGAAAAAATCACCCGTACTGGTGTAGAAATTGCTGATGTAAACCATCCAGCTGAAGGTTTGAAGAAGCTTGTTGTGGGTCATGTGGTTGACTGTGAAGATGTAGAAGGAACTCACCTTCACTTAACTCATGTTGATGTTGGCGAAGACGAACCAATTCAAATTGTTTGTGGTGCGCCAAACGTTGCTGCTGGTGAAGATGTGATTGTTGCTCTTCATGGGGCAAGAATTGCGGGTAATGAAAAGATTAAGCGTGGAAAAATTCGTGGAATGAAGAGTAACGGAATGATCTGTGGACTTCAAGAAATTGGTTTTTCTGATAGTGTTGTTCCTGAAAAATACGCTGATGGTATTTTTGTTTTCCCAGAAGATAGCGATGTCAAACCTGGTCAAGACATTTATGAAGCGCTTGGCATGGATGATTACATCTTAGACTTTGACATTACGCCAAACCGTGCTGATACTTTATCAATGGAAGGTGCAGCTTATGAAGTTGGTGCTATTGTTGATGAAAAGCCTAAGATTGAAGAAGTTGTGCTAAAAGAAGATGGCGAAGACTGGACCGACTCCTTAGAAGCTAAGGTTGATGAAAAACTTGCTCCTAAGTTTTATCTTCGTAAGTTAAAGAACGTTAAGATTGGTGAAAGTCTACTTTGGATGCAACGTCGTCTTTGGAATGCTGGCATTCGTCCAATCAATAATGTTGTTGACGTTACCAACTATGTAATGCTTTTAACTGGCCAACCAATGCATGCTTATGATGCTCGCGCATTTGAAAACGGCAAGCTTGAAGTTAGAAAAGCTAATAAAGGTGAAAAGTTAACTTTGCTTAATGAAAAAGAAGTTGATTTAGATCCAAACGACATTATTATTACTGATGGTGAAAAGCCAGTAATGATGGCTGGTGTAATGGGCGGTTTAAATTCAGAAATTACTGATGACACCCAAGATGTAATTTTGGAAAGTGCAATTTTTGATCCAACCTTGGTTAGAAAGGCTGCTCTTCGTCATGCTAACCGTACTGAAGCTTCAAGTCGGTATGAAAAGGGTGTAAACTGGGGTAACACGGAAAAAGCTATTAATATGGCTGCTTTGTTACTTAGAAATGATGCTAACGCTCAAGTGATGTCGGGCATTATTAAAGCTACTGACAAAAAGCGTAAGCCAGTGGTAGTAGAAACTACAGTTTCTTACATTAACAAGGTTTTAGGTACTGAAATTTCAGCCGATGAAATGCTTAAGATTTTTGATAGATTGAACTTTGAAGCAAAAGTTGATGGGGACAAGTTAACTGTTAACGTTCCAAATAGAAGATGGGACATTTTAATTCCAGCCGACTTGGTAGAAGAAGTTGGTCGAATTTACGGTTATGATAACTTAAAGGCTACTCAACCACTTTTAGCTGAGACTCACGGTGGTTACTCTGCTAAAGAAACTGCAATCCGTCGCATTAAGGCTATTGTTCAAGGCCAAGGCTTAATGGAAGCTATTTCTTACTCACTTACTTCTCCTGAAAAGGCTGTAAGATATACTAAAGATCCAAAGAAGTTAGTTGAAGTTCAAATGCCTCTTAACTCAAGTCGTTCAGTAATGCGTGAAAACTTGATGACTGGCTTGGTAGACGCTGCTAGCTATAACATGGCTCGTAAGCAAAAGGAACTTGCTTTATTTGAACAAGGTCGTGTTTATGATAATGAAAACGATACTTTCAATGAACACGAGCATATTGCCACCTTATACTCAGGCAGTATTTTCAATGAAAATTGGCAACACTTAAATCAAGATGTTGACTTTTACTTCGTCAAGGGTCAATTGACTAACTTGTTTAGAGCAATCGGCATTAAAGATGAAGATGTTGTTTATAAAGCTGAAGAAATTGATGGAATGCACTTAACTCGAACTGCAGGCATTTATATCAATAAAGAATACGTTGGAATGATCGGAATGATTGCTCGTTCAGTAACTATGGCAGAAAAATCACTCCGTGGTAGTGAAATTTACGGTTACGAATTAGATCTTGATAAGATCATCCCAATGCTTTCTAAGGGTATGACTGCTAAGCCCGCACCTAAATTCCCAGCAATCAGCCGTGACCTTTCAATCTTGGTAAATAAAGACGTTGATAACCAAGAAATTGAAAATGTAATTCATGCTAATGCTGGTAAATACTTGGTCGATCTTAAGGTGATCGATGTGTACCAAGGTTCCCACATTGAAAGTGGCAAGAAGAGTTTGGCATATAACTTAACATTCTTGAATGAAAAAGATACTCTAACAGATGAAGTTGTAAATAAGGCCATGGATGATATTACGGCTTCATTGAAGGAAGATCTTGAAGCAAAAATTCGTTAAAGGTTGACTTTAGTGGTGTAAACCAATATCATTTCAAGTGCAAGAAAAAATTGAATTTCTAAGGAGTCAGTTGTTATGGCAGAAAAATCATTTCCAATGACTGCTGAAGGTAAAGAAAAGCTTGAAGCAGAATTAAAAGATTTAAAATTAGTTAAACGTCCAGAAGTTATCAAGCGAATAAAGGTTGCTCGTTCTTATGGTGACTTATCTGAAAACTCAGAATATGATGCAGCTAAGGATGAACAAAGTCACTTGGAAGACAGAATTGCACAAGTTGAAGAAATGCTTAAGTATGCACAAGTTGTTGATGCTGATGCTGTTGCTCCTAATGAAGTAGCAGTGGGTAAAACAATTACTTATACTGAAGTGGGCGAAGATGACCCAGAAACTTACACGATCGTTGGTAGCGATGAATCTGATCCATTAAATGGTAAGATTTCAAACGATTCACCAATTGCTCAAGCTTTGCTTGGTAAAAAGAAGGGCGAAACTGTTTCTATCACTACTCCAGGTGGCAAGTTTGACGTTGTCATTAATGAAGTAAAATAATGTATAAGAAGATAGGGTGTTTTGCCTTATCTTCTTTTTGTTTTTATGAGGTGAAATTATGAGAAAAGTAGGAATTATTGGTGTCGGACATGTTGGTGCAACTGTAGCTTATACTTTGTTTACTCATGGAACTGTTGATGAGATGGTTTTAATTGATAAGAATGAAGATAAGGTTAATGCAGAATACAATGATTTGCATGATACTTTAGCTAGAAACAATTATTACGTAAATATTAGAAAGCAGGATTGGGATGCACTTGAAGATGCAGATATTATTGTGACTGCTTTTGGTGATATTGCTGCTAGTGTAAAGAACAATGATAGATTTGGCGAATTTGATCTAAATGCTAAAAATGCCAAAGAAGTAGGTAAGAAAATTAAAGAGAGTGGCTTTCATGGAGTAATTATTAATATCTCTAATCCATGTGATGCCATTACTGCAATTTTGCAAGAAACTACTGGTTTTAAGAAGAATCGTGTATTTGGTACTGGAACTTTCCTTGATACTGCTAGAATGCAAAGAATTGTTGGCGAAAAGTTAAACCAAGATCCTAAGAACGTTGAAGGATGGGTATTAGGTGAACATGGCTCCCTTCAATTTACTGCTTGGTCAACTGTTCGTGTAAACAACAAGATTGCTTACCAACTATTTGGTGAAGAACAACAAGAAGAAATTAGTGAGCAATCAAATAAGAATTCATTTATTGTAGCAAATGGAAAAGGTTATACCAGCTATGCTATTGCTACTTGTGCAGTTAAGTTGATGGAAGCTGTCTTTAGCGATGCCAATTTCTATGCGCCCGTTTCTGCATATGATCCTCAATACAAGACTTACATTGGTTATCCAGCCATTATTGGCCGTGACGGAATTGAAGAATTAATTGAATTGAAGCTTACTAGTGAAGAAAATGAAAAGCTAGAAAAGGCTGCTAATAAGATTAAGGAACATCTTGAACAATTACGTTAATACAAATTGTAAGTAAAGACTGATTTGAAATCATATCCCATAGAATCTTGGGATATGATTTTTTGTATTTAGGCAAATTTAATTATTAGAAAAATTGTATTATATTGTTAATAACTGATAAACTTAAATAGAAAAAACTGAGGGAGGTGAGGGAAATCGCAACTATTAAAGATATTGCCCAAAAAGCAAATGTTTCGCCATCTACTGTATCACGTGCTTTAAATGGCAATTCGCGAATTAGTAAGGAAACTGTCACAAAAATTAAAAAAATGGCTAGTGAAATGGAATATTATCCTAATTATGCGGCTCAGAATTTAACGCGAGGAGATGCTAATATAGTAGGAATTGTGTTTCCAGTCACTAGCAGGGATGCGCCAGCCAACCCATTTCATATCGATTTAATGAGAGGAGCAAGTTCTGCTTTAACCCCCATGCACTATGAAATGCTTGTTGCAATCAGTGCAACCGAAAAAGAACTATTATCTAGTGTTAAATCTATGGTAAATCAAGCAAAGGTTCATAACTTTTTGATTTTTTATGCTGTTAAAAATGATCCTATTACGGCCTATTTGCGTAAGAAAAAATTGAATTTTGTAATTATTGGTGATCCTAGTGATAACAGTGGGGATAGATATGTCGATAATAATAATGTGGCTGCTGGAGAAGCTGCTGCAAAATGTTTAATCGACAACTATCATGTGCTTCATCCGCTTTTTATTCAATCAAGTAAGAAGTGGCCTTATGAGACTAGTAGATTAAAAGGATATCAGCAATATTTAAAACAGAATGGTTATGATGGTAATGTTTGGGTGGATAATTCGTCCCAAACAATAGACGATTTCTTAAAAAATCATGCAAAAATAGACGGCATTGTGTGTGCGGATGACATTTTGTTTGCTAAGTTAAATAGTTCTTTACAAAAATTCAAATTACCAACCGTCTGTTTTAACAGTAGTCGGTTAATGGGGATGATTCTTGGTGATAGTGAAAAGATAGACATGCAGCCCCGAGAATTAGGCCAGGAAGCAGTTAAATTGCTCTTTAATCAAAATGCTCATCAGAAAATAGTCAATTTCAAGTTTTCTGATAATAGTATGCAAGAAAATTAGTTTTAGAAAAAGTTGCATACTTTTTTTATTATTTTTGTGCAAACGGTTGCGCAAAATGCAAAAAACTGGTATATTATCTGTAGCAAATGAAAAGCGCTTTCAAAAATAAAGAATTGAGATAGGGGTTGTTTTTGATGAGTGAGAATAATACTTCAACTACAGGTTTACCTAAACTTGCTAAAAGTACTATTTGGATGATCAATTTTGGTTATTTAGGGGTACAAACCGCTTTTACTTTGCAAAGTTCTCAAATGAGTAGAATTTTTCAAACAATTGGTGCTGATCCAAATAATTTAGGCTGGTTTTTCATTTTACCACCGTTAGCAGGAATAATTGTTCAACCAATTATTGGATATTATTCAGATCGGACTTGGGCACCTAAATTAGGTGGGCGCCGTTTACCATATTTATTATTGGGAATGTTGGTAGCCGTTATAGTTATGTTGCTTTTACCTAATTCCGGGAGTTTTGGATTTGGGTATGGGTCCTTAGCTGCATTATGGTTTGGTGCAATTACTGTGGCTCTTCTTGATCTGTCATCTAATGTGGCAATGCAACCATTCAAGATGATGGTAGGAGATATGGTTAATGATAACCAGAAGAGTTATGCTTACGGAATTCAAAGTTTTCTTTCAAATATTGGAGCCGTATTAGCAGCTATCTTCCCATTCTTGTTAACTCTTTTAGGTGTTTCAAACATTGCGCCTAAAGGTGTGGTTCCTCAATCCGTAGTAATTTCATTCTATGTTGGAGCTGCATTGTTAGTAGTAACAAGTTTGTTTACTGTAATTCGAGTTCATGAATATGATCCTACTACTTATGCTAAATATCATGGCATTAGTGAAGAAGATAATAAAGAAGGGGGAAATTGGCTCACTTTATTAAAGCATGCTCCTAAAGCATTTTGGACTGTAACTTTAGTTCAATTCTTCTGCTGGTTTGCATTCCAATATTTATGGACTTATTCAGCAGGTGCAATTGCTAAAAATGTATGGAATACTACGAATGCAACTTCTGCAGGCTATCAAGCAGCCGGTAACTGGTATGGTGTTTTAGCTGCGGTTCAATCAATTGCAGCTGTAGTTTGGTCATATGTTTTGGCTAAAGTTCCAAATAAATACCACAAGCTTGGTTATGCAGGTAGTTTATTCTTAGGAAGCCTTGGATTTATTTCAGTATTCTTTATTCATAGCCAATGGGCATTGATTATCTCTTATACTCTGATTGGTATTGCTTGGGCTGGAATGAATACTTATCCATTAACTATTGTTACAAATGCCTTATCTGGTAAGCACATGGGTACTTATTTAGGTTTATTCAATGGTTCAATTTGTTTACCACAAATTGTTGCTTCTGTTCTAAGTTTTGGTTTATTCCCATTACTTGGAAATTCTCAAGTTAATATGTTTGTTTTAGCTGGAATTGTATTATTAATTGGTGCTTTATCAGTTGGAACAATTAAAGAAACATACGAAAACTAATTTTTTAATAGTGAAAGGAATTTATAATAATGAAACGTACTTTTGATATTTCACCTTGGAACGTTGCTACTAAAGCATGGGATCCTCAAGATAAAAGATTACAAGAATCAATGACTAGTTTAGCCAATGAAAACCTCGGAATGAGAGGATTCTTTGAAGAAGGTTATTCTGGTGATCATATGCAAGGAGTTTACTTAGGCGGGGTTTGGTTCCCAGATAAAACTCGTGTAGGTTGGTGGAAGAACGGTTATCCAAAATACTTTGGTAAGATGATCAATGCTGTTAACTTTATGAAATTGATTATCAAAGTTAATGGAGAACAATTAGACCTTAATAAGCAAACACCAAAGGATTTCAATTTAGACTTAGACTTAAAATCAGGCATTTTAAAGCGTTCATTTAAGGTAGAAATTGGCGATAGTGAATTACAATTTACTTTTGAACGTTTTGTATCTGTAGTTCAAAAAGAATTAGTTGGTCAAAGAGTTACTGTTAAAAACTTGAGCAATTCTAATGTTAATGTTGAAATCACTAGCATGATTGACGCTGATGTTTACAATGAAGATTCTAACCATGATGAACAATTCTGGGATGTTTTAAGTAAAAAAGCTGATGGTGCTCATGCCGAAGTAATGTCAAAGACTAAGCCAAATGACTTCGGGGTTCCTCAATTTACAGTAGGAATGAAGACTACAACAGTTACTGATTTAAAGCATATTGAAGATGGAACTAGTGATAAAACTGCTTATAATGTTTTTGCTGGTGAAATTAAGCCAAATTCTGAAATCAACTTTGAAAAGAGAACAGTAGTAGCTACTTCACGTGATTTCGATACAGAAGATGAAATTGAACAAAGACTTGATGAGTTAGCAGCTAAGCTTGATGCAGAAAGCTTTGATGCTTTACTTAAACCTCATGAAGAAGAATGGCATAACCGTTGGACTAAATCCGATGTGGTTATCAATGGCGACGAAGAAGCACAGCAAGGAATTCGTTTCAATTTATTCCAACTCTTCTCTACATACTACGGTCAAGATTACCGCTTAAATATCGGACCTAAAGGCTTCACTGGAGAAAAGTACGGTGGTGCTACCTACTGGGATACTGAAGCTTACTGTCTTCCTGTTTATCTTGGGGTTGCAAACCCAGAAATTGCCCGTAACTTGTTAATGTACCGCTATAAACAATTAGATGGTGCCTATGTAAATGCTAAAGAACAAGGATTAGATGGTGCTTTATTCCCAATGGTAACTTTCAATGGTATTGAATGTCACAATGAATGGGAAATTACTTTTGAAGAAATTCACCGTAATGGGGATATTGCCTATGCAATTTATCTCTACACTAATTACACTGGAGATAAGTCATATGTTCTTCATGAAGGTGCAAAAGTTTTAACTGAAATATCTCGTTTCTGGGCTGATCGTGTGCACTACTCACAAAGACAAAACAAGTATATGCTTCATGGTGTAACTGGCCCTGATGAATACGATAATAATGTTAATAATGATTGGTACACTAATTTATTATGTAAGTGGACTTTGAACTATACATTAGAAATTTTAGATGAAGTTGATGCAGATACAGCTAAAAAGCTTGGAGTTTCTGAAGATGAAAAACGTCGCTGGAAGGGAATTGCGGATAATATGTATTTACCATATGATCCACAAAAGGATATCTTCCCAGAAAATGATGGCTTCTTAGATAAAGATTTAACACCAGTTTCAGAAATTCCTAGCGATCAATTACCATTGAACCAAAACTGGTCATGGGATAAAATTTTACGTTCACCATACGTTAAACAGGGGGATGTTATCCAAGGACTTTGGGACTTTATTGATGACTTCACTAAGGAAGAAAAGAAGCGTAACTTTGACTTCTACGAACAATTTACAGTTCACGAATCAAGTCTTTCCGCATCAGTTTACTCGATTATTGCAGCTGATGTTGGTTATGAAGATAAGGCAGTTGAATTGTATGAACGTTCAGCTAGATTAGACTTAGATAACTACAATAATGATACTGATGATGGCCTCCACATTACTTCAATGACTGGTTCATGGTTAGATATTGTTCAAGGATTTGCTGGCATGAGAGTTCGAAATGGTGAATTGCATTATGCTCCATTCTTACCAAAGAAGTGGGATTCATATAAATTCCGTCAAACATTTAGAGGTCGAATTTTAGAAGTTACTGTTGATAAGACTGGCACTAAGATTGAATTAATTTCTGGTGATCCAATTACAATTGATCTTGCTGGTAAGAAACTTAACTTAAAGTAGGGGGATAAAATGAGTTTTTCTGATTTAAAAGGGTTCGCATTTGATTTAGATGGTGTTATTGCAGATACAGCTAGATTTCATGGTCAAGCTTGGCGTCAAATTGCTGACAAGGTTGGTACTGAGTGGACACCAGAATTAGCTGATGGTCTAAAAGGTATGAGTCGAATGGATTCATTGGAACTAATTTTAAAATCTGGCAATCATGAAAATGAATATACTCAAGAAGAAAAAGAAGCCATTGCTAAAGAGAAAAATGACAACTATTTAAAACTTGTAGAAACTTTAACTCCTGATGATGTCTTACCTGGAATGCGTGACTTGTTAGAAGATTTAAAGAATAAAGGTTATCATTTGGCTTTAGCTTCTGCTTCTAAAAACTCTCCTAAGGTTTTGAAATATTTGCAAATTAACGATTACTTTGAGGGAATAGTTGATCCAGCTAAATTAACTCATGGTAAGCCCGATCCTGAAATTTATTTAGAAGCTGCCAAGATTATGAATTTGTCTCCTGACCAAGTTGCTGGTTTAGAAGATGCTCAAGTTGGTATTGATTCTATTAATCGTGCTGGTGAAATTTCAATTGGTATCGGAAACACTTTAAAGAATGCCGATGTAAAATTTGGTGATACTAGAGAAGTAACTTTGGAAGCTATTGAAAAGCAACTGAATAATTAGTTGATATAGAGAATTTTCAAAATTAATATATAGAAAAAACATGTTCCGAGCTTCAATCGGAGCATGTTTTTGTATTGATCTAAATGTGAAATAAAAAAGATAGGTAAAACTCGCATGTTTTACCTATCTTTTTATTTAGGGTGTTTGACAAAGTGCTACATAGCATGTAGTACACTATTGACTTTTATTAGTGGTCTTCGTGATTAGTAAAGTAACGGTAATCTTTGCTCTTATCGAACATAACACCACGTGCGTTTTCACCGTTTGAAACGGAGAATTCAGCCTTTGGATATTTACTCTTAACTTCATCTTCCATTAAATTACGAAGCATTTCATTATTTGCAAGAACCGAACCAGTAAGAGCAATCTTCATTGGCTTAGGATCTTCGTAACGATCTAAACCAATAATGATGTCACGAGCTAAAAGATGAGCTTGTTCCTTGATAACAGCAGAAGCATCTGGATCACCTTGATCTGCAAGCTTAGCCACGTGAACGGCCATTCCTGCAACTTCTGAGTTAGCCATCTTGTAGAACTTAGCGTTACATTCATCCATGTGTTCAACATTGAAGAATTTAGTAAACATTGGAATCAAGGCGTTGTCTTCACGCTTATCCCAACTAAGAAGGGCAGATTGCATTGCGCTCTTAGCGATTGCATAACCAGAACCTTCATCGCCTAAAATGTTACCATAACCACCTACTGCGATTAAATGGCCATCTTGTAAACCGTTAAATACAGAACCAGTTCCGGCAATAACTAAAGCACCATCTTCACCTTCAAGTCCGCTGTAAAGGGCAAGAAGGGAGTCGGTAATTGCTCGGGTTGGGAGGTTGTTGATTCTTGAAGAAATTGTGGCTGCAACTTCTGGAGCGTTTCCGACAACAGATAAACCAGCAATTCCTACAAGAACACGCATACAATCGCCATCAATCTTATCAAGCAATTCATTTACAGTATCAGCGATGTTGTTAATACCGCCTTCGTAATCAGCATTAATTTGGCCAGGACCACCTTCTGCGCGGCCGAGTTCCTTGCCATTTAAGTCATATGCAATAGCAGTGGAGTGAGTACCACCAGCGTCAACACCAATTTGGTATTTGAGAGTCATAGCTACTCTTCTTTCTATTTAAAATTTTGTGAACGTATACATTTTATTACAAAATGAATAGTTAGGTCTAGTAGAAATTACAATGATAGCGTTAACACTTGCGTTTCTTTAGAAAAATTAAAGTAAATAACGAAATAATTACTCCGATAGTCAGTGCAAATGGAACATAAACTAGCTTTAGATCATGCTTTCCTTTAGTTATTTGTATTGATAAGAAAGTATTTGCAAATAACTTCTTTTTAACTAAATGACCGTTATCAAGAATAAGCCAATTTCTATTGAAAGGAATTGTAGTAGCTAAAGTTTGAGTTTTATCTGTAGAAAAGTGACTGCGTATTATTAATCCCTTTTGTGAAAAGGAAGGCTGATTTTGTAAAAATTGCTGACTAAGTTGTGACACTGCTGAATTATTCAATTCCCATAAATTAATGCCATTGAGGTCTAATTTTCTATTTTTTATATTAAAAATTATTTTTATTTTTTGTCCTTTTTGATGATAGGCAAAATTGATCAGGCGACTTTGAGGATCACGAGTATCAATATTGATATTGGTGCCGTTGATGAATAAATCAGTTTGATCATTATTTAAAGTATCAGGGAGTTCTAAATAGTAAGAATTTTGAGTAGAAAGAATAAAGTTAAAAGAGATACTGGTAGGTTTGGCAATGTTTTTTTGAGTGAATTCTAAATTGTTATCGGGGCTAGAGGTAGCGTTAATAGTTTTAGTTGACGGAAGAATAATGCTATGAAATAGTGGACTTTTATTTGTAGTTATTTTATTGAAAAGGAGTACCTGATTTCTAGTGGGATTATCTTCATCAAAATGAATTTTTGTAGCTGAAGCTGAGGTCAAAAAAAGTAATGGGAAAGCTGTTTGATTTTGATAAAGATTTAATCCCGAAAATTGCTTAATAAAATGATACCCATTTACATCAAGACGTTCATTTTGATTGTCAAAACTCAATTTTTTGTAAGCGTAATTAGGAGTAAGGTAATATTTGATACCTAAAATATTATCTGTAATGGGGCTCCCCCCATAGTTAGTGTAAGAATTACTATTGTGGAGATAACCTAAATTTTGCAAAAGAGTTAAAACTTTTTGATCACTAATAGAGTTAAAATTGCTGATGCCATAATAATTGGCGGTAAAGGGATCGTCATCTGAGCGGTAGAAGGTTTTCTCTACTCGATAAAATCCGGGATTAGTTTTTTTGAGGTATTGGGTTACTTGATTAGTGGTTTTACTAAAATTTTGATAATCTGCATTATTTTGATAAGCCAAATTGTTTAAAGATAAAATAGTGTTAACAGTAATTTCGATAATGATAATTCCAAATAAAAGTTTTCCGCTAATTAGATTTTGATTATATAAAAAGCAAATATAAATAACGGCTAACGCTAAGAAAAGGCAAGAAATAATCAGATTGGTATTATTAAGAAATTCAATTTTGTTGGTAATAAAAGCAAGATAGAAACTAAGCCCAGTCCCTAAAATTGCAATAAAGATTTTCTGCACGGTAGATAGTTGACTTTGCTGTTTAATAAATAAAGTAGCTAAGTTCAAACTAAAGAAAATCAAGATAAAACTAAATCGTCCCGGATACCAAACTGGAAACTGTCCCAAATGCCAAACTAAAACTAATGGAGTCCAAAATAAGGAAAATACTAAGAAAATAAATAGCAGTAAATTAGCTAATTTTGGTTTCCAGTCAATTTTATTACTAGTAAAGTAGGTCATGATAAATAATAAAAATGGCATCGTCAGGTAGATATTGGGCATCCCTGCTTCCATTTCATGAAAACTGTAAGCTCCCAAGGCTAACTTACTTAATTCTTCAAAAGGAGAAAATTGAAAACCGAAACTCCAGTGAGCTGGCGACGATGCCTTTCCAGCTAGCATTTCAAAAAGAACTGGTAATAAAATAAATGCACTAATTAAAGAGCCTAGAATACTTGCCTTAAAGTAATTTATTAAAGCTTCTTTTTTAAATTGGGTAAAAGCTAATTGGCTTAAAAAGTATAAAAATCCAAATAGAAGCACCATAAAGCCAGTATAAAAATTGGTGAACCAAAGCAAAAAAGTTAATAAGATAAGATGATTGGTCTTGTTATAAAGACAGTGATCAATTTCATTGACCAGTAAAGGTAATAAAATAGCAGAATCCAGCCACATCAAATTGAAATGATTGGCAATTACGTAGCCGCATAAGGCATAGGCTAAGCTGCTACTGAGAGCGTAGTAATCAGGAATGCGTTTTTTCCAATAGAAAAAACTGCTTACTCCCATTGCGCCTATTTTTAGAGTAATGAGTAGAAGAATAGCAATTGGAAGTTGATTTTTTGAGAATAAAAATAGAATAAGATTGAACGGACTCAGTAAATAATAGGCATCTGTGCCCAGCATGGAATTGCCCAAACCATTTTGGAAGCTATAGATCAAGTTTGAAGGATGAGTAAAAAGAGAATTTCGTAGGAATGAAAAGAAATCTACGTATTGCTGTCCTAAATCTACAGTCAAAATGTTAAATTTATGGAGGGCGAAATACATGAAAAATATGATAAAAGGAATAAAAAAACTTAAATAGTATGGTATTTTAGACTTGGTAAATAAATTTTGTTTTAAATAGTTATCTTTTTCTTGTAGCATATTAAAATTTGTCAAAGCTCCTTATTCAATTATAGAAATGATAAGATCTTTTTGTTAAAATAATTGTCAGTTTAGTAAGGGACGATGTACGTGAATTATTTTAGAAAAAATAGTGGCACTGGTTCAAATAAACAGGCCTCAACACCACTTAGAATGAAGATCATTCTAGGAATAATTTTTATTCTGTTTGCAACATTGATTGGTCAATTAGCATACTTGCAATTGGCTTATGGATCTCGTTTTAAATCAGAAGTTCAAAAATCTGATTCTACTGTAGTCTCAAGTCAAGTACCTCGAGGGGTTATGTATGATGCTAAAGGTCGAGTTTTAGTTGGAAATAAGGCTAATAACGCTATAACTTACACCAAAGGCGCCTCGACTTCAAGTGAACAGATTTATAAAATTTCTAATGCTTTGAGTAATTATATAAAAATTACTAACGAGAAACCAACTGAACAGCAGGAAATTGAATATTACCTAGCTGATCCGGATGTTTCAAAACGTGAACTTGCCAAATTACCGGCTTCTCAAAAGAGTCAGAAATTAGAACAAGCACAAATTACTCAAAATGTTGAAAATCAGGTTCGTAAAGAACATATTAAATTAAATAGTAAACAAAAAACAGCAGCTTTAATTTTTAATAAGATTTCAGGAGCATACACACTTTCAACAATCTATATTAAGAATAAAGATTTGACTAATAAAGAAATTGCTGAAGTAGGTGAACACCTCTCTGAATTACCAGGGGTCGGTATTGGTACTGACTGGCAACGGTCATATCCAAATGGCTCATCTATTCAAAGTATCATTGGATCGGTTTCTACTGAAAAGTCAGGTTTGCCAAGTGATAATTTACAATATTACTTAACTCAGGGCTATTCTAGAAATGATCGTGTAGGTACCTCATACCTGGAAGAAGAATATGAACCTCTTTTAAAGGGAACTAAGTCAACTAGTGAAGTTACTACTAAGGGTAATGGCGATATCCAACAAACTAAGACAGTTTATAAAGGACAAGCCGGTGCTAGTTTGATGTTGACGATTGACGCTAAGTATCAAAAAGAAGTCCAATCTACTTTAAAACGAGTATACAATAATGCTTTGTCAGCTGGAGCTGCTCGCTATTCTAATGGGGCTTACGCAATCGCAATGAATCCAAAAACTGGAGCGCTTTTGGCAATTGCGGGTTTAAGTCATGATCCGAAAAAGAATAAAACTACTGAAAATGCTTTGGGAGCAATTAACCAATCATTTGTTATGGGATCCGTTGTTAAAGGTGCAACTGTTTCAGGTGGTTTAATTAATAAAGTTATTACTCCAACTAATAATACTTTGCCAGATACGGCAATTTATTTACCAGGGTCTTCAGTTAAGAAGTCAGTTTACCCAATCGGAACTTTCGGTTCTTTGGATGCTGAAACGGCTTTGGAAGTCTCAAGTAACATTTATATGATGCACTTGGCTATGAACTGGGTAAAGGCTAAATACGTACCTAAGACCTATATCAATATGCCTAATGATTCTTTTGAAATTTTAAGACGTAATTTCAATATGTTTGGTTTAGGCCAAAAGACCGGTGTTGATTTACCAGGAGAAGTTTCAGGTATTCAAGGTAAGTCATTTAATTCAAAGGGCCAAATTTTATCTGGTTCTGTACTGGACTTGGCATATGGAAACTATGATGCTTATACCCCAATTCAATTAGTACAATATGTTTCTACAATTGCCAATGGTGGTTATAGAATGCAACCATATGTGGTTCAATCAGTAGGTAAGACTAGTTCAGATGGGAAGAAGATTTACATTAACTACAATAAGACACCTAATGTCCAACAACAAATTCCTTGGACTCAAGATGAATTAAATGTGGTTCGTCAAGGTTTCTGGCGTGTGGTTCACGGAACTAATGGCTGGGGTACTGCCCACCCATTAAAGAATGTAAAGCCATCAATTTCAGGTAAGACTGGTACTGCTCAAACTTTCTACTATGATCCAGATAATCCTAACCGTAAGAATCCACCAGAATTAATTAACGCTACTTTTGTTGGTTATGCTCCTTCAAATAATCCTAAGCTTGCCATTGCGGTGGTATTCCCCGGTTTAGATCCAGATATGGAAGGAACGTACACTTTACAAGTAGCTAAAGAAATGGTCCAAGATTACTTTAAGTTACATAAATAAAAAAATACTGGTCAAATGCTCAGAAAAATGCTATTCTAATACAGTCAGAATATAAATTGTAGGTGGTGAAAGAAATGGCAGATAACATCATTTTGGAATGCACCGAATGTGGCGATAGAAGTTACTTATCCAAGAAGAACAAGCGTAAGCATCCGGAACGTTTAAGTTTAAAGAAGTATTGCCCAGTCGAAAGACACGTAACACTTCATCGTGAAACTAAGTAATAAACCCAAGATAGCAGGTCTAGATGCCTGCTATCTTTTGTTATTGGTGAAAAAATGGAAAAAATAGATTTACGCAAGAAACAAATTGAAAGTTTAAAAGAGTTTGCTGACGAAAATCAGAAAAAAATTGAGGATAAAAAACTTTTAGATAAGTTTATGTCAACAAATTTATGGAAAAATAGTCAATCTATTGGAATTACTTCTTCTTTGCCTATTGAAGTTGATACTTCAGAACTAATTGCCCGTTTGTGGGATGAAGGAAAAGACGTCTATTTAGCTAGAGCAAATAATGATCCTGATCATACTCAAGACTTTTTGGAATATACTTATATGACCAAACTTAAAAAATCTAAGTTTGGAGTAGATGAAGTAGCAAATCCTGATGCGAAAATCAATAATGAATTAGATTTAATTGTAGTACCAGGATTGGCCTTCGCGCTTGATTCCCATGCCCGTTTAGGTTTTGGTGGAGGGTATTACGATCGCTTTTTAAAGAAGTATCCTACTAAAACAATTGCTTTAGCTAATTCAAGGATGATTTTTGAACATGCTCAATGGCCAGTAGAAAATTTTGATGTTCCAATTCAGACTATTATCACTCCAACTAAAATTTATAAGTAGAGGTAGCTATGAATCGAAAACTAAACTTTAATACGACCTTCGTGACCTTTGGAATCTTGATTGTTTTGCTTGTCGTATTTATTGTCGAAATTTTTATGGGTGGTTCGGAAAATAACTATACTTTAATGAAAATGGGTGCAATGAGCAATTATGCCGTTGTTGCAGGTAATCAATGGTGGCGACTTTTTACAGCGCAATTCTTACATATTGGGGTGCTGCACTTAGTCTCAAATGCAGTGATCATTTACTACATGGGTCAATATATGGAGCCTATGCTAGGCCATTTGCGCTTTTTACTTGTTTACTTACTCTCCGGAATCGGCGGAAACTTACTTAGTTTAGCTTTAGGTAGTGATAAGGTAATTAGTGCAGGTGCTTCAACAGCTTTATTCGGCTTATTTGGGGCAATGACTGCAATTGGTTTGCGTAATATGAAAAATCCAATGATCAGCTATTTGGGACGGCAAGCCTTTGTTTTAGCTATTGTTAATATTGCTTTGGATTTATTTGCGCCAAATATTGATATTCAAGGTCATATTGGTGGTTTTATAGCGGGATTCTTGCTAGTAATTATTGTTGGTGATCGAACAATGCGTAAATATAATCCAAAATGGCGCGTGGTTGCAGCCGCTGTATTGATTGTTTATGTAGTGTGGACTGTTAGATTAGGAATGGTAGTCAAATTCTAATGAAGACTTTATATGATGTTCAACAATTTCTAGAAAAGTATGGTGTTTTAGTTCATGTTGGAAAAAGAATTTGGGATATTGAATTAATGGCAATTGAGCTCGATAATATCAACCATTCAGGTTTAATCGATAAGCATGATTATTTGGTAGCTAAGCTTATTTTGCAACGTGAGCATGAAATTGAAGAACGTAAAGAAAAAAGATCCTAAAAATCGTTCTATTTAATTTTCTTTAGTGTATTATTAATAGTATAAGTTTTTTAGAGGGGCAGAATGAATTTATGTCAATTTTGGTTATTATTGATACCGTTTTAATCATTATCATTCTTGGTATTGGGGGAGTGTGGCTTTTTAACAAAATTCAAGCTAAACGTCTTGGTGGCGCACTCACTAACGAAGAATTTAAAGACGGCATGAGAAAGGCTCAAATCGTTGATTTACGCGAAAAACAACCATTTAAGCGTAAGCATATTGATGGTGCACGGAATTTGCCATATACCATGCTTAAATACAATTACACTGAGCTTAGAAGCGATTTGCCCGTCTATCTTTATTCAGATTCTGTGACTGTAACTTTAAGAGCAGCTAGATTTTTGAAGAAGAAGGGCTTTAAGTCAATTCATTGGCTTGATGGCGGCTTTGAAAACTGGAAAGGCCGCACTAAGGCATCTAAATATTAATGAATAAGCAGCATTTGATTTTTTCAAATGTGCTTTTTTAGTATCTTGAAAAGGAATTAATATGCAAAAAGTATTGGCAATCGTAGGGCCAACGGCTGTTGGAAAAACAGAACTAGCAATTAAATTGGCTAAAAAATTGAATGGGGAAATCGTATCGGGTGATTCCATGCAGGTTTATCAAGAAGTTGAAATTGGAACTGCAAAAGCAACTAAAGAAGAGCAAGCTGAAGTAAAACATTACTTAGTAAATACACGCTCAGTTTTTGAGCCGTATTCAGTTAAGGACTTTGTTGATCAAGCGACAGCGGCAATTACCGAAATAAGTAAAAAAGGGAAGTTACCGATAATTGTTGGCGGAACTGGTTTTTATGTAAATGCATTGCTTAATAAGATGCAATTGGGTGAAAAAACTGCTCAAGAAAAAAGTGTTACTCAAAAATGGGAAAACTATTTAGCTGAAAATGGTGCTGAAAAGCTCTGGCAACAGCTGCATGATAAGGATCCAGTAGCAGCTGAAAAAATCCCCATTTCTAATAGTCGTCGGACTCTGAGAGCCCTTACGGTTATTGATCGAACTGGTAAAAAGTTTTCTGAACAACAAGAAAAAATTGAGCCTCGCTATGATTATTTGATTATTGCTTTGAATTCAAAAAGGGCAAAAATTTATGATCGAATTAACCAAAGAGTGGATAAAATGATGGATTTGGGAATGCTGGATGAAGCCAGATTTATTTATGAAAATCGTGGCCAGGAGCATCAGATCTTGCAAGCAATTGCCTATAAAGAGTTCTTTCCCTATTTTGAGAAAACCGCAAGTTTGGAAGAATGTATTGAAAGTTTAAAAACAGCATCACGCCGATATGCAAAAAGGCAGCTAACATATTTTCGTAATAAGTTGCCGGTGGAGTGGTTTGATCCTTTAGAAGATCCAAATTGTGAGCAAGAAATTTTAGAAAAAGTGGAAGAGTGGTTAAATGTTTGATATTCCAGAAGAATTACAAAAACTAGTTGTAGAAGTTGATAAACAAATTGATCCTAAACTTAAGGAAATTGATGATCAAATTGTTTATAACCAGGCTAAAGTTTTGGATGCCTTTAGAAAAGAAGAGGTGGCAGAGGCGGATTTAACAGGTGTAAATGGCTATGGGGACGATGATATGGGGCGTGACAAGCTGGACCGAGTTTATGCACGTGTTTTTAATACGGAAGCTGCGGTTGTACGCCCTCAATTTGTATCTGGCACCCATACCTTGTTTACTGCCTTAAACGGCAATTTGAATTATGGGGAGAACTTAACTTATTTGACTGGGATGCCTTATGATACGATGCAAGAAGTGATCGGGTTAACTCCTAAAAAGCAGGGAACTTTGATGCAACGTGGAGTAAAGTTTTCTTATGTTCCTTTGAAAGATGATGGTGAGATTGATTATCAAGAAGCTAAAAAGGTTCTATTAAAGAATAAACCAAAGATTGTTGCTATTCAGCGTTCAAGAGGGTATGCCACTAGAAAAACTTATACTGTTCGTCAAATTAAGGAAATGATTGATTTTATCAAGAAAACAAGTCCAAAGAGTCTGATTTTTATTGATAATTGTTATGGTGAATTTTCTGAAAAACATGAACCAACTGAATATGGGGCTGATTTTATGGCAGGCTCCCTCATTAAAAATGCTGGTGGAGGTATTGCTCAGACAGGTGGCTATGTGGTTGGAAGAAAGGATTTGATTGAAAATACTAAGATTGCTTTGACGGCTCCGGGATGTGCTGATGAAGGAGCAACTATGAGTAATTTGCATGATTTTTATGAAGGATTCTTTATCGCCCCTAATGTAGTGGGAATGGCCGAAAAAGGAATGATCTTTGCGGCTGCTATCTTTGAAAAAATGGGGATGAATGTCACACCACGTTGGGATGAAACGCGTAGTGATGTCATTGAAACCATTATTTTTGAAGATCCGAATAAAATGCAAAAATTTGTTAAAGAAGTGCAAAAATATTCTCCAGTAGATTCTTTTGTAAATCCAGAGGCTTATCATATGCCCGGATATGAAGACAAAGTTATTATGGCAGCCGGCAATTTTGTTTCAGGATCCACAATTGAATTTTCTGCAGATGGTCCAATTCGTCCACCATATGCCGTTTATATGCAAGGCGGTTTGACCTATGCCCATGATAAAGTTGCCATTATTAATGCGGTTAAAGATATGTTTTTTAGCTAATTAAATTGGACTTTAATAGCTAAAGGTTCGGATTTGGTGAGAATTTTAATCTTTTTAAACATTTTATAAAGATATTAAAAAATACAGTAGACCAATTTGACTTTTTTAAATTGGTCTGCTATTCTATTAGACAGTTCTACGAAGAGAAAAGAAATCGTAATAGGACCGTACCAATTAATAGTTATTTTTAATTTTTAGGTGAAAAATTATGAGTAAAACAGTTACAGCAGAAGATATTAGAAAAAGTGTTGAAGACAACGACGTTCATTTTTTGAGACTGGCTTTCACTGATGTTAACGGTACTTTAAAAGCCGTTGAAGTTCCAAAGAGCCAATTGGATAAAGTTTTGACTAACGATATTCGTTTTGATGGTTCTTCAATTGACGGATTTGTTCGTCTTGAAGAAAGTGATATGGTTCTTTACCCAGACTTCTCAACTTGGTCAGTACTTCCTTGGAGCGATGAACGTGGCGGCAAGATTGGTCGTTTGGTATGTTCAGTTCACAAAACCAATGGCGAACCATTTGAAGGTGACCCAAGAAATAACTTGAAGCGTGTGCTTAAAGAAATGGAAGAAATGGGCTTCTCAGATTTCGATATTGGTTTTGAAGCTGAATTCCACCTCTTCAAATTAGGTGAAGATGGTAATTGGACTACCGAAGTTCCAGATCACGCATCATACTTTGACATGACTTCAGATGACGAAGGTGCAAGATGTCGTCGTGATATTGTTGAAACTTTAGAAAATATTGGTTTTGAAGTTGAAGCAGCTCACCACGAAGTAGGTGACGGTCAACAAGAAATCGACTTTAGATTTGATGATGCTTTAACTACTGCCGACCGTGTTCAAACCTTTAAGATGGTTGTTCGTGAAGTTGCTAGAAAGCATGGATTGTTTGCAACCTTTATGGCTAAACCAATTCAAGGCGAAGCTGGTAACGGTATGCATACTAACATGTCATTATTCAAGGATGGTAAGAATGTATTTTATGATAAGGATGGCGAATTCCACTTATCAGATACTGCCCTTCACTTCTTGAACGGTATTTTGGAACATGCTCGTGCAATTACTGCAATCGGTAACCCAACTGTTAACTCATATAAGCGTTTAATTCCTGGTTTTGAAGCTCCAGTTTACATTTCATGGGCTTCAAAGAACCGATCACCACTCGTACGTATTCCAGACGCTGAAGAAATTAATACTCGTCTTGAAATGCGTTCAGCAGACCCAACTGCTAACCCATACTTGCTTCTTGCAGCTTGTCTTACTGCCGGCCTTCAAGGTATTAAGGAAGGTAGAAGACCTATGGATCCAATCACTTCCAACGTCTTTGAAATGACTGAAGAAGAACGTGCACAACGTGGTATTAAACCACTTCCATCAACTCTTCACAATGCTATCAAGGCATTCAAGGCTGATGAACTTATCCAAAGCGCATTAGGTGAACACTTAACTCAAAGTTTCATCGATTCTAAGGAATTAGAATGGGCACAATACACTCAATCTGTTTCAGATTGGGAAAGAGACCGTTACATGGGTTACTAATATTAATTAGGTCAATAAAAAAGTCGCTGTCAAAAAGTTGGCAACGGCTTTTTTCTATGGTTAAATTTTATAGAGGTGAAAAACATGACATTACCATTTAAAGCAGTCGCCGTTGACATGGACGGCACTTTTTTAGACGATAGAAAGCAATATAATCATGAGCAATTTGATAAGATTCTGACTGAATTTGAAAAGCGGGGAGTTCATTTTATTGTGGCTTCTGGCCGTCCTTATGCACGACTTAAGCAAGATTTTAGTGAATTTGCTGATAGAATGGATTTTGTGACTTTAAACGGTTCTCGTTTGATCATTGAAGGAAAAGATGCCGGTGGCTATCCTTTGAATCGTCAAGACGTGCTAGATTTGATTCATGAGGTTCATGATAAATATGGTAAGATGGCGACGATGGTCTTTGAAGAAGGGATCGCATATTTAAATACTGAGATCCCTAAAGAAGAACGCGACTTTTTGGCATATTTTGCTGGTAAAAGTGATGTTGTTGATGCTTGGCGTGATTTGCCAGAAGGTGATATTTATCAAATCACTTTTAATATGGATAGCAGTAAGGCTAAGGAAATTGAAGATGCCTTCAATAAGACCCATGTTAACCAGATTTCTGCTTTTGCTTCAGCTAATACTGCTATTGACGTGAACGTAAAGGGGATTAGCAAGGGAACTGGGCTTAAGAGATTGCTTGAAAAGTTAGGCATGACTGGAAAAGACTTGATTGCCTTTGGTGATGGCGGCAATGATATTGACATGCTCGACTTTGCGGAATATTCATATGCGATGGCTAATGGGATGCAGGAAGTTAAAGATCATGCTAAATTTGTTGCTCCGGCTAATACGGAGAATGGGGTTTTCAAAGTTCTTCAAGAATATTTAGATAAAGATTAGAAAAATATTTGAAAGGTTATCTATTCAAGATAGCCTTTTTTGTTTTTTAAATAATATCGCTTACATTGAAAAGTTTTACTTACGAAGAAAAATTTTTTCTGATAAAGTAATCAACGTTGTTGAAAAAAGGAGGAATTTTTAATGGAAGAAGTAAGTAATGGAATGCAGGCCCGGGTAGAAGTTAGAAACCCTTGGTTTGCGATTCTGCCATTAATGTTGGGAGCCTTTGTGGGGATGTTTAGTGAAACTGCCCTTAATATTGCGCTTCCGCAACTTATGAAGGCTCTTGCAGTTGGTCAGTCTTCAATTCAATGGTTGGTTACTGGATACATGTTAGTAATCGGCATTGTCCTTCCGCTTTCAAGTCTTTTGACTAAGTGGTTTACGACCAAACAATTAGTCATTTCGGGATTAGTGTTTTTTATTATGGGATCACTAATTTCTGGCTTTGGAGTAAGTTTTTCTATGGTTTTAGTGGGAAGAATGATCCAAGGTGTAGGGACGGGGATTATTTTGCCATTAATGTTCACAGTGGCGATGCTTGTATTCCCACCAAACAAATTAGGTTCTGTTAACGGAATATTAGCTTTAGTTATCATGTTTGCACCTGCAATTGGGCCAACTATTACTGGTTTTATTTTAGCAATGGGTTCCTGGCGTGATATTTTCTATACTTTTGTTTTATTTTTGGTAATTGCTTTGGTAATCGCAATTTTCTCAGTTGAAAATGTTAACGAAATTACTAAACCTAAAATTGATTTCTTGTCAATCATCCTTTCCATCATTGGCTTTTCAGGTTTGATTGCGGGAACTAGTTTTGCTAGTCACGCAGGTTGGCTTTCCATTCAAGTATTAGGTTGCTTAATTGTTGGAATCATCGCTTTGGTATTTTACGTTAGACGCCAATTAAAGTTAAATGTTCCAATTTTAAACATGAAAGTCTTCAAGCACTACAACTTCACCTTGGGTGCTGGTCTTGTCATGATTGACTTTGGCATTATTCTTTCTGCCATGTATCTTTTACCACAATATTTACAAAACGGTTTGCTTGTCGCTGTTGCTCTAACCGGGATTATTATGCTTCCAGGGGGTTTAGTAAATGCTTTGGTCTCAGCTGTAGCCGGTAGAATGTATGACAATTTTGGTGCAAAGTGGCCAACTAGAATTGGATTTTTAATTGCTTTTGTTGGGGCATTCTTGCTCAGTATTGTTACTACCAGCAGTCCAATTTGGTATGTAATTTTAGCTCATATTATCTTGATGATTGGGACACCACTTGCGATGTCTCCAGCTCAAACTTCTGCTTTGAACTCCCTGAAAGGAATCGAATCAGCCGATGGCTCTGCGATTTTAAACACGATGCAACAGATTGTAGGGGCCTTAGCAACAGCTTTAGCTACAAGCTTTTTAACTTTGGGAAGAAACAGTGTTAGCGAATCTGAAGCTTTTAGATTTACAAATGGTGTTCATTATGGAATGTATTTCACGATTGCACTGACGGTAGTAGGTTTTATTATTGCTTTATTTGTAAAAGATGACGGCAACTATAGCAAATAGAATTAATGCGGTGATTTTTTCACCGTATTTTTTGTAGTTAAGAAAAGAAAACTGTAAAATAGTACATAATAATAAAAAGCGAGGTTATGATAAATGGAAGATATTAATGTAGAATTTCAAGCTAGCAATCCGCGTAGTGTGAAGCTTCTCGACAAGTTATATGATGGCCACTTGGTGTTGAATGACATCGGTTTTAGACTTAATGAGCAATTAAGTGGTGACGGTGAAATTACCGTTCCTAATGAAGAAGATGTTCAAAACTTGAATGATACCTTTAAAAAGGCAGTTGATACATTTACTCAAATTACTGAAGAATATGGCGATGTAAATCAATTTGCAGAAAACTTTTTTGGCGATACTAAAACTTTTGCTGAAGCTGTGATTACCGAAATGGTTGACTTTAATAATGGAATCGCTGATATTGCTTCTGTTGGACTTGAATCATATGATGATGAAAAGCTTAATGATTGGATTAACAAGATGATGGGTGAAGTTGTTGATACTAACGAAGCTTTCAATAAGTTGATTGGTGAAGAATAAAAGAAAAGACTAGCAAAATATTTGCTAGCCTTTTTTAGGGAGAAAATAGTTATATTAGGGTATTATTTATTTATCTTCGTAGCCTTTTGGATGGCCCTTGTGCCAATTCCAAGCGGTT
>CAOOYH010000005.1 GCA_948500755.1 uncultured Lactobacillus sp. | reverse complement strand
GGATTAAAATCCGGGGTATCCTTGCTTAATCAGCCTAGAAGGAGAAATCAATGAAGAGTAACATATTTACCATCTTCAAGAAGACTGTAATCCCCGATTAACATATTTTTGGTTATCTTCGTTAAACGATCATATCCCTTTTGTGAATTTTGCTCAGCTGTAGCATTTTCGTCTATTTGATCATAGACAGTTTTTCCATTAAAAGTATGAACTCCAAAAACAACCTTCTTATGGCGAGCCTTTGAATTATTAGCATACCAAGTTCCACGTCAACTCTTTAGAAAAGTATACTTCTTTCCTCGACCTGGAACTACCTTATCAGCATGTCCAATAGTTGAACTGTTAACCATACTTACTCCCATTGGTGCAATTGCAAACAAGGCTGCAGCAATCATCCCAGCTTTAAATGATTTCTTCATAAATACTCTCTCTTTTTTTATTTTCTCCATTATCCTACACTTAATTTTCCCAAAAGTCCCTTTTTCGTCTTATTTGCACATATTATTTTGATTTGACTCCAAAGTATCTTCAATCATAGATAAATAGCCACTTCTCTTTAAAATTTCGGCTATAGTTTCGGTCATTTTATAATCTTCATTAAAGAGAGCTTCATAATAAGTACCTAATATACTAGATAATCCAAGAGCATTATCAATAGGAAGCTCTCGTAAAAAATCAATGGCTCTCTTTACATATTCCCTTCGTCCCTTTTGATGGTAACAACAATTTAAAAAGTTGACTGCGATCAATGCCACAAATTGTAAAGTGAAAGTATCTTTTTCGGGATTTTTTTCATATGCATGAAAGGCTGAATCTACTAAATGATAAGTTTCATCAATATCAAAAAAGATCATGGTTTGACTTAAAAAATAATATGCTTGTTCATTCCAGTTTTGGTCTACAATGACAGACTTTACTTTTCTCTTAAGATAGGGAGAGATATGATTATTGGAATGGGTAATCCATGCGTAGGCTAATTCGAGCCTTACCTGTACATAAAAAGAGGGCTTGTACCCCCCCGATTTTGAATTTCGCGCGTTATTTTATTAAGTCCTTCTAAGTCTTTTTTCTTTTTGGCTTGATCAATTTGAGTCATAAATTCAAAATCGGGATTTGATTTTGCGGGTTGATGATATATTTTGTTAAAAAAACTAATCACATCAAATCCATGTACCCTTAAAATATCAATCAACAATTTAGCATCAATGTTATGAATATCTCGTTCTACTTTAGAATAATATGATTCAGATATTATTCCTGCCGCCATTTGATCTTGTGTAAGACCAGCATGTAATCTTAACTGCTTCAACGCCTTTCCAATTGTCATTCTTAACGCCTCTTTAATTTTAAATTTCTTCTTTATTCTATTTTACACGAATAATCTATTTAACTAAGAAAATCTAATCCATATTAAGGATTACAGTCATGAATAAATTAATTTGATTCTATGATAAATCTTCTTTAGAGCTTTCTATGATAGTCTATCAACAAGTTTTATTTGTATAAACTTTGGCGGTCAACAGGCTTTACGCAAAAGTTGAAATTTTAATATAATCTTGCTAAACAAGGTTTAAAGAAAGGTGAAAAGCAAAATGCCAAATAAATTTATCCAGCATTCAGCTAAGACCAAAATGGCACTGACAGCACTTGGAGCAACAGGTGTGTTTGCCAATCCTCAAATTGCTAGTGCCGACAAAGTTGTTGTCGGTTCCAATTTAGGCAATGTTGGTACAACTAAATTTCAAGATAATACTGAAGTTGCAAATCAAAGTGCAATTAATACCGTTAATAGTGAACTTCGTAATGTTCAAACAGATTCACATGGTGTTATTCAATTAAATACCTCAATTAAGGATTTACCAGAATCTCAAATCCCGCAAGTTCGTCAATCTATTTCTCGTCTTGGCGGATTAATTAGACGCTATAATCAATTAAAAGATCAACTTAATACGCAAAACAATACTAACCGGATGCTTAATGGACAATCTGGGGCTGATAATACAACCTATATTAATAATCCTGAAGATATTAATGCAGCCGCTAATCAGCTTGAACAAGTGTTAAACTCCATGCAACAAGATATTGACTATAATAATCGCGTTGTTGGTGAAAATGCTCAAAATACCAGTCAAAATCGTGCCCTTCAAGATAAGGTTATTCAATCAAACCAAACAATCACAGGTGCGGCTGGTTCACTTAAGCATTATCATGATGGTATTTGGGGCAACATGGATGATGTTAAGCGTAAGAGTGAAGATTCAATTGCGCAAAACGGAATTGTTGTTGATAATACTGATACTCAGCGCGCTAATACGATTCAGACCAATCAAACGGTTAAGAGTGATCAAACGTTAGTTACAACAATTGATCAGGCTAACCAAGAAACTAATCGAATCTTGGAAAATATTCGTCAGCAGAATGCTAAAAACATTCAAGAAGGTGAACGTGCGCGTACTTATCGCGGTCATGCCTTTTATAATATTGACGATATTAACAATTGGCTTAAAGAAATGCAGCAAACAGCACAAACGGCAAATGCGCAAGCTTCAACTATTGGCAGTGGCACGCAAGGGGCGATGGATGCCTATAAAGCACAAGCTACTGCTAAGTATCGTGCCATGATTGAAAAAGAAAAGAAAGAGAAAAAGCCCGATCAAGGCTTCATTAAGGAACTTGAAGATGCCATTAATACTGTTAATTCAGACAGTGTAACTACTGCTGAACCAATTCAAGTTGGCGGGGGCACAATTGAGTTTGGTGATATCGGTCAAGCTCAAGACGTACCAAATGGTGCCCAAGATGGGACAATTGCAGCTACTAAGGAGCAAGAAAAAGCAAAATTAACTGGTGCAATTAATTCTGCTTTACAACAAGTTCAAGATGCAGCAAATGCGGCATCAAGTGCAATTCAAAATGCTCAACAAGGTGGACTTGAAGAAATTATTGAAGAAACTACGGAAAAGCCGGGTAAACCGGGCAAACCGGGTAAAAAAGAAAGTGGCGGCTCAAAAACTAAAGCCACTGGTCCATTTACTAAGGAATGGCTTAAGAAGAATATTCCAATGTATTCAGGTTCAAAACAGTGGAATACGATGTATCGCCGTCAAATGGATAATGCCGTAAACTACACTACTCAAGCAGGTGATAAAAATGCTAAAAATATTTCTTCCCTTGCTAAAAAGATGAATAGTGATGGTTACTTAACACATATTCCGGATGGTACATGGGCTAGTGAAGCCGCGGCAGCAATTTATCAAATGAATATGAAAAAAACTGGTAATGACTGGAAATCAACCGGTTTTGGTAGTGTGATGTTTAAAAATGCTAATATTTTTGATACGATTAGCGGTGTTCAAGCTACACGTGCACCAATCTTGATGCAAACAACCCAGCCGGGTGATAGTGAGAAATTATTTAGTGCATTTACTAATCCTCGATATTCTAAATATCGAGTATCTGAGCCAGCTGTTAAAGACTGGTATTACCAATATTTACATCCAACAGCTGATGGTATTCATGATAAATATAATGTTGGTAAGTATACTTACACTGTTATTACTAAGAGTCCAACATTAAAATTTACACTTAAAAATGCATATGTTTATGCTAAACCGGATGGTAAAGATGCAAAAGGTAATATTAAGTGGAAGACTGATAGATCCGATGTTGGTGTTACGTTAGAAGCAAAATCGGTAAATGGTTTTAATATTAATGACATTATTCAAGCTAGACGTGGTAAACCGGGTAATGCTTTGTATATTTATAATATTGCAATTAACCCCTATAATGGTCAGTTAGTTGTTGGTACAGGTTATATAGCAACAGAAGGAAATTACCAAGGTTCCGGTACCGGTGTATCCACTGGTGGTGGTGGCGGTGAATATATGCAACTTGGACCAGCTAATATTAAAGTTGAACCTGTAAAATCCGATAATAATTTATCTGTTGTAAGCAAAGCCAAAGCTACCGATTTAAATAATGGTCAAGCAGCTAAAATTAAAGATGCAGATTTTCATTTTTGGAATACATATGGTAACCCATTACCTGCTGCATCATCACGTGAAATTGGACTTGCGCAAGTGATTCATGTGTCTGTTCCTGATGGCGGTGGTGGTACGGCTCAATATGCACCTGTATGGGTGTCAGATATTGATGATAATCAGGAACTTGTTGTATCAAAGGGTTCTGTTGAATCCGGTACACAAGCTCATTTAGCAACATCAGGAAATATGAGTGCAAGTCAACATTCACATTTCGGAAAAGATTTTAATTGGAAATATACTGGAAATACGAATGTTGGTGGTGTGGAATATGTAAAATGGCCCGGCGGAACACCACACTCAACTGCAACACTTGGTAAAGCTGCAAAATTTGGTCGTAATAACGCTATGATTTATTCACATAACGGTAAGAATAGATCAGGGATGGCTAATTCATGGTTTGTATTGCATAACAAAGGTACAGGATCATCTAACACATATATGTCAATTGATACCTCAATTTTCACGCCATTTGGCTTTATTACTGGTTCTGAAACCCCACCTAAAAAAACTCCACCAACACCGGGTAAGCCTGAAAAAGAAACAAAGAAGCACATTAAAGTTAAGCCCCTTAATGTTCAACTTAAAACTATGAATGTTACTCCACCAAAAGCGCATGGTTATACTAAGGGTACATATAATTTGTCTAGTGCAATTGAATTCTTACGGACAACAGAAAAGCCACCAGAAGTACCTAAGAATCAATCTGTTGCAATTACTTTGCCAACCTTTAAAGGTTTAACGCCAAAGGATAAAATTGCATCATCAAATGATTCAATTGTTATCAGACGTGGCGGTGACACGACCAAAAGAACTAGTTCAGGTAATTCATTAACGGTTACTTCAAGAGTTAATGATAAGAAGACGAGTTCGGGTAACTCCTTAGTTATTAATTCTAGGACTAATAATAAAAAGACCAGTTCTGGTAACTCACTAGTCATCCATTCAAATACTGAAACAATTAGAACTAGTTCTGGTAATTCATTGACGATTCGCGTTGCAACTCCAATTGGCAAAATTGCTAAACAAGATGGTCAAGCTATGGTAATGCCAATTTACCCAACTGAGATTGGACAAAATCCAGTAATTAAACATGAAAATGGCCGAACGCAAGTTGCAATGAGCGTTTATGCTGATCCTGAAATTGCAAACACGGCTAAAAATGCACTTAATGACTGGACTAAGGCACTTAGTAAAAATGGTGTTGATTTGCGAGTTCAATATACAACTAACCCTGAAAAATTGAAGCAAGGCGTAACGTTGGCAATTATGAACTCAGCTGCAAATAATGAAATTATTTCGTCTTATCAAGATCCAAATAAGCCAGATACAACCATGAAGGATTATGCTGGTCTGACAACGGCGGTTTCAAATGACATCTTGCAAGGCGACGGTGAGAATGATGTCTTTAATGCATCCGGTACTGTTACTGCTGGTGATACTCTAAAGAATACTAAATTCACAATTCAGCTTAATACTGATGGACTAAAAGGCAATGTCTTTACGGGTCCACTTGATAAGCAAAAGATGATGAATGGCGTTTTAAAGCATGAATTAGGTCACGTTTTTGGATTATCCCATGATGATTCAGATAGCTTAATGAATGTTGATATTACGAATAAGTCATTTACAGGATCAATTTCAAATATTGATGCACAAATAGCTGCTGAAAGTATTCGACGTGATTTCTTACATCCAGCAGATCTGTTTAAAAAGTAAAATAAAAAGCATTTAGGAATTCCTAAATGCTTTTTTGTGTACCGTTATAATATTAATATTAGATTATTGAGCCATGCCTTCATCCTTTAATCTGGCTAATCTTGCTCTATCTTCAGCTTCAGCTTTTTGACGAAGTTCTTTATAATGTTGTTTTTCTTTTTGTTCTTTATTATATTGATCCCATTGGCGTTTTGACCATGCCTGTTTACGATATTCTTGTTGTGCTTTACTTACATTGTCAATTCCAGTAAATGCATTAAATTGTGCCCAATCATGTGTAGTAGGTTTAACAAATTCATCATATTGATTAATGGTATTTACTGCCCATGTATATGGCGCATATTTCTTATATACATTTGACCAAATTTTATCTTTTTTATTAATATATGCTTTTTGTGCCATATTATTTAATGTTTTTTCTGATGGATAAAATTCACTATTTGAAAGTTTAAGTCCGATATGATTTGCTAATTTATAAATCTTTTCAATATTATTTTTACCCGGAATATCTGACCATGAATATTTATGATTATACATATCCATGATAAATGGTCCTACATAATTTGATAATTTATTGTCTAGTTTTTCGGATTTTTTTGGATTGCTATATGCTAAACTTGCAGCAAGAATTACATTTTTATCATATTTATCTGTCACAGGTCTATCTAATGGATTGTTATTATATGTCTTAGCAGTTTTTACGCTAGAAGTTGTATTTACCTTAACCGTTTTAGCCTTACTTACTTTGACGAACTTGTTTAATTGAGTTAAGTAACGGGTATTCATGCTAGTTCGTGTAGACTTACTTGAAATGTTATTAATTGCAGTTTTTGATGCGTTTAAATGCTTGCTATCGGGATGATTTACCGTATTTAAAATCTTAACAAGGGCGCTCTTAGTTTGAGCAACGCTTTTTGGTTCACTCTTTTTATTCTTAATTCGATTGACGGCACGAGTGGCGTTTTTAACGTACTTATTAACGGTTCTAGTACTTTTATGATTTGCTTTAGCCTTAACAGCCTTCATAACTTGAGCATCGGCTTTTTGAGTATTTACTTGACCTTGAGTTAACTTGGCTGCTTCAACAGTGGTTGCTTGCATCAAATTTTGATTTTGAATTTGGGCACTAACAAGAGCAGCTCCGCTAAGAGCTACACTGGTTGCACTAATAGCTACGAGTTTTTTTAATTTCATTGTTCTTCTCCCACTAATTAATATTTGTAATACCACTGATCAGTAAATGAAATTTTATATTTCTTTCCTACTTTTTGATAAGTGTTCTTAACATCTTTTTCGCCTCTATATATATTTCCTATTCTCTTTGTGTCATACATTAGGAGATACTTATTTTTTCTAAGACGCTTATATCTAACATTGTATCCTTCTAGAGGTGGCATCCCTGACTGCCATGCACGTAAAGACTTCTTATTAATATCAAAAGTTGATACTAAATCTGCGCCAAAATGGTGAGTCTTGTATTTTCCTCTAATAGATTTAGGTGTTCCCTTGTGCCAGCTTGCTGCTTGAACTGATTGACTAGAATTAGCAACCCCTTGAGCTCCAATTCCTAACATCCCCGCACAAGCAACTCCTAAAAGCAATTTGTTAACTTTAATCATTCCATTTTCTCCTTATTCATTATCCTTTTTACATTAAATCCGCCAATGCTGCACTAAGCGCACCATTGGCGGATTTAATGTAAAAAGATTTTCTATTTTTTGACAAAATACATTTTGCCTTATAGCCACCTTTATTCCATTTCAAATTAAGCTTATTGCCAGAGATTTCATAAGTGCCTTTGTTTCTTTCAGATTTTTTCAAATCTGTTGAGCCTTCAATAAATGTTTTATCTTTTGAAAATGTTATATTATCTTTTTCAGTAAAGAAAAACATGTTTATTTTTGCTGTATATGATCCTTCCATTCTTTGAGAATTATAAGAATGGATAGAGATTCCCAGAGTAAGTAGCAGTACAATTACTACTCCAGCAGCAATATAATTTCCCTTCTTATTCATACCTAACTTCCTTATGGTTTCAAAATCCCGTACATTTCATTGACAATACTTTCATTATTCTTATTGTCTCCTATAATCAATGAGACTTTTGGATAATTGATATAGTCAGTTAAAACATCAAAATGCCATTCATAGTATTCAGTAGTATCAGAATCAGTTCTAGCTTTAGATACCCCAATTCCGAGCCCACTAGTTTTTGATTGACTTTGAAACTTATCAAGATAGGAATAGTAGTTCCCGTTAGTTTGAGTATTACTTCTGGAGGTGGCTACTCCTACTCCGGTTGTATTACTTGTAGTATGCGATCCTGTATGTACACGCTCTTTTGTTACATCTTTTATAGCTTTTTTATTATAGGCTACAAGAAGATCTTGATCCGTATCTACGTGTACTAGCCCTTCTCGTCCATACAACATATACTTGTTTCCGAACTTGACCCATCTATAATTTTCAGAAAATATGTTATTAGCAGCATATTGAGCCAACTTATCTAGATAACGATTATATCGGCCAATAGCAGCTGATAATTCTTCTTTATATTTTTTGGCTAAAACTCCCGATTGAGTAAAACCGAAAAAGCCGACAGCCATAATTAATACTCCAAGGTACCAAGCACTCGTACCAAAACATACGTAAAATCCCACAACGAAACAAATCCACTTTAGGATTTTGCAACGCTTTAACCCAGCTTGATAATTATTTTGTGCATCATTAAGCATTGATCTTTCTGTATCACCATCTTCTGTCCCTTCGAATTTAGGTAATCCCGTGAATTGTGACAAGCTTAACTTATTTGGTAATTGAATATTATTCATACTTACTCCCCTTTTTTATTAAATTCAGAATAATATCTGCCAAATTTAATTTTTACAGCATCAGTTCTGCTTATTTATTATTAATCAAAAGCAAATTCTTTCAATACTTTCGTCATATTTGCACATTATTAATTCATTTCTAAATAGTTACGTGCATTTTCTTTATCAAAAAGACTAATAATTTGTTTTAATTCTTCTTCCTCATGATTAAAGCGCTTCTCATAATAAATTCCAGCTATTTTATATAATCCAAATTCAGTGGAATCAGGTAATTGTTGTAAAAACTCTATAGTCTTTTTGATTTCATAACTTACTTCTTCTTTAAAACAAATATTCAAATATTTGACAGCAATTCTTGCTATTAAATGAATTGTTCTATTATTAACATCTTTAGAGTGATATTTATTGAAGATTGCTTTTACTAATCCTTCTAAGTCATCAAATTTATAAGAATCCATTACATGAAATATCAGCCATAAAGTCTCCTCATTCAATTCTCCCTTTTTTAAGAAATTCCATCCTAATTTCTTGATTTCAAAATTATCAGCATGCCCTTCAATTTTAGCAATCAAATATTCTAGAAGTTGATTGATTCTCCTATCTTCAAACTCCTGATTCATATATAAAACTTTAAGCATCTCGACATTCTTGTTTAAATAGGCGCTACTTATCTTATCTTGATAAATAGCCATTTTTTCTTCTATTTCACCAAACTCTTGTAGGAATCCAATCATCGATAAATTATGGCTATATACAATCTTCATCAAATCTTTTACTGTAACTGTACTCTGACCATTTTCAATACGAGAATAAAAGGACCTGTTAATAGCTTTTCCTGCCATTTGAGCTTGAGTTAAGCCTAAAGATTTACGTACATCTTTTAAATGTTCTCCAATCATAATCACTGGTTAAACAATTTTGGGTAAAGTATTAACATACTCTTGATATCCCGTCATTTTCAATAATTCTATTATTTCCTTAGCAACCGACCAATCTTGATTTAGTAGAGCTACATAATATTGAATTATTATGTGATGAAACATTACATTCAAATTATCAGGTGCAAAATTAAGAATACTAATAACTTTGTTTCTTCCATCTTTATATTGAATTTGGTAAGCACGATCGAGATAGTTAATCAATAGATTCAATAAGGATAGGATTTGATCATTATTTTCAAAATGGAAATTCGCAATGTTTATTTCAATTATTTCAATCAAACTATTCAATTTTTCAAATTTAATTAAAGGCGCTAGAATTGCTAAATTCCAAAAATTGTATAAATTACAGATCCTAATATCAAAACAACTATTGCTTACTTTTTTTCTAAACGTTAGCGATAGCTTATTCACTCTTCTCTCAAGGCCTGCAATCATTAGTCTTATTTTTAAATACAAGAAATCATCGTTATCTTTAACTAATTTTGCAAATTCTTTTAATTGCTTAATATTTCGATTGTCATAAGCAGAGTAAATTTCTTGTTGTCGTTTCAAATTAGACAAGTTTTCTACATCAAATATTTCAAAAAAATCAAAAAGAGAGATGTGATGGATATTCAAAATTTTTATGAGTTTATCAATTGAAATTTCACTGATATTTCTTTCAACTTTAGAATAAAAAGAGTCCGTCACAATACCAGCTGCCATTTCAGTTTGTGAAAGACCTAATAGCATTCTGAACTTTTGTAATTGCCTTCCTATTGTTGTCATTCTTTTTCCCACACTTTCCACTTTCATGTTATTTAAGCGTAAGAAAAAAATCCTAAAATCTTCTATATCGAAGATTTTTCTGCTTATTTGCATAAAAAATACGCCTAAGAGCTACCTTAGACGTATTTTTCTATATTTTGATAATTTATTTATTAAAAAACAAGTTTAGAACCCAAAACATTGTACTTGATGAATTTTCCATTCTGGAGGCCTCCTCTACTTATAATAAATCAATTGTATCACCATTTTATCTAATATTTTTAACTTCTTCAGGGCTTAATTCGCGATACTCCCCTTGTTCTAGATCACCCAAAGTCATCTTTCCCATCTGAAGGCGCTCAAGTTCAACAACTTTCATCCCTTCAGCACCAAACATTCTCTTAATTTGATGATATTTACCCTCACGAATGGTAATTTCGATTTCGGAACTATCATTTTCTCTATCTTGCTTCAAGATCTTGAGCTGAGCGGGCTTTAATTCAGTACCATCGCCCAATGTCATCCCCTTAGCGAATTTCTCAACAGTACTTTCATCAGCAACTCCAGCGATCTTGGCCCAATATACTTTATCAACGTGCTTATTTGGCGCAAGGAGTGCATGATTTAATTGACCATCATTAGTTAACAGAAGCAATCCTGTTGTATCTTTATCAAGTCGTCCCACTGGCGTAATTCCTTGATAGCGATCTTGTGGTTCAAGCAATGAAATCACGGTTCGCTGACTACGATCCTCGGTTGCCGAAAGAACTCCTTTAGGCTTGTTCATCAAAAAGTAGTGGTATTGTTGATACTTAATTTCTTCATCGCCGACCATTACTTCATCATGATCTCCAACTTTTTGTTTTGGCGTTTTTACTACGTCACCATTTACCATAACCAAGCCGTCCTTAATCAACTTGTGAACTTCTTTTCTCGAGCCCACATTCATATTTGCTAAATATTTATCGATTCTCATTAACTTTTCCTATCTAATCCTCATCTGTTTTTACCTAATCAATTTTATCATTTAACACACAGAAAAAGCATCCCATAGCAACTAGCTACAGAATGCTTTATTTTTACAACAAGTCTGAATCTTCTTGAGCCTTATCATCCAAGAACTTTTGATTTGGATAAATTGGCATTACTTCAATACCATCCATTGCTCTTTGAATCAAACCTTCAACATCAAGACGAGCTTCATATTCACGTGCCTTGTCAAGCTTTGGCTTAGTCTTTGGACGTGGTGGGGCGAAGATCGTACAACAATCTTCGAATGGTTCGATTGAAAGATCAAAAGTACCAATTTCTTCAGCAAGTTTGATAATTTCAGTCTTATCCATTGTTGCCACTGGACGAATCACTGGCGTAGTAGTTACATCATTGATTGCAACCATTGATTCCAAAGTTTGAGAAGCAACTTGACCAACAGATTCACCATTGAAAATTGCCAAACCGCCGCGCTTTGCACGAATGCGATCTGCAAGTTGAAGCATAAAACGACGTTGAACCGTCATCAAGTAACCTTCAGGCAATTTTTCCTTGATAGTTTCTTGAATTTCCGCAAATGGAACCGCAATAAAGTTGATCTTACCGGCATAATTTGCCAAAATTCCAGTCAATTCCTTAGCCTTAGCAAGTGCTTTTTCAGTAGTGTAAGGCGGACTAAAGAAGTGAACCATTTCAATATCAACCCCGCGCTTCAATGCAAGATATGAAGCAACTGGAGAATCGATACCACCTGAAAGCATCATCACAGCTTTACCTGCAGTACCAACTGGCATCCCGCCAACACCATGAAGCAATTGGTTTGAAATATATACTGCATCTTGACGCACTTCAATTCTAAGCACCAAGTCAGGATGCTTCATTTCTGCTTCAAGATCATCCATATTGTCAAATAAGTAGTCACCCACCATACGGTTTAATTGGTTAGTGTCATATTCAAATTGGTGATCACTACGCTTAGTGTTTACCTTGAAAGTCATTCCCTTTTCAAAAGTTTCTTGCATTAAAGCAAGGGAAGTCTTTTCAATATCTTCAAGCGTCTTATTAACTTTAATTGCTGGGGAATAGGTTTGAATCCCAAATACCTTCTTCAATCGCTTATCGATTTCTTCAAAAGGTGCCCCATTCAACACAATGTGCATTCTGTCATGACGAGGATGAATTTCAACTTCTGGGAAATCCTTAAGAACCTTAGTGACATTACCAGCCAAACGACCAATAAAGTCCTTTCGGTTCTTACCCTTAGTTGAAAGTTCGCCATAACGAACCATAACTTCTGTATATTTAACCATTTAATCTTCTCCCAAGTGATTAATTTTAGCAAAATGCTTATAAATCTTGTCAAAACTAGCAATAAATTGATCTGCTTCTTCAAGTGTATTACTTTCGTCAAAGCTCAAACGAATTGCACTTGTAGCAATTTTATCATCTACTCGCATAGCTGCCAATGTACTTGCTTCATCGGCAGTCTTGGAAGCACAAGCTGAAGTAGTTGATACAAAGATATCTTGATCTTCAAGAGTATGAACCAAGGTTTCGCCACGAATTCCTTCAAGTGAGAAGCAAAGAATATGAGGAGCAAAGTTCTTTTGTGCTGGTGAAAAGATATCGATTCCTGGCTTATCTTGCAAGTAATTGATGATCTTTTCCTTAATTGCTTCTTCACGATTTGCCTTTTCTTCTTCGTTATCAAGCAGCAATCTGACCGCCTTAGCCATTGCAGCAATGGCAGGCAAGTTTTCTGTCCCAGAACGAAGACCCTTTTCTTGGCCACCACCATCATGAAGTGGGCTGAGCATCTTACCCTCTTTTTTGTAAAGAATGCCAATGCCGCGAGGAGCGTGGAATTTATGCGCTGAAAAACTAGACAAATCAACTCTTGGCGTAAATACTTGATCCCAGAGATTTTTACCTAAAGCTTGTACATTATCCACGTGGAATTGAATTGTCGGATAATTTTCAAGCAAATCGCTGATTTCGTCAATGGGTTGAATCGTACCGATTTCGTTATTCACACCCATGATTGAAACTAGCGTGGTATCAGAATCAATCGCATTTCTTAAATCGTTAACATTTACGCGGCCTTCCTTATCAACAGGCAAGCGAGTTACACGATAACCTAGATTTTCTAAACTATTAAAGCTATTAGCTACAGAAGCGTGCTCCACACTAGAAGTAATGATATGCTTACCGAATTCGCGTTTTTGAATTGCAGTTCCCTTGATGGCAGCATTGTTAGATTCAGTTCCGCCAGAAGTAAAGAAAATTTCATGTTGCTTTACATTCAATAAATCCGCAATTTGCTTGCGAGAAGCTTCTAACAACTGATGGGCACGATCTCCTAATTTATGCAAACTAGAAGGATTTCCCCAAATATCCTCTGTAACCTTGTTATAAGTTTCTAAAACTGATGGATCAATTTTTGTCGTTGCACTATTGTCAAAATATATCACGATTCATTCCCTTTCAAAAAAACGGTCAATTATTATGACCGTTTATCAACTTACAAATTGTAACCTAATTTCATTAGACTTGCAATTATTTCCTACGCTTCTTTTTGCTTCTGTTCGGAATAGTAGGAATTTTCAAGTCGTTGGTATGCACCAGGCTCTACTTTTTCAATGGCAGTCGCAATTGTATCCAAGGCTTCTTTATAATTATAATCGTTTTGATATAATCTTAAAGCCTTTTGTTGTGCGCGTTTAATCGCTTCATTTGAAGAATACTTATTTGAATATTGCAAGGTTAATTCAACCAAGTTTGCGGAGTTAATGATATCATCAGCTTCACGCTTTAGACGCTCAACATCATCAGAAATTTGAATCAATTCATCAGAAATTCTTTCCATATTAATGCGCACGCGACTTAATTCTTCACTCACATGCCCAATTTCATTAACGACAAGCGTGTACATTTGTACAAATGAATCCGGATTACCTGGCAAGTTTCTTCTTTGAAGTCGACGATAAACTAATGAAACTTCTTGTTTAAAGTGATTAATGGAATCATTAGCGACATTTTCAGAATCGTATAAGCCATCTACATCTTGAGACATCTTCTTTTGTTCTTCATCAATTTCACGCAAACGATCGAGCATCCGCAGCCATGAATCTTGAATTTGAGAGTAAACACCTTTTCCATCAGCAATATTTTGAGTTTGAACTGTATATTGCCGACTCATATCATTAACTTCTTGTTCCAAGTGCTTACCTTCATCAAGTTCACCATGAGTCAATTCATAACTTTCATCAATATGCTTGAGTTTTTCAACTAACTTCTTAGAAGCACTTTGCTGGTGAGAAATAAGCGTAAACATCTTGCTTTGATTTTCTTCAACAAATGGACGTGCCTTGTATTCCTTAGCCAAAACAGAATAAAGAGCATCGATTTGATTGGAGATTTTTTTATTTTGTTCAGCAAGTTCATTCATTTTAAGATCAGCCAGTAAATCTCTAGCTTTATCAATTTCAGTAGGGATCTTTTTAATCTCTTCTAAAATATTTACTTCAGTAATGTAATATTTCTCAGAGAGCATGTTCTTATATGTAGTAGAAAGTTCACGCAATTGATCTTGGAAAGTTGACTCAATTTGATGGTGACCTTCGCGGATTTTTGGCAATTCCTCTTGTAAATTACTCAAATCCATTCGAATCTTAGATAAGACACGCTTAGCTTCCACATGATCTCCTTGAGAAGATAAGTTCTTTGCTTCATCAAAATCGCTATCCATTGCTGCCAGTTCATTTTCAAGTTGCTCAAGTGCTACCCCATAATCAAATGAATCGGCCAAGACCATCTTTCGAATTTCACGATAGGTTTTGATCAAAGATTCATATTGCACTTGATTTTCTCGGTTAGATTCAAGCAATTCTGTAAAAACAGCCTTGGTATTACGAGCATCTTCAAAAGTTGGCTTGATGATTTCACGAGCTTGTTTAATATTTTTGCGCGCTTTAAATAAATGATAATTACTATTTTGATCTGCAGCTTCTTCTACTAAATGTTGAACTTCAGGGATTTTAGCAGTTGAAGCTTCTTGGTAACTTTTTCGCCAAGTATTTAAAGTGGTTAGACTTTCCCCAGCCAAATCCATCTTATCTAAGCGATCAATGTCGCGTTCAAGATGCATTTTTTCAATTTTATTTACCAATTTATCAATAGCTTCGATTTCTTTAAGCTGACGTCGATTGGTAATTAGCATAAATGCCACAACAAGTATAACTACAATAATTACTGCTATAACGATTAGAGTTTCAATTGATGACATGTACTACCCTCCAAAACTACAATAATTATACCAGACCAACTAAAAAAGCGGGATAAAACCCGCCTTTTTTCTTGATTTATTATCAATACCTTTATATAATTGAGTTCGTGTAAAATATTTGCAGCAATAAGTGACAAGAACGTCAACATCTTAATACGCTATCGAGTGAACGAGTAACCCACGCTGCAACGGGCGAAAATGGAAATTAAGATGCACGAATGTTGAACTTATTTGTGATATTTTACTCCAAAAATTATTATTAGATTTTATTGGAGGAATTTTATATGTCAAGATATACTGGTCCAAGTTGGAAGCGTTCAAGAAGATTAGGTATTTCACTTTCAGGTACTGGCAAGGAACTTGCTCGTCGTAACTACGCTCCAGGTCAACATGGTCCTAACAGCCGTGGTCGTGTTTCAGAATACGGTCAACAATTGCACGAAAAGCAAAAGTTACGTTGGATGTACGGCTTAAACGAACGTCAATTTAGAACTATGTTTGCTCGCGCTGGTAAGATCCGTGAAGGTGAACACGGTACTAACTTCATGATCTTGCTTGAACGTCGTTTGGACAACATGGTTTACCGTCTTGGTTTAGCTACTACTAGAGAACAAGCAAGACAATTAGTAAACCACGGTCACATCACTGTTGATGGCAAGCGTGTTGACATTCCTTCATACGAAGTTAGCGTAGGCCAAGTTATTGGTTTGAAGGATAAGTCAAAGAACTTACAACAAGTTAAGGATGCTCTTGAAGCAGTTACTGCTCGTCCATCATACGTTTCATTTGATGACAACAAGATGGAAGGTACCCTTGTACGTTTACCAGAACGTGACGAAATGAACCCAGAAATCAACGAAGCACTCGTTGTTGAATGGTACAACAAGTTACTTTAATTTCTTGTTTCATTTTATTTCAAAACCTTTCCCCTGCGGGAAAGGTTTTTTCATTAACTAAAAGGAGGATTTTTATGTCAGAAGATTTATCTAAGCGAGTTGAGCAAGCTGCTCAAGGAATTACTCCTCAAACCAAACCCGATGAAAGACGGCGCTATTTAGGATCCTTGCGTGAGCGAGTTTTAGTAAGAATGAATAATTCCGAACTTAAGGATCCTAAGTTAACTGCCCTTTTTCTCGAGCATATTCCTGATTATAAGGGCTATACAGTTTTAATTAATGGAAATATTGATGACAACAACTTTTTAAATAAAGTTGAAGCTACTTGTAGTAAAGATGACATCCCTTTTACTCTTATTTATAACGAAACCGCTAAAAAAGGTCCTGAAGACACTGCGGTTTTAGTTGTAGCTAAAGATGCCATCAACAAAATGCGCGTAGAAATTGGACAAGTCTATGCCCCAGAAATGCCAAAAACCGAGCTTAAGAGTAGTGCAGCTGCCAAAAAGAGTTTTTGGCAACGTCTATTTCACAAAGGGGATTAGAAATGCATCCATTAGCCTATCGTATGCGTCCCAAGAATTTAGATGAAGTGGTGGGACAAGAACATTTAATTGGTCCTGGTAAAATCATCAAAAGAATGGTTGAAGCTCGGCTTTTATCATCGATGATTTTGTATGGACCACCCGGCATTGGAAAAACTAGTATCGCAAGTGCCATTGCCGGCTCTACTAAGTATGCTTTTCGGACATTAAATGCTGCTACTGACGGCAAAAAGCAGCTCCAACAAGTAGCTGAGGAAGGTAAGATGAGCGGAACTGTCATTTTACTTTTAGATGAAATCCATCGTTTAGATAAAACCAAACAGGATTTTCTCTTACCACTTTTAGAATCAGGACAAATCATTTTAATTGGCGCCACTACCGAAAATCCCTACATTTCGATCTCTCCTGCTATTCGCTCACGTTGTCAGATTTTCGAATTAAAGCCTTTATCTACTCAAGATGCTAAGAAAGCAATTGATCGAGCTTTAACAGACGAAAAAGAAGGCTTAGGGAAGTATCATGTTGAATTAGACCCAGATGCTAAAGAGCTTTTAGTTGAAAAAGGTAATGGTGATTTGCGTTCTACCCTAAATAGCTTAGAATTAGCAGTTCTTTCCACTAAGCAAGAACTTAAAGAAGCTGGAAAAGATGATTCAGCGATTAAAATTACTAAGAAAGAAATTGCCGATTCAATTCAACTTAAAAGTCAAAACTTTGATGCACATGGTGATGGCCATTATGACTTAGTTTCCGCCTTTCAAAAATCAATTCGAGGGTCTGATGTAGACGCCGCCCTTCACTATTTAGCTAGATTAATTGAATCTGGGGACCTCATTTCAATTTGTCGTCGTTTAACTGTTATCGCTTATGAAGATATTGGCCTCGCTAATCCTGCAGCAGCTCAACATGCTTTTATTGCCATTCAAGCTGCACAAACATTAGGTTTTCCAGAAGCGAGAATCCCCTTAGCAAATGCAGTGATTGAACTTGCTCTTTCACCCAAAAGCAACAGTGCAATCATGGCAATTGATAGTGCTTTAAGTGATGTAAAAAACAAGCGAATTGGTGCAATTCCCAACCGTTTGAAAGATGCTCACTATTCTGGCTCTAAAAAGCTAAATCATGGAAATGACTACATCTATCCTCATGATTATCCTAGTGATTGGATTGCTCAACAATATCTTCCTAACAACTTAATGGGCGTACAATATTTTAATGCTAAAGGCAATTCTAAAATTGAAAAAGGTTTAAAAAAGCAATACGAGATTTTACGAAAAATGCAGGCTGAGGGACTTAACTAGCTCAAATTGAAATGTTTGACATTTAAATCTAGTTTGCGTATTATAATAAGTGATCTGAGTTGATCGACAAGCTTAAATGTATAAAGTTGACCGATCAAACTATAAGACGTGGGAGTTAGTAAATAACTACCGAATCGGAATACTGGCATTGTGCCCAGGATCCATATTCGCTGCGATACTAACTCAAATATTGAACATTGCGGGTTCAACAAGCGTCATTATGCTATGTTCAGTCGACTCGGATTTTTTGGAACTTAATGGGCGACCGAGTAAAATCGGTCGTCTTTTGTATTGGAGATTTTTACATGGTTATCAAAATCGTAATGGGCATTTTCATCATTGTTCTTGCCCTCACCTCTTGGTATATGTGGCACAGACGTAGTGGCCATTTCATTATTTATGATGTTGGCAGCAATCCCCGTCTCGGCTCAATCCTAAAATGGACCTCTATCGCCTTAATGTTGGAAAGCATTCTTGGTGTCTTGATTTTGTTTTTAGCTAACAAGTATATGAACTTGATTACCTTGATTCTAGGTTCGATGACAATCTTAATTTTTGGTTTATTAATTAATCAAAAGAATGATTAACTTCCTGCTAATTTTGGTAAAATAGATAGTAGGAAGAGGTGCAGAAAAATGCTTACACAATATCAACATATTCAAGTTTCCGTTGACGGGTCAAAAGAAGCAGACTTGGCTTTCAGCAAGGCTGTCGCAATTGCAAAACGTAACGGAGCAATTTTAGATATCTTACATGTCATTGATACTCGTTCATTCCAAAACGTTTCAAGCTTTGATTCAGCTATGGTTGAACAAGTATCAAACGATGCTAAAAAGAGAATGGAAGAGTACAAGAGTCGCGCAATCAAAGCCGGCATTAAAGATGTTCACTATTCCATTGAATTCGGTTCACCAAAGACAATCATTGCTCGTGATTTCCCTAAAAAACACGATATCGACTTAATCGTAGTTGGGGCAACGGGTCTTAACGCAGTTGAGCGTTTATTGATTGGTAGTGTTACCGAATATGTAACTCGTACAGCAAATTGCGATGTTTTAGTTTGCCGTACACAAGAAATTAAAGATGCACTTAGTGCTGATTAATTATTCTGTAAATAAAAAACTTTCAAGTTCTAAAGCTTGAAAGTTTTTTGTTTATTCTAAAAATCACCTGCTGTACTAAACATGTAATCTTTATTATGAAATTTCATTGATAGAATCATTCCAATTCCTATCATATTTCCGATCAAGGCAGAACCACCTTGAGAAATAAATGGCAATGGAATACCTGTTAATGGCAATAGATCAATACTCATTCCAATATTTTCAAATACGTGGAAAAGAATCATCATGATAACACCAGTTGCAATGTATGAATAGAATGCATTTCTGGTATCAAACGAAATCTTCACCATTTGAATGATTAAATATAAGTAAATTAAAATTACGGCTACACTACCAACGAATCCAAAAGTTTCTCCAATTACTGAATAAACCATGTCAGATCCACGAACTGGCACATAAACACTTACTTTACCAAATCCATTACCAAATAACTGTCCTGACCCAATTGCCTGCATACTTTGCCATAATTGGTAAGCACTAGAGCCCGTATCAGTTGCAGGACTGAGCCATGCATCAATTCGCTTAAATTGATATGCTTGGAAGAAATGGCTCAAAAATGATCTCCCTACTGGTGTGACCACTAGCAAAATCACAGCTGCTCCTAGAATGATTATCGTTCCATACAGGGGAATAATTATTTTCCAACTTATTCCTGATACCAAGGTTACCCCACCAACAATAGCAAAGAAAACCAACATTGTACCAAAGTCATTTTGTAATTTTAACAAAACGGCAACTGGAAGAAGCCATAAAACAATTTTTCCAATTAAAAGCCAATCATTCCGCAGAGTATGAGCATATTTATCATTATGATCTCGCACCACGCGTGCCAACATTAAAATGAAGGCTGGCTTCATAATTTCAGATGGCTGGAAAGTCAATGGTCCTAACTTAAACCAACTTTTAGCCCCAGTATCTTGATAAACACTTCGGTTATAAAGAAACAGAACTGCAATCAAAAGAATTATTCCCAGGGCATAAATATAAGGCGCTATTCGGAACAGCTGGTCCGCATCAAATTGCATTACAAAAATGGCAATTCCGATTGAAATTAAATACCATACCCCCTGCATTAAGACTGCTCTAGTTGGTGTTCCCATGTGACTAGGGTCATTTACCGCAGATACATAAATGGAATACAATCCAATCAAAGCCAATGCTATAACTGGAAAGACAACATTCCAGGCGATTCTATCAACTAAACTTGTTTTGTTTTGTACTTGTACCATTAAATAATCACTACTTAATTATTTTATTTTTCATGTAAAGTAAAGTATGAAAGTAAATCATTAATGCTGCTTTCTAAACTTTTAGCAAATAAAACATTGCTAGTCTTAGAAGTAGTAGCACGATAGCGTCCCTCTACCTTTTCAATCAAGCCGATTGACTTCTTATTAGGAATGATAACTTCCCAAGTAGGAACACTCTTACCTTTAAGTTCATTTACTTCAACATCAATATTAACTAATTTTTTGGACATATTTCCTGCTATATAAAACATAGAAATATGTAGAAGAATGCGAATTTTCTACATATCAGAAAGATATATTTTTTCCTTTCTTTGTTTCATTTACTGTCGTCTTCACTAGTATTCTGATATTCCAATATAGGAGTAATCACATTGACTAACTCTTCCAGCTTAAGGGCCTAGCCAGCCCCGTTTATTTTCTTTATTTTGCTAAAGCTAAAAGATTTAATACTGCATTTTCATCTCGATCATTCTTATAGCCACATTCATAACAGATATACTCATTATGCCTAGTGCCATGCTTTTTGTTGCCCTGCAAGGTAATCTTTTCATCACCTTTTTTGACATAGCCACACTGAGCACATTTTTGCGTTGATGGGTAAGTTTTATCGGCTAAGATTAATTCTTTGCCATACCAATCGCATTTGTAAGTTAATATCTGTCTGAATTTACCAAAGAGCGATCTTTGCATACCCTTTGAAGCTACATGCGTCATCATCATTTGCTTTACTGCTAAATCTTCAATTACAATTTGGTCGTAATCATTAACAAGCTTAGTAGTAAACTCCTGTAAAAGATCATTTTGGACATTAGCTACTCTGCGATAATCTCTTTGCAATTTGGTTCTCACTGCAAAGTAATTATTGGATTTAGCAGCCAACTTATCATTAACCTTTCTTTTGCGAGCTAGCATTCTTTGATAATGTTTGATACGTCTATACAGCTTTTGCAATTTAGCAGGCAAAACAATGATTTGCCCCTCGGTATAGTTAAAATGACCAACATTGATATCAACTGCCGTTTTTTGATGAGTTTTAGTCTTAGCTGAAATCTCTTCTTCATAAGGAAGAGCTGCGTAATAACTATCTTTTTCTTTGAAGATGCTTACTACCTTAACTTCATCCATCTTTAAGGCTTCATAACTTGCTAGATCAAACCAACTATCTCTTGAAATGTTTCTTGGGCGATCAAGGCGAAGCTTGCCGTTCACAATCTTGGCACGATCAGTTTTAAAGCCTTGTCTAGGTGCCTTCTTAGATCTAAATCTAGGCTTGCCCCAATCAGGCTGAGCTTTATCAAAGAAGTTCTTCCAAGCATTAGCCAAGTCTTTAACAGCTAATTGTAAACATCGAGCTGACAAATCATATTGCCAGTCGGCTTTATTAGCTACTAATTCATCCCGAACTCTGCGTTCGTTAGGACTGGGATTGTCTTTTTTGTTTAATGTATGGGCCTCATACATTAATTGCCAAGTTTCTAAGCCTTTATTCCAGCAGTATCTGCGATAATCGCACAAAGCATCAAGATGTTTTTGCATGGTCTTATTAACTTTTAGCTTTACTACTTGGGTTTTAATCATTGCTTCACCTCCTTAAATACAAACATAAGTTTATCTAAGAAGGCGAAACAAAACAAGTAAAAATTGAATTAAAGCCTATTTTCCATGTTTAACTTTCTAAATAAGCTTAATCTTTTGCTTTTATCTACAAATTTCTATATTTTTGTTAACAGTTAATCAGCTCCTACTTGCTATCCGGATGAAATTTCTTGGCAATAATTTCGTCTTCATATCTTTCCGGATGCGGATTTCGAAAAATAATAAATTTATCGGGAACGGGATCTACCCCTCCCCTTATAAAAGGATTACAGCGTAATATTCGACATATTCCCATAATTAAACCTAAAATTGGGCCATGCTTTTTTAGAGCATCTATCATATAATTCGAACAAGTGGGATAGTATCTACAACTATCAGGTAGCACTGGCGAAATAATGGTTTGATAAATTTTAACTAAAAAAATCAAAATCTTACGCAAGTAAAACTCCTCACTTTAATAATTAACGCTTATGCTTTTCAATATTCTTAAGCAATACCCCAGTTCCTAGAGCAACAGCTTCTAACGGATGGTCAGCTGTTAAAACAGGCACTTGTAAGTGATGTGAGATAAGCTTATCAATATTTTTAAGCATTGCTCCACCACCAGTAAGCATAATACCACGATCAATGATATCAGCTGATAATTCTGGTGGAGTAGTTTCTAGCACTTGCTTAGTAGCAGCAACAATTGACATTAAACCACTTTCAAGAGCTTTTTGAATCTCTTCAGCTGTTACTGTAGCTTGTCTTGGCAAACCATCAACAACATCTCGACCTCTAACAGTCATAGTTGCATCTGGATCCGGTTCAAACGCACTACCAATTTCAATTTTAATTTGTTCGGCAGTTCGTGAACCAATAAGCAAGTTATGTTTACTCTTAATATGAGAAATAACTGCTTGATTCATGCTATCACCAGCATAACGAACAGATTCGCTAGTAACAATTTCACCCATTGATAAAATGGCCACATCAGTAGTACCACCACCGATATCAATTACCATATTACCTTGAGGTTTGAAAATATCCAATCCTGCACCTACGGCTGCAACCTTAGGCTCAAAATCAAGATAGATCTTGCCCCCACCAGATTTTTCTGCAGCTTGAATAATTGCCTTTTGTTCAATTGAAGTAATACCTGTTGGTGCACAAATTAAAATATTTGGCTTAGTCATAAAGCCCTTTACATTCAATTTTTGAATAAAATATGAAAGCATAGCCTCAGTAATATCAAAGTCTGCAATCACTCCATTTTTTAATGGGCGAATTACTCTAATATTACCAGGAGTTCTACCTACCATATTATATGCTTCTGTTCCGACCGCTACTACCTTATTAGTACTAGTGTTTACGGCTACTACAGAAGGCTCATTTAAAACAATACCTTTTCCAGAGACATTAATAAGCACATTTGCTGTCCCTAAATCGATTCCTATATCTCGTGCCACGATGATCCTCCCTAAATATTCATGGTCCATTTTACCATAAAAGCTAAAATGTTGTCTTAAGAGTTACTGTTTTAAAGAACTTTTAAAAGAAATTACTTAATTGCATCGATTGATCGATAAAAGTGATAACAAAGTTCCCGACTAAAAATCCTAATGCAATTGCAATAAATAATAATAAAATTTGCGCTTCAAAATTATGATTTTTTCGAATAAACTTTTCTACTCTCAAAGCCTTAATTGCCTGGAATGATAATCCAACAGTAATTAAGTAAATAATTATACTAATCACTGCGTGAACGCCTAATTGAAACATATCTCCTCCGTTTTGACTACATAATTATAACAAAAAACGGACGCACATAGTGCATCCGTTTAATTAAGCATTATTTTTTAGAATTATAAACACTAATTCTATTCACAGCTCTTCTCAATGCAATTTGAGCTCTTTCTAATGAACGCTCATCGTGCTTTTCACGTGCTTCCTTCATTCTCTTTTCGGCACGTTCCTTAGCAGCTTGGGCACGAGAAACATCAATATTTCTAGCACGTTCAGCACTATCAGCAATAATAGTTGCAACATTGTTAGAGAATTCGATGTAACCACCACTAACAGCAATATGATCAACAACTTGATTCATTTCACGACTACGTTTAACCTTTACATCTCCAATAGCTAAAGGAGTTAAAAGTGGAACGTGATTGTACATGATAGAACGTTGTCCATCAATCGCACGCATATCAATGATACTTGAGCGGTGAGAATAAATTAAACCATCCGGAGTTACAACATCTACTTTAAAAAGCTTTTCTGGATCTGCCATCTGACATCACCCTACTTTTCTAGCAATGCTTTAGCTTCTGGATCACTTGGTGTAACGCCCATTTCTTTTGCTTTCTTCAAAACATCAGTAATTGGACCTACACCACGAAAGGCATCTTCTGGCAAGTCATCAAGGTGACCATCCAAAATCATCTTAAAGCCTTTAATAGTTTCCTTAATTGGAACATATGAACCAGGAACACCAGTAAATTGTTCAGCTACAAAGAAGTTTTGAGATAAGAAGAATTGAACTTTACGAGCGCGAGCTACGATAAGTTTTTCTTCATCAGATAATTCATCCATACCCAAAACTGAAATAATATCTTGCAATTCATGATAACGTTGTAAAACGTGTTGTACACGAGTAGCAACTTCATAGTGTTCTTTACCAACCACTTCAGGGTCAAGGGCACTTGATGAAGATTCAAGTGGGTCAACGGCTGGATAAATACCTTGCTCAACTAAGCTACGTTCCAAGTTGGTAGTAGCATCCAAGTGAGCGAAAGTAGTAGCTGGAGCTGGGTCAGTATAGTCATCGGCTGGAACATAAACAGCTTGAATAGAAGTAATAGAACCCTTCTTAGTTGAAGTAATTCTTTCTTGCAATTGTCCCATTTCAGTAGCCAAAGTAGGTTGATAACCAACGGCACTAGGCATACGACCCAAAAGGGCTGAAACTTCTGAACCGGCCTGGGTAAATCTAAAGATGTTATCGATGAAGAGTAACACGTCTTGACCTTCAACATCTCTAAAGTATTCAGCAAGTGTTAATCCAGTTAATGCTACACGCATTCTGGCACCAGGTGGCTCATTCATCTGACCAAATACCATGGCAGTCTTGCTCAAAACACCGGATTCTTTCATTTCGTAGTAAAGATCGTTACCTTCACGAGTTCTTTCCCCAACACCAGTGAAAACTGAAATACCACCGTGTTCTTGGGCAATGTTATGAATTAATTCCTGAATGATAGTGGTTTTACCAACACCGGCACCACCGAACAATCCAACCTTACCACCACGAACATAAGGTTCAAGTAAGTCAATAACTTTAATACCAGTTTCGAGAATTTCACGACTAGTGGTCAAGTCTGAATACTTAGGTGCATCCTTATGGATTCCTTCACGTGGATGATCTTTAGGAAATGCTGGACCATTATCAATTGGTTGACCCAAAACATTAAATACACGTCCCAAAGTATCTTTACCAACTGGAACAGAAATTGGGCCACCAGTATCTTCAACTTTCATTCCGCGTCGAAGACCATTGGTAGATTCCATGGAGATCGTTCTTAATACACCATCACCAAGTTCAAGTGTGACTTCAAGTGTGATTGTTTCATCTTTTGACTTAATAACTTTAAGAGCGTTATTAATATCAGGTAGTTCCTTGTTAAGTGGGAATTTAACATCGACAACAGGGCCGATTACTTGAACGATTTCACCTTCACTCAAAACATCTACCTCCTTTTCCTAATTACTCTAAGGCATTAGCACCACTGATAATTTCAGTAATTTCAGTAGTGATTTGTGCCTGTCTTGCACGGTTTAACTTAGTAGTTAAATTTGATACCAGATCATCTGCATTATCACTAGCACTTTGCATAGCTGTCATTGAACTAGCATGTTCTGCAGTTTTTGCATCCAAAATAGCTCCGTAAATAGTTGAACGAGCGTATTGTGGAAGTAGTGACGTAAGCACAGTATTAGTATCTGGTGCAATATCATATTCTAATTGTTGATGTGCTTCAGCTTCCTTAAGACCAATATCTAAATCAACAATTGGAAGCATTTTTTCAACACGAAATGCTGATGAAAGTGAGTTGACATGGTGAGTATAACAAACGTATAACTCATCATATACTCCATTCATATACATTTTAATCGCAGTTGAAACAATTGGCATAGTTTCTTCAAAAGTTGGCACATCACTAATATCATCATTTTCATATACAACATTTAAGTTGTTCTTTTTGAAGAATTGTGCACCAACTGAACCCACAGCTAAGATCTTAATATCTTTGTTTTCAGCCTTAGCATCCTCAAAAAGTCCCATCATATTTTTTAAAATAGAACTATTATAAGATCCTACAAGCCCACGGTTACCAGTAATAACTAAATATCCCGTAGACTTGATATTTTTACGTTGTTGAATTAAATCCGACGTAATTCCTAAGCCAAAAACATTTGCATAATCAAGTTTAGCTATATTTTTTTCATTAATTGGCGCATTTGCTTCACGAAGATGATCTACAACTTGTGAACTCATTAAATGAGATAAAGTCTTTCGAACGTGATCATTATAAACAGTATAATTTTTATCACGCTTTTCAGTTTGATTCAACTTTGAAGCAGAAACCATTCTCATGGCTTGCGTAATTTTACCAGTTTGCTTAACTGAAGCAATCTTTTTCTTCAACTCAAGTAAAGATGCAGGCATAATCTACCTCCTAATTCTTACTTGGTGAAAAACTATCATTAAATTCCTCAATAGCAGCTTGCAATTTCTTTTCATCTGGTAATTCACCAGTTTCACGAATGTGCTTAAGAAGATCTGCATGACTACTATCAAAATTGTCGTAGATTTCTTGTTCATAACGAGCAATATCTTCAACAGGAATTGAATCTAGGTAGCCGTGAGTTAATGCATAAAGGATCAAAACTTGCTTTTCGACAGGAATTGGATCATGAAGTGGTTGCTTCAATACTTCTACAGTACGACGACCACGATTCAATTTTGCTTGAGTAGCTTGATCCAAATCACTACCAAATTGTGCAAAACTTTCAAGTTCACGATATGCAGCAAGGTCGGTACGTAAAGTACCAGCTACCTTCTTCATAGCCTTAATCTGTGCATTACCACCAACACGAGAAACTGAGTTACCAGCATCAATGGCTGGACGAGTTCCAGCAAAGAACAAATCACTTTGTAAGAAGATCTGTCCATCAGTGATGGAAATAACGTTAGTTGGAATATATGCAGAAATATCTCCAGCTTCAGTTTGAATAAATGGTAAGGCAGTCATAGATCCGCCACCCAACTTATCGCTTAACTTAGCACTACGTTCCAAAAGACGTGAGTGTAAGTAGAAGACGTCACCTGGGTAAGCTTCACGACCAGGTGGACGACGGAGAAGCAAGGAAAGTTCACGATATGCGACTGCTTGTTTTGATAGGTCATCAAATACAATCAATACGTCCCTGCCATTGTACATAAATTCCTCACCCATAGCAGTTCCAGCATATGGTGCAATATAAAGCATTGGTGCTGGCTCACTTGGGCCGGCTTCAACAACGATAGTATAATCCATCGCACCGAAGCGCTTTAAAGTTTCAACTTGAGTTCTAACGGTTGATTCCTTTTGACCAATTGAAACGTAAATACAAATTACGTTCTTACCCTTTTGATTCAAAATAGTATCAATAGCCAAACTAGTCTTACCAGTCTTACGGTCACCAATAATCAATTCACGCTGTCCACGACCAATTGGAACCAAAGCATCGATAGCTTTAATACCAGTTTGAAGTGGTTGATCAACTGATTGACGATCCATAACACCAGGAGCTTTAGATTCAATTGGACGAGTCTTATCAGTCTTAATTTCACCTAAACCATCAACTGGTTGACCTAATGGGTTAACAACTCTACCGATTAAGGCGTCACCTACTGGAACTTCCATGATACGGCCGGTTCTCTTAACACGGTCACCTTCACGAATATCGTCAAAATTACCTAAAATAATGATACCAACATCGTTTGATTCTAGGTTTTGGGCAATACCGTAAGAGCCATTATCAAATTCCAACAACTCATTAGACAAGACATTGTCAAGTCCGTGAGCACGAGCAATACCATCACCAACATAAGTTACAACACCAACTTCATCGATATTTAACTTATCATCGTAATGTTCAAGTTGTTGCTTGATCAAAGAGCTAATTTCTTCCGCTTTAATGCTCAATGGTTTCACCTCTTTTAATTTTCATCAATTAATTGCGTACGAATCTTCTTAAGTTGGGTTTTTACTGACCCATCGATCACACGATCCTTTACTTGAAGGATTACGCCGCCTAAAATACTTGGATCAACTTTATTCTCAAGACGCACAGCCTTTAGGTTATATTTATTTGCATAACTATCACCCAAACGCTTAAGTTGATCATCATCTAATTTAACTGCAGTAGTTACAGTACCAGATGCAATTGACTTCTTTTCATCATAAAGGTTATTGAAGTAATCAATGATATCTATTAGATATTCAAAACGATTATATTCTAGTAATAAATTTAAGAAACCTTGAACTTCTTGAGAAAAATCTTTCTCAATAGCTTCTAAAGTCTTCTTTTTTTCCTCACCATTTAAAACCGGATCACTCATGACACCAATGATAGCAGGATTTGCCTCAACAGCTTTTTTCAATTCTCCCACTTCTTCATAGACATCATCTAAAACCTTGTTATCCTCTGCAAAGCCAAACAATGCAGTACCATAACGAGCAGCTATCTCTTCTCTACTCAAAGCCATTAATCATTCAGCCCCTTAATAAATTGGTTGACTAAATCTTTTTGGTCTTCAGCAGATAAATTCTTAGCAATAATTTTTTCAGCAATTGCTACAGAAATGTCTGCAACTTGATCACGCGCAGCATCCAAAGCTTCAGTCTTTGCTTTTTTAGCATCTTCTTCAGCTTTCTTTCGGATGGAAGCAGCATCAGTGTTAGCGTTAGCTACAATTTCACTACTTGTCTTTTGCGCATTTTCCTTTGCGTCAGAGAGAATTTTAGTTGCCTCTTGTCTTGAATCTTTTAATGCAGCTTCACGCTCGTTAGCCAAAGTTTCGGCTTTCTTACGATCGCTTGCAGCTGAATCCAAGTCATCAATAATTTTTTGCCGCCGTTTTTCCATCATATCAGAGACAGGACCCCAAGCATAATGCTTAACCAAAAGCATTAGGATGGCAAAAATAACAAGATACCAGATAGCATTACCTAGGTATATGTGATGTGAGGCTGCAAATAATGTTTGAACTGTCATTTACTGCCCTTCTCTCTTTTAATAATCTATCTTTAACTTAAAAAACTAAAATTAAAGGAAGAGAATCAAGAAGGCAATAACGATTGCTAGAATTGGAACGGCTTCAATCAAACCAACACCAATAAACATAGTTGCTCTTAAGTTACCTGCACTCTCAGGTTGACGGGCCATACTTTCAATAGTCTTTGAAATAACTTGACCGTTACCGTAAGAAGCAGCTAAGGCTGCTAAACCAGCTGCAATTGATGCAGCAAGATATTTAAAAGCTTCTGACATAAATAAACCTCCAAAAAATTATTCTTTGGTAACTTTTTTACCAATGTAAACCATTGATAGAGTTACAAATACATATGCCTGGATAGAGCCAATGAAGACAGAGAAACCTTGCCAAATCATGGCCAATGGAGCTGCTAAAATCATAGTTGGTAGACCGAAACTTGTAGCCAAGCGATTACCAATTAATGTTAGTAAAACTTCACCAGCATAAATATTACCGTACAGACGCAATGATAGTGTTAAGAAGTTAGTAAATTCCTCAATTATATTAATTGGTAGTAAAAAACTAACTGGAGCAGCATAATTCTTTAAATAGCCACCTACACCAAATTTTTGCACTCCGAACGTGAATGATAGAAGCAAGGTCATCATTGCAAACGACATTGTCGCCACAGGGTCAGCAGTTGGTGATTTGATAACCATCCAATCATCGACTTTAACTTCCAAGAACATACCTAATTGGTTCATGAACCAAATGAAAAGAAACAAAACAAAAGCATAAAGCGATAGATGTTTTTGTGCGTCGACATCTTCCACATTATCTTTAACGATACCATTAGTGAAGTCGAGCATATACTCCATCACATTCTGTCGTTTATTTGGTTTCATTTCAACTTTCTTGGAAAGCCAAATGCAGAGGAACAAAACAGCCAATGCCATAAGTGTTGAACCAATAATACCTACCATATCAAAGTTCAACCCCATGAATTGAACAACCCATGATTTCTCCATTACTTCGTGACCTCCCTTCTCGTGTTGAAATAAACTCGAACACGTCTACAATATTAACACCAAAAAATGACTTTGTGAAAATTGTAAGCGCATTAAATTTTATTTTTTTACGAATTAAGATTATTTAGTACCGAATAATCTATCTCCAGCATCCCCTAAACCAGGGAAAATATAACCATTATCAAGCAATTTTTCATCTTCTGCTGCTGCATAAATATCAACATCAGGATTTGCTTCTTGAACGGCTTTAATACCTTCTGGAGCTGCTACTAAAACGGCTAACTTAATATCCTTAACTCCACGCTTCTTCAATGCAGCAATAGCATCATTAGCTGAACCACCAGTTGCAAGCATTGGATCAACGATCAAACATTCACGTTCTGCAATATCCTCTGGAGCCTTGAAGAAATATTCATGTGGCTTCAAAGTCTTTTCGTCGCGATACATACCGATTACCGCAATTTTTGCTGATGGTACCATTTCAAGAACACCATTAAGCATCCCCATACCTGCACGTAAAATTGGCACAATAGTCAATTTTTTACCAGCAATTTCCTTTTGAACTGTCTTACCAACTGGTGTCTCAATTTCGACATCTTCAAGTGGTAAATCTCTGGTGATTTCATAGGTCATCAAACCACCAATTTCGCCGACAATTCTACGAAATTCGTTAGAACCAGTTTCTTTACGACGAATAATTGTCAATTTGTGTTGAATCAATGGGTGATCCAAAACTACAAACTTACCCATATTGCTTATTGCCTCCTATAAAAAACTAAAGTAACATCATCATTATTTTATCAAAAAAGCAAAGGGTTTAAACCCTTTGCTTTAAATTTTCACTAAAAATGATGCCCACCGGCAGCTTTATTTAATCTATTCATATACGCCAGGCTTGCTTGACCCTCATTGAAGCCTTGAACGTAAATTTGCGTAATATCTTTTTTATCATCAAAATAGCGCAAACCACCAAACAAATTATGATCTGCATCAACTAAATTTTTACCCAAATTAAATTTATTAGCCTTAGGTAAATCAATTTTATCCAGTTCATCTTCTAAAGCCATCACACCAATATGATCATTAAAATCAATTTTGGCAAAATCATTCACATCATCAACCACAACTACTGGAGCACTTGGAGCATAATGGCGGTATTTCATTCCTGGAGCTTTTGGAATTTCTTTATCAGACACTTTACCAGTGTTAATAAGAACTTCTTCACCTAAAACTTCGCTAATTTCTTCAGGAGTAATTTCACCAGGACGCAAAACAATAGGGGTTTCAACTGATAAATCAACAATGGTTGACTCAAGGCCCACACGGGTTTCTCCCCCATCAATAATTCCAGCGATTTTCCCCTTTAAATCATGATAAACATGCTGAGCAGTTGTAGGACTTGGCTTAGTTGATGTATTAGCTGATGGACCAACAATTGGATAGCCAAGCTTAGCAATTAAATCATGAGTTAATTTATCATCAGGACAACGAAAAGCAACTGTCTTTAATCCGCCGGTCACAGCGGTTGGTAAAGAACCCTCTTTTACAAAAAGCAAAATAGTCAAAGGACCAGGCCAAAAGTGTTTGATCAATTTCTTAGCACGATCAGGCACGCTTTTTGCATATCTTTTAACCATTTTTTCATCAGAAACAGTTACAATTAAAGGATTATCACTTGGACGCCCTTTGGCCTTATAAACATTCTTAACTGATTTCTCTTTAGTTGCAATTGCACCTAATCCATAAACAGTTTCGGTGGGAAAAGCTACCAATTCGCCTTCTCTTAACAATTCAACTGCTTCATCTATTTGATCTTTAGCAAAAATCTTCGTTTCCACTATTTTTGCCACCTTCCATGTACCATTCTTGGCTTTTGTGCCATATCCTTTCTGAATTCAATATCAAAATCAGGAAGCTCCCTAGCAAACAAATCTTCTAATTGTTCTTTTTCACTAAAGCCATACTCTAAGAAAAATTCCCCATGACTATTTAAATGGTCACGAACTTGTTTGGCAAATTTTTCATAAAATTCAATGCCATTTTTGCCACCAAATAAAGCTTCTTTTGGCTCATTTTGAAGTACATTTTGATCCATGTCCTTCTTTTCATTCTCTTTGATATAAGGTGGATTTGAAATAATCTTATCAAATTTTGCCAAACCAATTAAAACATTGGCCTTTCGAGTAGTCACATCTAAATCATAATTCAGAAAGTTTTCTTCACTCATTCTCAAAGCTTTATCAGTAATATCAGAAGCATACAAAGTAAGGTCTTTAATCCCTTTCTTTTCAGCTTCTTTACCTAAGGCCACAGTAATACAGCCTGATCCAGTTCCTAAATCAAGTACAGTATCACCATCTTTTAAACTGTCCAAAGCCCATTCCACTAATTCTTCAGTTTCAAATCGAGGAATTAGAACTCCTCGCTCCACCATAATCTTGTAGCCCAAAAACCAAGCATAGCCCAAAATATACTGAGGAGAGATGCCTTTAGCTAATTTCTTAACATCTTTTTGAATTTGCTTAACTTGCTCATCAGTTAAAGGCATGTCTTGTTTTAATTCAAATTCACTGGGAGTTAAATTTAAGCGTTCTGCTAAAACATAATCTACATCTTCAGCAAGGGCATTTTCTGCCACTTCGCCTGCTTTTGTACGTACTTCTTTTAAAGTTTTAGGCATTATCAGCCAACTCCTCTAATTGCTTAGTTTGGTTATACAAAATAAGCGCATCAATAATTTGATCAAGTTCACCATTCATTACACGGTCCAATTTATTAATAGTTAAGCCAATGCGGTGATCCGTAACTCGGTTTTGAGGATAGTTATAAGTTCTAATTCTTTCTGAACGATCCCCTGTACCAACGGCATCTTTTCTTTGAGCATCATATTGATCACGGTTTTGGCTTTCATAATAATCATAAACACGTGATTTTAAAATTTGCATAGCTTTTTCACGGTTTTGTTGCTGACTTCTTTGATCCTGCATAGCAACGACGATTCCAGTTGGAAGGTGTGTCATACGCACAGCACTAGAAGTTTTGTTAATGTGCTGACCACCCGCACCACTTGAACGGTAAACATCAACACGAATATCTTTTGGATCAATGTCAATATCAACTTGTTCATACTCTGGCATAACCGCAACAGTAGCCGTTGAAGTATGAACTCTACCCTGTGATTCAGTTACTGGAACACGTTGAACACGGTGGGCACCATTTTCGTATTTAAGTTTTGAATAAACTTTATCCCCAGTAATCATTAAGCCAACTCGTTTATAACCGCCAACTTCAGTTGGTTCTGAGTCAATTAATGAAACATTCCAGCCTTCTTTTTCAGCATATTTTTCATACATTCTAAGCAAATCACCAGCAAATAAAGAAGCTTCATCACCACCAGCAGCCCCACGAATTTCCATGATGATATCCTTATCGTCATTAGGGTCTTTTGGCAACATCAAAATCTTGATTTGGTCTTCAAGTTCATCAACTTCTTTTTCCAAATCAGCATTTTCTTCTTTGGCCATTTCTACTAAATCACTATCAGATTCACTAGAAATGATTTCCTTGTTGTCAGCAATTTCTTTTTTATCGGCTTTATACTTATTGTATTTTTGAACTACTTCTCTAAGATCTGCTTCTTCCTTAGAAATTTCCATGTAACGTTTTGTATCATTGATGACTTCAGGATCCGCCATCATTTCTTGAAGTTCTTCATAGTGTGCAACTAAGCCTTCAAGTTGTGCCATTACTTTATCCATCTAAAAATCCTCTCTTTTGAAAAATTATCTTATTGTATCTGGGTGAAAATAATGGAAGCGACAAACTGGATAATAACTTTCATCGCCACCAATTTGAACTTGTTCACCTTCGTACACGGGCTTGCCATTATTAATTCTTAAATTCATGGTAGCTTTATGGCCACAATAATGACAAATTGTCTTCATCTCTTCTATTTTATCAGCATAGATCAATAAATTCTCGCTACCTTCAAAAAGATGATTCTGAAAATCATTTTTAAGTCCAAATGCCATTACTGGAATTTTAAGCTCATCAACAATTCTAGCGCATTCTAGGACATGATGTTTCTTTAAAAATTGAGCTTCATCAATTAACACACAGGCAATTTTTCCATCACCTGCTTCTTCATCCTTCGTACTTTTGGCTTGCACTAAGTCAAACAAGTTCATCTTATCATCAACTGGAATTGCTTTTCGATGCAACCCAATTCTAGAAGCAACAGTTCCTACACCATCTCTAGTATCTAAACCACTGGTCATTAAAGCAATCTTGCGACCCTGTGCTTCATAATTATGAGCAACTTTTAAAATCTCAATCGTTTTGCCGCTGCTCATTGCTCCATATCTAAAAAACAGTTGCGCCATCATTATTCCCCTTTTATAAAATTATCCGCCTATATAGTATAGAGGAAAAATCAATTTTGTGTAGTCAAACAGGGCGAAAAAACTCGTTTTCGGTCCCTCTCTATGATATAGTAAAGTTTAGTTTTAAAGTGAGGGATTTACATGAGTTTAAAATCAGGTGTTGCAAAAGTTGCTGGAAAAAACTCATATTGGTTCTTGCATAATGTTTTAAAAGGTGGAACCAGTTTTCCAGGCAAACTGGCAATGAAAATTGACCCAGAAGTACTTAATTCTTTAGCCAAAGGCTATGAAACAATTATCGTAACAGGTACTAATGGGAAAACGATGACAACTGCTTTAATTGTTGAAGCACTTAAGAAAAAGTATGGCGATATTTTAACCAATCCATCAGGTTCAAACATGCAACAAGGGATTGTTACTGCCTTTTTAGCCCATAAAAATAAAAAGGTTAAGCGTAAGATTGCCGTTTTGGAAGTTGATGAAGCCAATGTTAAGATGGTAACTAAGCTTCTTCATCCAAGTGCTTTTGTTTTGACTAACATTTTCCGTGATCAGATGGATCGTTATGGTGAAATTTATACTACCTATGAAAAGATCGTTAACGGAATTAAGTTAGCACCAGATGCAACTATTATTGCAAACGGGGACGCAAGTATTTTTTCATCAGTTGAATTACCCAACAAGAAAGTCTTCTATGGCTTCAAGTTACCTGATGATAAACCAGAAAATGATTTTAAAGCACCAGTTAATACAGATGGTGTTTTATGTCCTAAGTGTGATCATATTTTACACTTCCATGAACGTATTTATGCTAACTTAGGGGACTTCTTCTGTCCCAACTGTGGCTACCACCGGCCAGAATTAACATACACTGTTAACAAGATTATTGATCAAACCCCTAATAGTTTAAAATTCCGGATGGGTGAAAAAGATTACTCAATCGGTATTGGTGGTACTTACAATATTTACAATGCTTTAGCTGCTTATTCTGTAGCCCGTCAGTTTGGGTTGAGCGAAGAAGAAGTTGCGGAAAGTTTTGCAGAAAATAAGCGTATTTTTGGACGTCAAGAATTAATTAAGTACAAGAACAAAGATATTGACTTAATCTTAGTTAAAAATCCAGTTGGTCTGGATGAAGTTTTACATATGTTAAATACTGAAAAAGATGACTATTCTTTAGTTACTTTACTTAATGCTAACCATGCGGACGGAATCGATACTTCTTGGATTTGGGACGCAGATTTTGAAGGATTGAATAAAGACAAGATTAAAAAGATCTTAGTTGGTGGTGAACGCTGGCATGATATGGACTTTAGACTTGAAATTTCCGGATTTGATCCAGGGACTATGCTTACTAGCCCAGATTATGATTCTTTAATTGAAGAAATTGCTAAACTTCCAACCAAGAAAGTTTATATTTTATCAACTTATACTGCAATGCTGGCTTTACGTAAAACAATGGCTGAAAAGAAGATTATCAAAGCTGGCATGTAAAAACAAAAAAGATGGCTTTTAAGCCATCTTTTTTGTTTAATTTATAGTTTAATAATAATAACTAAAAGGAGTTAATTGAGATATTGGGGCTCGAACCCAAACATCCAGGAACCAGAATCCTGTGCCTTACCAATTTGGCTATATCTCAGTCAATCACCCGTACGAGAATTGAACTCGTAACTCCACCTTGAGAGGGTGGCGTCTTAACCATTTGACCAACGGGCAAATTCAACAATAATATTATAAAGGAATGTGATATTATTGTCAAGAAAACATTAGATAAAACCACTTATATTTTAATTGAAATGGAGATACAGCTTTTATGATCGACTATTCTACAACTCAGCATTTAATTGAATCTATGGTATCTCAGCGAATAGTACCTGGCGTAAATTACGCTTTTATCAATAAAAATCAAGCTTTTACTTCTACAATCGGTTTTGCAAGTTTATATCCAAATAAAACCCAGCTAAGCCCTTTTGCCGAATATGATTTAGCAAGCTTAACAAAAGTCTTAGCAACTGAAAATGTACTTTTAAAATTATATGACCAAGGTAAGCTTAGCTTTAATGAGCCTTTACAAGAATTTATTCCAGAATTTAAAGATTCCCGAGTTCGCCTCTTTCACTTATTGACTCACACCAGTGGGATTCGTGGCTGGATACCTCATCGAGATGAGTTAAATCATGACGATCTTTTAAATGCTATTATTCATCTGCCAGTTACTGATGAATTTAATACAAAAATGCGCTATGCTGATACTAACTTTATCTTATTAGGATTAGTAATAAAAAAAATATACGATGCCCCCGTTCAAGAAGTAGCGACTCAAGAAATTTTAAAACCTATGGAACTAAAACATACCACTTTCCATCCTAATAAAACAGACTGTACCCCTACGGCAATTGTTCAGGGACAGCTTCTTCAAGGTACTCCCCATGATCCTAAAGCGCGACAATTAGGCGCCGACTGCGGCTCCGCTGGACTTTTTTCAAATATGACTGATTTAATTAAAATTAGTAAGGGATATTTAGGACTCGATCGCAATATTCTTCCTTATAGCCAAGAATTGGTCAGTGAATTGTTTGACAATAAAAATCCTCACTCCGTTAAAGCTCGTTCATGGGGATGGGATTTGCGTTTTGATCCAAAAGCTAATTATCCCATCATTTTACATACTGGTTTTACCGGAACTTTGATAATTTTAGACAGAATCAAACAATCGGGACTCATCTTACTAACCAACCGCGTTCACCCTTCAGGACACAATCTTGTATTCTTAGCCATGCGCGAAAAAATTATCCAAAGTTTCCTCAAGGAAAATGCAATTTAAAAAGACGACTGGTGTTCAGTCGTCTTTTTTCTCACTTATTTCATACATCCATGTTTAGTATAATATATTTTTTTGATTTATTGAACTATAACCTTTTCTAAATCAAACATTTTGAAATAACAAAATAAAATTATAATCCCTAAAGCAAAAGTAAAGTAAAATGCTGCCTGACTTCCTTGAGCGGTTAAACTTGCGTAAGATGCACCACCCTTATTTTGCCAAATAGCCATAATTGAAGCCATGATCGTCGTTCCTACAGAACCAGCCAATTGCTGACTTGTTTGGCAAACCGCGGTCGCATCTGCTCTTAGATGTCCACTCTGTAATTTTAAAGCTTCAGCCATTGTATTACTAAAAGCCATTCGGTGCCCTAACATCAAAATTCCATAAAAGATAATCAGCATCATAATCGTCAAATCTAAGCCGAAAAGTGCAAACAATAAACAACTAGTTGTCATCAAAATTCCGCCTAAATATAAAGGAATTTTTGCCCCTACACGATCATAAATAGAGCCAAATAATGGATTAAGCAGTCCAGCAATAATACTTCCTGGCACTAAGATTAGTCCCCCGATTAAAGATGATTGCTGGCCCACAATTTGAACATAGTTAGGTAAAACAAAACTAGTCCCGATATTAATAAACTGAAGTAAAAAATATGCTAATGCACCATAAACAAAAGCTGGTTGCTTAAAAACCTCTAAATCAAGTAACCTTCTTTGAGATTTTTTTGACCACATCGTAAAAATATAAAACAACACAAACGAGGAAATCAACAATCCCCATAAAGCCCAACTTTTAAATCCATGGCTTATTTGATTTACACCCAGAGTTAAAGTAATAAATGCGAATGCTAAAATAATAAATCCTAGCCAATCAAAACTATTTTTCTTAACTCCATGATATTTTTTAATGACAAAAACTCCTGCTATAAAGACAATTGCAGCAAAAATTATCACTATTATAAAAATGTAGCGCCAATTCAAATAATAATTGACAGCTCCTCCAAACGCTGGCCCTAAAGTTGGTGCCATGGCTACCACTAAACCAGCAATTCCCATATAAAGGCCCCATTTGGGACGGGGCATAATTTCTACAATAAGATTAAACATCAAGGGTATACTTAAACCTGCACCAAAGGCAGAAATGAGCCGTCCTAAAAGTAGCAAGGGAAAATCTGGTGCTATTGCACTTATAAAGCTCCCGATAATAAATCCTGAACATGATGCAATGAACAATTCTCGCGCAGTAAAACGCTCATTTAAATACGATGAACAAATCATAATTATTGCAATCATTAGTAAATAGCCTGTTGTTGTCCATTGGACTATATCTAAACTAACTCCGAATTGCTTCATCATTGTTGGAAAAGTTACATTCAAACTAGTTTCTGTCAAAATTCCTACAAATGACATAAAAGCTGTCGCTAAAACAGCTAATATATTTTTAGTTTCTTGGCTTTTCTCCACAAAAAATCTCCTCTCATACAAAAAGGGCAGAAGCAAAATAGCTTCTACCCTTTCTTTAGTTACTAAATAACTATATTAGACGTATAATGATCAAAAATTATACTGAGTATACACTTGATTAAAGACGCTTAGCTAAGTCGTCATGTAAGTTTTCGTAACCTGGCTTGTTAAGAAGACCAAACATGTTACGCTTGTAAGCTTCAACACCTGGTTGGTTGAATGGGTTAATTCCGTTCAAGTAACCTGAAATAGCAATAGCTAATTCGAAGAAGTAAATAAGGTAACCCAAAGTATGTTCAGTTTGATCTGGAATGTTAACAGTCATAACTGGAACACCACCATCAGTGTGAGCCAAAACAACACCTTCGTAAGCACGGTCGTTTACGTAGTTTAAGCTCTTACCTTCCAAGAAGTTAAGTTGATCCAAGTTCTTGTCATCGCCTGGAATCTTAACATCGTGGCGAGGGTTTTCAACACGGATAACAGTTTCAAATAAGTTACGAAGACCTTCTTGAATATATTGACCAAGTGAGTGAAGGTCAGTAGTGAAGTTAGCGCTTGATGGGTAAATACCCTTTTGGTCCTTACCTTCAGATTCACCCATCAATTGCTTGCACCATTCACCAAACATTCTAAGGCTTGGTTCGTAGTTTTCAACGATTTCAGTAGTGTAACCCTTGCGGTAAAGGATGTTACGGATTGCAGCGTATTGGTATGGAGAAGGCTTGCTCAAATCAGTTTCAGTGTAATCTGCACGAGCATCAGCAGCACCCTTCATCAATTCATCAATGTTTGCTCCTGAGGCAGCAATTGGAAGCAAACCAACAGCTGAAAGAACACTGTAACGACCACCAACATTATCTGGAACTACAAATTCTTCGTAACCTTCTGCGTCAGCTTCAGTCTTCAAAGCACCCTTTTGACGGTCAGTAGTTGCATAAATTCTCTTTGCAGCTTCTTCTTTACCGTACTTCTTAATTAGCTTGTCCTTGAAAATTCTGAATGCTACTGATGGTTCAGTAGTGGTACCGGACTTAGAAATTACGTTAATACTGAAGTCCTTGTCACCTAACCATTCAATAAGGTCGTAAAGGTACGAACCTGAAAGTGAGTTACCACAGAAGACAACTGTTGGCATATCGCTTTCTTCCTTACCGTAGAAATTGCTATTCAAAAATTCAATTGCAGCTTGTGCGCCAAGGTATGAACCACCAATACCGATACAAATTAAAACATCTGAATCACTTTGAATCTTCTTAGCAGCCTTCTTGATACGAGCAAATTCTTCTTTGTCGTAATCTACTGGCAAATTAAGCCATCCACGGAAATCGCTACCAGCACCAGTACCTTCACGGAGTTCAGTGTTAGCAGCGTTGACCATAGCTTGCATTTCACTCAATTCATTTTCATGAATGAATGGTGCTAATTTACTACTATCAAATTTAATTAAACTCATAAATCTGCTTCCTAACTAGATAAAATTATTTATTTCACAAGACCATTTTAGCAATATTAAGCGCTTAATACCAGTATCTTTATTAAAAATTCTGTTTCATTCTTCTAAAAATCAAATACGGTAAGTAGCCACAAATTGTTCCGCAAGTGTTAAAGAAGACATCATCAATATCACTCACTCCAGTTGCTAAAAGAAATTGTAAAATTTCAATGCAAATTGAAAAGCACATTCCGGCCAAAGTTACTCTTAAAAAAGTCTGCTTTTTTGAAAAAACAATCGGCAACAAAAATCCAATTGGCACAAAACATAAAATATTGCCGAAGGAATTATAAATAAAGTCTACGCGGCTCTGTGCATAGAGCAATTTCCAAGTTTCTTTCATAAAAACTAAATTGATATCGCTCAGCGGTCGATGAAAATTGAAACTTAACTGCCATGGAAAGTAAGTATTTCTAAAAGTAGTTGTCATTAATACTAAAATCACATAAAATGCCAATACCCATACACAAGCTTCTGATTTAATTGAGCGTCGACGCCGTACTGATAAGAGCCAAATCAAGCGTAAAACTGCGAATATCAAAAAGTAAAAGAATGTTTTATCCAATGCTAGTAAAAACAACTTTATCAATGGAAAGTGATTAATTCTAGTTGCATAAATTCTTGCTAATAAATTATAAATCGGTCCTAAAAAAATCATCTCATGATTAACCCTCGCAAATAGATTCACTACAAATTATAACCATTTTTTTAGAATTAACTATGAAAAAAAGACTAACTCTTCACAAAAGATTGTCTTGAACGCAGATAACCTTTAGAATTAAGACATTAAGAAAGAGGTACGCTTATTGTGAACAAGAAAACTATCTTCAATTTCATTCAAACACGCACTGGCTTCTTTACTTTGCTGGTTCTACTGTTTTGGATCAAATATCTTTTTGTAGCCTATTGTGACTTTAACTTAGGTCTATCAGACCCCTATCAACATATCATTATGTGGACCAGCCCATTAGGAACAACAATTTTATTAATCGGGATTGGATTTTACTTTCCAAAGCCAATTGTTTCTTACATCATGATGCTCTTTATGGACTTTTTAAATACAGTTCTGCTTTTTTCGAATGTCCTTTATTATCGTCAATTTTCTGACTTCATCACTGTTAAAACCATCACCAATGCTACTAAGGTCGCTCCAGGTTTAGGAAAAAGTGCAGTAGCACTTCTTCATCCCAGCGATATTTTAATTTGGCTAGATTTAATTGTCATTATTATTCTACTAGTGACTAAAAAAATCCGAATTGATCCTAAGTCTTATGGAATGTCGACACCGTTTGCCATCACTTCTCTTGGTGCTTTTTTATTAGGGTTAAACATGTTTCTAGCGGAATCGTCACGCCCTCGTTTACTACGGAATACATTCGATCGTTCATACGTAGTCAAATATTTGGGACTCGATACTTACACAGTTTACGATGGAATCAAAAACGCCCAAACAGTGCAAGTTACAAAAAATGCCAATTCTTCTGATTTAAATAAAATTCTTACCTACACTAAAAAGCATTACGCAAAACCTAATTCAGTTACTTTTGGAAAAGAAAAAGGTAAAAATGTCATTATTATTCACCTTGAAAGTTTCCAACAGTTTTTGATTAATCTAAAGGTAAATGGTAAAGAAGTTACCCCATTTTTGAATTCAATTTATCGAAATCAACATACGATCAGCTTCAATAATTTTTATCATCAGGTTGGTTTAGGTCGAACTAGTGACGCTGAAAACATGCTCGAAACTAGTACTTATGGAATTTCTGATGGTTCTCTTTTTACTTCTTTAGGAAGTGAAAATACATTCCAAGCTGCTCCTCAAATTTTACGTCAAGACGGCTATACGTCTGCCGTCTTTCACGGAAATGTAGGAACCTTTTGGAATAGAAATGAAGTCTACAAAAATATGGGCTACAATTATTTCTTTGATCAAAATTACTTCAGTAATGCTTCAAAGGACAAAATTGGTTATGGTTTAAAAGATAAGCTGCTATTTTCTGAAAGTATTAAATATCTTGAGCAAATGCAGCAACCATTTTATGCCAAATACATTACAGTCACTAACCACATTCCATTTTCAATGGATAAAGAAGATCTCGATCCTAAATTCAAGACTACAAATACTCGCGACGAGACAATTAATAATTACTTCCAAACTGCCCATTATCTTGATGAAGCTGTTCATGAATTTTTCAATTACCTCAAAGCATCCGGACTCTACAAAAACACAATGGTAGTAATTTACGGAGATCATTATGGTTTGAGTAATTCTGAAAATGAAACCTTAGCTCCTGTAATTGGTGAAAGCTCAGATACTTGGAATAGCTATAACAATGTTCAAATGCAGCGGGTTCCTTTTATGATTCATGCGGCTAATTTAAAGGGTGGAATTAATTCTGAAGTAGCTGGTGAAATTGATGTCTTACCAACTTTGATGCACTTACTAGGAATTTCTAATAAGAATTACGTTCAATTCGGTAGTGACCTTCTTTCTCCTCAATATAAGGATTGGATTGTCTTTAGAAATGGAACTATCGTCAGCAAGCGTTACATCATTATTGGCAATAAAGGTATTAAAGGCGTAGTCTATGACCGTATAACCGGAAAACAAATTATCAATTTTACTCCTGAAGAAAAACGAGAAATTGAAAAATTATCAATCGAAGCACGTCAGTCGCTTAAATATTCCGACCTATTGAATAACCATAATTTATTACGCTTTTATACTCCTCATGGCTTTATTCCAACCGCTCCTAGTGAATTCGATTATTTAACTAATTTTGAACAAATGGTTAAGCTTCGCCGCCAATTTGGAACAAACTCGAGTTCCCTTTATTCAAAACGAAACAGTTCTACTACGAATCTTTATAAAACTGATGCAGTTGAATTGAAGAACCGACGCGAGGAGATCACTCAAATACCAAAGAATGTTCAATCAAATCAGTTAACCGATAAAAAAGAAGAGAAAAAGAATAGTAACAAATAAAAAAAGACGACATTAGTCGTCTTTTTTATTTACAAATTGTTCAAAGCCTTTGTCATATAGAATAACCGTGAAAATAGAACCTTTACCTTCTTCTGACTCTACCTTCACTTTTCCTCCATGTTGCTTTACAAGAGAAGAAACAATAGCTAACCCTAATCCAGATTCTCCAGTTCCTAGACGCGCTCTTGAAGGATCAGCTTTAAAGAATCGTTCAAATATATATTTTGTTTGTTCTTTATTCATCCCTATACCATTGTCTTTAATTTGAAATTCAGTCCCATGATCAATTCTTTTACCAGAAATAGTAATTCGCCCATCATGAGTAAATTGAATTGCATTCTGAACCAAATTAACAATGATTTGAGTGAATCTATCTCGATCTGCATAAGTAGGTAATGTCGCAGGAACATCTAACACCAATTCATCGTTAGCTTTTTGTGCATTTTGTCTAAGTTGGGTTTGAACATCTTTTAAAACCTTCACAGCATCAAATTTAGTTTTAAGTAGCATAATTTGATTATTTCGAATTTTTTCATAGTCTAAATTCTCATTAACTAATCTAATCAACCGAGTGGTTTCATGGCGCATTAAAGCAATTGATTTTGGTTTAGAATCTTCAGGAATAGCATCATACTGTAAGCCTTCAAGAATTCCATTGATGGTTGTCAGGGGCGTTCTCATTTCATGAGCCGCATCGGCCATAAATTGATCTCGCCTTTTTTCCTGAGCTTTAATCTCTTCATCGGACTTTTTTAAAGTTCTTACCATACGGTTGAAATTCTCAGCTAATTGATCAATTTCATCATTACCCTTGTTTTTAATTTGAACATTGAAATCACCGGCCGCCACTTTTTTAGTTGCTCGCGAAAGACTTTTAATTTTAGTAGTAGAATAATAAGACAAAATGAAACTCAGAATCAATCCCACTATAATAGTTACCATCAAAGCATTAAGCAAGTTTCTTTTTGCCATATAAATCGGCTTTTCAACATTTTTAACTAAGGAACCAATCCAAATTACACCAATCATTTTGGTCCCGTTCATCCATGGGACCAAAACTCCAGTGTAGGCATCCTTGGTACGACCAATGTATGAACGTTGCAAATTATTGTTTCGAATTCTAATTTGTTCTCCTCTTTTTAGAGTGGAGATAACTCTATCGGACAACTGAATTCTATTTCTAGTTGCAGGATAAATTTGCTCATTTTTCGCATTAAAAATTCGAAAATGGACATCATCCCCACGTAAAACAAATTGTAATTTATTTAAAAAATCAGTACTTAATTCGGCGGTGCCGTTTTGACTTTGACTACTAGCAAGCTCTCCTAAAGTCTGGGCATAGCTTTCCATTCTTTGATAATTTTGATTATAGGCTTGATTACTAACATAATCGATTTCAGCATATCCAATAATCGAAACCGTAGTTACGATAATAAGCAAAAAACCTAACATATGTTGATAAATTAGCTTCATTTTTAACTTTTTACCTGAGAGTCATCAAATTTATATCCTACTCCCCAAACAGTTTGAATAACTTGTGGCCCAACTTTTTCCAATTTTTGACGCAACTTCTTAATATGGGCATCTACAGTTCGATCTTCCCCATAATATTCATATCCCCAAACCAATTCTAAAAGTTGCTCTCTAGAAAAGACCTGTTTAGGTTTCTGAGCCATCGTAAATAATAAGTCAAATTCCTTTGGAGTAATATTAGCAACAGGCTTCCCATCAAACAACACTTCTCTTCGATCTACTGAAATCTTTAAATGTTGTGTTTCAATATCATAATCTACATCAGACTTGGTTTGAGGGGTATTCTGACCACCTTCCATCATCACACGTCTGTGAAGCGCCTTAATTCTCGCAATAAGAGCTAACGGACTAAAAGGTTTAGTAACATAGTCATCAGCACCTACTCCTAATCCTAAAACTTGATCTTCTTCACTTCCACGTGCCGTTAACATAATAATTGGCACTGTAGGAGAAATAGCTCTAACTTCTTTTGCTACTTGAATTCCATCTTTTTTAGGCAAATTTAAATCCAGCGTAATTAAATCATAAGACGCTGGATTCTTTTTAAACTTATCGACGGCTTCGACCCCGTCGACAGCAATATCTTGCTTCCAACCTTCTTTCCTAAAAAACATTCCCATCATTTCAGCAACAGAAGTATCATCTTCAACCATTAAAATATTTAAACTCATTATCGATCCCTGAATCCTTTAGTTCTTGTCTTCTTCACTTTGTCAGGATCAACATAATCTCTTGGCAGTTCTCCTCTTTTTTGCAAAAATGATTTTAAACTTTTTTCTGTCCAAACAATTGGCAGCAAGATAAAAATATAAAAAGTGAGCAGCCAAATTAAGAAATAATGATCCCAATTCAATAAGTGAATACATACACCTAATAATACCTGAATGAAGCCAAATAACAACAGATACAGGCTTGCTCGTTTTTGTGCAAATTTAAAACTATCTTTGTTGACTTGTGCAAGGTATGACAAATAACCGTATATTCGATTGGGTTTTTTCGCTGGCGAAATTAACCACAAAATACCAATTACCATCATTACACTACCGCAAGCTACATAAATCACACTTTTACTTCCTTTTCTGAAAATTATTTGTCTATTCTTCACCAGGAGCAGACATAACAATTCTCATTTTACCAGTGAAAGTGAAATTCTTCATCTCATTTGGAATAATTAAATTAGTTCCAAGCTTCAAATCCCAACTTTGACCATCAGCTTCAAGCTTACCTGAACCAGATATTACCGAAACAAGCAAGTAAGGGTGATTCTTCAAACCAGTTTTCCAAGTTCCATCAAGATCAATTTGCCATAAATAGAAGTGTGGTGAAACTGGTGGCTCAACTAAAGTTTTAATTTCTGCATCTTGATCCTTTTCAGTATGGACATTTAATTTAGGATCAATATGAGGCACAGTAGTAACATCAATTGACTTTTGAGTATGAAGCTTACGCTTTTTACCTGTCTTCTTATCTACACGATCATAATCATAAAGACGGTAAGTAACATCACTAGATTGTTGAGTTTCGATAACCAAACTACCTTTAGTTAAAGCATGAATTGTTCCAGCTGGTACATAGAAGAAATCGCCTTTTTTAATTGGAACTTTTCTTAATAGCTTATCCCATTCACCCTTATGAATCATATCAGCCAATTCTTCGCGAGTTTTTGCATGATGTCCATAAATTAAGTAAGCACCCGGATCAGCTTGTAATACATACCAGCTTTCAGTTTTACCAGAATCATTTTCTACTTTATGTGCATAATCGTCATCTGGGTGTACTTGTACTGATAAGTTATCATTAGCATCTAAAAACTTAACTAGTAATGGAAACTCCTTAGACTTAGGATTCCCAAAAAGTTCTGAGTGCTCATGATAGACCTCTCTTAAAGTTTTTCCTTTCAAAGGCCCTTCGGTCACTGTTGAAGCATCATCTTTATAGCCGGAAATAATCCAAGCCTCTCCAACTTTTCCTTCAGGAATATCATAATTAAAAATTGTATTTAACTTACGTCCTCCCCAAATTTTTGGTCTAAAATATGGTGTCAAAAAAATTGGTTCCATTTAAATCACCTCATAGTAAAGTATATACTTTTTAGGCAGATAAATGAAACCATTTTCTTTTACTTATTCAAAAATTTAGAAATTCCTGTTGCTAATCGCTGCATCCCATCTTTAACCATTTCCTCTGGGCAAGCCAAATTGATCCGTAAGAAGTCATGGCCATTTCCGCGATATACTGTCCCAGCCGAAATAATTAAACCAGTAGTATTTTTAATGAACTTCAATATTTTTAGCGCCATCAAAAGCGTAATTTCCAATAATACTTACATTATCCAAGTAAATATTTTCGCTATCCTTACCAAAATAATCCTCATTAATTTGAGAATTAGTAATCTTAATATTTTTACAAGTCCACATTGTTTCTTCTACATCTGAAAAATGCACATTATCTAATTCAATGTCGCTAGCTCTTCGAAACAGTTTAGGTGCTTGTAAAGCAGAATCTCTGATTGAAATATTTTTGGTATACCAAATTCCACTTCGTGACATTGTTTCAAAAGTAGTGTTACTAACTTTAACATTTTTATCGTACCAAAGAGGATATTTCTATTTAAAAATTGATTTAGTTAAAGTAATATTCTTCGCTTCTTTTAAAGGTGATTCTCCATGACCAAAAGTTACCTCGTTAAGATTAATATTTTCAGCGCCATATAAAATTCTCTCACCTTCAAAGTATTCATTTTCGTAATTTGTCATATAATATCTCTTTTCTATTTTTAATTCTTATATCTCTTATTTTAGTAATGATTTTGAGTATGTCTAATATTTATAACTTAGATTTTTCCATAACATTTACGAATGAAAGCGATACATTTTTGAAAAATAAAAAACCACTGAAAACAGTGGTTTTATCACGCTACCAAACTCTAAAAACTTTGCGTCAATTTTCCCTCAAACTTTAAATTAAATACGTTTTACAGCATTTACAAAAAATAGGAATGCTGATAAATCAACGATTTAAGCACTCCTAAAACTCAATAAATATATAAAAATGGAGATGAGGGGAATTGAACCCCTGTCCAAACGCATTCCGTCACTGACCTCTACAATTATAGTTATATTACTTGAACTTCACTAGCTCAAAACGCCATATAACAGGGCTAAAATGAACTAGCTAACCTGTCAAGACTCTTTTTAACTATTCAGGTGAGGTAGTTAAATGTAACTCGCTAAGTTGATACTTAGAGACAGCCACGAGTAAGCTGTCAGTAAGCAACACAGGCGCTAAATTAAGCAGCTACTGCGTAAGAATTACTGTTTTTTGCAGTTAAATTTAAAAGTGACGTTTTAACGTAGACGTGACCTACGAATTGCAGTCAATGCGGATCTACGCCTGTCGAATCCCAAAACATCCCCTTGGAACTCCACTATTATAGCATAATTCTCATTGACTTGCGAATCATTAGCTAATTTAATCTAAATGAGCCAATCTCACAACATCACGTTCAATCATTAATTCTTCATTAGTTGGTACAATCATTGCGCGAATCTTTGATTCAGGCTTAGTAATGGTTTTTTCACCATTAACCTTATTAGCTTCAAGATCTGGAACAAGACCCATAAATTCAAATGCTTTCATAACTGCAGCACGAACTCGAGCATCGTGTTCCCCAATTCCCGCAGTAAATACAATGGCATCAGCACCACCCATTTCAGTAATGTATGCGCCGACGTATCGAATAATTCTATTAATAAAAATCTCACGAGCTAATTGTGCTCTCTTATCAGGATTATGCTTTAAATCTCGCATATCTGGAGAAACTCCTGAAATTCCTAGCAATCCAGAATCATGGTTTAAAATATCGATCATTTCATCAATTGAGATATCTTTTTTATGCATTACAAATTGAAGAAGAGAGGGATCAACATCGCCGGATCTAGTTCCCATAGTAATCCCTGCAAGTGGAGTAAAGCCCATTGAAGTGTCGTAAGATTTTCCATCTTTGACAGCAGTGATTGAAGCACCAGAACCTAAGTGACAAACCACAAGCTTCAAATCCTTTAAATCTTTATTTAAAAGCTTTGCAGTTCTATTGGCAACATAACGTACTGAAGTTCCGTGAGCACCATACTTCCGAGCACGATACTTTTCATACCAGTCATAAGGAACAGAATATAAATAATGTACTGGATCTAAGCTTTCATGAAATGCAGTATCAAATACTCCAACTTCAGGAACCTTAGGCAAAACCTTCATAAAAGCTTTAATACCTTCTCCTTCTGCTGGATTATGAAGGGGTGCATATTCCTTTAAATCAAAGATTTTTTGTAAATTATCTTTAGTAATAATAGCTGAATCTTTAAAGTATTCCCCACCTGCAACAATCCGGTGACCAACACCAGCAATTTCGTTTAAATCCTCAATAACGTTATATTTCTTCAAAGCCTTAAGAAGCAACTTTACAGCTGTTTCTTGATCAGGGATTTCAACTTCTTCAACATGCTTATCGCCATCAGTGAGTTTAATTGAAAAAGTTGAATCATCTAACCCAACTCTATCAGCTAGACCTTCTGCCAAAACCTCTTCATCAGGTAGCGAAAATAATTTATATTTAAAAGATGAACTACCTGAATTAATTGCTAAAACTTTCTTCATATGACAAAGTCCTCCACATATTTATTTTTAAGATTTCACAAACTAATGAATAGTTTTAGTATACCACTCGTTTAGCTTAACATTAAAGTTAACGAGGGCTTCTTCACTCTTCAAAGAGTCCAACTTTGTGAGGAAGACTTCACTGCTGGCAGCGCTTCCACCATGATTTTGGAATACCAAAATAGATTTTTGATTAAATTTATTTTGGAACATTGAATCTGGTAATTCAATAATAGATTTTAAATAAACTTTTTTTGTCAGCCATGGCATAAAATCAGCACCTACTTTTCCAGAAAGAATAGATTTAGGTACTAATAAGAAGCCAAATCCACCCGGCTTTAAATTCTTGATGATTTGCTCAATAAACAACAAATGGGCAAATGAGTGCCCTTTATCAGATTTAGTAGCAAAATCTTTAACATTCTCATCAAGTGGATAATATCCAATTGGTAAGTCGCTCACTACTGCATCTGGACTTGGAACCATCCAAGGCAAAATTGCATCTTGGCAATAAAGCTCAATATCTAAATCATTCAAATGAGCTGCAACATCAGCCAAATTAAGCATATCTTCGTCATTATCAATTCCATATAACCTATATAAATTTTTAGAATGGTTTCTATCTTTTAATTGATTAATGACTGAGTATAATAAATTCCCAGTACCAATAGCTGGATCTAAAATATCTAATTCCTTATCTGGCAATAACTTTTGCATAATTAAGGCAATGATGGTTGCTAAAACAGGTGGTGTAGGCATTTGATTTACGTCTCGACCATCATCATTTACTGCCTTTAAAGCTAAGTATGAAAAAACTTGAATTTTAGTCTGACGTGGTAATTCATCATAGTTCAGCTTTTTATACATTTCGCCTAATTTTGCGACAGTTTCTTCATCAGGAGCACCCATTTCAACTTTGATCTTATTATTTTCAAGATTATCAAAAGTTTCAGTTAAGGCTTCCGCAAATGAAACATTCAATGCTTCTTGCAAGGTAGTAACACACTGCAAAAATTGATTAAAAAGTTGTTCAAATTTTTCGATGTTTTTCATTTTCAACCCTTCTTCTATTTACCCTAATTATTTTATAGAAAGAATTTGAAGGGTGCAAGAAATTCAATTCGATAGTAAATAATCTATAATCAACATATTATTTTCCATACTATCATGATAAATTTGTTGATATAAGGCTATGAACAAGAGGCATGTTGCAAGCACTAATACACTACTTAGAAGCGCGCTTGCTTTCAGTTTTTTTGGCATCTTTTTTATCATTCTTTCCACTAGTTTTATCTGATTCAACTGGTTTTGGATCTAACTTAAAATAGAGTTCTGATTTTCTTCCATCTTTTTCCGTAATATTAATCTTGACCTGCTTATCGATAGTTACAAAACTAGCATTCTCAATATTTAAAAGTAGTGGCATATGTCCTCCCTCGCTAGTTGTAGCTCGAATCATATTTTTATATTTTTCTAAAATATAATGTTGCTCTACCTTTTTCTTACCTTTTCTTTTTATCTTAGCAATTACAGCTCGATAAGAATTGGATGAATTAGGTAACGCATAGGCAGTTTCAGTATTCTCATCTTTTAAAAAGCGTGTGAATTGAACATAAGCAAAAGCAACATCATTAGTATGGTGGTTAGATTTATTGGCAGTTTTAAGATTTACTAACAAATTTTGTAAAATCCAAATTACTAAAATCGTTATAAAAATTGAAAAAATTACTTCCGCAATCGTAAATCCTTTACTTGATTTTATATTCTTGCTTTGTGGTTGTATCATATACATAACTACCTTTAAGTTTATAAATGTGACTATGTACTTTAACTGAATCAAGTTTTTGTTCTCGCAGTACATGCCAGGCATATGCTTGGTCTGTTTTCACTTCCATAGCTGTTTCTATTTTTTGACTTTGAGCAACTATTAATGCAAAAATCGAAACTCCAATCACGGCCACCATTAAACCAGTCATGCTTTCAGCAATTAAGAATCCTTTTATCTTATCCATCAATTGCCCTTCCCCAAGTCATTTGAATCTTTATTTTCTGCGATTTATTACCATCAGAAACTGTAATTATTTTAGGCGAAATAGTCCCATTTTTAGAAATTTGTAAGTTAGTAAGATTATGAATCTTTATCTTCTTATCGATTCTCAAAGTTCGATCATAGTTATTTTTTGTAGTACCTTTAAATGTGAGCAAAGACGACTTTTCAAAATAACTAATGCTCATTGGCGAATTTTGAATTGTACAAATCCTTGCAGCTTGCTCAAATGCCGCTTTAACTTCTCGAGTGGTGTTAAGAAGTAGCAATTCTGATTGATATTCTTTTAAATTTAAACTGCCAATAAAGATTAGAGCACAAGAAATGATCAAACTGATCATTGTTTCAAGTAGACTAAATGCTCTATTTTGCCGGACTACTTTTTGCAATTACTTCACCATCATCATTTACATCATAATTAGCAGATTTTTTAAATTGATCATCAGTTAAGTATTTATCTTTATGTAAAGTAGTAAAGTCAACTTTTCCGTCAAGTTTCTTTTCATCTTTATAAAGATCTACTTGGGTTTGAAGCGTGCTTTTAAAAGCATCAGAAGTTTTAGTATCTGCATTCTTTTTCTGCTTCATTAGATTTGGTGCAATAATCAGAACTAAAAGTACAATAATCGCTACCACTACTACCATTTCAATCAAAGTAAAACCTTGTTGAGTTCTAGACTTTTTGAGTAAATTAATTAAATATCTCTTTACTTTATTCATTTTTTCTCCTATATTCCTTGCATCATTGCATACATTGGCAACAATAGTTTTAAATACATTCCAATTATGCAAATTCCGATTAAAATAAAACAAATTGGCTGAACATTTACTACTAATTTTTCAATTCTAGTTGTTAAATCATTAAATAAACTTCTTCCAAATATTAAAAAGCGATTACTTAAATTACTTCTTTCCGATCCCGTTTGAATCAAAATCAAGAGCGTGTCAGGAATAAAAGGCTCTTCTTTAATGATTTCTTTTAAACTCTTCCCCTGAGCGAGTTTATTACCAACTTTTTCTCCTAAATATTGCTGCAAAGATCCTTTCGTCTGTTTCGCAGCATATTCACACATTTTTTGAAGAGAAAAGCCACTCGCTAGGAGTAAGCCAATATCATAAATTAACAGATAATTTACATACTTCTTAATTACTGCGCCAATAAGTGGATATGCGCTCAGCTTTTTCATAGATTTATAATCTTGCTTAGCTAATAAATTAAGCATCTTACTAAAGTAATAAATGAATCCTAACGCAATTAAAATCAGAGCCACCAGTAAGAAATCTCCTGTATGTTCATTGGAATCTGAAAATTGCGTTGTCACAAAAGTTTGCATAAAAGCTAACAACAGTACCATCATAATTGCCAAAATAAAAGGATATGACAGTTCAGCTTTCAACTTCTTAATCTGTTCATTCTTAAGGCGACTAAGTTCAGTTAATTGCTCCAAGCACTCTACTAAGTTTCCCTGTCCCATCGCTAAATTAATTTGAGTCACTGTTGTCTTAGAAAAGCCCAGTTTTATCAATTCTTTAGGGAAATGGGCCCCGCTTTTCATAGCTTGATTAAGATCATCCATCATCTTTTTTCGCTTTGGCCAAATGATGGGCATCAGTTCCACGCTGCTATTTAAAGAAAAGCCATTAGCTAAACTATGCTTTAAATAATCTAAAAATTCTAACTGCTCCTCCCGATTCAATTTATCCTTCTTGGTATAACTGATACGTTTCATCGTTAATTTCACCTCCCTTATATAAATTTTGTAGGTTTTCTTGCCAGTTAATAAAATTACCTCTCACACTTTTTTCAATGCTATTTTGAAGAACTTTCCCACTGGCCATATCTAAGAGACAAGCTACACCTTCATTTGTCGGCAACAACCTTTGATAAGAAACTGCAGTCAGACAATTTGCAAGTTCATCTTTTCTAATTTTGAGTCCTTCCAATCTAGAAATTGTCTGAAGAGTACTTTTTGCATGGACCGTTGCTAAAACCAAATGGCCACTCAAAGCTGCATCAATTGCTACGCGCGCAGTCTTGCTGTCCCTAATTTCCCCAATAATTAAAATATCTGGTCGATGACGTAACGCAGCTTTTAAAAGACTCTCATAGCTAATTGCTGCCTCACTATTAACCTGTGACTGTAAAAAAGATTTTTCATGAATTTCCACTGGATCTTCAATTGTCATCACCACTTTTTGTGCCCCCACTTCTTTAGCAAGTTCATACATAGTGGTTGTTTTCCCAGATCCTGTTGGTCCACTCGTAATAATGAGGCCGCGTCTCTGGGCCAAATTTTTGAGATAAATAAGTTGATCGGGGTAAAAATACCTACTAGTCTCAAGATTATAAATAATTCTAATCACTAATGATTCTTGATCTGTAAAATCACCCACGCTTGAAAGTCGTAAATAGTAATCTTGATCTTCATACCGATAAGTCATTGCACCTACTTGTGGCCGACGATGTTCCGAAATATCCATTTGTGCGGCATATTTTAGAAAATTAATTACTTCTAGTGCTTCATCATTTTTCAAACTTTCAATTTCTTTTACTGAATTAGACTGTCTAAAACAGACCATCATTTGATCCCTTTTAGGCAAAAAGAAAATATCACTTGATTGAAATTGAATTGCCTCTTCAATCAATTCTTCAACTTTCTGCTTTATCTCCATGAAAAAACCCCCTTTTTTGTCACCAATATTAAGTACGCAAAAAAGGAGGTATTTCTTTTTTTAATATAAAAAAATCACCTAGTTTTCACTAAGCGATTTCGAAATTATTTATTAATCTTCATCTGCAGCTGCAGTGTAGACATTTTGAACATCATCGTCATCTTCCAATTGGTCAACTAAGTGTTCAAATTGTTCCTTCTTATCAGCAGGAACTGGAGTAGTATTTTGTGGGATCATAGTTAATTCTGCATTTGCAAGCTTGTAACCAGCTTTTTCAAGAGCATCTCTTACTTGAGCAAATTGCTTTGGATCAGTATAAATTTCAAATGCATCATCACTAGTTTGCAAGTCCTCGCCACCAGCATCCATTACATCAAGCAATACTTGATCTTCATCAGCATCAGTAGTTGAACGATCAATTACAATGTAGCCTTTTCTATCAAACATGTAGGCAACAGAACCAGTAGCACCAAGTGAACCACCATTACGAGTAAATGCAACACGAACAGCTGAAGCAGTACGGTTCTTGTTATCAGTCAAAGCTTCAACAAAAACTGCTACACCACCTGGAGCATAACCTTCATAAGTGATTTCATCGTAGTGTTCGTCTGAGTTACCTTCAGCCTTTTTGATTGCACGTTGAATGTTATCTTTTGGCATATTGTTTGAACGTGCCTTATCGATAACCATACGCAAGGTAGGATTCCCTGAAGGGTCAGGACCACCACTCTTTGCAGCCATATAAATTTCACGAGATAACTTTTGGAAAATTTTACCTCTCTTAGCGTCTTGCGCATTCTTGCGGCCTTGAATATTGTGCCATTTTGAATGTCCTGACATAAGAATCCTTCTTTCTATTTACTATAATATTAACGTTTATAATCTTAACTCACAGACAACTAAAATTCAACGTTATCAGGAATTTAAACTATTTTTTCTGCAATTTTTTTCGAATAAAGATAACAATAATACATAAAACAATTCCGCATAAAGCTCCGAAAGCATCTAACATTACATCATGAACACTTGGAGTACGATCGCCTGTTAAGTATTGGTGATATTCATCAAAGGCAGCTAAAGCAATTGCGCCAAACCAAGTCAAAACGGGAGCTACCCACTTAAGTTTGAAAATTCTTCTTAAACCTAAAAATCCAAACATCCCTACTAAAAAGTAAGATCCAAAGTGAGCCATCTTTCTTACAACAAATTGTGTCATCCCCGCAGTTCCACCATCAAGCTGCGCATTATGCCATCTACCACCATAGTAAATATTCCAATTTCCCACAATTTCTTCAATAAAATGTAAATGAGTATTGATAAAGCCCGGCTTCATTTCCTGCTGCTGGTAAGTCATTGAACTTGAAATAAAGAGCATAATCAAGACCAGCAATGCAATCAAAAGATAGACTTTTTCTCTAGTTGTAAATTTAAAATTTCTCATCCAAACATCCCTTTTATTTTTTTACTATCATCTCACTTATTATGCCTAAATTCATTTCATTTTAGAAAAAAATAAAAAAGCCCACTTTCAAAGTGAGCTTTTTCTTACCAACTTGCCTTCTTAACGCCAGGCAATTGGCCATTATGTGCTAATTCACGCATGCAGACTCTGCATAAACCAAATTTACGGTAAACAGAATGTGGACGTCCACAGCGTTCACAACATGTATATTCTCTAGTTGAGAATTTATTTTCTCTATGATTTTTTACAATTTGTGATGTTTTTGCCATATTATCTGTGTTTTCTAATCCTTTCTTCTACAGGTTGTTTGGGAGAAGTTAATGCGATTAACGTAGTTACAATGATTCCGATTGCGACGATCTGACTTGTCATTCTAATTCCTCCTAATTTAAGACAAAGACCTAAATTCCTTTCAAAACAAAGATCTACTTACTTTTCGTAACTATTATACAACACTTACTTAATATAAGTAAAGTGCTTAACCCACTTTTTTCAAATTTATTTCGTAAGCGTTTTACCCCTAGCCACACCGTATCATAATCGTTAGAATGAATAAGGACTTAATACTATAAGGAGAAGAATTGATTCGATGGATATAAAATTCAAGAATAAGTCTCCCGGTCATTTCTAGTACGCAACATAATTATTACTACTAGAAAAGGATGAGAAATTAAAAGTGGACGAATTAAACGCTCTAAATCCAGATAAGAAATATATTTCTTGGCAAACTTTATTTTTAATGGCTTTGTGTACTGTTATCGGACTCGACGACATTATGTACAACTTCCAAAACCAAGGAATGTCAGTTATCTTTTCTTGGATTGTAATGGTAATCTTTTACGTTATTCCATATTCATTAATGGTTGGACAATTAGGTTCAGTCTTTAATAAAGAAGGCGGAGGCCTTTCTTCCTGGGTTCGTGGAACTGATGGAGAATTTTTAGGATATTTCACAGCTTGGACTTACTGGGCAGCTTCTATTCCTTACGCAGTTGACTCTGCAAACGAAGTTATTGTTGATATTGGTTGGGCTCTTACTGGATCAGAAAAGTTTCAAGATAAGATTCCAAACTCATTATTTGCTCTGTTAACCTTTGTTACATTTATTGTATTTATCATTGTGGAACATCATTTTTCAAACTCAATGGAATTCTTATCAACCATTGGTGGGGGCTTGATGGTGATTATGACGATTTTGTTTGTCCTTTTGGCTTTTGTCGGATTAGCAAAGTCAGGTGGGCACATGGCAACTACCAACTTTACATGGACTGATATTTTCCCTAAATTTGATTGGCACTACTTCTCAACAATAGCCATGTTGATTTATGCAATGAATGGGGCCGAACTGGTTGCCCCATATGTAACCAAAATGAAGAAACCTCAATATGATTTTCCTAAAGCTATGATTGCTTTAGCTATCATGACAGCTTTCTTAACTATCTTTGGTTCATTTGCGCTTGGAATCTACTTTAATGCTAACCACCTGCCTAATGACTTAAAGATGAACGGTGCTTATTATGCCTTTAAGATGATCGGTCATCAATACGGTTGGGGCGATTTCTTGCTTTACTTCTGGGCATGGACATCAGTATTCTTCAACTGTGCATTGCTAGCTGTCTTGCTTGATGCTATGACTAGAATGCTTATCTCTGACACGGGAGATCGCTACATGCCTAAATTCCTTCGTAAAAAGGATAAAAATGGTTTGCCAATCAACGGTTACATCTTAACTGTTGCTCTTTCTTCATTCATTATGATTTTAGGTATTTTCTTACCAAATATGAATGACATTTTTAACTGGCTCCTTAATTTGAATGCGATTGTTTCTCCTGGTGTTACCTGCTGGATCTTCTACTCATTTATGAGAATTAGAAAGAACTCCAAGAAGTTCCCATCCAGGTATGTTTTCATTAAAAACGATAAGGTCGCATGGACAGTAGGATTAATTTTGCTTTTAGTTACTGCGATTGCAACAATTATGGGAATCACCCCTCAAGATGTGCCAGAAGGCAGCGGAATTTGGTGGTATGAATTAATCATTAATATTGTTGCTGTCATTGTTTTAATTGGGTTAGGAGCAATTTTGCCAGCTATTAGACGTCGTGAAGTTGAATACGGAATTGCTTTTGACAAGCCTCAATGGATTTCAATTATTACCATCATCGTGGTAGCGATTATCTTTGGCGTTTACCTCGGTGGATTAAAGCATGTCCCAGCTCGTGGAATTTATATTGCCATTGAAGGTGTAGTTGCTTTAATCATTGCGTGGTTAATTGGTAGAAGAAAACCTAACTTAGCTGATGGTTTCAAAGCTGAAGAAGATTAAACTAAAAGAAAGTGTTGAAACAACACTTTCTTTTTTTCTCTAAAAATGCAAATTGAATAGACTCACAATTACGAATGTCATCCCACTTGCAATGACAGGTCCAGCGGCGATCCCTTTGAAGGCTACCACGCCAATAATTGTTCCTAAAACTAAGGCTACTGTCACTTGCGGAAATTGAGCTAATTGATCTACCCCATATCTAGATAAAATTGCCACTGCAATGCCCGCAGCCACAGCAATCCAACCTGCGGGTGTTTTAAAAGTTTTGAATAAATCGTTAAAGCCAATTTGCCCTGTAGCAATTGGAATTAAGATCGCCACCGAAATAACGGTGACACCCCAATTAATTCCTTTCGCTTGAATAACAGGCATGTATTTTGCACTAAAAGGAATTAATTTTAAAAGCATTACCACGCCAGTTGCAATAATTAGCGACATGTTTTTCCCCACAAGAGCTACTACTAAAATTAAGCCTAAAAATAGCCAACTTTCCATCTTTTTCTCCCCTTCGAATATTATTTTTCTACCTTAACAAAAAAATAAGTAAATTACTATCCATATTTTTGAAACCGTTTACTGTATAATGTGTATTAGAGAAAATAAAATACAAGACAAGGAGACAAAAATGACAAAAATTCCTTTTAAAGCTGTTGCAGTAGATATGGATGGAACCTTTATGAATGATGATCTTACTTATGATCATGAAAGATTTAACAAGGTTTTGACTAAGCTTCATGAACATCATATTCATTTTATTGTTTCTAGTGGGCGTCCCCTTTCGCGATTACAACGAGATTTTTCAGACTTTTTAGATCGAATTGATATGATCGCTGACAACGGGGCAATTTTAGTTAGAGATAACAATATCATCTCTACTCACTTTTTCACTTATTCTACAGGGATGGCCTTGATTAATTATGTAGAAGAGCATTTTCCGGAAGCTCACATTTGTATCAGCGGTAAGGATCGTGCTTATTTAAAAGAATCTTATCCGACAGATTTCAAGCGCTTGATGCGTTTTTACTATCCAAACTACATTGCAGTAAAAGAATTTAGCGAAATTCCAACTAGCGAAAGAATTATTAAGTTGACTTTGAATTGTCCTGCAGAATATGCTGAAGAACTAGAGGCTGGTTTTAACGAAAAACATACTGAACGAATTCATTGTACAACCAGTGGTTTTGATGATATTGATGTTATGCCCTATGGTGTTAACAAAGCTCAAGGATTAAAATACTTCTTACGCTATTTCCATCTAACTCCTGATCAATTAATTGCTTTTGGTGATGGAATGAATGATAAGGAAATGCTGGAATTAGCTGGTTATAGTTATGCAATGTCGAATGGCAATCCGGAGATTATTAAACTAGCAAAGTATAAAGCTCCTAGCAACAACGAGAGCGGAGTTTTAAAAATTCTGGAAGATTACCTAGATCAAAAGTAAAAACAAAGCGAGAAAGCTCAATTTAAGCCTTCTCGCTTATTTTTTACTTCAATGTGATTTCACCAGCAATATCTTTATTAAAGAATTCGCTGATTTCATGAACATCCATTCGTTGCCCTAATCCCCACATTAGCTTGGTAATCGCACTTTCTGAAGTCATATCTCCCGCACTAATTGCTCCTTCTAATAGTGCTAAGCGCCCAACCTCATATTTAGTTAAATCACTACGTTCATATAAACACTGGCTGCTGGCAATTACGGGAATTCCCATGCGAATCAGCTTCCCAATTGCTCCTACTAAATTACGGCGAATATAATTCATTCCACCTAATCCATAAGCTTCAATAACTATTCCTTGGCAGCCACTTTTTACCATGGCAAATAATAATTCTGGATCAAAACCCGGGAAGAGCTTAACTAAAGAAACATGCGTATCAATTTTAGTATTTAAAACACACTTCTTATTTTCAATTTTGGGCTGATAATTAAAAACTATTCCATCTGAAGTTACTGTTGCCACTGGCGGAACATTCACACTTTCAAAGGCATTGAAGTTGATGGTTCTCACCTTAACCGTTCTACATCCCAGCATAATTTTACGATCAAATGCCAAATAAATTCCGGGATGACACACCGCAGCTGCCGCAAAAGCTAAACGCAAATTATCTGGCGCATCACTCAAAACTACATTAATCGGCACCTGACTTCCTGTCAAGACCACTGGAATCTCGATGTGCTGAAGCATAAAAGACAACATTGAAGCTGTGTAAGCCATCGTATCCGTTCCGTGACTGAGCACAATTCCATCATAGTCATTTCGATATTTATAAATTTGTTCAGCAATAAACTTCCATTCCTCCGGCTGAATATTGGAAGAATCAAGTTGCAAAATATCTTTTACATCAATGTTATAGGGCATCTCACCAAGAAGTTTCAATAAATCTTCCCCAGATTCTTTGGGTACCAAACCTGAATCTGAAACTGATGAAGCAATAGTTCCACCAGTAGAAAGTAGTAGTAATTTTTTACTCATTATTATTTTCCATTCTATTAATCATTGTCACGTGCATCGGCTAGAGCTTTTCCTACGACAGTTTTCACTGCCTTAGTGAGCACACTAGCTGAAGACACGCCATCGATTGCTACTGATTGTGACTTTAAAATTTGACCACGAAAGACTTTTTCAAGAGCAGGCTCAATTAAACGTTCATCTTTACCTGAAGAGATTTTAACATCAACAATTTTATTTTTGTCTACCTTAATTTTAGCCTTTAAGTGAACTAAATCTTTAGTTTCTGCCGAATATTCCCCGGGAACAAACTTAATCTCATCTTTCATCTTTATCACTTCTTCGACAATTCTTGTTATGGGTATTTTAGCAAAAATATTTATAAAAGCCTACTAAACCAAAAAGATACTAAGATATACGTCTTAGTATCTTTCAGCTAAATTTTTTCTAGCAATGCTTTGCAGCCCATCAAAATCTCATCATATGCTGTATCAAAATCATTAGTGTACCAGGGATCTTCGACATCACTATTCTTATTAGCGAATTGCATTAACTTATATTCTTTGCGATCTGGATCACCACCAGTAATCCTATTCATATCCATAAAATTTTCTTCGTCCATGCAAATCAAATAGTCATAATTTTGATAATCATCTTTAGTCATTTTCCGTGCATGACGTTGAACATAAGGAACATTATTTTTTTCTAACACGCGCGTAGTTCGCGGATCCATTGGTGAACCCACGGCATCTTCAGTAGCAGCTGCTGATTCGACTAAAACATCTTTACGACCACTCTTTGCCAGTAAATTTTTCATAATGTATTCTGCCATTGGAGAACGACAAATATTTCCATGACAGACAAATAATATCTTTTTCATTATTTTACCTTCTTATCTGAATTAAATTTTAGCCAAATCGGCCACATTATTGCAATTACTATTCCTAAAATCAAGCCTATCCAAATTCCTGATGAAATATCAATAAAGATTCCCTGATAAATCGTTTGAAGTGAAGACGTGGCCTCAGTATTAAAATACCATAAAAGACCAAACGATCCTCCTGTTGCAATTATTATCGGAATTGAGGCCCAATATTTTTCAAAAATTATTAAAAGTGCTCCTAATATATATAATAAAACAATAATAAAGATCGAGTATCGATAAATACTTATAATGTGATAGACCTGCTTGGAATCCTCTTTAAGCTTTTGGTTAATCTCTTTTACTATAAATTTATTAACTACCTCTTCTAGCCGATTAGAATTCTCTAGATTTAAATCACTTGGCGTGATCTTTCCAGTTTCATCATATTTTGTACTTAATCGATACAAATCTGCATAAGATAAATCTAAGTTATACTTTTTTGGAAAGGCTTGAAGCAAATCATCTTCTAAGCCTGATGCCTCTAAAAATTGAGTGGCATATCTCAAACTTTGATCTTCACTATCTGAAACAATTTCTCTAACAACCTGCTTAACCATTGCATGGGTATCACTAATTTTTAGCTGAACATCACTAGTTAACATTAAATATCCAGAAAGAGCGACTGTTATAATTGCAATTATTTTAATTATAATATTCCACGTTTTTTTCATTTAAAACAGTCTTCCTAAATAATATCCCACATATACTAGAATGAGTCCTCCCACATATGATGCTAAAGCATATAGAACTAATCCTGAATAATTTTTACTATGATATAGGGCAACTAGTTCCGTATTCAAAGTTGAAAAGGTAGTGTAGCCACCCATTACTCCAGTTCCAACTAAAGCATAGAAAAATGGATTAACTTTTATTCCAAAGACAAATCCCAATATAAGGGTTCCAGTTAAATTAATAAACAAAGTTGGAAATGGCAAATTTAAATAATGTTTTTTTAATTCTTCCCAATGCTTCTTACCGTAATTAGTTATGAAGTAGCGTAAAATCGCGCCTAAACTTGCGCCAAGACCTGCAATTATAATATTCATTTTACCCTCCCAGTTACAATTTTACTTAAAGTTTCACCCATATGAGCCCCAATATAAGCAAAGACAAAACCAAATATAATTGAACTAAAAAGATAGATCAATGCTATGTCACTTAAATGAGCATCAAAATTTTTCAACACTTCTAAGTTAAAAGTTGAAAAAGTGGTAAATGCACCAACAAATCCCGTACAAATTCCCACATTGAGCCATTCATAGAAATCTTTGAATTCAAAAAAGAAATACGTAAAAAATGCTAAGAGAAAGCATCCAATAATATTTCCCCAAAATGTACCATAAAAATGAAAATTAGTGTTTAAATATGCACGTGCCATTCCTCCAAAAAAGGCAAATCCAGCAACACTAAGATAGTTTTTTACTTTATCTGACATTGTACTCCCACTTTTTCTTTAACAAATATGTTCTCCTTTTTCCAAACAATTACATGGCACCATATTTGGAGCATTTTTCTTCTTATTGTTAAGCTCTTTTTCAAGAGCTGCAATATCTCGTTTGGATAAAGGAATTTCTTTCAACACTCTAATGAGCAATTCTCCCTTGTGCATATTGCACATTTTATCAAGCATTTCACTGGTTTGAGTATACATCATCTCAGTTTGACTAACGGTTGGTGAATAAATAAATTTGCGCCCATCTTTTTTTGTCTTTAATAAGCCTTTCTGAACTAAGCGACCCATCAAAGTCTTAATTGTTGATTCAGACCAGTCTTTTTTAGCTTGCAATTCTTTAATAACTTCACTGCTGCTGGCAGTTTCTAAAGTCCAAATAATTCGCATAACTTCCCATTCAGCGTCTGAAATATTGCCTGCTTCTTTATTTTCTACCATTACCATCACTCGATTTTTAAAATTCTTATTATTCCATAATAGACTCATGTAACTTATAAAACAAATTTTTTCAAAGCCTTTGCAATTCCATTATGATCATTATCATCAGTAATGTAATCAGCTCTATCTTTAATATCGCTAATTGCATTGCCCATGGCTACTTTCTTAAATTCTGGATTTTCAAACATTGATAAATCATTCCCCTGATCGCCAAAGACCATTACTTCATTTTGAGATAATTTAAGCCTTTCGGCCAAATCCATCACAGCATTTCCCTTAGAAGCACCAATGGCATTTAATTCAATACAAGTATCCAAACTATGCACAATATCATAAGATTGAAAGGCCCAATCAGGAATTGAATTCCATAACTTTTCAATTTGGTCACTTCCGCGATTGCAAGTAAAGCCGACCTTATTAAAAGTAAAGTTCTTCGGAATTTCCTCACGATTTCTTACTCTAATTTCATTATCGGTAAAAGCCGCATTGATCTGCATTTGTACAGAAAGATCGTGATCAAGCGTCCAAAAACACTCTGTCGTCTCAAAATGCAAATTAACATGGGCTAATCGTTGCAGGCGAAGCATAGTGTTAAAGTCGCGATAATCCATTTCTTGACTCATTAATACTTTGCCTGCTAAGTTCTGCACCACAGCTCCATTAAAGACAACTGCATATTGATCATCACCAGAAAGGCCCAACTGTTCATCAAATGGCAATACCCCAGAAAGCGGTCTACCGGATGCAAGTACAACCTTAATTCCTTGGCTACTTGCAACTTGCAAGGTTCTTTGCGTTTCTGGCGAAATGTTATTTCCACTCGTCAACAAAGTCCCATCTAAATCTACTGCAATCATTTTAATTGCCATCTAAATCATCCCTTTATCAAAATAAAATACCTCTTTTATTATACAAAAAGCCGTGAGTTTCCTCACGGCTTTTTACTTGAATATAACTTAACTAATTCTTTTTATCATTTTCAGCGTTATTGTATGATTCAACAATTTCTTCAACTAATTCTGGATCATCCTTCAAACCAGTAGTTTCTACGATGACATCCTTCAAATCTTCATTCTTAAGCATGTCCATCAACTTGACACTTTCCTTATCCTTTGGTTCATCAAAGTGATAGATTCTACCAACAGTTTCCATTAAGGCACTGTAGTCTAACCCTCTTTCCTTCAATTCACGAATTGGACGGATAAATCTTTCATTGTAGCCCAACTTACGGATAGGAGTTCTACCTACACGAGCAATATCATCTGAAATGTATGGGTTTTGGAATCTACTTAAGATCTTGTTGTGGTATTCTTCAAGGCTTTCCTCAGTAAATTCCTTGTTCCACTTATGGTATAAAAGTGAACGAGTTTCGCTAAGAACTCTCTTAACTTGCCTTAAAACAAATGGATCTTTAATTGCATCCCCAATAGTTGAATAACCAAGGCTCTTACCAGTGTAAGCAACAGTTGCGTGACCAGTATTTACTGAGAACAACTTTCTTTCAATATAAGGTTCAAGGTCTGGAGCATAATCAACACCCTTCAACTTGATATCCTTGTTCTTCATTTGGCTTTCGTCAATAACCCATTCCTTGAAGTCTTCAACTGAAACAAACAATGGATCATCGTTGTGTTGAATTGGAACAATTCTATCTACGGCGGCATTAGGGAAGCCAATGTATTTATCAACTTCTGGCTTAATGTCATCGTCCAAATGCTTGTAAACTTCTTCTTTCAAGTGTTCTGAACCACCGATCATGTTTTCACAAGCAATAACATCAAGTGGTTGAGTATTGCCAGATTTAATTCTTTCAGTTAAACCTTGAGCAATAAGTGGAGCAATAAGAGCCAAAATCTTCGGACCAATCGCGGTTGTAATCATATCTGTAGATTTAATTGCTTCAATTACCCTTTCTGGATTCTTAGCATTGTTAATCCCATCAACGTTTGAAACATGGATTCTCTTCTTGCCAGGAGCTGCTAATTCAATATCGTATTCCCCGCGCTTATTTAATTCATCAATAATAGTTTCATTTACATCGACAAAGTCAATACCAAAACCATTATCTGCTAAAGTTTCACCAATAAATCCACGACCAATGTTACCTGCACCAAAATGTACTGCTCTCATTTTTAATCTCCTACTTCTTTCAATAAATCTATTACTTCTTGTGGTGATTGTGCGTCAGCTAATTTGGCAACGTTTGAAACATCACTACAGAAAATTGCAATCTGTGATAAAAGGTTTAAGTGTTCATTATTCAAACCCGCAATTCCAAAGACAACTGTTACAAGTTGTTCAGTATCATCATCAGGATTACTAAAATCAACCCCCATTGGAATTTGCACGACTGAAATTCCGGTTTTCTTGATATGCTTTTTACCTTCATCAGTGCCATGAGGGATGGCGATAAAGTTTCCCATATAAGTTGAAACATCATTGTTTCTAGCAATCATTGAATCAATGTATCCAGGCTCAACACAACCACCATCAACCAGAAGTTGTCCGGCCATGCGAATGGCTTGATCACGGGTTGGCACATCTTGATTCAACTTAATCATATTTGTTTGTAACTTCACTTATCTCATCCCTTTCTAGCTTAACTTATCGATAATTTCTTTAAGTTTCTTATCTTTAAGAAGATCATCAACAACCACAATTTGAATATCGCTATAACGAACCGCCAAATTCTTCTTAGCAGCTGGAGTAACAATTACTAAATGACTTGGATCATCATCTAATTCATTAATTCTGATTGCCTTGACTGGAGTCTTCTTACCAGCTTTCTTCATTGCGTTTTCAAACAAGTTAGTTGCCATTGTAGCTGAACCAATATGTTGATCATGGCGAATGAAGTCGACTTCTTTAACTTTACTGAAATCAATTCCTTCAAGTGAACCATTAGCTGGCTTCTTTTCAGTGGATTTAGGCTTATCTTGAACTTGAGTCAAAGCTTTAAAGTTAGCAACGATTGCATCGTATTTTGGATTGCTTAAGAAGTTGCCAACAGCAATATGCATTGCATCTGGAGTCTTTTGACGAGCACGGTCAGCTAATTCTTCTTGAGTTACAACTAATAATCCTGGTTCATCTTTCAAGTTTCTAACAGCAGTATTAGTTACAGGGATATTAATGCCGGCTTTCTTGAATTTATCACGAAGAAGTGAGGCACCCATTGCAGATGATCCCATTCCGGCATCACAAGCAAAGATAACTTTCTTAATGTCTTTGTATGAAGTTACTGAGTCATGAGCAGATTGTTCACTTGGCATCTTAGTACCCTTTGATTCTGCTTTCATTGATTCCATCTCTTTTTGTTTGGCAGCTAAATCAGCTCCATCACCTTTATCGTTCTTAAGAATAATTGCAGCTACGATGAATGAAACAATTGCAGCTCCAAGAACACCGACGATGTTACCTAAGTATGAGCCTTTTGCGGAAACAAGCAAAATAGCTAAAATTGAGCCTGGAGAAGCGGCAGCCTTTAATCCCCCATTAAGAGTTGTAAATAATGCCGTACCAGTTACACCACCACAAATTGCAGCGATGATTAAAGATGGTTTCATCAATACGTATGGGAAGTAGATTTCATGAACCCCACCGAAGAATTCAATAATTGCAGCACCTGGAGCCGAACTCTTAGAACTGCCTTTACCAAAGAACATAAATGCAAGTAAAATTCCAAGACCAGGGCCTGGGTTTGATTCCATCAAGAATAGAACTGATTTACCAACTTCAGAAGCTTGTTGAATTCCAAGTGGTACCAAAATACCATTACCAATCGCATTGTTTAAGAACAAAACCTTAGCAGGTTCAATAATGATATTAGCAAGTGGCAATAGGTGAACACGGATAATTGCATCAACACCAACACTTGCCCAATGGCTTCCCCACATCATAACTGGGTTAATGATGAAGTAAGCGAAAATCGCTAAAATCATTCCCAAAATACCAAGTGAGAAGTTATTATAGATCATTTCAAATCCTGATTTGATCTTATCTCTACATGCATTATCTAAAGTCTTTAAGCACCAACCACTGAGTGGACCCATAATCATGGCTCCCAAGAACATTGGTTGAGTTGTACCAACAATTACACCAAGAGTACCGATAGCACCAATAACGGCACCTCTTTCATCGTCGACCATCCGACCACCTGTATAACCAATTAAAAGTGGCAACAAGTAAATCAACATTGGTTGAACTAATTTGTTAATTTGTGCGTTTGGGAACCAACCATTTGGTGTCATGAAAATCGCAGCGGTAAGTCCCCAAGCAATGATGGCACCGATGTTTGGCATAATCATCCCAGACAAAGCAGTACCAAACTTTTGAACCTTCACTTTAACTGAAGAGCTTTTCTTTGCTTGAGCCATTAGTTTTTTCTCCCCTCTTTTATCTTACATTCTTATCGTACGATTACTTGGTAAGCGTTTACAATCTAATCAAAATAGAACTCTGACACAATAAAATGTGTCAGAGCTTGTTAAACTATTCACTTTATTCCAATTTTCTCTTTAGTTCTTGCAAATATTGGCTTGAAATAGCATTTTTGATTTGATCTTGATTGCCATTAGTAAAAAGACGCAAGTTAGCATCATTCATAATAATCATGCTAGAAATCAAACTCATGACCTCCTGTTCTGCATCAGAAAGTTCTGCTGGTCCGAGCATTAACAAGATTCTGCTTACTTCAATTTCATTATGATCCATCGATTTTAATACAATTTCATTATCTAAATCGAAAATCATAAATGTACAGCGTTTGATTTCATGGCTACTAGTATGAAGAAGGGCTAAATGACTATTCGGGATTCCAACCGGAGCCAACTGAATTCGCTTGAGAATCTTTTTAGCTACTGGAAGTTGCGTAGTAATCAAATTACGTCCTATATGAGCTAAACATTCTTGAACTACTGCAATCAAATCGGTTGCATTGTATCTTAGTGTTTGAACTTTAATACTATTTACTAAATCTGCACAAAATAATGTCCCAATAGAAATTTTTGAAAGTTCTTTGGTTGCATGCTTAGTTTTATTAGAACTAAACATCGGCTGATTAACGAGAGGATATTTTCTTTCGTAATCCTTCAAGTAATTCTTAATTCGAATAATTTCATCATCTAAAAGCAATGGACTCACTAATTGATAAGATCTTGAAAATCCCTTTAATTCCAGTGTTGATAAAATCAAATCATACTTTTGTAAATCAATATTTACTAAATCAGAGACTTTGCTTAATTTAATCTGCTTAATTTCTGGCAACTCTTGCTTCAATCTTGCTTTTAAAATGGCAGAAGTCCCGATCCCATTTTCACAGATTACCAGTGCATTAAATTGTTGGTGATTCTCAAAATTAGTAAATTCATTAGCAAAATAGAGCAACAATAGCTGCATTTCTGAACTAGTTATCTTATCTGTAGGAAATTCTGCCTGCCAAGCTTGCTGAATAACGGTATAAAGTTTCGTAAAGCGCTTACTTAGGCCAGCCAAAGTTTCTATTCGAGCGTTAGGAAGAGGGGTAACTCTATGCTGGGTTAAACCAATAATATGACGGGTTAAACGGTTAACAAAAGTTGTACTCTTTTGAAAATTCCATTGCATCTTCTCGGAAACAATACGCACAAAATTCTTCACTCTAATGGAAGCAGCTAACTCATAATCACTATCATAATGAAGTTTAGTTTGTTCCGTATCACTAGCCATAACTTTATTTGCTAAATAAGTTACATCGGTTTGTTCAACTTTAAGAGCCATTTTCTCAGTAATTAAAGCCATAAAGCGAAAAACAAGTCCCTGATATTTTAAAGAACCTGGTTCTAAATCCACCTTTTCAATAGGAAAACCAGCCTTAATCCGCGTTAAGGATACTGCAAAGATCAAAATGAGTTCGATCAATTGATGATCAGAATCCAATTTAATATTTGGAATAATCGATTTAGTTAAAGCTTTTCGCGTTTCAAACAAAAGATCTCTTGAAATAATTTGTAAAAAGAAATTGTGGCTCTTTAGCTGGGTATGATTTAAATAATGAAAAAAGTCATAGTCATTGATTTCGCTTAATAAAATCCCCACTAAAACTTGGCGTCGCTCACTTTCACTAGCTTCAACGTATACTCCAACGCCCTTTTTCCGAATTAAATTAATCTTATATTCTGCCAAAGATTTTTCGACAATATCTAAATCATTCTGAATAGTGGCTTCACTAACATTTAAATCCAAAGCAAATTGAATAATCTTTTTAGGCTCGTCATTCAAAAGTAGAATCGCAGCTAAGGCATTCTCTCTTCTTTCCACTGACATTGAAGATTGAATCTTAGTCTTCTTAACTGCCAAAATCAACTTATTAAGAGCTTCCTTGTTACCTTCAACTCCATATTTTCTTTTTTTATTAACTAAATTTAGTTCATCCGTAGCCAGAACATCTTTTAATTCTTTAAATTCACGATAAATTGTCCTTCGACTAACATTTAAGCGATTTTCTAGCTCTTTAACACTAATTCCTTCTTCACTGGTAATCAATAAAGAAAGAATATCTTTTTGTCTTTCTGTAAGTATCATTGTTTTGCTCGACTTCACTTTTTTCCTTAATTATACAAAACAACAAAAAAAGAAGGTAGGCTTCTAAAAGTCTACCTTCTAAGTATTTATTTAGTAATTATTCAACAGTTACACTCTTAGCCAAGTTACGAGGTTTATCAACATCTAATCCTTTATCCTTAGAAGCATAGTATGCAAGAAGTTGAGTTGGAACCACAGTCAAAAGTGCTGACATGTAGTAGTTAATTTCTGGTAAAACAATAGTGTCGTCACTATTAGCAAATTCTTTACCAACAATAGTAATGATACTTGCACCACGAGAAACAACTTCCTGAATGTTACCACGAGTAAGGTCAGCAGTAACTGGATCATTAATCAAAGCAATAACTGGAGTGTCCTTTTCAATCAATGAAATAGTACCGTGCTTAAGCTCAGCAGCAGCGAATCCTTCGGTTTGAATGTAGGAAACTTCCTTTAACTTCAATGCACCTTCCAAAGCAACAGCATGATCAATTCCACGACCAATGTAGAAAGCATTTCTTGACTTAACTAAGTACTTATCAGCCAATTCTTTGATCTTTTCTTTACCATCTACGATTTGTTGGATTCCTTCAGCAGCAATTGCCAAGTCATGCTTCAAGTTCCAGTCTTTAGCTTCTTGATTACCAAGCTTTTCACCTAAAGCCTTAGCCAAAACAGCTTGTAATGCAACTTGAGCAGTGTAGGCCTTAGTTGAAGCAACGGCAATTTCAGGACCAGCATCTAAGAGCATAGTGTAGTTAGCTTCACGGGATAAAGTTGAACCTTCAACATTAGTCATGGTCAAACTTGGAATACCACGCTTGTTAGCTTCCTTCAATACAACACGTGAGTCTGCAGTTTCTCCAGATTGAGTTAAGAAAATAAAGAATGGATGCTTGCTCATCATTGGGAAGTGGTAACCAGCTTCTGAAGCATAGCCAACTTCTGTAGGAATACCAGTGTAATGTTCAAAAATTGACTTACCCACGAGGCCTGCGTGGTAACTAGTACCTGCAGCAAAGATATAAAGACGATCAGCTTTAGAAATTGCATCAACAATATCTTGATCTACTTTTGGCTTACCATTTTCATCAAGGTAGTTTTGTGACATGTGGCGCATAACGCCAGGTTGTTCATCAATTTCCTTTAACATGTAAAATTCATATGCACCCTTTGAAGCAGCGTTTGGATCGATGTTCAATACATGTGGTTCACGGTCAACTTTCTTACCATCTACAGTTTCAATAGTATATGAATCCTTAGTAATGTCACCAACATCACCATCTTGTAAGTCAACGAAAGTCTTAGTTTGATCTAAAACAGAAATTGCATCAGATGCAATAATGTTAAAGCCATCACCCAATCCAAGCATCATTGGTGACTTGTTCTTTGCAATAAATACGTGATCAGGTTCAGTATTATCAACTAATAAAAATGCATATGAACCCTTAACAAGTTTCAAAGCTTCTTTAAATGCGGAAAATGCATCTAAATTTTTTTCACGTGCAATTTTACTAATTAATTGAACTACAACTTCAGTATCTGTATCTGAATGGAAATTTACACCTTCTAAGTACTTTTCCTTTAATTCAGTGTAATTTTCAATCACTCCGTTGTGAACCAAGTAAAAACGCTTAGTTTCATCAAAGTGTGGGTGAGCATTGTCAACAGTTGGCTTACCGTGAGTAGCCCAACGAGTGTGACCAATTCCTACTAAACCTTCTTCATCAGGAGTAAGTTTTTCTTTTAAGTTTGAAATACGACCTACGGCCTTAGTTAAATATTCATCGCCATTTAAGTCATTCAAGTAAATACCTGCTGAATCGTAGCCACGGTATTCAAGATTAGTTAAGCCATTTAAAATAATATCTTTGGCTGGTTTACCAACGACACCAACAATTCCACACATATATTTTTCTCCTTTGGTCTAGTTCAATTTTATCTAAATGGACTAGTTAATTTTTATTGTTACAAGTGCAATCATAGCCCTTTTTATCAAATCGGTCAAGAAGAAAGTTGCAAAATTGGTATATTATTTTTTAATAAAAAAATAGATCCAGGAAATACCTGGATCTATTAAGACTAGAAAACAGTTGATTACTTACCCATTTCTTTTTCTACAACTTTAACAATACGGTCAACGTATGCATCAGTTTCTTCTTGAGTAGGACCTTCTGCCATTACACGAAGCAAATCTTGAGTTCCTGAAGGACGAACCAATACACGACCATTGCCGTTCATATCAGCTTCAACTTCCTTAATTACATCGAGAATTGGTTGATGTTCTTTCCAACTCTTCTTATCTTCTACAGGAACATTTACAAGACATTGTGGGTAATCCTTAAAGTCTTCAAGCAATTCAGATAATGACTTGCCAGTCTTCTTCATAACAAGCATCAAATGAAGGCCAGTAAGCATCCCATCACCAGTATTATGGTAATCAGTCATAATAACGTGACCTGACTGTTCACCACCGAGGTTATAACCATGTGCACGCATTTCTTCGGAAACATAACGGTCACCAACTTGAGTACGAATATTCTTAAGTCCTTTTCTTTCAAGTGCCTTAGTGAAGCCCAAGTTACTCATTACAGTCGTGACAATAGTGTCTTTCTTAAGACGGCCATGATCAGCTAAGTAAGTACCAATTACGTACATAATGTGATCACCATCTACTTCATTACCATTTTCATCAACGGCAATGCAACGATCAGCATCCCCATCAAAAGCAAGACCCAATTGAGCACCTTGCTTTACAACTTCTTCTTGCAATTTCTTAGTGTGGGTTGCACCAACATGATCATTAATGTTTAAACCATCTGGATGAGTTGCAATAGTAGTGAAGTCCACGCCACAATCAGCAAATAAGCGAGAAATCAAAGCACTTGAAGCACCATTGGCACCATCAATAACTACTTTAATACCACTTAAATCTTCAGGAATAGTATTTTCGATAAATTGGAGATATTTTGAACTACCTTCGTGGAAGTCAGTTACAGTTCCCAAACCATTTGCGGAAGGACGTGGCAAGGTATCTTCTTCGGCATCAATTAATTTCTCAATTTCTTCCTCCATAGCATCTGAAAGCTTCAAGCCATTGCTACCAAAGAACTTAATACCATTATCTTCTACTGGATTGTGAGAAGCAGAAATTTGAATTCCGGCGTCAGCACCTTGAGCACGAACTAAATATGAAAGACCTGGAGTAGTAATAACGCCAACTTCAAGAACTTCAATACCAACTGAAAGAAGACCAGAAATTAAAGCATATTCTAACATTTGACCAGAAATACGAGTATCGCGAGAAACAAGAACCTTAGCTTGTTCACCATCTTTTTTATTCTTGGTTAAAACATATCCACCATCACGGCCAAGTTTAAAAGCCATTTCTGGAGTAAGACCTTGATTTGCTACTCCACGAACGCCATCGGTTCCAAAATACTTTAACATAAGAAAAACAACCTTTCTTCACAATAAATTTCTAATTATTTTTTGCGCTAGACGCGTTTTTTACTTTAATTTGAACTTGAATACTGCCGGGATCGGACCGCACTGCTCCCTTAGGAAGCTCAATTGGCACATCCTTAGTAATTGAAGAATTAACATCTCTTAAGTCCACATTTACTTTCAGACGGTTAACTTTAGCCAGTGCACTCTTTTCACCATATAAAGTTACTTGATCTGTCCGCGCAGTCACTGAATAAACTTTATCACTTTCCTCATTCTTTGAATCTAAATCAATTTTGACAGTCTTTTTAGATGTTGAAATTGGAATGTTTGCTTTGGCAGTCGTAGGATCAATCACTACATTTAATTGACGACCTTTTTTATCTTCTGCAACCAAAATCACTTGTCGCGTATAGTCGTGATCAATTCCATTAGGAAGAGCAACTTTAGCAACAATCTGGTCAATCTGATTGACTTCAGCTTTTGCACCAGTTACTTCTACCTGCTGAGGACTAACTGATGTTTTACCAATCTTATATCCTCTAGCCACAGCATTTTTATTATACTCTATTTGCACGGGCATGGTAGTCGATTTTCGACGTTCAATATCGACATTTACAGTTTTAGGATTAATTGAATAAGATAATTGCTTGCTTAATCCACTCACTTGCACTTTTACAGCCTGTTTACCGACTTTTTTATCTGTTAAATCAATATATGCACGAAAATTTTGAGTATTAATTGTTGAGGTCACTAATGCGTTAGCACCTTCTAAAGTAACGCTGACCTTTTCCGGATATCCTACTACATAATATTTATCTGTATCAACTGAAACTTGAAGTGGGACTTTAATGGTTTGGATTTCACTAGCCGTTTGACGCGTTTTTTTAGGCTCACCCTGAGTGATAAAACCAGGTTGGGTTGAATCGATATAAACTACTAACAAAATAGCGATTAATAAAGAAACCACCTTAATAAACCAAGGCTTTCCCCAAAAATCTTTCATCGGCCTGCACCCCACTTCCAAATTTTATTAAAAAGCTTTTGGTACCATTTTGTACCTTTTTCTTTTTTAGGAACTAGTTCTGCAGTTAAATACTTCATATATTCTTCTCTCGTCATATCAAGCAGAAGACGACCATTACGAGTAATTGTGACTCCACCTGTTTCTTCTGAAACAACAATTGTAATGGCATCTGTCACTTCAGAAATTCCTACAGCCGCTCTATGACGAGTGCCAAGCCGTTTAGGAATCATTGTACTGTCCGATAACGGTAAATAAGCTGCTGCAACCGCAATCCGATCATTATTAATAATTACCGCTCCATCATGCAATGGAGTATTCGGAATAAAAATATTGATCAAAAGTTCCCCAGATACGTCCGCATCTAGCTTAATTCCAGTTTCAATATAATCATCTAACCCAGTTTCTTGCTGAATGGTAATGAGCGCCCCAATTCGTCTTTTAGACATATATTGAATGGCTTTATCGAGCTCTTTAATAAACTTAACCGATTGATCATGAGCATTTTCTTCACGACCACCAAAAAGCGGAGTGCGGCCAATTCGCTCAAGTCCACGCCTGATTTCTGGTTGGAAAATTACAATAATTCCAACCACAGCCCATGAAACAATTTGATCAACAATATACGTCAATGCATTTAAATGCAAGAAACCAGCAATTATCCTTACTATGAAAATAAAAACAATTCCTTTAGCTAATTGGACAGCTTTAGTACCTCTAATTAGCATAATTAAGCGATAGACTAAATACCAAATAATCAAAACGTCTAACGCTATAGAAAAATTATTCCAAGTAAGGAAGCTTGAAATATCAAACTTCAATACCCTTCCCCCTTCCTGATTATTAATTATAACCAAGTCTGAGCGTTAACGCGCATACATTTTAAATTCTAAAAACAAATCATTATATTCTTGCGTCTTTTTAGGTCCTAAATCCTTAAAAACTTGTAACTTACGCAATTTTTCCTCACTTGGATAAAATTCAGGATTATTTCTAACATTTTTAGGAAGCAACTTTTTAGCTGCCAAATTAGGAGTCGCATAACCAACATATTCCGCATTTTTAGCTGCATTTTTAGGTTCCAGCATAAAATTAATGAACTGGTAAGCAGCCGTTTTATTTTTAGCAGTTTTAGGAATAACAAAATTATCAAACCAAAGATTGGACCCTTCACTAGGAACTACGTAGTGTAGATGAGAATTTTCTTCCATCATTTCATGCGCTTCACCAGACCATGTTACGCCAATAGAAGCTTCATTTTGAATCATGTACATCTTCATTTCATCAGAGATAATCGCTTTAATATTGGGACCCAATGTATCTAATTTTGTTTGAGCTAAATGCAGTTTAATGGAACTGGTGGTGTTCATCGAATACCCTAATGATTTTAAAGACATTCCCATTGCATCCCTAGCTGAATCCACTAATAGAATCTGATGGCGGTATTTTTTACTCCATAAATCATTCCAGTTAGTAATCGATCCTTTCTTAACAAACCGATCATTATAAACAATCCCTAGGGTACCCCAAAAATACGGAATTGAGTAATCATTATTAGTGTCAAAGGGTTGATGTAAGAAATTCTTCCCAATGTATTTAAGATTAGGGATTTTTTTAGTATCTAAATGATCTAACAGATTAGCTTTTCTCATCTTGGTTACCATATATTCCGACGGAATCGTAATATCATAAGCCGTCCCACCCTGTTTTATTTTGGTATACATAGCTTCATTTGAATCAAATGTTTCATAAATCACATGATAACCGTACTTTTTTTCAAATTGCTTAATTAGTTTAGGATCTAAATAATCTCCCCAATTGTAAATAATCAAATTTTGCTTTTTCGTCTTGATTGAAGGTTGATCGAGTTTAATTGCGGCATAGCCAAGACCCATACAAGCCAATATTATTGCCACAATTGACCATAGTATCTTTTTCATTTGATCATTCCTCCAATTGGCCGATGATTTTTCTTGTTTTTACGAGTAGTGATAAAATAATAAATTCCTACTAACACTAATACAAATAAAAACATCACTGTACTTAAAGCATTAATTTCTAAATCGATTCCTTGGCGAGCTCTTGAATAAATTTCAACTGATAATGTTGAAAAACCATTTCCAGTTACAAAAAATGTTACTGCAAAATCATCCAAGGAATAGGTTAGCGCCATAAAGAATCCAGAAAAAATCCCAGGCATCATTACGGGTAACATTACATTAGTAAATACTTGATACGAATTAGCTCCCAGATCTCTAGCCGCATCAATTAAAGAAAAATCCATTTCTTCCAAACGTGGTAAGACCATGAGAACAACAATTGGAATAGAGAAAGCAATGTGACTAAGTAATACAGAGCCAAAATTTAAACCAAAACCTAATGCTGTAAAGAAAATCAAAAAACTCGCCCCAATAATAACATCGGGAGAAACCATCAAGACATTATTTAGACTGAGCAGAACTTTTTTGGAAGATTTTCTTTTGGCCATCGCAATTGCAAATGCACCAATTGTCCCAATAACAGTTGCAACTAAACTAGACAATAGCGCTAACAAAATCGTTTCTAAAAAGATGGCTAGTAAACGATTATCTTGAAATAAAGTTTGATAATGTTCCCAAGTAAAACTACCAAACTTATTCATATTTTTACCACTAGAAAAAGAAAAGTAGATCAGATAGAAAATGGGCACATATAAGATAATCAAAGTTAAACCTAAGTAAATTTTGGCTACAAGATTTTTTCTCATAAGTTAACCCTCTTTCTCTTTCTTTTTCGTCCAGTCAAAAGCATGACCAAAACCATCAAAATAATCAAAACTACACCAATCGTAGCTCCCATATTCCAATTCATGGTGGTCATGAAGTACTCCTCAATTGCAGTACCTAAGGTAATTACTCGATTTCCCCCAATCAACCTAGTTAACATGAACAATGATAAGGATGGGATAAAGATTGCCTGCACTCCACTTTCCACTCCTGGTTTAGATAAAGGCCATAAAACATAGTAAAAAGTTTGCCATTTACTTGCCCCCAAATCCTCAGAAGCTTGAATCAGCGCTGTATCAATTTCTTTAATGGCATTATAAATTGGCAAAATCATAAATGGGATTTCAATATAAGTTGCCACAAAAATAAAGGCAAAATCCGTAAATAAGATATTTACCGGGCCAATTCCAAATAAATGCAAAAACTTATTGACCAAGCCGTTATTTCCTAAAATACCAATAAAAGCATAGGCCTTAAGCAATAAATTTATCCATGTAGGCAAAATAATCAACATTAACCAGAGTTGCTGATTCTTCATTTTAGTCAAAAAATATGCCGCAGGATAAGAAATAAGCAAAGTAATGACTGTAATTAAAAAAGCATACCAAAATGAATTAATCATCATTCGCAAAAAAGTTCCATTGCGAAAAAATTGAACAAAGTTATTCAGTGTAAAATGATGATTACTATCTGTTAATGAATACCAAATTATTAATAAAATTGGCAGAATTACAAATAAGAAAATCCATAAATAATATGGAATTAAAAAAAGTTTCTTATTCTTCACCCTAATTCTCCCCCTCATAAGTTTCAAGTCGGGCATCAAATTCTTCTTGACTTTCATGAAGACGCATTACATGAATATCTTCTGGATCAAAATATAAACCAATTCGTTCGCCCACCTTACATCCATTAGTCGATTGAATGAGCCATTCATTTTCATCAGCATCAATCGCTTTAATTTCAAAATGATCTCCTAAAAAGAGCTGACTTTGAACCGTGACCACAAGTTTTCCTTTATCAGGAGTAGTAATATCTAAATCTTCAGGTCGAATAACAACTTCAACTTTTTCATTAGCCTTCATTCCCGCATCCGCACATTTAAAGCGTTTATTTGCAAACTCTACCTCAAAGTCTTTAATCATTCTCCCCGGTAAAATATTGGAATCCCCGATAAATCTAGCAACAAAATCATTAATTGGCTCATCATAAATATCTACAGGGGTTCCACTTTGCTGAATTTTTCCATCATTGAGAACAAAAATTTCATCACTCATCGATAAGGCTTCTTCTTGATCATGAGTAACAAAAATAAAAGTAATCCCCAATTTCTTCTGGATGGCTCTTAATTCAAATTGCATTTCTTTACGCAATCGTTTATCCAGCGCTGATAAGGATTCATCTAACAGCAAAACTTTGGGCTCATTTACGATTGCTCGGGCAATTGCTACACGTTGTTGCTGTCCCCCAGACAATTCAGAAATTTCCCGATTAGCAAAGCCGTCAAGCCGCACCATATGAAGAGCATCTTTGACTGCCTTTTTTATTTTATTCATGGGTACTTTCTTAATCTTTAAACCAAAAGCTACGTTTTCAAAAACATTTAGATGAGGAAAGAGAGCATAATTTTGAAAAACTGTATTAACATGTCTTTTAGCTGGATCAAGATCCGTAATATCTTTCCCATCAAAATAAACCTTACCTTCAGTGGGTTGGCTAAATCCAGCAATAATTCGTAAAATTGTTGACTTACCCGATCCACTAGGTCCCAATAAAGAATAAAATTTACCCGATTCAATTGTTAAATTGATATTTTTTAACGCTACAAAGCCATCATCATAGCGTTTATTCACATCTTTAAGTTGTATTAAATCCATTTTCCCTCTCTATCAAAGAAGCTACAAGCTTTCCAGCCTGTAGCCTGCTACTAATCATTTTCGCTTTTTCCAATAATTCTAACTTCAGTGTGAAGATCAATATCATATTTTTCTTTAATCACTTTTTGTATTAAATGGATTAAATCCAAATAATCAGTTGCTGTTGCGCCACCTTTATTTACTATAAATCCGGCATGCTTAGTTGAATCTTGGGCTCCACCAATTTGCTTTCCTTGAAGGCCAGCTTTAATAATCATTGGGCCAACAAAATGCCCCTTAGGACGTTTAAATACACTTCCGCAAGATGGGTATTCAAGTGGCTGTTTATAACGTCTAAGTGCATTTAAATAATTCATTTCGTCCAGGATTTTATCTTTTTCGCCCTTCTTTAATTCAAAAGTTGCGCTTAAAACAATATCACCATTTTCTTGAATTAAAGAGTGACGATAAGAAAACTCCATTTCTTCATTAGAATACGTCTTAAATTCGCCATCTTTAGTCATTACATTAACGGTTTTAACTACTTCTTGAGTTTCACCACCATAAGCACCAGCATTCATGAAGACGCCGCCACCAACACTGCCTGGAATTCCGGCTGCAAATTCCATTCCACTAAGAGCCGCCTTAGCTGCAGTAAAGGCTGTATCAATAATTCGTGCTCCTGCTTCAGCAGTAACTTCTGTGCCATTGACTGTAATTTGATTCATTTCGGTTAAAATTACCACTAACCCATCAATACCGCCGTCACGAATAATTAAGTTAGATGCATTTCCAATCACTGTTAAAGGGATATTATTTTCCCTAGTTACTTGAACCAACTTTTCTAATTGATCAATATTTTTTGGAAAAGCCAAAAACTCGGCAGGACCTCCTGTTTTAGTAAATGTATATTTGCTCAACGGAACTTTTTCTTGAATATCAATTCCGTCACCTTTTAAATCAAGCAACTGCAAAATAAAACCCCCTCATAATATCCTTCTAATATTTTACCTCATTCACCTCATCTAAGACCATATGCTATACTAATTTTAATTATTGGAGGTTTTTTATGAATTTTATTGCAATGGACTTTGAAACGGCAAATCGCTATCCAGAAAGCGCATGTTCACTAGCTCTCGTGATGGTAAGAAACAACAAAATTGTTGATCGTTTTTACACAGTTATTAATCCGCAGATGCCTTTTGATAGCCGTAACATTAAAATTCACAACATTACTGCTGATAATGTCAAAGATGCACCAACGATGGCTGAAGTCTGGCCCAAGATCAAAGATCTCTATCAGCCAGGAATGTTGGTAATTGCTCATAATGCCCGTTTTGACACGAACGTGATGCGTAAATCACTAGCTCGTTATAATATTGAAGAACCTCATTATTTGGTTATTGATACTTTAGCAACTAGCAAACGGTTTGAGCCGGATTTACCTAATCATAAACTAGATACGGTTTCCGAGGCTTTAGATGTCAAACTCTGGCATCACCATAATGCCTTGAGTGATAGCGAAGCATGTGCAGGGATTTTAATTCGTCAAAATCAAGAATTTGGTGATGAAGCGATTAAAAAATTTGTTTATCAAATTTAATGAGTCTCTATTATACAACCTATAAACTACAAAAGACAAAAGGATCAAACAAAGTTGATTGTTTAATCCTTCTAGTTATATTAATGCTATAATACAAATGGTTAAAAATATATTTAAGAACGAAGTACAGGTATCGAATTAATACTTGTACTTTTTATTTATCTTTTTTATATAGATTATTTTTCTTTAACTGAATTTGGGTGTTTCAATTCATAGCAATGTTCTGCATAAAAGTAAAACGTAATCAAAGCAAAACAAATAGTTGGAACAATAAATGCTAATTGCATAGAACCAGATAAATCTGATACTCTACCCATAATAATTGGAATTAGTGCACCACCGATTAAAGACATTACCATAAATGCACCACCGGTTTCAGTGTATTTCTTTTCAGTAATTTGATCCAATCCATGAGCATAAATAGTTGGCCAAAATGGACCAAAGAAGAAATCGGTTGCCACAGCTCCCCAAATCGCAATTGGATTATGAACTGTAAAAGTGAAAATCAAGCATAGAGTACCCAAAATTCCATACACAGTCATAACTTTAGTAATAGAGAATTTACTCATGAGCCAAGTTGCAGGAACTTTTCCTATAAACCATACTAAGTAGCCGATAATCATATAATCCGTAGCATTTTGATCTGAAATTCCAGGTATAATTCTTAATGCAAACCGAATTGTAAATGACCAAACACAAGTCTGCATCCCAGCGTAAAGAAATTGAGCTCCCACTGCCTTCATAAATCGCTTATTTTTAAGTAAATGCTTAACTGAACTCAATGTAGTCTTTACAGTAGATGATTTTTTATCTTCTGCTTTCTTAGTTACAGTAGCTTTAGAATAAGGCATATGGGTAATGGCAATCAAAATAAACAACGCACTTAATACTAACAAAATGTATTTATATGGTTGTAAAGTTAACTGCAAAACATGTTCATTATAAGCTAATCTTTGAGTCGCCGTCATTCCTTTAACAGCAGCTTGCATATTTCCACCATCACTAAATACCAAATACTTTCCTAATAAAATACCTCCAGCATCTCCAAAAGGAATAAGCATTTGAGAGATATTAATTCTTAAGTTAGCAGTTCTTTGTGGTCCCATCATTGTTGAATAAGTATCACAAGACGTTTCTAGAAAACTCAATCCAATTGCAATAATAAATACAGCTAGCAAAAACATACCATATGTAGCCATATGAGACGCTGGAAAGAACATTCCACATCCAATAATGAAAAATGCTAATCCGGATAAAATAGCAGTTTTATATGTATTTTTTCGAATTATAGTAGCTGCTGGAATGGCAAGTAAAAAATATCCCCCATAAAAAGCAAATTGAACAAAGGCAGTTGCTGTATCACTTAAAGAAAAGACAGTTTTAAACTGGGTAATTAAAATATCATTTAAAGAAGATGCCATTCCCCACATTGGGAAACATAATGATACTAATATATATTGCCAAATCGGTGTTTTACTTAAATATCCATCAGAATATTGAATCCATGTCTCTTTATGTTGTTTTTCTTTTTTTAAAGTAGAGACTGACATATTTTTCACCTCTATCTTTAAAGACTAGCAACTGGGACAGAATTCATTCCCAACTTTTCTCTTAGCTCCTTTACTTCACTCATATCTGGATATGAAGTTTGACTTCCGGAACGAGTTACAGTAATGGCTGCATAGATATTTGCTTCACGTAATGATTCTTCAATATTTCCATTTTCTACATAATAGTGAGAAAAGGCTCCTACAAATGCATCCCCTGCACCAATTGAATCAAGTGCTTCAACTTTATATGCAGGAATCAATTTTTCATTATCTTGTGTTACCCATAATACCCCTCTTGATCCTAAAGTTACTATCATATTTTTAACCCCTAAATCAACTAATTTATGGGCTGCTTTTTTTATTTGAGAAATAGTTTCAATAGGCATCTTAGTGAGATATCCAAGTTCTGTTTCATTTGGACTATAAAATGTACATTTACTAATATGTTTTAAATCAACATGATCATTTGCTGGTGCTGGATTCAACATTACAGGCACAGAATACTTTTCAGCTAAGTCAATTGCTTTATAATTAGTTTCCAAAGAAATTTCTTGTTGAAGAACAATCAATTTAGCATGCTTAATTAGGTCTTCATACTGCTCCAAGACATCAGGAGTTAATTCACTATTCGCACCTTGAACAACAATAATACTGTTCATATTACCTTGAATGAAGCATGGAGCAACACCATTACTCTTTTTTCCTTTTGTTACTCCTTGAACATCAATACCTGATTTTTGAAAGTGCTCTAAATATTTTTCACCCAGCGCATCTGAGCCAACTTTAGAGATCATCCCTACTCGTGATCCTAAACGCGCTGCAGCATAAGCTTGATTTGCTCCTTTTCCTCCAAAAGCCATATGAAAGTTAGGAGCGGAAACAGTTTCTCCTAACTCAGGCATTCGATCAATATCAGTACTTAATTCCATCATATTTGAGCCAATAACCAAAATTTCTGGATACATAACGTCTCACCTTATTTCTCTAATCCTGTTATTACATGAAAATCTATCGTTTCTTGTGGTTTAAGCATAATCAAAGTACCTGCTTTTTTGGCCGCGTTGCGCCCTTCGGGAGTACTCGTTCCAGGAAGAGCAAAAGCAGCTACTTGCTGATCGGCATTATATAGAATCCATCGGGTTACAATTGGTAAATTTTTAGTATCAAACCGTGTTAAAAATTCATGGTCTTTATCAAATTTCATTCTAAATTCTGCTTCTTTAACGTAATCTCGGAGGTCTTTAGTAAAGAAGACAATTTCTGGATTATAATTATTTGGATCATCCAAATTTGTAATTGGCTTTCCACTTTTCTTCAACTCATCAGTAAATTTTATCCATGTAGGAGTAGGATGAACATGAGCTGGAATTGAAGTTCTAAGCATAAACGCATTATCTGGAATATTTGAAGTTAATGTAGCATTATTTTTATAGGCATAGCATAGGTGACACATATATTGAAGCGTCATTGGATTACATTTTGACAAATTTTTTACATGTTGTCGGATATCAAACAATCCTGAACTTTTATGAATTGTTACAGATGGGGTTGCATGATAATGATCCCCAAATCCTTTAATGTATTCATAGTCACTCTTAACAGTGATTGTATCTTCTCCTAATTCAATAAATGAATGATCCATATGAGCGGTGGCAAACTCACCATGTTGGACATGTGTGTCATCTGGAGCCGGATTTCCATTTCCTAATAAACCCGATGTAAATTCAAAAGCACCATAAGTATCTGCAATTTGTTTTCCATAGTGTGGCTCAGTAAAACCATCCTTCTCTTTTAATTTAATCCCATCAAAAACTGCATCCCAAATAATTAATCCATAGTAGGGAAGTACAGTAAGATAGCCTCGGTTATTACTTATTTTTAATGCTTCTACACCTGTAGAGTAGGTATAAGTCTCAATTTTAAAATTATCATCTTTATAAAGTTCCCAATATTTGTCTTTAAACATTGCGTGAGCTAATGTAATTCTTTTCATGATTTCTCACCTCTTTTTAGCTAAGGACAGAATCTTTAGCAATAATATCTAAACTATGACTTACACCAAGTCTAGTGGCTCCAGCTTTAACTAATGCAGCAGCTTCTTCTGGAGTATGGATTCCACCTGAAGCTTTAACTTGAGTCGGTGTATCTTTTACAGCTTCACTCATTAATTCAACTCCATGAACGGTAGCACCTTTAGTTGAAAATCCAGTTGAAGTCTTAACAAAATCAGCACCTTGATCGGCAGCAATTTTAGCGGCTTTTGTGATTTCCTCATCTGACAAAAGACAAGTTTCTAAAATTACTTTTACAATTTTGTTAGCTTTATGACCCGTTTCTACTACAGATTTAATATCATTCGCTACCTTTTCATAATGTCCCGACTTCATTTCCCCCACGTTCATAACCATATCAAGTTCATCGACACCATTATTAATGGCATCTTGAGCTTCTAAAGTTTTAATTCGGGTTGTATTTGCTCCAAGAGGGAAGCCGATAACACACGCAGTCACTACGTCGGTATCTTTTAGAGCATCGTGCACTTTACGTACCCAATATGGATTGACCATAACAGTGTGAAAATTATTTTCAATAGCTTCAGTAACAACTCTATTAATGTCTTCTTCAGTAGCATTTGGTGCTAGCAACGTATGGTCAATTAAACGATTAAACTTCATTTTTTTCTCCTTTGATAAAACAATAAATATATCTAAGTCATAACAATAAGAATTTTGTATTATGATAATTAGATATTTCCTTTTTGAATACGCTTTCAGTATAATACCAAAAATTTACAATTGCAAATCAAAAGAGTGAAATTTTGTAAAAATTGCTTTTAAGCGTATAATTAGCTTATAGATATAGAAAGGTTGATAACTATGAAAAATTTTTCTAAAGCTGATAAACAACTGGCTTTAGCGGTTAAAGTTAGTAGAATGTACTATAATGACAAGTTAAGTCAAGTTGAGATTTCAAAAACACTTAACATTTCACGTCCTACTATTTCTCGATTATTACAATTAGCCTTAGAGCGAGGTATTGTAACAATTACTATTCATGATCCATTTAGTAATCTTGATACTTTAGACAAACAACTAGCTGAAAAATACAAGCTTAAAAAAGTACTTATTGGTAATCAAGTTGAAGAATCCTATGAAAAAATTTTAGAAGAAATTGGAAAATTAGGAGCAAACTATTTAACTTCAATTGTTAAAGATAATGACATCATAGGAATGAGTTGGGGAAAAACTGTAGCAACCCTTTCCCGCTATCTAAAAGATGATTTACATCAAAATATAAAAACAGTGTGTTTAAAAGGTACAGTCGCTAACTCTACCCATAGCAATTACTCTAACCTTATTTCTCAAAATTTTAATCGAGCTTTTCATACTCAAACTCAGTTACTCCCAGTCCCTTTAATCTTTGAAAGTAAAAAAATGCGCGATACAATCTTAGAAGATCATATTATTAATCAAATTATGGAAGAAGGAATTAAATCTCAAATTGCAATTTTCACTGTAGGTACCACTAGATCAAACGCTATGCTATTTGACCTCGGTTACTTCAACAAAAACACTATCCAGCATCTTCAAAAAGATTCTGTTGGAGATATTATTTCTCAATTCATTGACAAAAAAGGCAATTTGGTGGACTCTAATCTAGAAGATCGAACAATGGCCATGCACATTGATTATTTAAAGAATAAACGAGATTCAATTTTAATTGCCGGAGGCAAAGCAAAAATTGAACCCATGCACGCAGCATTAGTAGGTGGATATGCTAATACTTTAATTACAGATTTAAATAGTGCTCAAGAATTATTAAAAATGTAATACTTAAGAAATAAAAATAAGCATATCTAGAACTTCACTACAGATATGCTTATTAATTTATTTAAAATATTTTACAAATTACTTCCCAAATTCAGCCAAAGTATCTTTTAGCCACTTTTGATTTCTATTACCTTTTACTTCAAATTCAATCATTCTTTTAGTTGAATTCCAACTATCATCCACTCGCTTAATTGTGAGCTGTAGATATTCATCCGGTAGATCATCCATGATTAATTGTGGCCATTCAATAACTACCAATCCAGGCTCTGCTAAATATGAATTCAAATCAATTGAAGAAAGGTCATCATTTTCCAAACGATAAAAATCCATATGAAATAATGGCATTGTTCCTTCACGATATTCACGGACAATTGTAAAGGTGGGGCTTTTTACAGGGCGCCGAATATTTAAAGCTCTGCCTAAGCCTTGCGTCATCGTAGTTTTACCCGCGCCTAAATCTCCATTTAATAAAAGCAAATCATGGGGTTCAGCATTATGGGCTAAACTGGCCCCCAATTTTTGCATTTCAGATGCAGAATTAATTTCAATTTTCATTAATTTAGTCCTTTGCTAAACTTTGTGCAGCAGTTAAAATTCCCATCAAGTATACATCTTCACTACTTGCACCACGAGAAAGGTCATTAATTGGAGCAGCAAGACCTTCTAAAACTGGGCCCACTGCACTAAAATTACCCAAACGTTGGGCAATCTTATAACCAATATTACCAGATTGAAGTTCTGGGAAAATAAAGACATTCGCATGGCCAGCTACTTTTGAGTCTGGAGCCTTTCTTTCCCCTACTTCTGGCACAATGGCCGCATCAAATTGCAATTCACCATCAGCTGGAATATCTGGGTGATCTTTCTTAAATTTATTAACTGCCTCAACTACTTTTTCAACTTGTGGTCCCTTAGCTGAACCTTTAGTTGAAAAACTTAAGAAAGCAATCTTAGGATCAATTTCTGCCATTTTAGCAATCTTAGCAGCTTGATAACCAATCTCTGCTAAAGTATCACTATCTGGATCGATATTCATGGCACAATCAGAGAAAATGTAACGTTCATCTCCACGTTCCATAATCATTACCCCAGATACCCGGTGCATCCCTGGTGCAGTCTTCACAATTTGAAGAGCAGGACGAACAGTATCTGCAGTTGAGTGAGCAGCTCCTGAAATCATTCCATCGGCTTGGCCCATTTTAACTAACATAGTCCCAAAGTAAGAAACAGACTTCAGCATTTTCTTTGCATCTTCCAAAGTATTCTTACCATTACGAATTTCAACGAATTTTTCACACATTTCGTCAAAACCGTCATAGTTATTAGGATCAATTAGCTTTATTCCATCTAATCTAAAATTATTATCAGCAGCTAATTGTCTAATTTCATTTTCATTGCCTAAAAGCGTGACTTCAACTAATTTTTCATTGTTGAGTCTTACAGCAGCTTCTAAAACACGGAAGTCCCTTCCTTCTGGGAAAACCAATCTTGGTTTCTTATCTGCCTTTTCAATTTGCTTTTTAAATAAATCAAATACACTCATACTAATAAACCTCTCTATGCTAAATCTTGTTGGGTTACGGTTTCTGGTAATTGCCAATCGATCGGAGTTTCTCCAAAATTAATCAAAGCTTGATTACATCTTGAAAAAGGTCGTGAACCAAAAAATCCGCGATCAGCTGAAAATGGACTTGGATGAGAAGATTTTATAATAAAGTTCTTACTTTGGTCAATTAATGGGATCTTATTTTGAGCAAATTTGCCCCATAAAATGAAAACGACTTTTCCTCTATCGCTTAATTTCTTAATAGCTTCATCAGTTAACTTCTCCCAGCCTTTTCCTTGATGACCATTCGCATGGCCATAAGGAACCGTTAAAACAGCATTGAGCAGCAGAACCCCTTGATCTGCCCATTTCTTAAGATAACCATGATTAACAGGACGAGCGCCTACATCATCATACAACTCTTTATAAATATTTCTTAAAGATGGTGGAAGCGTCGTACCCGGCATCACTGAGAAACTCATTCCATTAGCTTGCCCTGGATTATGATAAGGATCCTGCCCCAAAATTACTACTTTTGTTTTATCAAATGGCGTCAATTTAAAAGCAGTAAAGATATGATACATATCTGGATAAATTTGCTTAGTAGAATATTCTTCTTTTAAAAAATTATGCAAATTACGGTAATCTTCACTTTCAAAAACTGGAGCCAAAATTTGGTCCCAATCATTACCAATTAACTTTTTCAATAATTACGCCCCCTCTATTCTATTCCTCTTTATGTTATCATTAATTTATCAAGAGATGGAGGAAAATTCATGATCAGATTAGTAGCCTGTGACTTAGATGGCACCTTATTTAACAGCGACATGATTATCTCAAAAGAAAACGCTAACGCAATTCACCAAGCTCAAGAAAACGGTATTGAATTTTTAGTGGCCACTGGACGTGCTCCTAAAGAATCACAACTTTTATTAAAAGATGCAGATATTCATACGGGATTTATCAATTTAAACGGGGCATTAGTTTTTGATAAAGATGGAAACTTAAGAGTCAAGCATGTGATTGACAAGACAAAAGCTGAACAAGTTATCGATCTTCTTCATCAAAATCATTTTTACTTCGAAATCATTACTCGCGACAATGTTTACACCGAAAACCTAAATTCTCGAATTTCTAATGTGGCTCATGTCATGGTCGATTTAAATCCGGGAATGACTTTTAAGCAAGCCGTTGCCATTTCTGCCGGTAGTAAGTCAATTATGAACATGTCGCAAATCAATAATTTTAATGAATTAATTAATAATCCCGATCAAGAAATTATGAAAATAATTGCCTTTGATTCTCGAGGTCATGAAGCTTTTAAAGATATTATTAATAATATCAATAAAATGGGAGATCTGGTAGTAACATCCAGTTCTGCTTCTAACATTGAAATCAATAATATTAATGCCCAAAAAGGAATTGCTTTACTTGAATATGCCAAAGAAAAGGGCATCAAGCGTGAGGAAGTGGCAGCTATCGGGGATAATTTAAATGATGAAAGTATGATTCGCAACGCTGGAACTGGAGTCGCCATGGGTAATGCCGTTCCAGCTATCAAAGAATTAGCCCAAGTTGAAACTAAAACTAACAATGAAAATGGTGTAGCCTATATTTTACATAAATTTATTGAGGATAATGCTAACTAACAGAGGTGAGAATAATGCAATTCTTGCTAGAATTAAATCAGAGAAAAGCATACGGTCAAATTCCAGTGATTGGTACACATGGGAAAATTATGTATATTATTCGTGGTAATCTCGATAATCCTAACCATACCCTGTATCTTTACGACACTAAAAATCATGAAGTGGGACGCCTTTTTCGCGATCGTGGTGGAATCATTGTTTCTTTTATTGTTGATGTTATCAACCATTCTTTAGTAGAAGTGAAAAAACTAAATAGTCCGGCAACTAATCTATTCTATGTTACTCGGCTTAATTATTTAGTAACTGGGAGCATAAAAAAAGGCACTTACACATTTCGATCAGGAATCAAAAATGTTGCAAATGTCAAAACTATCATGGAAAAATCAGGGGTAGTGCTGGTCTGTGATATTAAAAGACCTGAGGACATTCCCTTCATCCTCCTAATTTCTGTTTTATTCACCCAGTGGCATGTTACACCCCTTAAATTACCAACGTTTCCACCTTTATCAAATCAATTTAGGACAGACATCAACTAAATTTCTTTAACCATATGATCATAAGTGCGATCACCAATGGTCATTTCATTTTTACTTTTATATCCCTTGTGCACATATAATTGTTGAGCACGGGGATTTTCTTTATCAACGTTTAAACTAATTAGTTTATAACCTTTATTTTGGGCAATTTTTTCAGCAAAATCCATTAATTGACTCGCAATATGCTTTCCCCAATGTTTAGGGTCAACTGCCAAAGCATCAATATACCATTCATGGGGCCAAGCTTCTTGGTCTTCAAAAATCACAGTTTGAGTTGGAAGCCCCACTTTGGGATATTCTTTTTTCAAAACAAAATCAATAATTGACTGATCGTGATATGGGTACATATCTATCATACCAACTGGCTGATCTTGATTATTAACTGCTACCCAAATTCGCCGATAAGAATAACGGTAATCTTCAGAAATAAAGCCTAATTTCATCAAATCATAAAATTGACTTTCTGGTAATTTTTTAATACTTTCCATATCCATCTCATCAAATATTTGTTTTAAAATGGGATAAATAAATGGAAAATCTGATTTTTTTGCTCGTCTAATCATAAAAAAACTCCTCATATAGAAAGACAGCTATGAGAATTCCTCATAACTGCCTATCAAGAAAGTGATATAGATATAGATGTATTCTGCCATAATTGTTTTTGAGTAATAAGGAACTGGCAGAGACTGAATTTTGGAGATTTACATCAATGTGTGATTTCAATCTCCATTAATTATTATACTTCTTATAGAAAAAAGTACAAGTGATAAACAGTTATTTTCCTTTTAAAAATAATTGTTATATCGCCTTTTAATTACATTATTCTCAAAATTTATTGTTATTTTATCATCAAAAAAGCCTCTGCCGTAGCAGAGACTTTTTTATTTATGACAAATTAGTCTTGGTAGTTAACTAAAGCCAAGAATGATTCTGGATCAAGTGAAGCACCACCAACTAATCCACCATCGATGTCTGGCTTAGACATCAATTCTTTAATGTTAGCTGGCTTTACTGAACCACCGTATTGGATACGAACGTTTTCAGCAGTTTCTTCGTTGTACAAGTCCTTAACAGTTTCACGAATAGTCTTGCACATTTCTTCAGCTTGGTCTGATGAAGCAGTCTTACCAGTACCAATAGCCCAGATTGGTTCATAAGCAATAACAAGCTTTGAAACTTGATCTGCAGTTAAACCATCTAAAGCAGCCTTAATTTGAGCAACAACCCATTCATTTTGCTTGTTAGCTTCACGAGTTTCAAGAGATTCACCACAGCAAATAATTGGAGTTACGCCATTAGCGAACAAAGCCTTAGCCTTCTTGTTAATGTCTTCATCAGTTTCGTGGAAGTAACCACGACGTTCTGAGTGACCAATAATACAGTAGTCAATACCCATTTCGTTCAAAACCTTAGGTGATGTTTCACCAGTAAATGCACCTTCAACTTCAAAGTATGCATTTTCTGCACCAGTATGTAAGTTTGATCCTTCAGCGCTCTTCTTTAAAACGTAAAGATCAACTGCAGGAGCAGCAATAACTGATTCAACTTTACTTGGGTCTGGTAACTTACCCTTAACTGCATCAACAAATTCAGCAGTTTGTTCTGGGTTCATGTGTAATTTCCAGTTACCAGCAATAATTGGTGTACGCATTAAAATTATCCTTCCTTTTTTCTACTTATCAGAAACGCAAGCGATACCTGGTAATTCCTTACCTTCAAGGTAGTTAAGTGATGCACCACCACCAGTAGAAATGTGGCTAATCTTAGGAGCAATCCCCAATTGCTTAGCAGCTGCAGTTGAGTCACCACCACCGATAATAGTTACGGCATCCTTCAAGTCAGCTAAAGCACGGCCAACTTCCAAAGTACCTTCAGCAAAGTTTGGCATTTCGAATGCACCCATAGGTCCGTTCCAAACAACAGTCTTAGCATCCTTTAAGATGTCCTTGAACTTTTCAACAGTCTTAGGACCGATGTCCAAGCCCATCATGTTGTCAGGAATATCGTCACCTACAACTTCACGTGAAGCATCGTTTGAGAATTCAGTAGCAGCAACGTTGTCAACTGGAAGAACAATCTTGTCGCCAGCCTTTTCAAGCAAGCTCTTAGCAAGTTCTACCTTGTCAGCTTCAAACAATGATTTACCAATCTTGTGACCTTGTGCAGCTAAGAAAGTATAAGCCATACCACCACCGATTAAAATGTGATCTGACTTAGGAATTAAGTTTTCAATAACACCAATCTTATCTGATACTTTTGCACCACCAAGAATAGTTACAAATGGGTGAACTGGGTTTTCAACAGCATCACCTAAGAACTTAATTTCTTTTTCAAGTAAGTAACCAGCTGCTGCAGGCTTACCAGCCTTCTTCATAGCAGTTGCAATACCTACGTTTGAAGCGTGACTTCTGTGAGCAGTACCGAAAGCATCGTTTACAAACATGTCCCCAAGGCTTGCCCAGTATTCGCCAAGCTTAGGATCATTGCCTGATTCACGCTTACCAAAGTCGTTGTCAATATCTTGGAATCTAGTGTTTTCAAGTACAACAACGTCGCCGTCTTTCATGTTGTTGATAGTTTCTTCAACTTCCTTACCTTCATTTTCAGGTACGAAAGTTACAGGCTTCTTAAGTAATTCACTTAAACGTTCTGCAACAGGCTTTAATGATAATTCTTTCTTGTCATCGTCGCTCTTAATACGGCCCAAGTGTGAAAGTAAAATTGCCTTACCACCGTGATTAATAATGTATTCAATAGTAGGAAGTGCAGCAACGATACGGTTGTCATCACCAATAACGCCGTCTTTAATAGGAACATTAAAGTCTACACGAACTAAAACCTTTTTTCCTTTAAGATCGAGATCTGAAACGATTAATTTAGCCATCAAAATCCCTCCGAAATTGATTTTAATATTTTTTCTTCAAAAAAAGGCGGAGGGGAAGAATCTCCCTCCGCCTTCTTCATTACCACTAACGTTAATCAGTTAATGAAAATTAATGATTAAAGAGTAGCAAAGTGTAACAAAGTACGAACCATTTGGCAAGTGAATGAGTATTCATTGTCGTACCAAGCAACAGTCTTAACTAATTGGTTGTCGCCTGCAGTAGTTACCATGGTTTGAGTTGGGTCAAAGATTGAACCAGCAGTCATACCTAAAACATCAGTTGAAACGATGTCGTGGTCGTTGTATGCAAATGAAGGACTTTCGTACTTCTTCATAGCTGCGTTAACTTCGTCAGCAGTTACCTTCTTGCCCAATACTGATACTAATTCAGTTACTGAACCATCTGGAACTGGAACACGTTGTGCGTGACCATTCAACTTACCATTCAATTCTGGGATAACAAGACCAATAGCCTTAGCAGCACCAGTTGAGTGAGGAATAATGTTGATAGCAGCAGCACGTGCTGAACGGAAGTTACCACCACGTACAGGACCATCCAAAAGCATTTGAGTTGAAGTGTATGCGTGGATAGTAGTCATAGTACCAACTTCAATGCCGAATTCCTTTTGTAAAGCATTAACCATTGGTGCCAATGAGTTAGTAGTACATGAACCAGCTGAAACGATCTTGTCGTTAGCGTCCAAAGTGTTTTGGTTAACACCGTAAACGATAGTCTTCAAGTCGTTACCTGCAGGTGCTGAAATCAATACACGCTTTGCACCAGCTTCAAGGTGAGCTTCTGACTTAGCCTTGCTAGTGTAGAAACCAGTACATTCAAGAACGAAGTCAACGCCATCGTTCTTAACCCATGGAATGTTTTGTGCTTGTGGTTCAGCGTATACACGGTACTTCTTGCCGTCTACAACGATTGAGTCGTCAGTTGCTGAAACTTCGTGGTCAAAAGTACCATGAGTTGAGTCGTATTTAAGCAAGTGTGCCAAAAGTGCTGGAGTAGTCAAGTCGTTAATTGCAACAACTTCGATATCCTTTGACTTTTCGCCCAAGTCCATAATACGACGGAATGCTAAACGACCAATACGGCCGAAACCGTTAATACCAATTTTAACTGTCATATCCTAAAGTCCTCCTTAAGAACTATAAACAACAATTTATTTTAAACAGGAATTTATTTCCTCTTTAAAATCTTATTTGAGGCGCCCTCATCAGTAATTAACCAGGTTTGACGAGGCGCATTAGGCATATAAGCTTTGATTGCTTCTGCTTTTCTTGCTCCACAAGCAAATGCAAATATGTGAGGTATTTTCTTTAGATTCTCAAACTGCAATCCAACCTGGGTGATGCGGTCAACAATCTTTCCTTTGTCATCGAAGAAACACCCGAAACATTCGGTGACAGCATGCTTTTCGCGAAGCTCAGAAAGCTTAATAGAATTATAACCCCTGCGCTGTGCCATTTCTTGAGCTAAACCAATCCCATGAATCACAGCATCACTTTGCGAAATATCTTGCAGCAAGTCCGCAATCGTATCTTCACGAATCAAAGATTTATAAGCAGCTTCTGACACCTGCTCCGGCAAATACAAAGTTTTATATGAGCCGTTGGTTTTAGCTGCCATTTCTTGAACAATCGTGTTACTTTGAGTTGCAACATTCTCGCCCAATGCTCCACGACCGGGAACAAATTCTAGTTGACGGTTATTACTCAAGCTACTTGATAAATATTTCGCAGCTTTAGCTAAAGCCGCCCCACCTAGAACAGTAATAATTGAATGACCTAATGGTAGAAGTAAATCCAAGGCAGAATTTAACTCTTCTCCCATTTCTTCAAAAACTCGATCTTGTAAATCTGCATTACCAGGAACAATAATGGTTCTTTCAATACCAAGTTTTTTAGCTAATTTAACCTCGTTTTCACCAGCGTTAAATAAGCGATCAATCAACGGAGCTGCATCTTGTAATGTTTTCTCGCCCTTTTCAGTTAGGAACATTCCAAAGTTTTTAATTTCAATCAAACCAAGTTTTTTTAAATATTCTGTCTCAGTTCGAACATTACGCTCAGAAAGTCCTAAATGTTGAGCTACGACTCTACGCCCAACTGGCGCATTTAATGAAATCTGCTCAAGAACAAGATATCTTTGTCGAAGAATCTTTAAAACGTCAGGAACGAGAGCTTCGAGCAAGGAAAAGTCCGAGTTCATGAGCTCCCTCCTTCCCCTGGGACACTTTATGACCCGAGATGTGTCATTTTTCGTCCCAGAATGCTTAAAAATATAAGAGAAACGTAGCTTCAATAAATCTTTAACTCCTACATTTCTCAATCGACATTGTTAGTATAACAATGAATTTTTTGTAATTCAAGAAAAAACTTGTGTATTTTAAAAATATTCTAAATTGAGTGAAAAGGTTTTTATTTAGATTCGTTTTCTGCTATACTGAAAAAGGTATTATTTGGGTCCTTAGTGTAATGGATCGCACGTAAGATTCCGGTTCTTAAAATCTGGGTTCGACTCCCAGGGGACCCATTCAAAAAAGCGAGGAGATATCTCCTCGCTTTTATTTTTTCTCTTGAACAATGTATATTGGACGCCTCTTTACTTGTAAGAAAATTTTCCCAATATAGCGACCAATAATTCCAATACAGAGCAACTGCAGACCTCCAATTAGCAAAATTATACTGACTAAAGATGCCCATCCAAAAACATCTGTATTAGGATTGATGATGTGGCGCACAATTACTACAATCAGGCTCACAATTGAGATTATAAAAGATACACTTCCAATCCATACCGCAATGTTTAAGGGTGCCTGTGAAAAGTCTGCAATTCCAGCAAAAGCATACTTAAACAGCTCCCAAGTAGTCCAATCACTTTTTCCTGCAACTCTTTCAACGTTTTGATAATCCAAGTATTTTGTCCTAAAACCTACCCAGGAAAAAATACCTTTAGAAAAACGACTATATTCTTTTAACGACAAAACAGCATCCACCATTTGTCTTGTCATCATTCGATAATCACGAGCACCAGGCACAATATGAGTATTAGAGACTCGATTAATAAACTTGTAAAACATCCCACTAAAGAAAGATTTAATCTTACTTTCTCCATTACGATCGGTTCGACGAGTCCCAATGCAATCCCATTCACCGGTTTGAAGCAATTTATACATAATGGGTAAAAAAGATGGCGGATCTTGTAAATCTGCATCCATATCTACCACATAATCTCCAGTGGCTGCCTGTAACCCCGCGTATAAAGCCGCCTCTTTCCCGAAATTTCGTGAAAAAGAGATGTAATGAACATTTGGATTTTTTTCATGGAGCTGGCGTAATTCAGCTAAGGTTTTATCAGTAGAACCATCATTCACAAACCAATATTCAACTTTAACGTCCATCTTCCTAACTACTTTTTCAACTGCTTCATAAAAAAGCGGCAGCGCTTCTTCTTCATCATAGCAAGGGACTACAATTGAAATCTTCTTCACTCTAGCTCATCCCTTCTTAAAAGTAATTGCTTTATTAATTCCAAATTGAATAAGTGTTGCAATTATTGTAGAGATAGCCTTAACGAGCAATTTATCTTGTCGGAGGAAGCTCACAAAAATGAACAAACAAATTGTCGTAAAAATGGTCGTAATCTGGCCCACGATATAATATTCAACAAATCTTTTAATTAGATGATCGTGAACTTTAAAATTTGCATAACTATTCCAAAGGAAGTTATTTATTAAACCACAACTTGAAGAAATCAAATTGGCAAGTTCTACTCTCATTTCTGTCATGAGAGTTAAAGTTGAATAGATTCCAAAATCAACTATCAAACCTAATATTCCAATCAGGCCGTATCTAATTAATTGAATGAAATCTTCACTTTTAATAATTGCTAATACCTTACCTTGCATTGCTACCCTCAACAATTCATTAACACTTATAAGTCTTGTATTCTAGAACAAAAGTAGTAGTAAGACAAGAATTTCTACTTAATCCAGCCCCTGAATAATTCAGGACGTTCTGCAAGCTCCACATATAGATCATGGTTTGTGGCACTAATCCCTTCAATTTCGCGCCCACTGTTAAAATGGCTCGTTCTAAGAAGCTTACTATTTTTGGCAATATTTAAAATATAGTCATTAAATGCCAAATAAAACTGGTTCTTACGCTTATCATAAGTAAAGCCTTGAACCGGGGAACCATTTCTCATGAAATTAGATCCACTTGCGCCAACTTCTTTAGGATGCCATTCATTGCCATGACGAGTCACGTGCCAATATTCAAAACGTTTCATCGCACTATTATGGAAAACAGCATAAAATTCATGATCATTTACAAAGACTGCATTATGAATATAGCGGGGATGATTTGCATCCCCATTCCAAATTTTAAAAGTCCAAATCTTATCAATTTGCAAATTATTTTTGTTAATACGCATAATTTCTTCTGATTTTGAACTATTGGTTAATAAGTGATTATTGGCAATTACATATAAATATTTCTCAGTTGCACTAAAGGTTTGACCATGTCCCATCTTAATGTATGGACTGAATTTAATACTCTTAGATAAGTTATGAACTACACCGGTACTAAAGTACCGGGTTTCTGGGAACACTAAGTAGTGTTTAGGATCTTACAGAAGATATTGCTATCTTCATACCTAACTCACAGAACTTAGCTATTTACCACGGCCAGTTCCTGACCATTTGGCATTGCTTGATGCAAGATATTAACTGCCGCATTAATATCCCGATCATGATGAACCTGACAGTTAGAACAAGTCCATTCCCGAATTTCTAGCGGTTTAGCTCCGCTGTTAAATCCGCACTTGGAACAAATTCTGGAGGTGTTCTTAGGATTAACGACAATTAATTCCTTGCCATATCTTTCACATTTATACTCCAGCATTTGTCTAAACAT
>CAOOYH010000004.1 GCA_948500755.1 uncultured Lactobacillus sp. | reverse complement strand
GCTTTCTCTCAAAAGCGACTTTATTAATATACCTGATTTATTCTTTTTTGGCAAGACTTTTTTTGCAAAAAATTAAATGCTTATTACTATAATTCATGGTAAAGTTTATACAGCAATATTTTAAGGGAGGTTTTATTTATTAAAAAATTTGATTTAGCAATTATCGGCGCTGGTCCAATTGGACTATTTGCAGCCGACTTTGCTCATTTACATGGTTTGAATACTATTATTTTTGATTCTTCAAATGAAGTTGGTGGGCAACCAAATCTACTCTATCCTTTCAAACAAATTGCGGATATTCCGGTTTTTAATACTATCAGCGGTTTAGATTTGGTGAAAAATTTAAAAGATAATATTCTTAACAAAGTAACTATTCAAACTGCTCATCGTGTTGATAATGTCAAAAAAGAAAATGATTCTTTCGTTATTGATGAAGAATATGAAGTAAAAACAATTATTATTGCTACAGGAACCGGATCGTTTAAGCCAAAAAAATTTCCGCTCAAAACTAATGAAGAAATGGAAAAAAAGATTCATTACTTCATTAAAGATCCTGCTGATTTTAAAAATCAAACTATTGGAGTTTTTGGTGGGGGCGATTCAGCATTAGACTGGGCTAACGAATTAGCTAGTTATGCCAACGTTAAGTTAATTCATCGTCGTGATCAGTTCCGAGGACTAGAAAGTAGCGTTGAAAAACTCAAAAAAGCTCCTAATGTAGAACTCCTTACTCCTTACCTGCCTAAAGAAATTTCTATTAAGGACGAGCAGCTTTCAATCGGCTTGAAAAAGATGGGCGAAGATCAATTAAATTATCAGCTTTTTGATCAAATCATTGTTGCCTATGGTTTTAGGGCAAATAATCGTTTCGTTAAAAATTGGGGCGTAGACTTAGAAGGACCTCATATTAAAGTAAATTCTGATATGGAAACCAATCTTGATGGTATTTTTGCAATTGGTGATGCAATCAATTATCCTGGAAGAGTTCCTTTAATTGGAGTTGGATTTGGAGAAGCTCAGATTGCAATTACTGCGATTATGCGTAAGCTTTTTCCGGAAAAAACTCTCACCATTCATTCAACAAGTATTTAGGAGTAATTTATGGCGTTAATTGACTTTATTCTTCATATTGATGATCATTTAATCACGATTGTCAATCAATTCGGCGGATGGACTTATTTAATTTTATTTGCGATTATCTTCATTGAAACTGGATTAGTTATCTTTCCTTTTTTACCAGGGGATTCGCTAATCTTTGCAGCTAGTGCCATGGCAGCTAATCCTCAATATGGATTAAACATCTGGATAATTTATGCTGTTGTCGCAATAGCAGCTATTGTGGGTGATACAGTTAACTACGAAATCGGAGCTTGGTCAACCCGAACGGGAGAAAAACATGCTTGGTTTAATAAATTAATTAATCAAAAAAATCGACTAGCAGCCGAGAAATTCTTTGAGCGGCACGGCCCAATCACAATTGTAGTAGGAAGATTCATTCCTTTTATTAGAACTTTTGTCCCATTTATTTCTGGGGGCAGTAAAATGCACTATGGCCACTTTATCACCTACAATATTTTGGGTGGATTACTTTGGACAGGGCTTTTTACAATTATTGGATTCTTCTTTGGCAATATTCCATTTGTAAAAGATCACTTCTCAATGATCGTAATTGCAATTATCTTAGTTTCTGTAGTACCAATTGCAATTGTTGCTTTAAAGAAAAAATTAACACTGAAAAAGGAATTCCATTAAGGAATTCCTTTTTATTTGTGTACAATTTTACTTATAAAATATAATTCATAGATAATCCCAAATACACCAAAACATGAAGCGAAAAATTCTTCCGTTAAAACATCAATGATGGGATCGGTATTAGGATCGAATAGCCAATTACTGCTAGCAAAAAACAAATGATGGAAGAAAATAAAGAAACTATCAAAATTCACAATCGCGAAAGGCAAAATGATAATTGGAAGCAAAAGAAAAATCCATGCTTCAATCTTACTTATTTTCAACAATCCTTCTTCATTACGCTTTTTTGCTATTATATAAATCACTAAACAGATAATAAAGACTAAAACTGCTAAGATAAGTAATCTTTTTACATCAGCAAAGTGTTCAGCCGCACTTTTAGAAGTAGGAAAATTATCCATTTGTAATTTATTTTTAAATAGCCAAAGTAAATACAACATTAATTGATTATAATTATGCATTACTTTTAAAACCGACATATTTACTATTTGGTAGGTTTTTTGCACAGTTACAAAAATAAATAAAAGAGGCCAACTAAAAACAATTGCGCCCACAATACTTGCAGAAAGTGCAAAAAAGAAATTATAGATACTAGCTCCGAGATTTTTTTGCATTATTAGTTAAATTTAAATTCACTCAAATTGTCTACAGTAATAGTAGGTTGACGTTTACCTTCAATATCAGCACGCGTAGTGACCCCAGTTAGAGTCAACATCTGGTCGACTCCACTGTTAAATCCAGCACGGATATCGGTATTGTAATTATCTCCAACAATAATAGTTTCATCTTTAGAATGGTGGATCTTTTTTAGAGCATAATCAACAATGATTGATTCAGGTTTTCCAATATAAAGTGGTTGCTGACCAGTTGCAGCTGCAATCATCGCACATTGAGAACCATTTCCTGGAATTAATTCATGACCTAAAGGTAAATTCAAGTCGGCATTTGTTCCAATAAAAGTTGACCCGTTTCTAATTGCCCTAGTTGCTGTACGAACTTTCTTATAAGTTAAATCTTGATCCATCCCTACAACCACATACTCTGGCGTAATTTCGTTCAACTTAAATCCAGCAATATTTAATAACTCATTTTTCAAACCAAACTCGCCAATAATATAAACTTCAACGTCATTAGTATGCTTTTTATTAATAATATAGCTTGCAGTCGCCATACTTGGGGTGTAAATATGATTCACATCAGTTTCCACCCCATGTTTTTTTAGTTTTTCAACTACCATTTCTGGCGTCCGAGTAGTGTTATTAGTTAAAAAGAGATAGTCTTTATGAGCCTCTTTCAAACGATGAACAAAATCTACCCCTGTTTGAATAGTTTCATCCCCCCGATAAATGGTCCCATCTAGATCAATCAAGAATAGATTATAATCTTTCTTCATTCTTTTTACCTCTTTTCTTTTTCTTAATTACAAAAGCTTGATGCTTTCCTCGCGATTTTTTAACAGCTACAGTCTGACGCTTCTTGAATTTAGTCCGATGAACCTTCTTTTTCTTAAAACTAAATTCTATGTTTTTCTTAGAGTAACGTTTTTTATGATATTCGCGATTTTGTTTTTCGTGTAAATGAGTATTGGTATTGTAATGATGAACTGGACTGATTAGCTGTAAAACAAAATAGGCTCCTCCAGGATTACAATATTCAGTTAAATAATCAGCAATAGCTTTTTGTTTACGATCAATTGAAGTGCGCACATTATCCTTATAAAAGCCCTTCAATCGTAAGTGGTCGCTCGAAATATCCCCTACTAAAAAATCATATTGATTTAGGTAAGGATCATATTTTTCACGCAGCATTTCAACATCGATTGCATCAAATTTATCGATCACAATCTTGTAAAGTTGCTCGTTGATTTTAATTTTGTTTTCGTCAAGCACAATTTTTGCTAAGGGATGGCGGATTGGCTGTTTTTGTTGATACTTATTTTCCTCTGGGGCAAACTCTTCCTTGGAGTTCTCCTTTTTCTTCATTTATTTCTTCTTCACTTCCTGTTTAACGGGATAATTCTTAGCTAAATAATCACTAATTACTTCTCTTAAAAATTGCGGGAAAAGGAATTCATTATCACCCACAATAGATAACGTTGGGAAAAACGGCACTAAAACATAGTGGTCTAAACCAGCAATTTGATATTCTTTTTCAGGGTCTATTTCTTTTCCATTTACATATACAATGCGTCTTCTGTGATCGACCTTAATTCCTTTATAGTACATTTCGCCGAAAATTTTTCCTCTAAAACTCATCCCTTGTAAAGGAAAGTGCTCTAGATAATGGCGATTTTTTTCAATTTCCATAACCAATCGCCATAAATCTGTCCCTTTCAAAGTAGATCGTACAACATGCATGGGATGTGGCAAAGCTTTTTGCATATCATATTTAGTGAGTTTTCCCGCCTTAAATGGTGCAAGAAAAAGTCCCGAGCTCAGCATAGCTAGATCAGTCCCAGCAAAATTCGCAATCGCATCTAGAGACACTTGAATTGCTGCTGTTTTATCATCTTTAAATTTTTCTGGAAGTTCGGCTACTGTTTGTTGTTCAAGAATTTCTTTTCCTTTTTCACGATAACCTTGAATAATTTCTTCATCACCGGGCATTTCTGGCATAGAAGCAACTGGAACAGTGGTTGGGGTTATTTTTCTTACTTTATGATCATCATCAATTTCAACATGAATGTCACCTACATAATTCCCCCATTTACCAGTCTGAGTAATCCAAGTATTGTTGACCTTTTCACCATTTGGAATCAAATCATGACTGTGACCACCCACAATCAAATCAATTTGCGGGTAATTTTTACTTAGCCAGCGATCCATTCTTAAACCAATGTGGGTAAGCATAATCAACATATCATACTTACCTTCAAGTTTTGGCAACAAATCATCCATTGTATTTTTGAGCATTTTAACATGCCAATGATTAGGCCCATAAGTCATCGGATAAGCTGCCGTTAAACCAATTAAGGCAATACGAGTTCCTTTTTTAGTGGTAATAATTTTATCTTGAGTACACCATTTTGGCATTGACTCATCTTCTTCGCGAAGATTAGCTAAAACTACAGGAAAATCCGCATGATCAAAAAGTTTTTCCAAAACCCAATGTGGATTAGAAATTCCTTCATTATTTCCAATGGTAATGGCATTATAATTAAATTTATTCATTAATTCAATATTTGCTTGACCTTCTGTCGCATCACTTAAAGGATGAGATCGATCCATAAAGTCACCAGCGTCAAAAGTGTAAACTTCAGAAGCGCTTTTATCTGCTTGCGCCTTCTTTAAATAGCGGCCAATCTTTGGAAAATGTTCAAAGTGTGAATGAAGATCATTAGTGTGTAAAATTCTTAAAGTTTCCATTGTACATTCAACTTTCTAGCCAATCTTATTGGCCTTCAATACCATATTATAAGCATCTAAAATCTTACCTTTCGGTTTATCCCATTCAACCCACTTAGGATTTCTCCAATCATCTTCATTAAGTAAAGTCTGAAGATTATAATTATCATTGATATATTTTTCATAGGTAATTAATGGCTTAGTGCGAGCAATATTAACTTGTAAAATCTTCACACTCTTAATATCTCCTCGATCGGCTGCAAGTTCTGCAATTCCGTTTTGGTCAATATTAGAAATTTCAAAATATTTACTACCATCATTACGAGTTACTTCTTCAATTAAATCCAGTTGTTCATACTGTTTACTCATATAATCTACACCTTTATAAAAATAGAAAAAAATATGCAACCATGCTATTGTAGTTATTGCGAGGTGCACAATTCAATGGAACGTAAACGCCACTTTTTACTGGCAATTTTTAGTTTAATTTTTTTAATGACTAGCGGCTTCACAGTTGTTGGTCATCGGGGCGATCCTGTCAAGTATCCTGAAGAAACTATCCAAAGCGATAATTCGGCTTTTAATTCAGGCGCTGATTATGTAGAACTTGATCTTCAACTATCAAAAGACGGGATCTTAGTTATCAGCCATGACGATGATTTATACCGCGTCACTCATACACATGCAATTGTATCACAAAATGATTTTAGTTCGCTTCATCAGCTAAAATACGACAACGGCGAACATGTAATGAGTTTGAGTGAATTATTTGAACACTATAAAAACAAACCCAATACTAAATTTGTTTTAGAAACAAAAATTGATCATTCGATAGATTCTTCATATGAACTAGAAGATAAAATTGCGGAAACTGTTAAAAAATATCATATGGAAAAACGCGTCATGATTCACTCTTTTTCCGCAGCAAGTCTGTTTCATTTTAGGAAAATCATGCCCGACGCTTATTTGATCTTAATTGTAGGCAGCTTAAAAAGAATCAATTTTAGTATTCTCCCACAAGTCAATGCTGTTAACGTTTCTTCAGATATCGTTCAAGATCATCCTTGGTTAATTCGCTGGTTACATAAACTGAATAAGCAAGTCTTTGTTTGGGCTGAAATGGATGAATCACCTGCTCTATGGCATTGGTTAATTAACCGTAATGTCGATGGGGTAGTCACTAACTTTCCAGCAACTGGTTTTAAATACAAGCTAGCTAAAATGGGGACACAAAAGTACGAAATCGATCGCGATGGAACTTATTTTGGTAAAAATAAAACTCCGATTATGATGAATCCTTATGTGCGCATCCCCCAAAAGAAATACATTTATCCCGGGCAAAAATTACATGTCAGTTATGGCGTGCGAGTTGATGATCAGCTTTATTATCAAGTCGATGAAAAAACCTTTATTTCCGCAGAATTCGTAAATTTTGACCTAACCAAAAAAGACATCGCTGCTTATGAAAATAAAGAAATTCTCGCCAAACCTCAAGTAGAGGTTCCTACTTATTCTCAACCTGATAATCAAGCAAAAACTGGTAAAGTTTTACCAGCTAACAAATTGTATAAGATTTTGAATTTCAACGGTTCTCCAAAAAGTATGTGGCTTTACACTAAGGCTGGCTGGGTAAAAGCAGACGACATTCTCTTTTATGGTTTTTTCAATTCAGAAAGTTTCAGCGACTATCGTGATTTACCTAAAATTAGTCGTTATAACAATATTGCATTGCTTAGTTATAAACTCCCTACTAGCGAAAAACAGACTTATTTCGATAATTTACAAAACACTCTAAAAATTACTAAAGAAGCTTTTTAATTTAGAAAAGCTTCTTTTTTCTGGTACAATCTTTCTTAACATATTAATAAAAGGGAGAAATCATGATGGATTTAGATTACAAGAAATTAGCCGAAGCTAAAAAAGATGATATTTTACGCGATCTAGACGAATTAATTGCAATTGATTCTTCAGAAGATTTAAACAATACTTCCAAAGAATACCCAGTTGGACCTGGTCCTGTTAAGGCAATGAAAAAATTTTTGTCATTCGCTGAACGTGATGGTTTCCACACTAAAAACGTTGATAACTATGCTGGGCGTGTTGACTTTGGTGAGGGCAATCAAACTTTAGGAATTATTGGCCACATGGATGTTGTGCCCGCTGGGGACGGCTGGGAAACAGATCCTTTCAAAATGCTCATTAAAGATGGCAAGATCATCGGCCGCGGAAGTGCCGATGACAAAGGGCCTGCCCTTGCTGCTTACTACGGAATGCTTTTATTAAAGGAAGCTGGTTTTAAGCCTAAGAAGAAGATCGACTTCATTGTTGGTACTAACGAAGAAACTAATTGGGTTGGCATTAACTATTATTTAAAGCATGAGAAAACTCCAGATCAAGTATTTTCTCCTGATGCTGAATATCCAATTATTAATGGAGAACAAGGAATTTATACTTTAGAACTTAATTTTAAAGATGATAATGATCAAGGCTCAGTAAAGTTAAAGAAGTTTACTGCTGGAATTGCTGCCAACGTTACTCCACAAAAAGCTTACGCTACTATCGAAGCAGATAATTTAGACGAAATTAAAACTGCTTTTGAAAAGTTTTTAGCTGAAAACAAGCTTGAGGGACGTTTTGAAATTGATGGTAACACTGCTAACTTAGAACTTACGGGTCAAGGTGCTCATGCTAGTGCTCCGCAAGTTGGGCGCAACGCTGCAACTTTCTTAGCTTTGTTCCTTGATCAATTTGACTTCAAGGGTCGCGATAAGAATTACTTACATTTTTTAGCTGATGTTGAACACGAAGACTTCCAAGGTAAGAAGTTGGGTGTTTTCCATCATGATGAGTTAATGGGTGATTTATCTAGTGCACCAAGTATTTTTGAATACGAAGAAAACGGTCCTGCTATCTTAAAAGATAATATTCGCTATCCTCAAGGTACTGATCCTGACAAGATGGTTAAGCAAGTTGAGGAAAAATTTAGCGATATCTTAACTGCTTCTTACGATTCCTTTGAAGAACCTCATTACGTTCCTGGTGATGATCCATTAGTTAAAACTTTACTCAAGGTTTATGAACATCAAACTGGTAAAAAAGGACACGAAGTTGTCATCGGTGGTGGTACTTACGGTCGTCTCTTTAAACATGGGGTTGCCTTTGGTGCTCAACCAGAGGATGCGCCAATGGTAATGCACCAAGCAAATGAATACATGATGGTTAAAGACTTAATTGATTCAATTGCAATTTATGCAGAAGCAATTTACGAATTAACTAAATAAAAAAATAAGCGGTTCGAAATCGAACCGCTTATTTTTTTATTTTACTATTGGTTTAACGTACTTTGCTTTTTAACAAGTTCGTATGGCAATTCAATATGCACATCTTCTACTTCTTCATTGTTCATTAGCTTAGTTAACATTCTCATCGCAACAGCCCCCATATCATAAAGAGGTTGCTTGATTGTAGTCAAAGCAGGGCGAACCACAGAAGCAATTTGAGTAGCACTAGCAGTCACAATTTCAAGATCTTTTGGCACATTCTTACCAGCATCCATTGCGGAATTCAAGATTCCCACTGCACTGCTATCACGTGTTACAATCACACCATCAACACCATCTTTAGCAAGTTGAGAATAAAGATTATAGCCATCTGAGTAATCCATCACATTAGTGTAAATACGAGCTTCACCCAAATCATGTTCCTTAATAAATTCCTTGTAAGCAGGAATACGGTAGTCATTGTTTACTACGGCATCAGGATCACCAACTACAATTCCTAAATTCTTCTTACCATCGTTAAACATTAAGTTAAGGGCTTCAGTATCAGCCTTCTTATAATCGATAGTAACTGAAGGTAAATCTTCTCGATTATCCTTAGTACCAGCAAGCACAACTGGAGTATCGGTTCTTTCAAAAGCATCCATTACCTTTTCTGGTAAACGGTTTGACATGTAAATTACACCATCAACTTGTTTGTTTAATAAACTTTGGATTGCTTGATCTTCTTTCATCAAACGGTTTTCGATACTTGTAATAATAATGTTGTACTTGTACAAAAGGGCAATATCATCAATCCCCTTTGAAAGTTCAGCAAAGTATAAATTAGTAAGATCAGGAACTACAAGTCCTACAGTAGTGGTTCTCTTAGATGCAAGACCTTGAGCTACAGCATTTGGTTGATAGTGCAAACGCTTGATAACTTCCATTACACGGTCTCTAGTTTCTTTTCTTACATTGTCATTTCCGTTAACTACACGGGATACAGTCGCCATAGAAACCTTGGCTTCTCGGGCCACATCGTAAATAGTTACTTCTTGTTTATGCATATGTCATTCCCCAGCTCTCTTTAAAATGTCTACATAGCAATATAACATGAAACGCTCTTAGGTGCAAACGTTTACAGCTTTTCTTTCATTTTTTCACAAAAAATCATGTTATACTTTGATTGACTATACCTTAAATTAAGAAAGGAAAAATATGAATTTAGATAAATTACAAGAATGGTTGCAAGCTAACGATACTGATGTAGCTTACATTTCAAATCCAATCTCAATCGCTTACTTTACGGGTTATTCGATGGATCCACACGAGCGAATTTTTGCCCTACTGGCATTCAAAGACGCTGAAAGTTTTGTCTTTACTCCAGCACTAAACGTTGAAGAAGCCAAAAACTCCGCTTGGGATGGCGATGTTTATGGTTACCTTGATTCAGAGGATCCATGGGGAGTTATTTCTACTACTATTCGCCAAAGAACCAAGGAATTTAAAAACTGGGCAATTGAAAAAGATGACCTTTCAGTCGCTCATTACCAAAACTTGCGCAGTAAGTTTCCAGATGCTAGCTTCACTAATGATGTCTCAGCCTTCATTGAAAGAATTAGACTTTACAAGACTCCGGAAGAAATTGAAAAGTTAAAAGGAGCCGGTGAAGAAGCTGACTTTGCCTTTCAAATTGGTTTTAACGCTATTAAGACTGGGGTTACCGAAAGAAGCATCGCTGGACAAATTGATTACCAATTAAAATTGCAAAAGGGTGTCATGCATGAAAGTTTCGAAACTATTGTGCAAGCCGGTGCAAATGCGGCAAATCCACATCTAGGTCCAACAATGAATACCATTAAACCTAATGATCTGGTTTTATTTGATTTGGGAACGATGCATGACGGCTACGCTTCTGATGCTAGCCGAACTGTAGCATATGGCGAACCCAGTGCTAAGCAAAGAGAAATTTATGAAGTAGACCGAGAAGCCCAACAAGCCGCAATTGAAGCTGCTAAACCTGGTATTACTGCCGAAGAACTTGATAATGTTGCTCGTGATATTATCAAAAAAGCAGGTTATGGTGAGTACTTCATTCACCGTTTAGGTCACGGAATTGGTAAAAATGTTCATGAATTTCCATCTATTGTTGAAGGAAATGACCTAGTAATTGAAGAAGGAATGTGTTTCTCTATTGAACCAGGAATTTACATTCCAGGATTTGCGGGTGTTCGGATTGAGGATTGTGGTGTTGTAACTAAAGATGGTTTCGAGCCATTCACTCACACTGATAAAGAATTAAGAGTCATCCCTATAGAAGAATAACCAAACAAAAAGACGTGTTAGATCTAGCTAACACGTCTTTTTTGCTTTATTAAGAAAATTAAGCTTCTGAATTAGTGTTTACAGAAGTATCATCATCTTTTTCAGCATTGTTTAAATCATTAACTGAGTTCTTAGCGTTATCACCGCTAGCAACATCATCTTTATCCTTTGAGTCATCGATTACAATATCATCAAAATCTTTCAATTCTGAATCATCTTCAACGCTCTTTGGGAATGAAGCTAATTGATTCTTAACAACTTCAGTACCGTTGTCATACTTCTTCTTTAAATCTTGAAGAGCATCATTATCCTTGATTTTCTTCTTTACATCATCGATTTGTTCATCACTAATTAATAATGAACCTGCAACAAAACCAGCTGCAGCACCAACAATTGTACCAATTACAAAATTTGAAAACTTACTCATAGTGAAATCCTCCTTTTATCTTTAATCTTCACCTTTACGACGTTTGCGTCGAGCAAGAGTCGCAGCTAACACTGAAGAAACAATCCCAGCGCCGCTAAAGCGACTGCGGTTGTTAAAACGCTTTACCATTTTCTTGGAAGAAGTATTAATTTCAGAAACACTTTCTCCGAGATCTGCAGCTGCTTTAACTACTGGCTCTATTGTCTTCATTTTACCATTAACATCTGCTAATAGTAGGTTAGTTTTATCTAATAAATCACTAGTTTGACCCATTAGGCCATTAACATCTTCTGATATTTTTTTAATTGATTCATTAGTGGTTTGCATCGTCTCATTGGCTTCTTCAATAGCCTTTGTGGTATGTCTAAGCACAGGAATTGTAAAAAGCACTAAAACTAGAAATGCGATAGCGGCGATGAGGCCTGCTAATGCACCATAAGAAATTACCATCTGTCACCCTCCAATAATACACCTAAAAAAAGTCTAGCATGAAAACACTTTATTCTCAATGAATACATATTTTTTGTTATTCTTATTTTATCAAAAAATAAGAAATAAGGAGTAATCAATGAAAACATCTATGAAAATAAATCCTAGTGATTTCACAGTCGACTGGTCTAAAATCAGTAATAATTTATTAGGAACCATTTGGCAATTATTTTTAACAACTCTTATATTTTATTTAATAAATCGGATTGGTAAAAAAGTCATTAATCAATATGTAAATGATCGTAAAGCTAAAAATAAACGTACCAAGACGATTACAGCTTTAATCAATAGTATCTTTCACTATACAGTCTTATTCTTTTATTTATTTGCGGTATTGTCCATTTTAGGCATCCCTGTTGGCACTTTACTGGCTAGTGCGGGTATTTTCTCACTTGCTCTTGGAATGGGAGCACAGGGCTTTGTGAGTGATCTGGTAAACGGCTTTTTCATTTTAAGTGAAGACCAGTTTGATGTGGGTGATACTGTAAAAATTGATTCTCAAGTCGGCACCGTAGTTCAACTTGGTCTGCGAACAACTCGGCTTAAAGGATCGGACGGTTCTATTATTTATATTCCCAATCGAAACATTTCTATTGTTCAAAATATGGCCCACGGCGGAATTAGTTTAAACATTAATTTGGAACTTGATGCTGGCAACGACTTTGAAGAAGTTAAAAAGATCATTAAACAAGTTAATTCCACTATTCAACCTGAGAAAAAGACCCTGGTTCAAGGACCCACAATTGTTGGGATCAGTAATCAAAACGGAAATGATGTTACCTTTACCGTACATTTTCAAGTAAAACCTGGTAAAGAATCTGCTATCCGAAATTTATATTTAAGTAATTACATCGCCGCTTTGCAAAAAAATGACATCAAATTCGCTCCTACTAATACTAAGCCAGCTGTGGTTACAACTAAAAAATAAGAAAACTCCTAAGTTAATTCTTAGGAGTTTTTTCTTAATCAAATTGAGCAAACCAAGCTGGAAGTTCCGCAATTAGTTTCTTAACAGCCTTTCCTCGGTGAGAAATTTGGTTCTTTTCATCAGTTGTCATTTGAGCAAAAGTCTTGCCCTTTTCAGGAATATAAAACAATGGATCATAGCCAAAGCCATCTTTGCCGCGAAGAGAAGATAAAATTCTTCCTGGGCATTCACCAGTTACTACTAAATCCTTCTCAAATTGATGAGGCATTGACGCCACAATGGTAGTGTTAAACTTTGCCCCACGCTCATCTTCAGGAACGCCCCCAAGCTCAGCTAAAAGCTTTGCATTATTATGTTGGTCATTATGAGCTTCTCCGGCAAATCGAGCAGATCTCACTCCTGGTTGACCATTCAATTTATCAACCATCAAGCCTGAATCATCGGCAATCGTTGGCAAATTACTAAAATCGGCTAAGGCATGAGCCTTCAACTTGGCATTATCTTCAAAAGTGCGTCCAGATTCTACTACATGAGGAGGATTATCTAAATCTTGATTAGTCAAAATTTCCACATCAAGGCCAGCTTTATCAAAAGCCTTCTTTAATTCTCTAACTTTACCTTGGTTATTAGTCGCAAATAAAATTTTTTTAGTCATTACAAATTCTCCGTATCCACTTGCTTAGAAGTTAAGTTTTCATCGCCTAAAAATGTCCGACCCATTTCGGAAAACTTCTCTGGATCACCAGTCGTGTAATATTCATGACTGACTTCATTTGAATCATTAAACAAACCATCACGCCTCATCACATTATAAGTGTATTGTGCTACTTGATCGGCAGGATCCACAATTTGAATTTTTTCTCCTAAAGCTTGGGCAAATTCATCACGAATAATTGGATAGTGTGTACATCCTAAAACTAAAGTGTCAAAATCTTCCCCTTTTAATGGTTGAAGACTATTTTCAACTGCCTTTAAATTAGTATCAAAGTCTTTTTGCGCTTCAATCAGTGGTGCTAATTCTGGAGCTGCGATTTCGCTAACTTCAATTTCAGGATCACGAAACTGAATTTCTTTTTGATACGCATGAGAATTTATTGTAACTGGAGTTGCGACTACAGCCACCTTTTTATTCATGGTTGTTCTAGCTGCCGCTAAACTTCCCGATTGAATTACTCCAATAATTTGTTGGTCAACTTCTTTTTGTAAAGTTGGCATTGCAGCTGCAGTGGCAGTATTACATGCAAAAATGATCAATTTAACATTCTTACTTAATAAGAATTTTACACTTCGGCGAGTAAGTTCAATTATTTGTTCTTGAGATTTATTTCCATAAGGCATATTTGCACTGTCGCCAATAAAAATTGTTGATTCATTGGGTAGTTTATTAATTACTTTTTTAACAATGGAAAAACCACCAACGCCTGAATCAAGTAGTCCGATAGGACGATTATCCATAACTTATAGCCCCCTAAAGAAAAAATATTTTCTACTTCTACTAGTTTAAGGTAAAATAAAAAAGAATAAAAGGGATGAAAAACATATGCAAAATAACACAGAACACTCTAATGAACATGTATATTTTATTAATCAGCTCTACCGTGACTTTTTATTACCAACCATTTTAGGTAATGATAATGCGACTATTCTTTATTGGGCTGGCAAACGAATTTCTCGCCATTATGATATCGCAAGCTTTAATGATTTGGCAGAGTTCTTTAATATGGCGGAATTTGGCCAATTATCTCGAACTAAAGAACGCCGTTCATCAGTGACTTTTGAATTAACTGGTCAAAGCGTAGAAGATCGTTTAAACAGTGACAGTAAAGAATTTGCTTTAGAAAGTGGCATGATTGCCGAAGCTGTTCAAAAAGAAACTGGCAAAACTTGCGAAAGTGAAATTACAATTTTAGATAAAGAAAACAAAGTTCAATTTTTAGCACGTTTTAGCTAATTTCTAGCCTATTTTATTTTCTTCCTGTATACTTTAAGCATATAAAACAGGAGGTATATAGGTAATGTTTAAAGAATTCAAACAATTTATTGCACGTGGCAACGTCATTGATTTAGCTGTTGGTGTCATCATTGGAGCTGCCTTCACTTCTATTGTGAAGTCTCTTGTTTCCAATATCATCAATCCGCTAATCGGAATATTTATCGGTAAAATTGATCTATCGAATCTGGTATTAAAAGTAGGAGATGCCACTTTCAAATATGGCAGTTTTATCAATTCGGTAATCAATTTCCTAATTATTTCCTTCGTAGTATTTTTAATTGTAAAAGCAGTTAATAAAATTACTAAAAAAGAAAAGAAGGAAGCTGGCCCTACTGCAGAGGACTACTTAAAAGATATACGTGATTTATTAGAAAGCAAAACAGAGTAAAACAAAAAGACGGAGCGGTTTAACCGCTCCGTCTTTATTTTTTATTAAGCTGTGTATTGATCTAAGATTTGGTTAAGCTTTTCCTTTGGAGTGTAACCAGTCAAACGATCAACAATTTGACCGTTTTTCTTAATAAGCAAAGTAGGAATAGCCATAATACCTAAATCTCTAGCAGTTTCTTGATTTTGATCAACGTCCATCTTTGTGAACTTAACATCTTGTCTTTCTTCTGCTAATTGGTCAATAACTGGTGATTGCATCTTACATGGACCACACCAAGTTGCCCAAAAGTCAGTCAAAACAACACCATTATCAGTTTCTTCAGCAAAATTTTGGTCTGTAATTTCTTCAACCATGATTATTACCTCTCATCAATTATATAGTTCTTTGATTAAATTATAACAGTATGGCTTACTTTTTACAAGTAAAATGCTTACTTTAATTGAACAATTGTGGCTCCATTTCCACCTTGATTTGCCGGAGCGTAGTTAAAGCTTTTTACATGGCGGTTGCTGCGTAGATATTGCCACACACCAGTCCTAATTGCACCCGTACCAATACCATGAATAATCGTCACTACATCGAGTCCAGCCAAAAGGACGGAATCAAAGTAACGATCTAAATTAGTCATCGCTTCATCATAACGCTGTCCTCTTAAATCAAGTTCACTACGCGCGTTGCTTCTTCTCAAAGCGCTCGTCGCTCTTACATGCGGAATTTGTTTCTTAGGAGCATCAATTTTTTCAACATCACGATCGCTAACTTTTACTTTCATGATTCCCATTTGGACTTCATAATCATGATCGGAAAGTTTCTTTGTAATAGTCCCTGTTTGCCCATATGAGAGGACTTTCACCTTATCCCCTACACTTACATTATGACGGCGTTTTTCGCGCTGTAGAACCTTATTATTAGCCAAATTTTGAGCTTGACGTTCTAGGCTATTCAATTCACCTTTTGCATCAATAATCTTATTTTCTTTAATCTGAACCCCGTTTTTGCGTTCATTTTCAAGACGTTCAATAATTTGGTCTGCTTTCTTTCGTCTTTTAGCAACGATTTCGTTAGCACGCTCTTGAGCAAAATCAAGCTGCTTTTGAACTCTTTGATTGTACCAATCTAAGGCATCTTGCAACTTCTTCTCAAGTTTTTGACTGCGATCAAGACTAGTTTCTAAGCGACTGCGCGCACTAGTTGCAGCCTTTGTTTGTTCATTTAAACGCTCAATCATATTATTAATGTCAGAATCTTCATCCTTCATCAATTTTTGAGCATTTTTTACTACATCTTCACGCATCCCTAAACGGCGCGCAATTGCAAAAGCATTACTATGGCCAGGAATTCCAATTTGCAAACGATAAGTTGGGGATAAAGTCTTTAAGTCAAATTCCATCGAAGCATTGGTAGTTCGCTCTCGATTATAGCCATAAAGCTTCAATTCAGGATAGTGCGTAGTAACCATAATTTTGGATTTTTTACGTAAAAAATCCAAAATACTGATGGCCAAACTAGCCCCTTCTTCCGGATCAGTCCCGGCTCCAATTTCATCAATTAAAACCAAGGTTTGATCATTAACGTTTTTCATAATGGCAATAATGTCATTAATATGTGAAGAAAAAGTACTCAATGATTGTTCAATTGATTGTTCATCACCGATATCGGCATAAACCTGCTTAAAAACTCCAACCTTACTATTTTCTTCAGCTGGAATAAATAAACCTGATTGAGCCATCAATTGAATCAAACCAGCCGTCTTTAAAGTGATCGTCTTACCACCAGTATTAGGTCCAGTAATTAACATGGTGTCAAATTCTTCACCCAAGTAAATATCATTAGGCACAACTTTTTCAGGATCAATTAACGGATGGCGTGCCTTACGCAAGTAAAGTGAATTATCATAGCTTAAGCTGGGTTCGGTTGCTTTCATTTCTTTGGCAAGTTTGGCCTTAGCTTGCAAAAAGTCGAGTTCAGATAAGGAGAATGCAATTTCATTCAAATTTTTAATATCTTCACGAGCCATTGAAGATAAATGCTTTAAAATATTGCGAATTTCTTGTCGCTCTTGGGCCATCAAGTTCTGTTGGCGGTTATTCAAATTCAAAACTGCTTCAGGTTCCACAAATAAAGTCTGGCCACTGGCACTTTGATCGTGAACAACCCCGCCAAATTTACCACGATATTCTTGCTTAACTGGAATAACATAGCGATCATCACGAATAGTCACAATTTGTTCAGACAGATATTTACTACTGTTTCCCTTAGTGTAGCTATCCATCTTATTCTTAATTTCTTCTTCGTTACTCTTAATGTCATGACGAATTCTAGCTAAGGCACTCGAAGCACCATCAAGAACTTCACCATCAAAGTCAACTGACTTTTTTAATTGGTTGAATAATGTGTCTGGAACAACCAATTTGTCTAAAATTTCATCAATTGCCGATAAATCGATATCTTCATCTAAATCTTCCAAAAAGCCATTGATTTCACTAGCTAGACTTAGAATCAATAAAATATTACCAAATTCTTGTGCATTCAAGTTTGCCTTGACACTTAAACGTTTAGTACTTGGCTTAACATCTTGAAAATCAGTCAAAGGAAGTTGACCTTTAATTCTAAGCAAATTTGCTAAAGCTAAAGTTTGCTTCAAACTTTTTTCTACTTTATCAAAATCTGTTTTTGGCTTTAAATTGGCGGCTTTTTCTTTAGCAGGAGCAGTAATTGCTAAAGAACTCAAGCGATTAGTAATTTGTTCAAATTCTAGGATCTTTAAAATTTTACTGTTCATTTATTATTTTTATTCCTTATTAACAAAAAGAGGCCGGCTAAGCCAAACCTCTTCTTTATTCACCACTTAAACGGTCATCATCAAGGAAAGTATTTAAAACTCCTTGAACCATGTCCCATTCTTCATCTGATGTAATTTCATGCAAGTCACTACTTGTGACGTCTCCTGCATCATCTGCATCGTAGCTGAAAGCTTGAACTTCAATGTCTTCGCCTTCACCTACAGCTGCAGGGTAGAGAAGAACATATGACTTATCATAATCATCAGAATGGAAAGTGAATAAAATTTCATATAATTCTTCGTTGCCTTGATCATCAACCAAGGTAATCTGACGATCCTTATCGTCACCTTTATTAACTTCTACCATAATTAATCCTTTCGGTGTAAGTCTAAATAATTTTGCAAGATGAGTACAGCTGCCATTTGATCGATCACTTCTTTACGTTTTTTACGATCGTGAATTCCAGCTTCTTCGATTAATACTCTTCTTGATTCAATCGTCGTTAGGCGTTCGTCAGAATAATGAACTGGTAAGCCAAATTTATCTTCAAGTCTTTTACCATAAGCTTTACTTCTGGTAACAGATGCTCCATCAGTTCCATCCATATTTTTAGGTAAACCTAGAACAAAACCTTCAGGATCGTATTCACGCACAAGTTTTTTAATTGAGCGCATCCCAAAATTAAACTTACTTTCATCAATTTGAATGGTTTCTAGTTTTTGGGCAGTATACCCCAGTTCATCACTTACCGCCACGCCAACTGTTTTAGAACCAACATCTAATCCTATTAAACGCATTATTTATCCTTACCAAGATAACTCTTCACAAGTTCCTCAATAATTTCATCACGTTCATGCTTAAGAATTAAATTACGGGCATCATTGTGCCGTGGGATATAAGCCGGATCGCCAGAAAGTAAGTATCCTACAATCTGGTTAATTGGGTTATAGCCCTTTTCTTCAAGCGCATTGTAAACATCTTGCAGAGTATCATAAACATTTTTTCCTTTATTTTGATTAAAGTCAAAATGCATTGTCTTATCTAGCGAGCTCATAATTATTCCTCCTGTCACAATTTTACTTGAAAAAAGAATTAAACTCAATTAATTAATTTTTAGAAATTTCATTAATTACAGCTTCAATAGCGTCATTTAAACCTTCTGGCTTCTTACCACCAGCTTGAGCCATGTTTGGACGACCACCGCCGCCACCGCCAAAGATTGGGGCAGCGATTTTAATCAAATCTCCAGCCTTAAGACCCTTTTCCAAGGCCTTATCGCCCAAGCTGATAATCATGTTAGCTTTACCATCATTTTCAGCCGCTAATACTAAAACATCTGACTTATTTGAACTCTTCCAATTATCAGCAAGTTCACGTAAGTCCTTCATTCCATCTACATCAGCTACTTCTGCAATAACAGTAAGATCGTTAACATCCTTCACATTGTTAAACAAGTCTTTTGACTTAGCGCTATTGATTTGCTTGTTTAATTCTTCAACTTGCTTTTGGCTGTCGTGCAAGTCACTTTCAAGTGAATCAATCTTATCGATAATATTTTCAGCCTTAGTTGCTTTAACTTCTTCTTGAATATCATCAAGTAAGCTTGAACGTTCTGCTAAGTATTCGTAAGCCTTCTTAGAAGTTACAGCTTCAATTCTACGCATTCCTGCACCAACTGCAGATTCAGAAGTGATCTTGAAAATACCAATTTGGCTAGTGTTAGAACAATGAGTTCCTCCACAAAATTCAGTTGAAAAGTCATCTATTTGAACTACACGAACCTTGTCACCATATTTACCATTAAACAAGGCTAAGGCACCCATCTTACGGCCAGTTTCTGGATCAGTAATAGTAGTTTCTACATTGATAGCTTCCCAAATTTTTTGGTTTACCAATTCTTCAACTGACTTGAGTTCACGTGGAGTCATTGGATCCATAGCAGTAAAGTCAAATCTTAAGTAATCAGGTTCTACAAGTGAACCAGCTTGGTGAGTATGATCGCCTAATACTTGACGAAGAGCTGCATGAAGCAAGTGAGTTGCAGTGTGAGAATGACGAAGACCTTCACGACGTTCCTTGTCAATCTTAAGAACGTATTCTTGACCCTTTTCAAGTGGCAAAATCACATCAACAAAGTGTAAGTTTTGATCATTTGGTGCATGTTGAACATCAGTAACTTTAGCTACTAATTCGCCATCTTGGTTGTAAATATCACCATGATCAGCTACTTGTCCACCACGTTCTGCGTAAAATGGAGTTTTATCAAAGACTAAGGTAGCTTGTTCACCTTCAGCTTTATCAACTAACTTGTCATCAACAACAATATCAATCAATTTAGCGTGTGGTTCTTCATAAACGCCATATTCAAATTCTGACTTATCCTTTAAGTTCATTAAAGTTAAATCTTGTGAACCCATTGATTGCAAGTCACCACGTGCCTTTCTGGCACGATCTTTTTGAGCTTGCATTTCCTTATCAAAGCCATCTTTATCAACATTTAAGCCCGCATCTTGTGCAGATTCAAAAGTCAATTCATATGGGAAACCATAAGTATCAAACATCTTAAAGGCATCTTTACCAGAAATAGTCTTTTCTTCTGAATTTTGAGCTTTATCAATTAAATCATCAAGCAAACTCAAACCAGTATCAAGAGTCGATTGGAATCTTTCTTCTTCGTTTTGAATAACGTTTTGAATGAATCCTTGTTGGTCCCTAACTTCTGGATAGTGGCTTTCCATAATTTTACCAACAACTGGAACAAGCTTGTAAAGGAAAGCTCCCTTGATACCAAGACGTTGACCATTTAAATCAGCACGACGGATCAAACGACGTAAAACGTAACCACGGCCAGAGTTTGAAGGAAGAGCACCATCAGCAATCGCAAAACTTACTGCACGAACGTGGTCAGCAATAATCTTAAATGCAGTGGTATCTTCATCATTTTCACCGTATTTCTTACCGTCAGTCATTTCTTCAGTAGCGTGAATGATTGGCAAGAACAAGTCAGTTTCAAAGTTAGTTGGTGCATCTTGCAAAATTGAAAGTACACGTTCAAGACCCATACCGGTATCGATGTTCTTATGAGGTTGATCAACGTACTTACCGTTTGGCAAGTGGTTGTATTGTGAAAATACAATGTTCCAAATTTCAAGGTAACGAGCATTTTCACCACCTGGGAAGTTTTCTGGATCGTCTTCAGCAACATCATTGTTTTCTTGACCACGATCGTAGAAAATTTCAGTATCAGGACCACATGGACCTTCACCAATATCCCAGAAGTTATCTTCAAGCTTCACGATATGATCTTCTGGCATCCCTGCTTTTACCCAAACCTTGAATGAGTCTTCATCTTTTGGATAAACAGTACAGTAAAGCTTTTCCTTTGGTAAACCAAGCCAATCAGGACTAGTTAAAAATTCCCATGCCCAAGGAATAGCTTCATCTCTAAAGTAGTCACCGACAGAAAAGTTACCAAGCATTTCAAAGAAAGTTTGGTGACGAGCAGTCTTACCAACATTTTCGATATCATTAGTTCTAATTGACTTTTGTGAACTAGTAATTCGGTGGTTCTTAGGCACAACTGAACCATCGAAGTACTTCTTCATAGTAGCAACCCCAGAGTTAATCCATAAAAGAGTTGGGTCGTCTTCTGGAATAAGTGATGCACTAGGCATAATCATGTGACCATGATCTTTGAAAAAGTCTAAAAACATCTGACGAAACTCAGAACTAGTTAGTTTCTTCATATTTTTTATCTCCCTAAAATAAAATAAAAAACACCATTGCTTAATTCAAGGACGCAAATTCACGCGGTACCACCTTGATTGCAACAGTGCTTGTTACCTCTTAATTATCTTAATTGAAAACTTAAAGGAGCATCTTGTTAAAGTATATTAAGCTTTTCTCACCCTTCAGCTCTCTCTTTGAAATATACATTTAAAAGACATATCTTAAGCTGAAAATAATTGTACTACTTGCTCGTTTTTTGTCAACGTCCTTGTTCACGGCGACGCTTTCTTTGAAAAACAATCGATAAAAAATTTACAATAGTTAACATCCTGATTATTTACTTTCATCAAGCATTAATGATAATCCTTGCTTATTTACTTGCGCCTCAACGTATTCTTTTGTTTTTACCGTCATATTACAAAAGCCGATTGTTGAATCACCATAAATATACATCATGAACTCTTCTCCCTCATCATCTTTAAACAGAAAATGGATATATCCATTATGATGCATACTAGCTGAAATCAATTTAACGAGAACAGCTACATCTTCTGCAGTAAGTTCTTTACTATTATATTTATACAGTTCCGATTCTTCATCATCTGTATGAAAAGCAATTTCTGCCGAATACCACGACAGCAATAACATACTGATTAAAGTAACTTTCTCTACTAATTTCGGTAGATAATAATCATCAAAATAACTATAATTTTTAGCTATAGAATTGTAGCCATCTACTCCAATAACTACGAAATAATTAGGCGTGTTATCTTCATAATAATTAATTTGGTTCTGAGTAATCATTTTTTATAATGCTTTAAAATCTTTCCATTTTTATTTACAGAAGCAACTTTACTATTACGATCATATAATTTCCAGTAGCTACCATTTGCACCGCCATTATGAGCAGTAGGTTTACCAGCCGCACGATCTTTTTCTAAATGGTACCCTTTAGGTCCAGTTTTATAATTGCCGCTCCCATGAAATTTCCCTAAATCAACATGATTATTATCTTTTAAAACTTTGTTTGAAATTTTTCTTTCAGCTCGATGTATCTGGACGCCATTTTTATAAGCACGACCACCTATATAAACAATTGCGGCTCCTCCAGCAGCGCCTAAGCCTCCCCAGTTAGCTCTGCCAGATCCTCCAATTCCGGACATTGAATCTCTGGCAAGTGAAGCCACAGTTTTATTATCCAAAAAAGTCTGGCTATTAATATTACTTTCTAAATTAGGTAAGAAAGTCGTTTCTTGTGTTAATTCTTTATTATTTTGTTGTAATCTAGAAACTTTTTCAAGATCAGTCGCTCTAGGAGAATTATTACTTGCATCTGCTAAAACCGGTGTAGTAATACTAAGAGAAAGTATAGCTATCAAAAATCCTGAAACTACTTTAAATTTATGTCTAAAACGCATATATTATTCCTCTTTCATTTATAATTTTAATATTATTTTATTAAAATTATAATATTTGTCAATGAATTTTCAGAAAATAAATTTATATATGAAGATATTTTATATAAAAATAGCAGAGAAAATTTTCTCCGCTATTCATTCAGATATTATCTCAACGTCCTTGTTCACGGCGACGCTTTCTTTGGCGCTTAGCTTTTCTAATTTCATGACGTTGTTCAAGCTTACGTTTTTGACGATTATCTTCGGCAATGGCACGCTTGATCTTCTTCTTGTAGCCGGGCTTACGTTTTCTCTTTTCTTTTTTAACGTAGCCAACGAGCTTCGTATCAAGCTTACGGTTCTTAGATTGGCGATTATCGCGACGACGATAGTGCTTTCTAGGAACCAGTTCGCCATTTTTAATTTCTACAAAGTCAAAATGAACGCCCATCTTTTCAAGTTCTTCGATGCGGCCCATTTCTTCTTCACGAATCAAAGTAATGGCATGACCTGACAATCCATTTCGACCAGTACGACCAATTCGGTGAATAACAAATTCCAAATCTCTTGGAACTTCGTAATTAATTACCAAACTAACGCCATCAATATCAAGACCGCGCGCAGCCAAGTCACTAGCTACCACGTATTGGAATTGACCTTGTTCTACTTGGCGCAAAGTTCTCTTTCTTTCACGTTCGGTAATTCCGCCGTGAATTTTGGCTACTTTCATCCCTTGACTTTGCAAGTAATCAGTAATTTCATCAACTTTTTGCTTAGTATTCGCAAAAACTAAGGCTAAATATGGTTGTCCCATGGTCAAAAGCTCTTGTAAAACGCGCTTTTTATCTTTTGAACCGACATCAAGCAAATCATTTTTGATCGTTGGCGCAATAATTGCTGGATTATCAATAATGATTTCATCGGGATGAGCCATATATTTACGTAAAAAGTTAGAAAGCTTAACTGGAATAGTTGCAGAAAAGGCCGCAAACAAAACATCCTTAGGAAGCTTAGAGGCAACTTTATCGATGTCTGCCAAGAAGCCCATATCTAGCGTCATATCAGCTTCATCGATTACAAAGACTTTTACTTGATCAACACTAAAAATCTTCTTTTCTACAAAGTCAAGGAGTCTTCCGGGAGTTGCAATAATCAGTTGTGGCTTCTTATTTTGAATTTTTTCTAATTGACGTTCACGATCAACTCCACCAGCTAAGTGTTCAATTGAAATATCTAAGCCAGAGTTATCACGCAATTGACGCGCTACTTTATATAATTGATCAGCTAATTCTCGACTTGGCGCAGTGATAATAGCTTGAACGTAGTCAGAGTTTTCATCAATTTTATTTAAAACAGGTACTAAATAAGCATGGGTTTTTCCAGAACCAGTAGCAGCTTGGACCACTACATTTTGGTTAGAAAGCATAGCTGGAATAACCTCTTCTTGTACCTTAGTAGGTTTATCAAAATGAATCTTCTTTAAACCAGTTTGTAATTCTGGTCTAATTCTTGAATCAGTAAAAATATTATTCATGTTCCTCTTTATACTTCTTAGTTACATCAACTAACTCATCAAATATTTGCTTAACTTCATCCATATTCTTGGCATTTGCACCAGATGCTAAAGCATGACCGCCGCCATCGTGCTTTTCGGCCAATTGGTTAATAACTGGGGCCTTTGAACGGTAGTGAACACGGAAAGTGCCATCTGGCTTTTGAACAAAGAGATTCCAAGCTAAGATATCCTTGATTCTACCTGGTGTAGAAACTGCGACTGAAGTTTGTTCATAATTTACACCTAACTTCTTCAAGTCATCTTGAGTAAGTACAGCATAAGCAGCTCCATCTTTAACAGTCATGTTTTCAAGAACCATAGCTTGAAGCTTAGCTTGTTCAAAAGTTACATCGCTCAAGCGACGGGCAATTTCAGTAATGTTAATACCCGTTGCCGCAAGTTCTGCCGCAACTTCAAAAGTATGAGCTGAAGTTTCAGGATACATAAAACGTCCAGTATCACCCACAAGCCCTGCGTAAAGTGGATAAGCAATTTCCTTATTCATTGGTAAGTTTTCTTTATTAATAAAGTCAACAATGATTTGACAAGCTGCTGGCGCATCAGGATCAACGTAACTCATATCCGCATATGGATCAACGTCTGGGTGGTGGTCGATCTTAATCAAAAAGTCACCTTGGTCATAAAGCTTGTTAGAAATACGTGGAGTATTTGCGGTATCAGTAGTAATTACTAAAGCGCCTTTATAATCAGCTGCCTTTACTTCATCCATGTGATTGATCCAAGCTAAATCGCCTTCATCATTTTCACCAGCACAAAGAATCTTCTTTTCAGGAAACTTTTCGCTTAGTGAACGTGCCAAACCAGCTTGTGAACCAATTGCATCTGGATCTGGACTGGTGTGACGGTGAATTATAATTGTTGGATATTGTAATATTTTTTCATAAACGTCATCAAAACTACTCATGATTTTCTTCCCTTCCTTGAGTCTGTTCTACTACTAGTTTACCAAAAAATGAGCCAAGTTAGTCTTCTATCGCATTGAACAAATTAATTTGTGAATATGATTCTTGTTCCAAATTTGTTGCAGAAACTCCTAAAAGACGAATTCCAATATTTAAAAATTCCGGCAACGCCAAAAACATCTCTCGTGCTAGATCAAAAATGACATGGCTATTTTGAGTAGGATGTTTGAGCATTTTTCTTCGTGTCATCGTCCTAAAATCCGCATCTCTAATCTTCAAAACCACACACTTTGTCGACAAACTTTGCTTATTTAATGCTTCTGCAACTTCTCTACTAAATATTCGCAAATTAGTTAGTGCTTTTTGCTGGTCAAAGATTAAAGGCTCAAAAGTATGTTCCTTCCCAATTGACTTACGTTGGCGTTCGCCTTGAACTGGGCTCAAATCAATTCCGCGCGAGTGCATTGCTAAAACATAGCCCTGCTTTTTAAAGCGATCAATTAAGAAACGTACACTTTGTTTTTGTAAATCGGAACCGGTATTAATCCCCATTTGACGTAAAATCTCTTGAGTTTTCTTACCAATTCCAGGAAATTTTTTAATGTCTTGCATCCCCAAAAAATCTAAAGCTTCATCTGGCAAGACAACAGTTTTTCCAAAAGGCTTGGCATATTCAGAGCCCATTTTAGCTAAAAACTTATTGTAACTTACTCCAAATGAACAGGTTAATTTCAATTCTTCATAAATCTTTTTTTGCATATAATTGCCAAGTTCGATTGCTGTATAATCGCCGAGCTTGTTTTCAGTTACATCTAAATATGCTTCATCTAAAGCCACTGATTCCACTCGATCAGTAACTTCATGCATAATTTTGTGAACTTGGGCTGAAACTGCTCGATATTTTTCAAAATTAGGTGGCAAAAAGACTAACTTATCGGATGGGATCCTTTTTATAGCTTTAATAGCTGGCATCGCACTTCCAACTCCATATTGACGAGCAAAATAATTTGCGGTAGTAATTACTCCGTGACCATTATGTTTACGCGGATCACGAGCAATAATTAAAGCCTTATGGCGATATTCAGGGTGATCACGCATTTCTACAGAAGCGTAAAAGGCATCCATGTCGAGATGGATAATCCGACGATGGATGTCATTTTTAGGTAATAAATTTTCTGAATGATCTATCTTACTCATAAATCCAATGTCCAGTTGGAGATTCAAAAATGCGATCAGCTTCTTTTGGTCCCATTCTGTATGGAGGATATTGAACAATATCCGGGTTGCCAGCTTCGTTTTCTTTCTTCCAGGCATCTTCAACTGCATCAATAAATTCCCAGTATCTCTTTAATTCTGCCCAATGAGTAAAGTTGGTCGAATCATTAACGAAGACGTCATGAAGCAATCTTTCATAACCATCTGGAACCTTGGCCATCTCCTCTTTTGAAAAGGCGTAGGTTAAGTTTTCACGCCGGATGCCGTCTGTATCAATCTTCTTACCATTGATAGTAATGTAAAGCTTACTTTGAGGATCGATTTCAATCGTAATATTGTTTGAATGTACACCACCATATGGGGTATTAGCATGCTTTAAAACAATATCAATACGGTTTTTCTTTTCCTTAAATTCCTTACCAGTTCTAAAGTAGATTGGGACATCTTTAACAGGACCCTTCTTGAATTTAGTTTCACCAGCAACGAAAGTTTCAGTAGTTGAATTTTCATCAACCTTAGGTTCTTTACGATAAGCAAAAGTAGTATCACTACCCGCATATTGGCCCCGCACAAAGTGCTTCTTTACATCTTCTGGGGTTGGAATAACTAAACTATCAAGCAACTCTTGTTTGGCTTGGTGGATACTTTCGGCGTCAATTGCCTTAGGTTCTGGCATTGCCAACAAGGTAATAATTTGGAAAATGTGGTTTTGAACCATATCGCGAAGGGCACCTGAGGTTTCATAATATTCACCACGAGCTTCAACACCAAGTCTTTCAGCCAAGGTAACTTGAATATTCTTGATGTTGTCACTATTCCAAATATTTTTAATTAATGGATTGGTAAAACGAAGTGGCAAGATATTTTGAATCATTTCTTTACCCAAGTAGTGATCAATTCTAAAGATTTCATCTTCTTTGAATGAAGCAGTAATTTGCTTATTTAATTCTTCAGCTGACTTCAAATCACGACCAAATGGCTTTTCAACAACAATTCTATTAAAGCCGCTACCAGTTAACTTTTGATCATTAATATGGGTTGCAATAGTCCCAAAGAAGCGTGGCGCCATTGCCATGTAGAACAATCTATTGCCTTGAGCGCTATAACGATCATCAAGCTCTTGAGCCAAATTCTTCAAAGTTTCATAGTGTTCAACATTAGTAACATCATGAGATTGATAGTAGAAATGGCTAGCAAAGTTCTTTAAACTGTTTTCATCAACCTCATTATGAGTTTCATGAACAGCATCAACTACTTGTTGACGCAAATAGTCGTGTGACCATGGGCGACGAGCCGTTCCAATTACAGCAAAATTATCATGAATCAATCCTTGTTCATACAAATTGAACAAAGCTGGGTACAACTTTCGATGAGCCAAATCCCCACTACCACCAAAAATAATCATTACAACTGGAATATTCTTCATAGTATTAAGTACTTCCTTCTTAAATTTAGTGTCTAACTACTTTTATTTTACAATAAGCTTTATTTTAGAAAAACAAAAAAAGCGTTGTTCAAACGCTTTTTGAATTACTTAGTAGCAGAATCTGAATCTTGGGTCTTTTCTGCTTTAGCTTTTTCTGCAGTTTCTTTAGCCGCATCAGCCTTTTCTTCTACTGCTGGTTTTGCTTCTTCACTAGCTTGCTTTTCTTCTGCTGCCTTTTCAGCAGTTGCTTCTTCAGTTGTAGTTTCGGCAGCTGGGATAATTTGACGGACAGCCATTCTACTAAAAGTTAAGTAAATACCATCTGCATCAACAACAATTGTTTTATCCTTGTTGTTAATTGAATCAACTTTAGCATGCAAACCGTCTACCAAGATAACTTTGTCACCCTTTTTCAATTGATCCATCATTTGCATTCTCTTTTGTTGTTGCTTCTTTTGAGGACGAATCATCCCGAAGTAAGTAAATCCAATCAAAACTACAAATAATAAGATCATCATCATATTGTTGCCAGCGGCTCCGCCGTTAGCTGCTAAAAATAAAGTATTCAAATTAGACACCTCATAAATTCTTTTTTACCTGTATAGTCAATTATACCTAAAAAAACAACTTTGTACTACTTTTTACCAGGAATAGGAAGACCTAATTGTAAATATGCTTTTTCGGTAACGACTCTTCCACGCGGAGTAAGTAAAATAAATCCTTGTTGAAGCAAATATGGTTCGTATAAAGATTCAATTGTTTCAATATCCTCACCAATATTAGCAGCTAAAGTTCTAATACCAACAGGACCTCCACGATAACCTTCAATCATAGTTTTCAAAATGCGACGATCCGTTAAATCAAGTCCCTCATCATCAACTTGCAGCTGTTTTAAGGCATAAGCTGTGGTTTCAAGTGAAATTGTATCTTCGCCTTTAACTTCCGCAAAATCTCTAACCCTCTTTAATAATCGATTAGCCACACGCGGCGTCCCTCTTGATCTTCTCGCAAGTTCAATAGCCGCTTCAGAGGCAATTTTTGTATGGAAAACCTCACTGGATCTTTCGACAATCTCTTTAAGTTCTTTAACAGTGTAATACTGCATATGCTCTACAATACCGAAGCGATCACGCAATGGTGCAGACAGTTGTCCAGCAAGAGTAGTGGCCCCAATTAAAGTAAAGGGTGGTAGTGGGACGTGAACTGCGTGCGTAGTCTGTCCTTCACCAATCACGATATCAATATAATAGTCTTCCATTGCCGAATAAAGTACTTCTTCAACCGGCTTAGCCAAACGGTGAATTTCATCAATAAATAAGACGTCTCCAGGATCTAAATCTGACAAAAGTGCTACTAAGTCACCCGCTTTTTCAATAGCTGGTCCACTAGTACTTTTCAAGTTTACCCCTAGTTCATTCGCAATTACAAAAGCCAACGTAGTTTTACCAAGTCCTGGCGGTCCATACAAAAGAACGTGATCGAGTGCTTCATCACGCTGTTTAGCAGCTTTGATATAAATTGCCATTTCTTTTTTTACACGTTCTTGACCTAAATATTGGCTTAAACTTTGCGGACGCAAAGTCAATTCCATCTGTTCTTCTGAAGCATTTTCAACTTCGCCTGAAGTCACAGAATCATCTTTCGGTGTCATTTTTTCACTTCCTCAACTTTACAAACTTGTGTTCATTATAACAGATTAATTACTTCTTAAGTAATAAAGCCAAGCCTTTTTTAATATATTCGTCAGCAGTCTTAGCATGATATTCTGCAAGTTTTGGCGTAATCTTATCGACCTCTTTTTTAGTGTAGCCTAACGCAATCAAAGCCAAGAGTGCATCATTCAAAGCTGGAGAAACACTTTCATCTACTTGACGATCAAGTTTTTGAACATAATCACCGAGCTTGCCCTTTAAATCAAGCACAATTTGAGAAGCAGTCTTTTTACCCACTCCTGGAAAGCGTGTTAAGTACTTAACTTCTCCTTGTTCGATGGCTTCGACCAAAGAATCACTATCTTCAGCTGCCATAATCGCTAGGGCAGATTTTGGTCCAATGCCACTTACACTAAGCAGCTTTAAAAACAGTCCCTTCGCCTCCATACTTTGAAAACCATAAAGAGTAAAGCCATTATTATCACTAAAGTTTTGTTCAATATATACTTTAGCTTTTTCTCCCTCTTTATAAGCAAATGGAGTTGGACTGAACACTTTATACCCTACACCATTTACATCTACGACAATATAACTTGGAGTGACAAGTGTAATCACACCTTCTAAATATTCATACATCTTTTTTATCCCTTTTTAAACATTTTTTGGATTTCGTTTTGTCTAATTCTAACAATGATTAAATTACCTTCCGGATCATGATAAGGATCAGAGCTTTTTCGTAATTTAGTCAAAATATTCTGCGCTTCCACCGCTGAAAGTTTAATTTTTCCGCTAACTTCCTTGTGAGCTTGCTTTATCGCGATATCCTTAAACAAATCGTCAGCCTCACTCTTATTAACATTTAGATATGAATCTAAAATTTCACGCAAACTACTCTCAATATCTCCCTGAATCCACGTTGGATAGGATCTGATAATGAAGCTATCCTGACCAAATTCCTCTAAATGAATCCCAATCTTAGCGATTTCATCTAATTTGTTCTTGATCTGAATAAAGTCTAAATTGTTAAAATCGAGCACAATTGGGGCTAACAGACCTTGTTCATAGATCTTCTTATTTAAAATTGTTTCTTGAATTTTCTCAAAAGATAAACGGCGTCGAGCGGCAACTTGATCTACCAAATAAAGATCATCATTATTTTGAGCAATAATATAAGAATTAATCTGACCAGTAAAAGTCAGATATGGCAAATTATTAGCTAAAGTTTCATCCCCAACTGAAACTAAATCTGTTGAAGCAGTTTCATTAAAAGGTGACAGCTGCATTTGCTTTTTAACGTTTTCTTGCCAAGTACTGGTAATAATATAGCGACTATCTTCACGTGGAGTGTTCAAATCAACATATTTAGCTTTTACCGTCGACTTTATTGGCACTTTTTCTTCATGGACTTCAGCCTTACGCTTGGTTGTCACCACGTCTTTATTTAAATTAAATTTCAACTGATCAACCAAAGTTGGCTTAGAATTCGTCTTTAAATTATCAAGCCCATTTTCCGCATTATTGATAAAAGCGTCACTAATTGCGGTAGTAATTAAGCGACTAAGCTCCTTTTCCTTAGACAAACGCACTTCCTGCTTGGTTGGATGAACGTTGACATCGACTAGCAAAGGATCAACATTAATACGAACAATAGCGACAGGATAATGCTTAATTCCCAGGCGTGAACCGTAGCCATCCATAATTGAGTTAAGCAGTTTGAAATTCTTGATATAGCGTCCATTCAATAAAATTGACATAAAATTGCGCGTTGAGCGCGTAAGCTCCGGCTTTGATAAAAGACCATTAATCTCAAAATCAGGATCGGCCGCCTTAAATTCGACCATTTTTTCGGCAATATGGCGCCCATAGACATTCGCTGCAGTCTGCTTTAAATTACCGTTTCCGGGTGTTCTTAACAAAACTTTCCCCTTGTTCGACAGAGTAATCGAAATTTGCGGATAACCTAAAGCAATCCGATTCACAATGTCGACGATCTTCATAATTTCCGTACGCGGACTCTTTAAATACTTCAGACGAGCTGGTGTATTAAAAAATAGATCCCTAACGGTGATCTGCGTCCCTTTTCTAGCAGCCGCATCTTCTTGGCTTTTTTTAACTCCGCCACTAAAAGCTGCTCTAGCACCAATGTGCTCGCCATCACTAGTTAAAATTTCCGCATGACTAACAGCCGCAATCGAAGCTAAAGCTTCTCCTCTAAAACCCAAAGTTGCAACTTTAAAAAGATCGTGTTCATTGTTAATTTTACTAGTAGCATGGCGGGTAAAAGCCAATTCAATTTGATCAGGGCTAATTCCTGAGCCGTTATCTTGCACCACGATTTGCTTCAAACCAGCCTCAATAAAATCAATCCGAATCCGTGTACTACCAGCATCGATTGAATTTTCGATCAATTCTTTAACCACGCTCGCTGGTCGCTCAATTACCTCTCCGGCTGCGATTTGGTTAGCTAAATTTTCAGATAATTCATGAATTTGTGCCACAACTATTCATCCTTTAAATCTTTTTGCCAATCGGCCACTAACTGCATCACTTCAAGTGGCGTCTTATCTGCTAAGTACAAATTAGAAATTTCATCCAAGATATTCTTTTCAGCTTCGGTGGTCTCATCTTCTTCTACTTCTTCTACCTTTGGAGTAGATTCAGTAAACAAATCAAGCTGCTGACTAGCCGGGGCGAGTTCACTACCTTGGGCTTCAAGACGCTTTAAGAGCTTAGTTGCTTCACGCAAAACCGCATTTGGTAAACCGGCAAGTTGCGCAACGTGAATCCCGTAACTTTGATCAGCTGGACCTGGCAAGATCTTATGCAAGAAGATCAATTTACCGTTTTCTTCAGTAGCACCAACGTGGATATTCTTCAGATGGTCTAAACTATCCTCCAAATCAGTCAGTTCATGATAGTGTGTTGCAAATAAAGCTTTGGCGCCAACTTTGTCGTGCAAGTATTTTACAATCGCCCCAGCGAGGGCCATTCCATCGTAAGTTGCCGTTCCACGGCCGATTTCGTCAAATAGAACTAAACTGCGCTTAGTCGCATATTGCAAGGCATCATTTGCTTCGCTCATTTCCACCATAAAAGTACTTTGACCCGAAATCAGATCATCAGCCGCACCAATTCGGGTGAAAATTTGATCAAAAATTGGTAAATCAGCTTGCTCAGCTGGCACAAAAGAGCCGACTTGGGCCATGATTGCAATCAGCGCCATCTGACGCATGTAGGTACTTTTACCGGACATATTAGGTCCTGTAATTAAGAAAATGTTGGTGCCATTATCCATTTCGACATCATTAGGGATGTAGGAGCTGGCAGTCATGACCTTTTCAACAACGGGGTGTCGCCCAGCCACTACTTTGATATCTTGACTGTCTGTGTGGAAGCTAGGCTTAACGTAATCATTTTGCTCGGCAACAGTCGCAAAGCCGCAATAAACGTCTAAAGCTGCTAGTTGATTACCCAATTTTTGTAAAGCGGGGATATACTTTTTGACTTCCTCACGCAATTTTACAAATAAATCATATTCTAAATCAGTCGAACGCGTTTGAGCTTCCATGATCAAGTTTTCATGTTCCTTAAGCTCTGGAGTAATATAGCGTTCCGCGTTGGTTAAGGTCTGCTTACGTGTATAACGGTCAAGGGGCACTTTGCTCTTGTTACCGTTAGAAACTTGAATATAATAGCCAAAGACCTTGTTGTAGCCAACCTTTAAATTGTCAATGCCCGTCTTTTGACGTTCATCAACTTCCATTTGAGCAAGCCACTTTTTACCGTTATTCATGGCATCCCGATAACGATCAAGTTGTGCATCTACGCCTTCTTGAATCAAGCCACCTTCAGTGGTCAAAATTGGTGGATCTTTTACTATCGTAGTTGAAATCAATTCTGCCACACCCTTTAAAGGATCGATTTGATCAGCAAAATTGTTCAAAGCTTCGCTATCGTGTTGCTTTAAAGCTTCCAAAATGACCGGCACTGCATCCAGCGACCGTGATAATTGCAAAAGTTCGCGCGCATTCACATTCCCAAAGGCAATCCGTCCTGTTAAACGTTCCAAATCATAAACACCCTTGAGAGCATCAATCACATTTTCACGCGTAAAATACCCATCAAATAGAGCTTGCGTCATTTCTTGGCGTTTTTCAATTTCTTCAATCGATAAAAGCGGCCGCGCTAGCCATTGCTTAAGCAGACGTCCACCCATGGCCGTGTGAGTTTTATCTAAAACCCAGAATAGGGAGCCCATCTTCTTGCCAGTTTTTGCAGAAGCAATCAGTTCCAAGTTGTTCTGCACAGTATGTGACATCTGCAAGTATTGGTTAACTTCATAACTTTTGGCAATTTGCAGGTGAGCCAGGCTCCTTTTTTGAGTAGATAAAAGATAGCTGATCAGTTGACGCGTTGCTTCTTTTTCAGCGTTGCTAGTCAGGCTTTGTTCGACGTAAGAAATTTCGGCATGTTCACCTTCGAGTTTCACAGGATCGGACACGGTAATATTAGCCTTATGCATGAAATCGCGATCTTTTTCTGAAAGTGGACCATTATACACGACTTCACGGGTTCTAAGGGATAAAAGTTCATTAGAAACAGCCGCAAAATCTTTCAAATGGGTCGCATACACTTCCCCAGTCGACAAGTCACTGTAGGCTAATCCAAAACCGGACTTGGTGGTAACCACAGAAGTCAAATAGTTAGAATCCTTGGCGTCGTTAGGACCTTCATTCATCATGGTACCCGGAGTTACCAATTGGATAATTCCACGCTTGACCATTCCTTTGGCCTTCTTGGGATCTTCAAGTTGCTCGCAAAGTGCCACTTTGTAGCCTTTTTCAACTAAAGTGTTTACATAGTTATCGACAGCCATGTGCGGCACGCCAGCCATTGGGATTGGATTTTCAGTTTTGTTAGAACGGTGGGTTAAAGTTAATTCAAGAATCTGCGCACCTTTGACAGCATCATCTTCAAACAATTCATAAAAGTCACCCACACGATAAAAAAGAAAAGCATCAGGGTACTGCTTCTTAATTTCATAATATTGCTCCATCATCGGAGTAGTACTTGACTTAGCCAAATGAATTCCTCTTTCTTCAAAATAAATAGTGCTGTTAACTATTATAAGGCAATGGCAAAAAACAGCAAAAATAAACCAACGCATTATTTGTACGTTGGTTTGAGATTGTTATTTGTTCTTTTTATGTTTTTCCCTAATTACGGCGATGAGAGTTAAACCATTTACAACGAGGAGAAATAATGCGCCAAATAGAAGCTCACTGCTCCAAAATTCTTCTGTTGCATCGGCAAAACTTGTTTTGTAAAGCATCATCCCGTAACTATCATAAAGATTTTCAAAAGTAATAAAAATAATTCCCACAATGTTAACTAATAGTAAGAATCCTTTCCCACTTTTGGTTAATTTGTAAAATAAATTTTTTAAGTGTTTCATAGGGCTAATTTATCTTAATTCACTCCATCCACATTTAGCGGCGTACCAAGCTACAGTACCCCCGTCAACACCAGGTAACCCAAAGCGAGCTAATGCTTTAATAGCTTTTTTAGTTACCCATCTGCTAGCTCTTTTTCCGACTACACGTGGTGCATATTTTCTAATCAACTTAATAATCAAGGCAGAAGCTTTTCTATACTGACGAGACTTCAATAATTTTCTGGTTTTTGAACTAAAAATATATTTAGCCATATTTCTTATTTGAACTAATCCCATCTTATTTAACATACATTTTCCAAAACTTGACGCAGAGTAAACTGAATAAGGATTTAAATTAATTTCCTTAACTTGTGCAGGTGTAAATTGAACATCTCCCACCGCATAAGCTAATACTCCTCGTGCTAGATACTCAGGATCTAAATTAGGATTTTCATCACATGCATCTTGTAAAGCTCTAGCCAAATTATTTACGGCTTCATTTTTCTCGGAAGATGTAATAATATTTTCATTTTCAGAATTTGCCGCATAAGTAACACTAGTAAACTGTTGGCCTAATGAAAAAATATAATAATCAAAATTGAAATAAATGATACTACATAATTTTTATGCTTAATCATATATCCACACTTTCCTAATAAGTACTATAATAGAGGTTTTCCTTTCACCCAAGATTAGTATAGTATTTTGTCCAAGCATTTTCTAATAATACAGTTATCTTTATGAAGAAATACAAGTTCACAATAAGTATTTTTTGGCATCATAATTAGTATTCTTAAACTTTATACTAATTATAGGGGACTGATTAATACCTCCACATCAAACTATTATAAGGCAATCAAAAAATAACTGCTAAAGCCTTGTCTCTAAGCTCAAGTAAGAAGGTATTTATGCTCAACTAGTGCTTTATACGTATGTTGGTATTATACTATTGTTAATATGACAAACTACTATTTATCTTACTAACTACATAAAGGAGAATCTTATGTTATATCCATATGCGGAATTTCCAGGCGAACTATCTATTGCCTACTCTCAAGTAATTAAAGACCCTACTACTAAGACTGGTGAAAAGATTCTTGTTCATTTTGAAAAGCCAACTGATTTTGGCTTTAAAGAAGCAAGATACTCTTTACCTGACTTTAAAGAAATCTACAATTACGATTTTACAGAGCAGGAAACTAAAGATAATTTAGAGATTTTAAAAAGAAATGCGCCTTTAATTATTGAATGTGCAAAAGAGGAAAAGACAAGTGCCTAATTATTTTAGATTCAAAGATTACTTATTATATTTTTACGCTGGAGATGGCACTGAGCCAATTCATGTTCACGTAGCCGAAAAACGGCCTAGTAAAGCGTGTGCGAAGTTCTGGCTCCTAGAAAATGGGACCTGTAAACTAGCTTATAATAGAGCGGATATTCCTAACAAAGACTTAAAAAAGATAGAACAATTTATTGAACTTAATTTCAATGTCTTTTGTACTAAGTGGAAAGATTTTTTTCAACTCTCTAAAATTGACTTTTTAACTGAATAAAATTAATTGAAGTGTCTGGGAAAACTAAGTTTTTAACCCAGACACTTTTAGATTATTATTCAAAATTTGAAACTCTTACATAACGCTTATGCGGCTTTGTAGCTCCTTCGATTCGGTAATAGCGTTTGCCATTCTTGAATTTGTAAGAACCACCATAAGTAGTGACCTTTGTACCTTTTTTCAAAATTTGACGATCAGCACGACGCGTACTGGTGGCATAAATATAGGCATTATGCTTCAAGGTGCGCTTGGTTCCTGTAATATTTGTAGCTTTAATATAATCTGGTGCCCCAGCAATTTTATAGTACTTTGTTCCATGGATGATGTATGGTTCTTTTTGGAAAAGCATCTTTTTAAAATCAGCTAATTTTCTTACTTTGCTTCCACCACCTGCATCATATACAAGAGCTTTATGCATAATAGTCCCTTCAAAAACCTCAACTGAAGGAGTCATTACATCATTTGTCAGCATCCAAGTATTATTAGATGAATTATCTGCATCAGTCTGCGCCTTAGTTGATACCCGAGTATAAGTATTACCATTAACAATTTGAGTATCTTTACCAATATAGAAGCCTTCACCAGCATAAATTTGATCTACTTTTGTTACTTCTTGACCTTTAATTCTATAAGCTGCAACGTAGCCCTGAAATCCTAAACGATGAAGACCATTATTAGGTTGAACTAAAACTTTGTAAGTTACACTCGTTTTATCACCATTAGAGTTACTTGCAGTAAGCTTTACTTCTCCAACGCTACCAGCTTTAGCAGTATCAACTGTATTCTCATCAACTTTAATGCTTAATGATTGGTCATTCGTTAATGATTTTATAGCGCTAAACTTAACTTCTTGACCATTACTATCCTTAAAGTTAAGTGAATTGAAGTTTGAACCCTTGGCAACTTGGAACACTTGTTGAGTAAGTGAATCAGTTACTTCTTGACCATTTTGATAATAGCTAAAATTAATTACTGGACTAGCATTATCAGTAGACTGATTGGTTAAAGTAACATATACCGAAGGATAAGAATATTCGGCTTGTCCTGAAATTGAAATGCGAGTATTGATTACAGTATTAGCATCAAAAGTAACTACAGCAGTTGGACCACTTCCACTAACAGTTACACCTTTAAGATGAGATAAAGCAATCTCTAAAGTTTCCAGATTACTTTGGGTGACTTGATCTTGATTAAGTTTTGAGTGAAATGGGACAGCGGTTTGAATACTTTTCAAAATATCGCCCAGGGTTTCACCATTATGAATTGCAATCCCATTTCCTACGGGTGCAATTGCGCGATTACTAAGCTTTTTACCATTACAAGTGAAATAGCTATCTCCATTAACTGGAGTTGGTGTTGTAGACTCAGTATCTGCCAGAACAGGCATAGTTGAAACTGTAACAGGAGCAATAGTCAATAGAGCTGCCGCACTTGCTAAACTTATTATCTTTATTTTCTTATTCATATAATTTTTCCTTTCAAAAAATAAAATCATTAATATATCCACTAATACTTTTGCACACATCTACTAACTTTAGCAAACATAATACCTATTTTTAATAAAAAAATACGCTCTAGCATTTCACTAGAGCGTATTTGTGTATATCTTTTAAACTATAAACTTATTCTATTACATTCCCATTGGAGCGGCGGCACCTGGTACACCACCAGCTGGGTTTTGTGGCTTGTCTTCAGGAATATCTGCAACTACAGCTTCAGTAGTAAGGAGAAGTCCTGCAATTGAAGCAGCATTTTGAAGGGCGGTACGAGTTACCTTAGTTGGGTCGATGATACCAGCATCAACCATGTTTACCCATTCATCAGTTGCAGCATTGTAACCAATTTCTGGCTTTTCATTTTCAAGCTTGTTCAAGATGACTGAACCATCCTTACCAGCGTTGTCAGCAATTTGACGAACTGGTGCAGAAAGTGCTCTCAAGACAATATTGATACCAGTTTGTTCATCTGGAGTGTCACCCTTAGCTTCACGAACTGCGCTTTCAACATTTACTAAGGCAGTACCACCACCTGCAACATAACCTTCGTCAACAGCGGCACGAGTTGAGTTCAAAGCATCTTCAATTCTGTAACGACGTTCCTTCAATTCGGTTTCAGTAGCAGCACCAACGTGGATAACAGCTACACCACCAGTTAACTTAGCCAAACGTTCACGTAACTTCTTCTTGTCAAAGTCTGAAGTTGAGTCTTCGATTTGGTGCTTAATGGTTTCTTCACGTTCCTTAATAGCGTCCTTTGAACCAGCACCGTCAACAATAGTAGTTGAGTCCTTAGTTACAGTTACACGACGAGCTTGACCTAATTGATCAATCTTGGTGTCCTTTAATTCAAGGCCTAAATCTTCAGAAATTACAGTACCACCAGTAAGAACAGCGATATCTTGAAGCATTTCCTTACGACGATCGCCAAAGCCAGGAGCCTTAACAGCTACAACATTGAAGGTACCACGAATCTTGTTCAATACAAGAGTTGGAAGAGCTTCACCAGTAACATCGTCAGCGATGATTAACAATGGCTTACCTTGTTGAACGATTTCTTGTAATAATGGCAAGATGTCTTGAATGTTAGAAATCTTCTTGTCAGTGATCAAGATGTATGGGTTGTCAAGGTCTGCTTCCATCTTGTCGTTGTCAGTTACCATGTATTGTGATAAGTAACCACGGTCAAATTGCATACCTTCAACTACTGAAAGTTCAGTGTCAATACCACGTGAATCTTCAATAGTGATAACACCATCATGACCAACCTTTTCCATAGCGTCAGCGATCAATTCACCGACTTCTTTTGAAGCTGATGAAACTGCAGCTACGTTAGCGATTTGTTCCTTTGAATCTACTGGGTGACTAATCTTGTGCAATTCGTCAACTGCAACCTTAGTTGCTTTTTCAATACCGCGACGAAGACCTACAGGGTTTGCACCAGCAGTTACGTTCTTCATACCTTCACGAGCGATTGCTTGAGTCAAAACAGTAGCAGTAGTAGTACCGTCACCAGCAATATCGTTAGTCTTTTGTGCAGCTTCTGAAACAAGTTGTGCACCCATGTTTTCGAAGTGGTTCTTCAATTCAATTGACTTAGCGATAGTAACACCATCGTTAGTGATGTCTGGAGTGCCGTAGCTTTGTTCCAAAACAACATTTCTACCCTTAGGACCAATAGTAGTCTTAACAGTATCAGCTAACTTGTCTACACCTTTTAATAATGAACGTCTTGCGTCTTCTGAGAATTTAATATCTTTAGCCATAAACCTTTTCTCCTTAGATTTATCTTTTTCTTCTATAAATTATGTAAAAGAATTATTTAACGATTGCTAAAACATCCTTTTCGTGAAGGACTAAGTACTTTTCGCCGTCGTATTCTACGCTTTCGCCAGCGTACTTATCGTATAAAACAACGTCGCCTTTCTTAACAGTCATTGGCAACTTTTCACCGTTGTCAGCGTATGCGCCGTCACCAACGGCAACGATTTCGCCTTCAGTTGGTTTTTGCTTTGCATTAGAAGCAAGTACAATGCCGCCAACAGTCTTTTCTTCTTCTTCTTTAACTTTTACGATCACGCGATCACCAATTGGTTCTAACACGTTTGTCCCTCCTAATAATAAGTTTATAGTAGTAATTTCTTTTTTACTTAGCACTCTTATTTATCAAGTGCTAACTTACAAGTATGATAATAACTTGTTTTGAAATAGAATGCAAGCAAAAAGCTTAAAAAATTAGCAGTCAGTTATAAAAGGTGCTAATAAATGCTTATAGTTAATCAAAAAACGCCAAGAAATTAATTCTTGACGTTAATGGAATTTAATTATTTATAGTTTGCGATATCAACTTTTTCATCTGCAAATGACATGACTACATCATCGTGAGTAGCAACGATTACAATTTTACCTTCATCTGCAAATTTACGTAAACTTTGTAGAACCAAATCTCTATTCTTATGATCTAATGCTCCAGTTGGTTCATCTGCCAGAATAATCGTCGGATCTTGCAGACTCAATCGCGCAAGTGCTACACGTTGAGCCTCTCCTCCAGATAAAGTAAACACTTTTCGATCTAGATAATCAGTAGATAAATTATACTGCTTTAATACAGAACTTAACTCACGTCGATTATGCTTCTTCACTATATTCAAATTTTGCAAAATAGTTTCATCATCTACTAAAGCATAATTTTGAAAAAGATAACCAATATAGTTGCGATAATACTTCAGAATTTTGATTGAGGAAACATCTTTATTATCTAACATAATTTCTCCATCACTTGCATCGGTTAATCTTCCTATGCAATTTAACAAGGTAGTTTTCCCTCCTCCAGAAGGTCCAGTTAAAGCGTAAATCTTTCCTGATTCAAATCTATAATTTAAATTCTGAAACACCCAGTAATTATCAAATCTCTTGCCCAAATTGTTGACATTAAGTTGATGAACCATTTTATTCTCCCTTTAAGTAATCCCAAGTATGTCTATCTAAATACATCCCTTGCACAGCCAATAAAATCCATTCCACTATATTGCTTACAATAATTAATCCTAGCGAAATAGAAATACTTCCAGTGAACATGAACACAATTAAGGCTTCAATTAAGCTCAAAACAAAAATCATCCTAATGAATTTACCAAAACGTAAGCTAGCACTTCCTCCAAAAATTCTTTGGATTGCCAGTTTCTTACTATTGTTGTTGAAATAAACACTGTTAAAAGCCACATTTTCAACTAAAGCGATAGCAAAAGCTACCAAAGTTACTACTAGAAACAGCAACATCCCGGTTCGAATACTTTCCAATTGTTTAGCTGCATAACTTTTTGTATTCAAAATACTTCCAATATACTTTTTAATATTAGTTTTTTGAATTCCAGTTTTCACTGCAGACAGTGTTGGGCTCAAAAACGCAGAATTAGACATATAAGAATCCCAATTCATATTACTATCTAGCTTTGAATTTAAACCACCTAAAGAATTATTCGAAATCACCACTAAAACTGCATTTTTCACGGTACCCGAATAATTACCTAAACTAAGCGCATAAGTACTGTATGTAAATAACTTCTGATTATTTTTAATACTGATAGCTTTAGTTTCAAGTTTTCGTCCTAATTGTTTTTCTGTATCATCCAGGGCAAGAGATCTGCGGTAGGACTTAATTAAGTCCGCACGCTGAGAATAATATTGTTGAGGAATCAAAACGTAAGTAACAGGTGAATTCTTGGGTAAAATTATGCGATTACCATTTTGTCCCACTACTTTATTTTCCTTCAAATATTGAGCATTGACGATCATCACATTTCCATTATTGAGATCACCAACATCTTGAGGACTATCCCAACCTTGATAATCAACTAACATTCCTCCTTTTTGATCCAAATAGTGAAATAATTTCATAGATTGACGATTTAAATATGAAGTTTCTGAACCCTTTGTCATAACTGCATTTTCACTAACAGTATAGAAAGTTTTATGATTCATCCAGACATTCAATTGATCACTTAAAGCTTTTTCACTCTTTTGAGTATTTAATAAAGAAAAAAGAGAAATACAAATGAAAACTTCAATCAATACTTTAATGAATAGGTTCAAATAGAACGAGAACTTACTCTTTTTATCACCTTTTATTGCACCGATAATGGTATATCTGGAATGAATCAATCCGCGAATTACCGCCCCAACAATCATTACTAAAGTGGCTACTAAATATAAAAATAAGCTAAAGTAAAGCATAATTTTATACGCGTAAAGATACGATTGCATTTTCATATATAGAGCTACCAAAATGAGTCCAATTCCGAATGCAGCAGTGAAAACAAGCTGGTCTTTTCCAAAACTTATTGCTGCATCTTCAAAATTTGACATCCCCAATAGGGCCTTAATGTTTATTTCTTTCATTGCATATAGATTTGTTAGAACTAACACAATAAATAGAACCAATAAAATCAGCAACAAAATGTAAATAACATTATTAGTAGTTAAAAAGACAACGATATCTGTATTCCAATTTTCGTGAATCGGACTATATCTAATCCCCTCACGTTTAAACATATTTTCAATGGTTGCTTTTTTAATATCTCCCACAAAATAAATTGGATATCTCAAATCGCTAGTTTCAAATTCAGTTGCAGTTGCTTGTGTTTTTGCCGGTAGTGCTATCTTTTTACCATAAACATGCATTTTGGTAACAATATCTGTACTAGCTCCTCCTTCTACCACATTAAAGACTTTTATGGCAGATATATTATGTTTGTTTAAAAATTTTTGAATGGTGTTATTAAATTTTTGAGTATTATTTCCACCTTTCATGCCATTAATTTCATAAGATGTAGAACTTGACTCAATATAAGTCGAACCCAGTGATCTTATAAAACTGAAGGCAATTATGGAAAAGAGTATGCCAACAATAAAAATTATAATGGTACGTATCTTCTTCATTTCATACAATCCCTTTTATAAAATTTGATTTTTATATTTTAATAAAAAAAACGCCAAGAAATTAATTCTTGACGTATATATTTAATCAAAAATCATTGCAAAAATTAACTCAATAACTCCTCCAGTTGCAAGATTAAGATAGATATTTCGATAGGCAATCCAAAAATGGAGCGTCTCTTTCTTCTTATCATTTTCGTTAACATAATGATAACGACCATCTTCCCGACTTCTCAAAGTTTTCACTAAGGCTATAATTGCCGCAATTAACAAATAAGCAACAATAATTCCCCCTAAATAAAGGAGCCCTGTAGTGCTCTGCATTTTATATTGGAGACCTACTCCAATGACAAACAATAAATATACTATACCGACTAATCCATTTATTAAATACCGTAAGCGTAATTTGAAAGTGACCAGTAGAGCAACTAGTACCGGTAGAATTAAGGTTATTATCAAAAAATGACCATAAAAGGTATTAATGTACTTAATGCCGCCCCAGATTACACACGCTAGGCCAATCACCCAATAAACTGCCGTGATAATCCAAGTCATATTTCTTTCTTCTTTTTGTTTCATATTTTCCTCCTAATTAGCGCCCAAAATTATAACAAATACCACCAAAAAACGCCAAGAAATTAATTCTTGACGTTAATTTTTGATCTATTTTTTGAGGAGTTTAAGTAATATTAGCGATTTGCGGTTACGGCAATCAAGTCATCGCCATGCTTGTCACCGGCATCAGTGATGCGTGATACACTTGCGTAGTTGGCAGTGTTAGTAATTACAACCATCACAGTTGTATCATAGCCAGCCTTCTTAACTGCGTCTAAGTCCACAGTTCCAAGCTTGTCGCCTTTTTCAACGCGTTGGCCTTGTTTTACAAAGCTTTCAAAATGTTCACCCTTTAAGTTAACTGTATCAAGACCAATGTGAATCAATACTTCTGCTCCATCATCTGACTTAATACCATAAGCGTGCTTAGTTTCATAAGCAATTGTAACCGTACCAGTAACTGGTGCATAAATTGTGCCATCAGTTGGGATTACGGCAGCACCGTCACCCATTAATTTAGCAGAGAAGACTTGGTCGTTAACTTTGGTTAAGCTTTCAGGAGTACCGTCAACTGGTGAAGCAATAACTTCGTCCTTCAAGCTCAATACTTCTTTACCAACTTTTTCTGCTTTTTGAGTTTCTTCAGCGTAATCAGTTGCGTCGTTTACTGGAACATCTTGTTCACTAACTTCTTCCTTCAAGTGGCTCTTGCCGTAAACATAAGTTAAAACAAACGCAACTACGAAACTAATTAATACTGAGACTGCCCACATTGGAATGGTCTTTGGTACCATTGATAAAAATCCTAAAAGTCCGGCTGAGCCAAGAGCTGCAGCAGTTACGTGCATAAGTCCTGCAAAAGCAGCTGCGACACCTGATCCAATTAAAGCACAGAAGAATGGGAATTTATATTTTAAGTTAACCCCAAACAATGCAGGTTCAGTAATTCCTAAAAGTGCTGAAATACCAGCTGATGATGAAAGTCCCTTCATCTTTTCGTTCTTAGTTAAGAAGTATACGGCAAAAGTAGCGGCACCTTGTGCAACGTTAGCCATACATGCAGTCACAAAGATAAAGTCCCCAGATCCGTGTCCTTGTGCAAATTGAGCTAACAATTGAGTTTCTACAGCTGGGAAACTTTGGTGAAGTCCTGTAGTAACGATTGCTGAATAGGATAAACCAAAGACACCCATACCAAAGGCACCTGTGGTGTTGTAAAGCCATACAATTGCATTAGTAATTGCATCTGATACACCCTTGAAGACTGGTCCAATAATTACGAAAGTAAGGAAACCAGTAATCATAATTGAAAGAAGTGGTGTAAAGGTAAAGTCAACTGCAGAAGGCAACCATTTATGGAATTTCTTTTCTAAAATGGAAAGTACCCACACAGCAACTAAAACTGGAATAACTTGATATTGATAGTTAGTTTGAGAAACATGGAGTCCAAAAATGTTCCAATAATGACTAGTAGCCCCAAGTGCTGGAGTCGTCATTATCATCCCAATGGTAGCACCTAAGAACTGGTTCGCCCCAAACCTTTTAGCTGCCGACATCCCCACCAGAATCGGCATAAAGATAAATGGTGCAGCCGACATAATTTGAATCATGCTTGAGAGGCCGGCGATACTTGGTGCCATTTGAACAACTGACTTAGGGCCGAATAGTCCAGGTGAAGTCAAGAAGTTGTTCAAAGCCATTAATAAACCACCAGCAACTAAAGCTGGAATGATTGGTACAAAGATATCAGACAAAAGCTTAATAAAGTCCATAATTGGATTTTTCTTTTGTCCTTCGGCTGCTACCTTTTTAAGATCATCTGTAGATAATTCCTTAAGTCCTGTAATCTTAATGAATTCATCGTACACATCATTAACATCTCCAGGTCCAATAATTACTTGAAATTGACCATTAGTCTTAAAAGTTCCTTTAATATCTGGATCATTGTCTAAAGCCTTTTGGTCAACCTTGGAATCATCCTTCAACACAAGGCGTAAACGAGTAGCACAGTGAGCACCGGCAATAATATTGTCACGGCCAACATCTTTAATTACTCGCTCAGCCACTTTCTTATGGTCCATATAAATATTCCTCCCCTTAAGCTTGTAAACGCTTAATGTTATGTTCATGAATAATGATAGCGTATTCTAAAAATATGTCAATCGTTTGACACAAATTTCTTTATTTATTTTTTAGATAACTTTATATTTACCATTTTATTAGTAAAATTTATAGTAGTAAATATATGTCAATCGTTTGACATAATTTTCATATTTGATTACAATAATAAAAAATAGAACCGCTTTCATAGGAGGATTTATTATGGAATGGACTACAGAAAAACGTTATTTACCTTATAGTAAATGGGATGCAGATACTTTGCTTCATCTTCAAGCTCAAGCTGCAACTTCAACTTATCAAATGCGCTACCATTTACGGCCAATTTCTGGTTTAGTTAATGATCCAAATGGTTTTTCTTATTTTAATGGTGAATACCATGTCTTTTATCAATCATATCCATTTGGTGCAGTGCACGGATTAAAGTCTTGGGTACACTTTAAGTCAAAAGACTTAGTCCACTGGGTCAACTTAGGCTTAGCCGTAGAACCTGATTGCAAACTTGATTCTCACGGTGCTTATTCCGGTTCAGCTAAGCAGATTGGCGATAAACTTTTCCTAATGTATACAGGTAACCACCGCGATGAAAGCTGGAGCCGTCACCCTTACCAAATTGGCGCTTGGATGGATAGGCATGGCACAGTTAGCGACAAACATTTACTTTTTAAAAAGCCAAATAATGTTACTGAACACTTCCGTGATCCTCAAATTATGGAAGAAAATGGTACTTACTACGCTATTTTAGGTGCTCAAGACACAGCTCAAAAGCATGGCCATATTGATGTTTGGAAGTCGAATGATTTAAAGAATTGGGAAGAAATCGACTTTTTGAACTTTACTAATGATGAAATGGGCTATATGATTGAATGCCCTAACCTAGTTAAAGTCGATGGAAAATCTGTGTTGATTTTCTGCCCACAAGGTTTAGATAAGAGCGTGACTAATTACCAAAATATTTATCCAAATATGTATGTGATTGGTGATTCTGTTGATTTAGATAAAGCTCAAATGACCAATCCAAGTAACCTGAAGAACTTAGATGAAGGATTTGATATCTATGCCACTCAAGCCTTCAATGCACCAGACGGTACTGCCTATGCGATTAGCTGGGTGGGGTTGCCTGACATTTCTTACCCAACCGATAATGAAAATTGGGCAAATTGCTTAAGCCAAGTTAAAAAGCTTTCCATTAAAGACGGCAAGCTAATTCAACAACCAGTCGAATCCATCAAAACCCTTAGACATGATGAAGAAACTCTAAACTCACAACTAATTAAGAATTCTACTTCAGGTCAATATGAACTCGAATTGACTATTAAGGAAAACCAAACTGGTAATTTATACTTAGCTGCAAATGATGACTTAAGTGAAAATCTTCGTCTCGAATTTGACACTAAAAATGGTAAACTTATTTTAGATCGATCAAAAGCTGGCGACGTAGCTGTGAAGTATGGTCAAACTAGAAGCGTTGACCTTGACGCAAACAAAGAAGTTAAGTTGGATATTTTTGTAGATCATTCACTTATTGAAATTTTTGTCAATGATGGTGAACATGTTGTCAGCGGAAGATTCTTTGCCAATACAAAGAATGCAATCAAGTTTGATCAAAAAATTAACTATGATGGTAAATTCTGGAACATGGAATCTATCATGTAGAAGGTGTAAAGATGACAGCAAAGCTGACTGATGTTGCCAATTTGGCAGGAGTGTCTGCAACTACAGTTTCTCGCGTAATCAATAATCATGGCTATTTAAGTGAGAAAACTAAGCAAAAAGTATTCGATGCCATGCGCGAATTAAATTATCAGCCCAACTCTTTGGCGCGATCCCTTCAAGGCAAAAAGATGAAGCTGATTGGGGTAATTTTTCCCAGTATCACCAATCCTTTCTTTGCGGAATTAATTGAAGATATTGAGATGCAGCTTTTTACTCAAGGCTATAAAATTATTCTCTGTAATGCTGGAAAAAATAAGCAAAAAGAGAGTGAATATATTAAAATGCTGCTAGCTAACCAGGTCGACGGGATTATTGCCGGGGCGCACAATTTAGGAATTGACGAGTATCAGCAGTTAGGTCTGCCCATCGTCTCCTTTGACCGTAAGTTGTCCGACAATATTCCGATTGTAAGTTGTGATAACTATCAAGGAATTGAGCTGGCAGTACACGATCTATTGCAAGCTGGCTGTAAAAAAATCACCTTTGTGGGTAACAAACAACTAAAGGGTAATCCAACTGATGAGCGTCTAAAAGCATATTGTGATACGATGGATAAATTAAATTTAGATGCTCACATCTGTTCTGTAGCCTTTTCGGATTCGCCTTTACTCAAAAATATGGCGATTCGGAAAATGTTAATGGAAGATAAGCCAGATGGCATCACCTGTACAGATGATTTAACAGCAATTTTGGTGTTGCAAGAAGCTAAAAAGTTAGGTATTCGGGTTCCTGAAGACTTGAAAGTGATTGGATTTGATGGAACTAAACAGATTCAAACTTATCATTCAGAGCTTTCAACAATTGCTCAACCAATTTCAGACATTTCGACTCTTTTGGTAGATTTGCTTCTTGAGAGAATCAATGATCCGAAGAAAGAGCCTAATCAAATGCACTATAAGTTACCTGTTAAGTTAATCAAAAACGAAACAACCGCATGAAAATAAACCACACGATCTAGATCCAATGTCATTAAGTTAAGGCATTGACAATTAGGGGTGCTTTTTTAGAGATCGAATCATTTGGATTCGACCTCTTTTTTTGCATAAAATAAAGGCGAAAAGAGCTGCCTTTTCGCCTATCTTGTATATTTTAGACCTTCAAAATTATTGCCAGAAAGCTGGTGTTAATTATGAAAGCCCTTCATAAGGATATTCTAGAACGTCTTTATCGAAAAAATTATCCGCTGAAAAGAATTAAAGAGCTCTATCATCTGCGTTGGGGCATTGAGACCTCCTTCAAGAAATTGAAGTATTCCTTAGGCAGCGTACAGTTCCATTCAAAACAAGATAAATTTATGCCCATACGATTATGTTTAATGCAATCAGTCAAATTGATGCACAGGCCTATATTCCGCAAAAGCATTGCAAGTATCAATATGCCATCAATTTCAAGTAATCATGCTTGATTATTCAGAGCATGTATTTGGCTTCTTCTTTAACGCAAGATTTTGAACGGATCTTTATTCAGCTCAGTTATTATACCACTCCAATTAGACCAGGCCGCAAGGACAAGAGAAATATTAAGCCCAAATCAGCTGTATATTATTTATATCGCGTAGCTTAAAAAAGCAGAATCTGTGCTACGCCTTATTTGTCGTACGAAAAAAGCACCAATTTAACCAATTAAATGTTAAATCAGTACTTTAAGGGTCTAGTATTAATTGTCAATTTATTTTTTAAATAATAGTTGGATTTGTCTCAAATTCCTTTTTAATACTCCTTGTTTTTCAAGTAAAACAAATTTACGGGATAAAGTTTCTGGGGTAGTTCCTAAATAAAGTGCTAAATCTTTCATTTTTAATGGTAGTATAAATGATTTGTGCCCTACTTTTTTGGCATAAGTCTGCAAATAGTTAAGCAGTCTATCCTCTACTTTAGGAAGACTTAATAATTGGATTTGTTTATGCAAAGCACGTACTTTAATGATGTTTTGTTCTAAGAGCTTTATGTTTAATTCTGGTTGTTTTTTCATTAAAGCTAAAAAGTCATTGCGATTCAGTAAACAAATTTCACTATCTTCTGTGGCTTCAACGTAGGTATTGGTATTAGCCTCACCAAATAACCAATTTTCACCAGCATAATCTCCGGTTTTCAAGACTTGAATAACATTTTCATGTCCCTCTTTGTTCAGGGTATAAAGACGAGCGCTACCATGAGCCAGAATTATTAAATTATTATTTGAAGTGGGGGCCAAGACTAATTCGTTTTTTCGATAATTTTGGTGATGAACTAGCTCTTCTATTTGCATTTGCTCATCTATAGGCAATGCATTAAATAGTGGGACTAAGTTAATACATAACTCTGCCATTTAAAGACTTCCTTTATTTAATATTTAAAAATCGTCATTATCATCGTCTTCTTCAGTATATAATCCTTCACGCAAATCGTGATTCAAAAAGTTTTGTGATTGGCGAATTTGTTTTTTAATCCATGATAATAATTCTACTAAGTTCGCACTTAATTCTGGCCAATCTTCATTTTGGGCTAAGGTAATAGCCTTAGTAATAAAAAGAATTTGTGTATCAAAGTCTTTTACTAATGTAAACAATTGATCATTACCCTTTTCGTATTTTGTAGCTCCATTTTCTTTGAGCATAGTATATTCTTTAAATTGATCGGTGGTTGTAGGGATACTTTCGCCATTATTTACCAAAATTTGATTTAACTTGTTGAATTCCATTTGTTCGTATTCAATCCACTTAGGGGCATATTGATCTAAAAACAAACCAGCATTTCCTTTAGTAAAGAATTTAGCTTGGCTAATTTTTAAGGAGTGAATTAATAGGTTAGCAATGATATGACCAACCATCGCTCCGGCTGTGGGAGTGTGATGGTCTATTTCACTTTGCTTTAGTTCTGCTTGGTATGCTTCTTCTGGATTCATTTAATTAATCTCCTTTTCTTTAATGCCCATAACTTCATAACCCATTTTTTCGATAGCATTCTTTACATCATCTGTGTTGGTCTTGTTTGAATCCATCACAAACTTTAATTTGCCAGCGTTGAATAAAACCTTAATTTGATCAGTACCATCAACGTTTTCTACGGCTTTTTCAATTTTGGTCAAACAAGATGGACAAGTCATGCCACCTAACTTCATTATTACTTTTTGCATAAATATCTTCCTTTCATCATTACATATTAAATTCTAAATCTTTTTTCTTCTTAGAAACTTGACGGTTATCAAGTTTTGAATGATTTTTAATTAAGCGCATTCCATTTAAGATAACGACTAAAATACTAAATTCATGAATAAACATACCACTAGCCATTTCAACATAACCTGCAAACAATCCAACGAACAATAGCAGTACGGTTAATAATGCAATTGCAATGTTTTCATTCATATTCAAGACAGTTCGCTTAGAAATTGCTAAAGCATAGTCAATTTTGCGTAAGTCATTTTTCACCAAAACAATATCTGCCACATCAACTGCTACATCGGTACCACTTCCGATAGCAATAGCAACGTCAGCATTAGCTAGAGCAGGACTATCATTGACCCCATCGCCAATAAAAGCTATATGATGACCATTTGCTTGTTCATTTTTAACAAATTGTGCTTTATCTGTAGGTAACATTTGTCCATGTACTTCATCAATTGGCAACTCTGCTGCAATTTGTTTTGCTGTTTCTTGATTATCGCCTGAGAGCATCACTAGTTTTTTAATCCCAAGTTGTTTTAATTTAAGCAATGCAGCCTTAGATTCTGGTCGAAGTCGGTCCTTAATGCCAAAGGCTGCTAACATACTTTGATCAGTGTTAGAAAAAATAACAATAGAGTTACCTAAGTTGCCTAATTTATTAACTACTTTAGTTAGTTTGGCATTAACAAAAGTATGCTCTTCAATTAATGCTAAATTACCTAAATAGTATTTATCATTTTCTAAAGTAGCAGAAATTCCTTTCCCTTTAATTATATTAGTAGTAATATGATTTATTTTTTCATCACTTAATTTAGCAATTGCTTTTGCTAATGGGTGATTACTTCGAGCTTCAATACTTACAGCTAAATTAATAATTTCATTTCTATCACCATTTAGAATATGAATTTCATTGATTTCGGGATAACCCACTGTTAAGGTTCCAGTTTTATCAAAGGCAATCTCATCAACTTTACGTGTTGTATCCATTACTTGAGATCCTTTAAACATGACACCATTCTTGGCACCATTTCCGATACCGGCAACCGTTGAAACCGGTACACCAATTACCAATGCACCAGGACAGCCAAGGACCATCACGGTAATAGCAAGTTTAAAGTTTTTAGTGATTAAGCCAACGACAATAGCAATAACTAACACTGCTGGAGTGTAATATTGGGCAAAATGATTAATTAATTTCTCCGTGTGAGATTTGGAATCCTGCGCTTCTTCTACCATTTCAATAATTTTGCCAAAAGTTGTATCCTCTCCTGCAGCTGTAGTTTCAACGGTTAGAGTACCATCGTCTAAGATTGTTCCAGCATAAACTGAATCGCCCTTCTTTTTATTAGCAGGTTTTGATTCACCATTAACGTTAGCTTCATTTAAGTAGCCTGATCCTGATACAATTTTGCCGTCTACTGGAACTTGATCCCCAGTTTTGATTAAAATCTTTTCACCAGGATCAACAAAATCTACATCCTCTTCTTCAGTAGTACCATCGTCTTGTAAAACTAATGCAGTTTGTGGTGCCATTTTAGTTAAGTCTGCCACAGCTTTTCGCGTTTTCTTAAGAGTAAGCTCTTCTAGTACTTCTCCTAAAGAAAAAAGCCAAGTAACAATTGCAGCTTCATTGTATTCACCAATAATGATTGCTCCTATTACTGCTAATGAAACTAGGACATCAATTGATACGAGTTTAACCTTCAGTGATGAAATGGCAGTCATTAAAATTGGAATTAATCCGATAATACCTATAACTAGCATTAAAATTTGATAAGCAATATTTATATGAAATAACCATTTAAATGCTTCCGCCAGTAATATCATGATTGTATTAATTGTTAAAATTATTCTTTGATACTTGATAAAAAACTGTTGCACTTTAATCATTTATATTTCTCCTCGCTTTACATACTTAATTTTAAGAGAAATACAATTAGCAAAAATTGATAACTATCAAAAAAACTTAACTTTGAAATCAATATCTTAACTTAATGACATTGGATCTAGATCGCGCGGTTTTTAGTTTGCTCAAAACATATTTAATTTTTATCATTACTTTAAAGAATCCATTAATTCATGGTTGAACAAATATATACAAAGCACCATGAAAAGGATTATAGGTCCATATACAGACAACACTAGCGAAATATGGGGATTCCCTAGGTCTGAGTGAATAACTTGCGGAGAAAAGTCTTGCAAGAAGTGAAAAGCTATACACCAAAATATTCCATTAGACAGGATGTGCAAGTAGCTCAAAATTAGCCCTAAGCCAATAGCAAAAATAATTTGTCCAACTGTCGAAGCTACTGATTGATGAGTTAAATTAACTAAATGTAATAAACCGAATAAGACGGAGTTGCCAAGTGAAGCCCATAACAAATCGTACTTACTTTTGTGAAAAGTGACTCCAAATAGATTGAACAAAACTCCTCGAAATAGTAATTCTTCACAAATTCCAGCATCCAAAGCAATCAAGGCAATTTCGATAATCTTTTTTACAGGCAAGCTCCAAACAGAGAAAGTTGTCAATAGATTACCGAAAACCAAAAAGCCTACCAGCACCCAATATACAATCGTCAGCAATTTTACTAATCCGTGGCGTTTTACTGAAAAATTCAGCACTTTAGTTGTATAACCAAATTTAATCGCTACCCCTGCTAAGACTACTATCAACAACACTAACATTAGTTCGCGTAAATTATGGTTATGCAATAATTTTATTAGAGCGGGTCCAAGTTGATACAAAACTTGTAAGCCAATTTCAAGAATTAATAATTGGATAATTGCTTTTCTTATCTGGGTTTGATTATCAAAGTCTATTTCTTCCGATAAAGCTAAATATTTATCTTTTCTGTTTTCCATTAATCCATCCCTATATATTTTTATATTCCATGGGAAAGACCACCATATATAGCTCCTATACCAATTCCAGAACGTAAATCGCCAGGCTTGCCAATGTTACCGGCAACAATATCACAGTATAATTTTCCCATTCCAGGTGACAACTTACTTCCAATTGCCAGTGGAGTCAAAATATTTTTCAAATGCCAGATCAAATTTGGCAAATAAACATGATGCTCTAATTGATGCTTGGCATATAATAAAATCTCACGCTCATTATTTTTAGTATGTTCATCCACTAACAAATCCGTTACTCTGTTAAGCATTGCAATCTCTGGTTCATCTTTAGATAAAGTCATTTTCCCATCCCTCATCCAAATTAATTTGATATTTATTATAGCCAATCAAAAATTCCAATTACAATCCCATTAGCTCCTATTGCTGCATATCTTTCCAGTTTAAGTTGAAATTTAACAACTGAAACAGGTAATTCCTTTTCATTAAAATCAGATTTCAATTTTAGTGATAAGTTAGAAGCAATAGATTGAACTGATTGCTTCTTATCAACTTTTTCAATAGCAGATTGAAACACTTGAATTAGTTCAGAATTTTTCTTAACTGTTGGATTATCTATAATTTTCTTCAAAGCCTCTTCAAAAGCTAGTACTTCTTTATTACTTTTTTTAAAAAACATAATTTTGGATCTCCAAATCTAAATTAATTTGATGCTCATATTGTATCACCAATTTTTCTTTCTAAACTAAATTCGTTATAAATAACGATTTTCACGTCATATTCGGTAAAAAAGCCACAAAAAAAGCGAGGAACTAATCCTCGCTAATTTATATTTAATTGCCGAAACCTTCAACTTTGTAAACTCTGTTCTTCAACGTAGTCAAGTCACTCTTGCGATGGTAGGCCACTGTCAAATAAATGTTATTGGCATCAAGAACTTGAACACTTTCAAATTCAGTCACATAGCCTAAAGAATCAAGCACATGGGCATGGTCCAAGTTAGCAACTTCCCACTTGTTTGGATCTGCGCATCCCCATGGAATCTTCACAATTTCACGTGGCTTACCTTCCTTAGCAAGCCCTAAGAAGTCCGTTGTTGGTCCCAATTGACAAGAAACATACACATTATTGTCTTCATCAAGATCATAACCCTGAATTGATGGAATGAGTTCTCCATCAAAGTTAGGAACATTGAATGCACCTAAACATTCAAAGTTTTGAATATTCACATCAGAGCCATCAGCTTCTGCTTCATCCAAAGCCGCATTGATTTGATTCAAATCATACAATGCAAAGTGACCAGTGTGCGATAAGTCTATACTTGCAATCAAAAGCTTAGAATAATCTGGTGAAACTGCAGCTTCAAGTCGCTCCAAGTCTTTTCCAGGATAAGCGACACTATTATCGCCGTAGCCGTAACCTGCACGGTTTAAATAAGACAAACGCGGCATTTCAGTATTGCTATCATATTGCAAAGTACCACTTTCTGGAAGGACTACGCGGGCAATTTGCGTGTCCCACAAAGTGCTACCATGCTTCTTTGGCTTGGTCCCTACAAACCAGCGATCACTTTCACCGGAATAAGTCCAGGTTTGCGTGTGACCTCCAGCCATTCCAGTCAAATAGACTAAAGGACTATCTTCATCAAAGAAAACATGGTCGCCATCTGGTGTTGCTCGATAAACAATAATATCAGTTTGTTTATGAAGTAATTGCAAAGCATAAATATACTTTGAACCTACATCAGAAGCTTGAACGACAACATGGTGTAAGTTTTCAAGTTCGTACATCAAACTAAGATTAACGTCTTTATTTATCATAATAAAACCTCGATGTATAAAAATAACCTTTTCTTTATTTTACACCTAGCTTTATTATTCATGACTAAATATACTTAATCTTAATATCGGAAAAGCGAGCGCGGCCATTAATCACTAGTTGCGGCCCACCACCGTTTGAAGTTCCTTCGATTCTCAAATCCCCGATTCCAGGATTAACATAATTAACAACTTGCCAAGACAAGGGCACAAAGATATCCAAATCGGACATCATAATGTCCAAATTCATGTTAACAATGCCGTTTTTACTTTCCGCATCATCAAGATAAATGTTCACATCCCCAAACTTGGAGGTCACATCAATAGTTTCAAGCTCTTTTGAATGGATATAACGTGAGACATCCGACAAGGTTTGATTAATTACTACATGATCACCTTGATCATTGGTTACCGTTTCAGTAAAGAGATTATTTGAAAAATCCTCTCTCTTTTCCCTAAAGTCTTTAATTTTCTTATTTGCATAAACAATCGTATGAAATCGATTACGAAAGATAACCCCCAATCCAATTGAAATCAAAATCGCAGCTAAGAGAATTGTCCATGGCACTAAACGGGTGATATGCAACGGTTGTGCATAAATCATCAGTAAAAATGCGACTGAGAAGACACCTTCCGTAATTCTGCGATTAACAATCCCGTCAATTAAGCTAAGAGCAAAGACGATGGTCCCAATAATTGCCCAAAAACCTAATTTATAAGTCCAAATCTCCATCTGATTGAGCACAACAAAGGTTGCAGCAGCGATAAAGAAAACGCCCCAAAAAATGCGCGAAACTTTATTTCTCATAGTACTTCCTTCTTTCGTCTAGTCGATTACGCAAATCACGATAATAATGACGCGATACATAAACTACCTTATAAGAATCTTGAAATTTTACCTGGCAATTTGAAATCGACCTCGTAATTGCGTAAATCTGATTCAAGTTAAGAATAGTCGATTTTGAAACGCGCATGTAGTTAGCACCCAAAATATCTTCAAGTTCGTAAAGCTTATACTTGACCTGATAAGCATCCCTCGTCGTGTGAGCCATCACTACCTTACTATCAGTTTCAAAAAAGAGGATATCTGCCAAATTCAAATAATAGGAAACTCTATCTTTAAATCCTTCAATTTGAGGAATTTTTTCTTGATTTTGCAAAAGTCGATAAAGTTCCTGAATCTGGTCATTCATCTCAGGCGCCGAGATCGTAACTTCAGTTTCTTGATGATCTGGATTAATGTCCAATTTAACTTTCACAATCTCGCCTCCTCTTTCTTATTTCTTAACTTAAGCTTATTTAACTATGATTACGTTTCAGAAGCTACTTATTTTAACTAAGAGGTTAATTTTTGTTTCTAAGTGGTAAAAAAAGCCGCCTTAAACGGCAGCTTCTTAATCGTTATCATTTTCCTTTTCAGACGATTTTCAAATCGCCGATTCCAGGTTCACATAATTAACCACTTGCCAAGACAAGGGCACATAGATATCTAAATCGGACAAGGTTTGATTAATTATCATATGACCGTCTCAGTAAAAAGATTATTAAGAAATTCTCTCTTTCTGATATTTTTCTCTTATGATATAAGTTGGTGTTATTTTACCTTATTTACAAAGTCTTTCTTAGATATATATTTAATCGATTTCACATATTGGCCCCTATGCCTAATCGAAATATATTCTCTTGACAAATCATATCCACCAACATTGTGAAGCCGGTATGATTCAAGCTTACTGGTTTTAGGGTTATATATTTTTATATTTTTATATTTTTGCGTTCCTGTAGGTACTTGAGCATAACTCACAGTTTCAGAAACAAATGGATTAAATCTATCAAAAACTGACGTATGAAGGGTTAATAGATAAAGCAAAGCCACTACTATGCTGATACTTCCAAATTTCCAAAATTTCTTTAACATGTTTAAACCTCATTTATTCTCCGATTACTATTTTTAATTAATTCACTTTTTTGATTCTTGATCTTAATCACGTAGTCACATTTCTGCCAAACCTCTGGACTATGTGTTGCAATTAAAATTGTTGCATCTCTTCCAAAATCAGTTAATAAATGTCGTAAAATCAAATTGGAATTTTCACTATCCAAAGATCCAGTTGGTTCATCAGCAAAAATGATTTTTGCTTTTTTTAGAATAATTCTTGCAAGAGCTACACGTTGTTGTTCTCCCCCACTCAATGTATAAATTTTTTGATTAAGTTCTAAATTTCCTAAATCTAATTCTTTCAAAACCTTTTTAATGGCTACATCTTTTTCATGCTGAGACAAGTTTTGATTTGCTAATCCAATTAAGAGATTTTCTCTAACTGTTTCATTATCAATTAAGCCAAAATTTTGAAAAATAAATCCAAATTTTACTCTTCTTAAATTAGGCAGATTTTTTTCATTAACTTCCACATCATCTATAAGTACTTTTCCTGACGTAGGGTTTTCCAATCCTCCCAATATATTCAAAAAAGTTGTCTTGCCAACACCACTTTTTCCTACTATTGCATAACTAGCACCTTCTTTTAAACTAAAATCCACATTCTCAAAAACTATTCTTTTTTCAAAGAGCTTACTCATTTTATTAATTATAATCATGTAAATAAACCTCTAATTACCACTATTTAATGTAGTCAACAGATTCCTTTGTGCTATTTTTGCTAATATTATAACCACAAAAAATTCTACAATTAAATAAGGAAACATGGTTAACCCCATTTGCCATCTTTGTTGTTCTAACGCTATCAAAATAAATATCACTAGACCATCGCTTCCAATGTTAAAGAAACAAAAATTAAAAATAAGTTTTCTATTTGATTGACCAAATATCTTATTTATCGTCATTTTTAATCGTTTTCTTTGTAAGAACGAAAGACTTATAAATATAATTACCAAAATTAATTGGCTAATTGATATTAAAGTTATCAAAATTATCAAAAAAATTTGTCTTGACATATTAACATTAAACTCTGACAATCGCGATTTAGCATTGGTAATACCGGTGATATATGGTTCTAACGAAAATTTTTTTAGATTATTTTGTAATTCTTTTAAATCACCAAATTGAACCATTCCTTGAGTAGCTGTCGAAAAATAAAAGTTATCTGACAATACTCCGTTGTCAAGCACAATAATAGGATCAGTCGAAATAGAATCTGATATATTTTTACCAACTGTATAGTTAAATATTTTTTTATGTCCTGTATAAATAATAGTATTTATCCTTTTCTTAGAGACAGATCTGTGAGTACCTGATAAACTATCTTGAAATTTCAAGAAGTTACGGAATTCTTTTAAAAATTTATTTTTTTGATTTATACGAGTATCAGGAATAAAAATATTTAAATAATTTTTATTTATAGCATACTGATTGATCCCAGAAATATAATTATAATTGAGATAATTTTTATTTATGAATAATACGTTACCATTTTCAGGAATAATATCATTAATAGCTGGATGAAATTCCTGTGAATTTCTTGATATAATTACATCTTTACTAGAATTGATTAATTTTCTAGTTGACCTTCCTAAAGTATTTTCTAAACGTTTATCTTTATCTCCAATCTCACTAAATTGCAAAACATAACCACTATGATGATTTATCCACATTTTCATAACTTTTTGATCTTGTATAAAATTTTGGATTTGATTATGCAAATAAAAAATATTAATGGCTACTATACCAACTAAGCATAGCTTTAATATGTATCCTATGACTACAAATTCTCTAGAATATGATTTTCCTTGAATTGCTGAATATACACTTATTAAATAGAGTGAACTGTAAGAAACTAAATCTAAAATTATAAACATCAATGCTATAAGTACAGCGATCATCAAAAGATATTTTGCAGATAGCATTATTCCAATTCTATTCATTAAAAAAGATGCATACAGTAATCCAATAAGTAATACTATTGCTATAGTAGCTACTAACCATAAATATGTGTTTTTTATATCTCTTATTATTATTTTATTTAAAGAAAAGCCATTTAATTTTAAAATAGCATATTCTTTAAAACGTGAAATTTTTTCAATAAACATAATAATCAACACTAAGCTAAACACACTAAGTACTATCGGTACATAATTTCTTACTATACTATTATTCAACACGTTCTTAGGAGATACTTTGTATATACTATAGTTTAGTCCCATTCGGTTCATTTCCATTCGTAATTGAGAAAGTGCTGAGTTATCAGCATTAGTATAATATTTTCCTCTAATATCCTCTAATTGAACATCTTTTTTATTAAGTTCTTTAATATTATTTCTTTTATAGAACGAATATACTTGATCTCTTTTTTTATTAAATGAATAAATGATTTTTGTACTTTTTCCATTTAATCTAAGTAAACGTACTAAATCTAATTGATAATTATTTTTATTAGATAGCTCAGTTAATTTTGAAAAAATTTCTTTTTTTGTATATTTTTGATTATCAGTATTAACTTGAACACAATTTGTTGCATCAGGAATAATCTCTTTATCATATTCTCTGATCAAATTAAAAAATAAGATAAAGCAAATTCCCGTAGTCAGAATAATTAAAAAAATTTTACTTATACGAAACATATTTTTCCTCAAATAATAAGGCGCACACTAGGTGTGCGCCTTATTTTCTTAATTCATTACATCGTAGTAAGCTTCATTACCTCCAATAGCCTTAGCTGCGGACGCTTTTGCTTTAACCCCTTTTCTAGTCCACCCACTAGAAGCATCATATTTTCCATGTACAGAAGATTTATGTGTTTTATGTGCATGAGAATAGTATGACCAAACATACTTACTACCTACCCCGTAGTTCCACACTCCACCTTCAACATTGATGGTTGCTGCTAAAACTGGTGTAGTTATAAACAATAACGATCCAGCACATGCTAAACAACTTGCCACTACTTTACTTCTCTTTTTCATAATGAAAACTTCCTTTCTTTCCTCCTTCAGTAATCATTTATATAATAGACAAAGCAAAGAGTTTTTTGTAGTGAATTTCGAAATATCGAATTAAATAAATAAATGATCTGCTATATTCTTCATTCCACTTCTTATAAAAATGCTTCTTAATTCTTCGCTATATGTTTCTTTTCCGTTGTATACATCACTTAGGTAACGCGCTATTATCTTTTTTAATCCAAAAACATCGTCAGCCGGGAGCTCATTAATTAATTTAAAACATTCCTCAATATGCTTATCAATTTTTCTATTTAAAATTGCGTCATACAAATAATTCATACAAATTGTAGAAATCCTAATTTTTATATTTTTCGGAAATTCATTAATATCTTTATACCTACGCAAAAGTTGACCCATTCTCATAACCAAATTTTCTTTATTAAGTACTGGAATTGAGTTACCAAAGATTATTAAAGCCTCATTATCATTTACCCAATCATTTGATTGATAGATATATCGATCTATTTCATCCTTTACTTTCTGATCTAAAGACAGCATATTGTCTTTTAAATCTGCAGTAATAAGCGATGCGCAATATCTTAAAGATTTTGGAATATTAGGCATTTGTACTATCTCTTTTTTTATTTTATCCGCTTTTTTATAATCCTTATTCGTAAAAGCAATATATAATTCCTCAAAAAGTTGTTGAGCTACCGTTGTGCTTTCACTAACAATGTATGAATCCTGAACCAAATCAAAAAAATCATTGATATTAACATGGTTTGATTTCAGTAAAAGAATCAAATCTTCACTATCAATATCTGAGCTAACTCCATTTCTTACATATCCCGATTCTATTTCTGAATAATGTGAGACTGACATATTTATATCTTTAATCCATCTGACTTGTGTTTTATGTTGAGCCAATCTTTCTTTTTTTAGCGCTTCATTAATTTTCAATTTCTTTCACCTTTTAATCACATATTTGGGAATGAAAAGCATGAGAGGGATTCCCTGTATATTATGCTTTTCTAGCAATAATATATCTAATTTACGTACAAAAAGCGACAGTATCGCTTATGAAATTATCTAGGAACCGATCAGCTACACTCCTGAGGATAATTAATCTCTATCTGACAAAAAAGCCGCCTTAAACGGCAGCTTCTTAATCGTTATCGTTTTCCTTTTCCGAATCAAGGAAATAAATTAAAGTTTGTAATTCAGTAGCTAAGTCCACGTTTTGCACGCGTACAGTTGATGGTGCGGAAAGACGAATTGGCGTAAAGTTCATAATTCCCTTCACTCCAGCTTCAACCATTTCATTAGTTGTAACTTGAGCTGAGCTGGAAGGAACTGTTAAAATTGCAATTGAAATTTGTTGATCACTCAATTGCTTCTTTAATTCGCTCATGTCATAGACTGGTACACCACTTAAAATCTTACCAGTAATGTCCTTATTGATATCAAAGGCACATGAAATTCGAATATTATTGCTACGCTTAAAATTATAGTTAAGTAGCGCTCTACCTAAATTACCAACCCCAACTAATGCTACATTAGTTAAAGTATCTTGATTCAAGATCTTTTTAAAGAATTTCAAAAGATTCTTTACATCATAACCGTAGCCACGTTTACCTAAAGCACCAAAATATGAAAAGTCTCGTCTGATTGATGCACTATCTACTTGTACAGCTTCAGATAATTCTGTGGAAGATACCTTGTCTTTCCCCTCTTCATTAAGGATAATAAGGTAGCGGTAGTAAAGTGGCAAGCGTTTGGCTGTTGCCTTAGGAATTTTTATTTTTTCCATTTGTGAAGCCCCCATGTATTTTATGTTTGTGAATGAACAATCAAGCATTTATATCATACCTGTAAAGTTAGTAGGCTTGCAAGTATATTTTTCACAATCTTAATCTTCACTTCCAATTATACCGTATTTTCACAATACAATTACAAGTCAGACAACTCATTATGTTAGAATATTTTTAGGTGAAAAAATTATGATTATTGCACAAGGGCACGATTTAGAACAACAATTTGGTGCCAATACTCTATTTAAAAATGTTAACTTTTCAATCGATTCAAATGCACGAATTGGACTTGTTGGACCAAACGGTGCGGGAAAGACTACTTTATTAAAGATTATGACCGGTCAAAGAGAACCTACTCACGGTGAATTTACTGTTAATAAGGGAATTCAAGCCGGTTATATTGCTCAGGAAAACGCACTGGATGAAGATAAGACGATCTGGGATGAAATGGAGGAAGTTTTCACTCCTTTAATCAATAAAGGAAAGAAGCTTGAACAACTCCAAGAAGAAATAGCGGATCATCCCGAAGATAAGGACCTCCTCAAGCGCTATGATCAAATGCAATTCGACTTTGAGCAACAAGGCGGTTATACTTATCCATCTGATATCAAGAGTATTTTGAATGGATTCAAGTTTCCCGAAAATACTTGGCAAAAGAAGATTGGCAGTCTTTCTGGTGGAGAAAAGACGCGCTTAGCTTTTGTAAAGCTGCTCCTTAAAAAGCCACCTTTGCTCTTGCTCGACGAACCTACCAACTACTTGGATATGGATACGTTGGATTGGCTAGAAGGCTTTTTGAAAAACTACGCAGGCGCAATCTTAGTTGTATCCCACGACCAGTACTTCTTAGATCACTTAGCTAACCAAATTTTCGAATTACAATTTGGAACTTTGACTGCTTTTAAAGGAAATTATTCTCAATACATTGCAGAACGCAAATTGCGCGATAAGCAACAACAAGCTGCCTATGAAAAACAACAAGAAGAAATCAAGAAGGACGAAGAATTTATCCAAAAGAACTTGGTGCGTGCCACAACTACTAAGCGTGCACAAAGTAGACGAAAAAAGCTAGAAAAAATTGACCGTATCAAGCCACCAAAGCATAAATCTAAGGTCAGAATTCACTTTAATAGTGAACGCCTTTCAGGAAAAGAAGTCCTTATCTTAAATGATTTAACCATCGGTTATTCTGATAAAACAATGGTTAAGGACATCTCTTTCCAAGTCAACAAAGGCGATCGCGTAGCAATTATTGGACCAAACGGTATTGGTAAATCTACTTTGCTTAAAACAATTATGAAGCAATTGACGCCAAAAGATGGTTCCATTAAATATGGTGCATCCCTTGACATCGGCTACTACGACCAGGAATTGCAACGACTGGACCCTTCAAAAACCGTCCTTGATACAATTTGGGATCGCCACAAGACAATGCCTGAGCGTGATGTACGTTCAATTTTAGCTAGTTTCTTGTTCACAGCCAAGGACATCGACAAGACGGTTGGTCAATTATCCGGTGGGCAAAAGGCACGTTTGACTTTGACAGTGTTATCACTTGAACATGATAACTTCTTGCTTATGGACGAGCCCACTAACCATTTGGATATTGAAGCAAAAGAAGTTCTTGAAGAAGCTTTAAGCAATTATGATGGAACTTTACTCTTTGTTTCTCACGACCGTTACTTTATCAATCAATTAGCAAACAAGATTGTTTCTGTGCGCGATGGCCATGCCAAGATTTACGAAGGAAACTACTCCTACTATCTTGACGAAAAAGCTAAGCAAAACGCTGGTTTAACTCCTAGTCAAACTGAGGCCGTCCCCGCTGAACCGGTCAAGCAAGTTAGCGAGCAAAAGTTGTCTTACCAAGAACAGAAGCAACGTGATTCACAAAAGCGTAAGCTTCAAAGAGCCGTTGATAATGCCGAAAAAGAAATTGAAGATTTAGAAAATCAACAAACTGAGATTCAAAATGAAATGGCAAATCCTGAAATTGCCACTAACTTTGATAAGCTGGGGCCTCTGCAAGAAAAGCTGTCTGCCGTTCAAGAAAAGCTTGATCAAGCCAATGACGAATGGGAAAAGGCATTGACGGCTTTGGATGAATTTGAATAAACGAAAAAACTGCCTTTGAAGGCAGTTTTTTCTTATACTAAAATCCGTAAGATGAGTAAAATTATCAAAATGATTGTAGCTCGAATGTATTGATTTAATCTTTTGAAAGGGCAAACGGCTAAAATTAGCCAAATTACTAGCCAAACAAATAGCAAAATGCTAGAAAGAAGAAAATTTTGCTTATTGAAAAAGCTTAAATGAATAATAAGAAAAGGAACGAGATAGATAAGCAAATTTTTCCAAAATATGGTGAATCTATGTAAGATGGTAATTTTCCTAATTACTAGAAAATCTTCCACCATTTCCATTTTGGTGCGCGCTAAAAGAATAGAAATCAAATCATAAGCGATAAGATACACATTTAAGAAAATGAGCCAACAAGATTTATGGACTATACCAAAATTCACAGCCACCATCTCATCACCAGGTAATATTCCTAAATGTATTCTAAAGAAAAAGATAATCAAGAAAGTAATTGCGGAATACAACCAAAAGATAGAGCTATTTTTCTTCAACTAAGACACCATCTTTTAGCTTTAATTCTCGATCATAAACCAAGTTAGGAATATCATCATGACTTGCGATAATGACAGCGCGTTTTTGCTCTTTAAGTTGCCCAAGTATTTTCACAAAGGTCTCAATACCTTCTTTATCAATTCCGCGCGTTGGTTCATCTAACAAAACGATATTCTGATTTTCCATAATCGCCTGAATAATGCCTAACTTTTGACGCATTCCGATCGAATATCTAGAAACTGATTGCTCATCTCTAGGATCTAAAGAAAATTCTTCCATCAAATCTTTTACTAATTTTTCATCATAGTTGTGATTTAGTTCAGCTAAAAATTTCAAATTTTCAAGACCAGATTCATATTCTAAAAAGCTTGGATTTTCAATCAAGGCCCCAATTACATCATCTGTCCCAATTTCAACTGTGCCACCATTCTGCTTCAATATGCCGGTGATAATCTTAAAGATTGTTGATTTGCCTGAGCCGTTTTTACCAATAATATGAATTCTTTCGCCGGGACTAAGAGTAAGCGAGACGTCTTTCAAGACTTCCTTTTTACCAAACTTTTTATTTAAATGTTCTATCTTCAACATATTTTTCTCCTAGAAATAGATTTGATGGATTGCGCGATAAGTTGGATCAAAAATAGGACTGTAGTGTGGTAAAAAGCAATTTAACTCAATCCCATAATGATAACCCCCAGTAATTGCCAAAACTAACAATAAAATTAAATAAGGATATGGTAACTTATAAGCACTGAGAAGTAAGAGCATCCCTAAAAGCATAGTCACCATATTCAAGCCCAAAATTAGAATACCTAAAGTCGGAGTGCCAAATTTAAAGCTAGTCTTTAAATTTAAAAGCCAATATGGAACTAATGCACATATCCAAAAGATTGCCCATTCACTTACCACAAGTTGAATCAACTTATCTAAGACAAAATCCGTCTTATTTCGAACGTCAATTGCATCCCTAATGCGCCGAATTTTGATCACTTCAATGAAAACCAAAATATAAATTATCGGCTCAAAATAAATCGACATACTATTTTGATAAACAAAAACGAAAGGAATATCACGAATACTGTCGGGACGATTGTTTAAATACATTCCTGCAACTAATCCCACGATAGCTGACAAAAACAGCATTACTTTAATGAAAGAACTTGTTCTACTTTTCGTCATTAGGCCCCTCTTTCTTGCTTTTTATGCCAGAATTTAATCAAAGCGAAAATCAAAAGAGCATATATTCCTACAATAATCACATAAGTAGCCCATAATCCTAATGGCGGATTCTGTCCTCCAATAACTAATTGGCCAGGAGAAAATAAATTCGGGGCCGCGAGGATATTAGCAAATTGGATTGTTCCTTTATTCATCGAAATTAATACGACCTCATCAAGTAAAATGGTTCCTAACCCAAAAACTATTCCTAAGGGAACATACAAAGCATTTTTTCTGATAAATAATCCCAGTGCCAAAATAAACACTGTATAGATTCCCCAACCAATTGCCGCTAAAACAATATAAGTTAGGAGATTAACCCATCCATTTGAAGAAAAGTAAATCAGTTTACTTGTAAGTAAGAATTGACTCTTACCACTAAAAGATAATGGAGCATAGAACCAATTAATTAGTATTAGTTCATAAATATTTACAATCAAACTAAAAATGCTTGCCACTAAGAAACTTTTTCCAACCACCATTTGAATGAATTTTTGATAGCCAATTCGTTGTAAAAGATGGAACAGTTCATTATTATTCTTCATATGAATGAAATAGTAGGTACTCAAAATCGGAATAATTGCAATTGAGCCAAAATTGATAAATAGTGAGTCTCTTAGTCCAAATGGTTGAAGATAGAAAAACATATACAAGGCATTATCTCCATTCGCCTTCAATCCTGGACGCATTTCTTGATGGATGGTGGTAAGTACAACATATGTGAAAATAACTAAATAAATCAAAAATCCTCCAAGTATGATCTGTTTAGTCCGTTTGGGCATCTGTTATAGTTCCTTTCTATCCTTAAATATTGAAAAAGAGATATGGACGATCTCCTTTTAATTTTCTATTTACGATCAGAGCTAAAGTGCAATTTAACTCTAGTAGTACTTAGTTCGTAACGATGAGAACGAACGTCAGCATAGTAATAATTTTTAGTTCCTGAATTATTCCCGGCATGAGTAGTTTGATTTAAATATAATCATACTGTATCTGATCGAGTTTCAGCATGACTATTAATCAAATGAACCATGCATCCAAACTTTGCTGGCTGAGAATCACCATTAAAAGATGCTACATTGGAATTAGTTTCCTTTAAATTCTTTTCCCCATATGTACTCCAATGACCACCGCTTGACACAGTTACTGAACTGACTGTCCAACTAGATGCATTAGCCACCGCAGTTCCTCCAAGACCTAACACTAAACCTAATGATAAAGTTGCTTTAAGCAAAGTGTTTTTCTTTAACATAATATTCCCTTTCACTACCTTACTAGTATACACTACTTCAATTTCAACTTTTGGATATAATTAGTAAATTTTTAGTTATCATACTACTTCCACTTTTTAATATATCCAATTTAAAATATTAACCAATAACTGGTAATGTAACAATAACCATAAGCGGTTCCTCCTTAATATTTAAGATAAGCTAGACTTTACATTAATATTCAATAGATTTACCAAAATTTGTATATTTACAAATTCTTAGGCAAATTATTTATAAATCGAGAATATCCAGCTTCCTTTAATATAGTCAAAATTTCTTCAAGTTGCTGTTTCTTTCCCTCTTTTAAATAAATAAAATAGAGTCTTAACATCTTATACATAAGTAAATCAGGATTTTCGGATAAATTATTCAAAAGTAAGATTACTTCATTGAACAGCGATTTATTTGTCTGGTTATATGTAGCTGCTAAATAGTTGATTCCTATGCTTGCAATTCTTCTTTGAACTTCAAAATTTTCTTTATTAATATTGTCTCTGTATTTTAACAAAATTTTTTTCATATAAATATTTAGTCGTTCAATATTAAATAATTGCATTGAACTGCTAAATAACTGTAAAAAATCTTTATCTTCAGTCCAATTATCACTTTTATTAAGTTCTTCCGAAAATTCTATCTTGAACTTATTATCTAAGGAATTAAGATTACCTTCTAAAATTGCAATTATTAACTTCCATTTTAAAGCTAATGTTTTCTTATCTAAAACTTCTTCTTTCATTTCCTTAATTCGGACTAAATCTTGATCATAAAAAAGTTGTGCTAATTTTTCTAAAATTTTTTCTTCTTTATTTTTAGAATTAATATTTATGCCATTATCATTTTGAAACTGATCAAAAAATCTAATAAAATCAATTTTATTAAGATACATAATTTGAATAAAGTCCATCATCCTAATGTCTTGTTCTTCATTTTCAATACGTGAATATTGAGAAATTGACAATACTCCATGCAAAAATTGTTTTTGATTTAACTGTCTATTTTTTCGTTCTCTTTTTAAATATTTTCCAATTCTATAATTATTCATTTTTCACCTCAACAAAAAAACCAGGTTTCTCTTCTAAAGAAAACTTGGTCTTTTATTATTTATCCACCCTAATTCAACATGCTATTTGCATATGGAAGTTCAAGTGATGGATTTGCATTCAAAGTTAAGTCTGCAAACTTACCCTCATTATACAAGTTGTAAGCCGCAGCTCCGATCATGGCTGCATTGTCACCGCAAAGCTTAAGATCTGGCAAAATCACCTTTGGTTGTTCATCCTTAGGTAACTTAGCAATTTCTTCACTCATGCGGTCACGCAAACCTTGGTTAGCCGCAACTCCACCACCCATAATGAAAGTCTTAGGCTTGTATTGCTTAATTGCACGAATCGTCTTATGAGCAAGCACATCAATTACCGCAGCTTGGAAACTTGCTGCCAAATCATACTTGTTCAATTCTTGATGAATTTGATCTGCATGGTGGCAAGTATTAATGAAGGCACTCTTTAAACCTGAGAATGAAAAGTCATAATCATCATCTTCCATCATCGCACGTGGGAAGTTGAAGGTATCTTTTCCTTCATGAGCCCACTTATCGATCGTCTTACCTGCTGGGTAATTTACGCCTAGCACACGGCCGATCTTGTCATAAGCTTCACCAGCCGCATCATCGCGAGTATCACCAATAATTTCAAAATGGGTTGGATCTTTCAATAATACAATTTCAGTGTGGCCACCAGAAACTTGCAACGCTAAAGCTGGATATTCAATCTCATCCTTTAATTGGGCTGCCATAATGTGACCCATGATGTGGTCAACCCCGATTAATGGAATTCCAGTTGCCATGGATGCAGCCTTAGCAGCACTTACACCAATCAAAAGTGCCCCTACTAAACCTGGTCCATAAGTTACTGCAATGGCATCAATGTCATCCCAAGTAGTACCCGCTTCTTTTAAAGCCTCCTTAGTAATTTGACTAATCACTTCAATATGGTGACGGCTAGCAACCTCCGGCACTACCCCACCAAAACGTTGATGACTCTTAATCTGGGTTGCAACAATTAAACTTTCAATTTCGCGTCCGTTTTTAATGACTGCAGTTGAAGTTTCGTCACATGAACTTTCATAAGCTAAAATTCGAACGTCCTTTTTTTCACTCAAAATGTAAACTTCCTTTTCTTAACTCGATGTGGCTTCAGCCATAACACCATATTTAATGCATCAGTATGGGTATCTTTATAATAATCTTTTCTGATAAATGTAGATTTAAATCCTAACGAACTATACAATTTTTGGGCAATATCATTGTCAATTTTGACTTCTAAACTAACGACTTCGCAATTGTTTTTTCTTGCCCGATTAATCATCCATTGCATCAAGTAGGTCCCAATATGCTGATTTTGATACTTTGGCGATACCGCAATGTTCGTAATATGAGCCTCACGCGGATTAAAGCGCGCACCAATAAATGCCACCAAATCTGACGCGTGATAAACGACTAAATAAAGAGAATTTTGTCTTTTTCTTAATTCCGTTTCAAAAGAAAACTTGCTCCATGGAGTATGACCAGAATAAACTTGGCGCTCCAAAACAAGCAAATCAGGAATATTTTCATCCCCAGCTTGCATTACCTGCAGAGTAAGTCCTCCAATTGTTGTAATAAACGGAGAAAAACTCATATCAACTTTATTTTCTTCGGGATGAAAGAATTGATTCAATAATTTAAACTTCTTCAACATAATCACTATCTGGCCCAAACGGATTACCAGTCCTCTTATGCCAGTCAACTTCAGCTTGCGTACGACGTAAGTAGCGAGGTAACAGTTTGTCTGGATCAACTGGTTCTTCTTCAATTGCAAGTTGACCAATTAATCCAGCGTGAACCATGTTTTGTTCCTCAGTACCATAGCTATATTGAGTATCGAGTTCCTTAATTAATTCATCTTGTTTTTCAAAGCCATTTCCTACAAAAATGATCTTCCTGTAGTCTGAATTTTCAATATAGGCTTTAACATTTTCCAATAAAATATCAATATGATAATGGCCATCTGCAATTACATTAACTGGGATTTGATTTTCATCTAAAACATATCCACCAGCAAAATAATTTTCGTTTCTGGCATCAAGACCTGCAATAATTAGAGTTTCATTATCAGTGACCGATTTTGCCAAAGCTTGAAGAGTTGAGACTCCGACAACTTCTTTATTTAAAATACTGCCGAACATTTTCACAGTGGTGATTCCAATTCTTAAACCAGTATAAGAACCAGGTCCAATTGCGACTGCAAAACGATCAATATCTTTTAAAGTTAAGTTGTGATCCACCAAAATTTCATTAATTAATGGATCTAAATGTTCACTATGATTTCTTTCATCGTGTTCATTCTTCTCAACGATTATTTTTTCATTCTCATTCAAAGCTACACTCAAATTACTTGTAGCAGTTGATACACTCAAGATTTTCATCTATTTTCAAATCCTTTTTATTTTCTACTTATACATTTTAACACGAGAAATGGCTTGCAAAACAAAGTACGTGATGACCATTTGTACCCAAGGAACAATAGTTTCTTTTGGTAATCTTTGAATTAGTGCTACCTTAAAATCTACTCCATACAATAAATGAAGCCAAAGTGTATTCATCCCAATGTTCACAATTATTGTAACGAGGATAGTAGCTGCAATTATTCGCCAAATTTTAACTTCTTTATTGTAGAAGAAGAGCCCATAAATAAGTGGTCCAACCATCGCGGTTAAAGTAAACCCAATGAAGAAGCCACCTTGATTACCAAAAATTGCTGATGATACTAAATCGCTGATTCCACCACCAACACTTCCCCAGACAGGGCCAAAAATGTATCCCAACATGACACTTCCAATGAAGCCCAGACCAACTTTCACCATTGCTGGTCCAAAAGAAAATTGAGCTAGGATTACCTTCATCGCAATAATAATTCCTAAAAGGATTAAGTCACGTAATTCCAAATGAACTAAATTTTTTGTCTTCATTTCAAATCCCCTCCATTCAACAAAAAAACATGACTGCCGTCATGCTCTCTATTTAATCATTTTTTCGCCAAATAAGCTCGCAAATTGCTTGCTCATTACCCTGCTCATCTTCAATCGCATGATATGACTTGATTTGATCTTCATCTTCAATTTTCATAAGAGAAAGCGGAGTTTCTCCATAGCGTACTTCACGATCAAACTTTAAATCAATCGTTTTTACTACATGATCTTTCAAGAAATCGCGATCAAACATATCAATAAACCAATTAAAGTAATGACTATTAGTTAAATGATGATTTGTGTCTAAATCATCATAACGAACGCGATATTTTCGACTTGAATCATATTCCTTTTGCGGTCTTAAACGTGGAAACCGAGACATCTTTTTAAGTTCAGGTGCACCAAATCTTTGCATTAATTCTGCATCAGTTGGTACCATTTTTCTATTTTTAATATCAAATAGCACCCATTGGCTTTTTGCAGTAATTAAAGATTCTCCATCAGGCGTTGCAATTTCAAAATCTCGATATTCAAAAAAGCGATTATAGCCACTTGCTTCAGTGCTTAATACCACTTGCTCTTGCGGATGAGGCAAACGCTGAATATCAAAATGATATTGAGTTACTACCCAGCCAAGACCTCTTTTCATCAAATCGTTTGTCCCAGCTGCGCCATTTTCTAATTGATGCTCAGAAACCTGCATTAATAAATCAACCATAGCAGGCAATTTTAAGCGTTGATTTTCATCGCACTCACTAAATTCAATTGTATGATTTTCACTATATTTCATTATTTAATCCTGATGATATTGATCATAAAGTTCATTTTTAGAAACGTGATGCTCTTTAGCAACTTGCTTAATAGCATCTTTTTTGCTTTTACCTTGGTCTACTAAATCATTAACCAACTTAATTAGTTCTGCCCAAGAGAGTTGCTTAGGCGCTTCAGTGTTTGGTGAAACTAAAATTACGAATTCTCCCCGAGGAGCGTTGTTGTTAAAGTAATCCGTTACTTCTTCCACGCTTCCACGGACAAATTCTTCATGAATTTTGGTTAATTCACGAGCAGCTACAATTTGCCGATCTGCTGGCAAAACTTCCGCCATTGTCTTCAGTGTCTTAACCAATCTATGAGGCGCTTCATAAAAAATCGAAGTAGCATGTGCTTTATTCATTTCTTCAAAGAAAACCTTTTGTTCAGAAGCTTTTCTTGGTAAGAAGCCATAGTAAGTAAATGGTTGCGCGTCAAAACCAGATGCAATTAATGCTGTCGCAAAGGCAGAAGGACCTGGAAGTGGTACAACGGGGATATCATTTTTAATACATTCTTGGACCAAAATGTAGCCCGGATCAGAAATCACGGGCATCCCTGCATCACTAATTTCCGCAATTGTAGCACCCTTTTTCATTAATTCGATTAATTCCGGTGCTCTTTCCTTAGAGTTATATTTATGAAAGGAAATCATCTTGTTGTGAACGCCAATTTTTTCAAGCAAAATGCCACTAGTTCTGGTATCTTCGGCCGCAATATAATCGGCATCGGTTAAGATCTTTTTGGCTCTAATCGTAATATCTTCCAAATTACCAATCGGAGTGGGTACTAAATATAACTTGCCGCCCTCTTCTGCATAACTACTCTGTCTTTGCATTTTACCGTTCTCTCTTTACATTCTTTTTTTCGCCAAAATTATCAAGAATATCTAAGCAAAACATACAATCTGAACTTGGATCTCGGTGAGAGCCATAGTACATATTACAGATGTGGTAGCCCGAATCATAAATTTGCTTCAAAGATTCAAGTCCACTTTGAGTCTTGACAGCTGGCTCATTATGATTATTTAGTTTATCTAGCTTTTCACGTAGCAGCTGATTTTCTACCTTTAACTCTGTATTTTCCTTGAGTGTCTCCAAAATATCATTTTCCAAGCTCTCAATTGTTTTAGTCATCTTTTCCATAGAATCATGGAGTTGTTGCAATTTTGAATAAGGATCCACTTCTAACACCTACCGTTTCCATTGTAAAGCAAGGTAATCTAATAGATTTCGAAAATTAACATTACTATATCGCATTTTATCTATTTCTATTAAACATTTTAGCATTCTTGCTGCTACTAATCGCTCATTGTTTTGATTTAAATCTTTTTCTGCCAGCAATTTCAAATTTATCAAAATATACTTTTGAATAGCAACCGTTTTAGCCTGATCAGCTAAATGATGGGCACTTATTAAAGCTAGACTATTTCTTTCGAGCATTTCTTGATAAAAATACTTGATTGCTTGATCAAGACTTTGAGTATCACCTAAATCTTTAATCTCTTCAGTAGATAAACCACTATTTAACAAAAGACTACTCTTACTGTCAGCTTCTTTTTCATCAAAATTAATAGTTTGGACTCGAGATCTTATTGTTGGCAAAATTTGATCACCATTATTAGTAATCAAAACCGTTACCACTGGAGCAATGGGCTCTTCAAGAAGATTGAGCAATCCATTAGCCGCTGAAAGGGTTAGCTTTTCTGCTTTACTGATTAAGAAAAACCTGATAGTACTCTCAACTGGACTTTTCGCAAGCTCTTCCTTTAAAGGTCTAATCTGATCAATCCCAAGAGTTTGCTTTCCCTCAGGTTCAACCAATAATACATCTGGATGGTTTCCAGAAATAATTTGTTGGCAATTTCTGCATGTCCCATCAGGCTTATTTTCTCCAGTACAATTAAACAAACAAGCTAGCCAATAAGCCGTATTCAAAGCTCTCTTTTCATCATTATCAACAAAAAGATAACTGTGGGCCAACTTATTTTTATCATATGCTTTTGCTAAAAGTTTAGCTGGTCCGTGACCAATGTTTGAAATATCAATCATTAGAATTGTTTAAACTCATCAACTGGTACAACAAAACAAGTTGCACCCCCAACTGTGATTTTTACAGGTTGACTAATTTCATAACCTGTAGTGACCATACTTGGTTGAACAAATTCTTCACGTGCCTTTGATTGGCCCTTAATAATGTTCAATACATCTTCAACATGATCATCTTCAGTCCCAATTAAAAATGTAGTATTGCCTTCACTTAAAAATCCACCTGTAGTTGCCAACTTAGTTGCACGCACGTTGTTTTTTACAAATGCTCTTTGCAACTTATTCGAATCTTCTTTTTGAACTATTGCAATAACTAACTTCATTGATTTTCCCCTAAAAAATATCTGGCAATCTTTTCTTAATAATCGCTACACAACTTGTTACTACATCATCCAGACTTTGAGTAGCATCAACAACCGCAATTCTATCTGCATAGCGCTTATTTACTTCTTGATAGCCTGCATAAACTTTTTTATGAAAGGCTAATTTTTCTTGTTCTAAACGATCTTCCTGACCTGCTCGCAACTTTTCAATTCGAGCTAATCCAATTTCAGGTTTGACATCTAAGAAAATAGTAATATCTGGCATGATGCCACCCGTAGCGAAATCATTAATCGCCTTAACTTCATCAATTCCTAAATTCCGTCCTACTCCTTGATAAGCAAGAGAACTATCAATAAAACGATCAGAAATTACAAGTTTACCTTCTTTTAAAGCAGGGTTAATGATTTCCGCCATATGTTGACTTCTCGCCGCCGCATATAAAAGTGCCTCAGTACGATCATCCATTTTCACATTTTTTGGATCAAGAATTATCTGCCTAATACTTTCAGCAATTTTTGAACCTCCAGGTTCTCGCGTCACAAGATATTGTGTCTTAAGAAGTGGCTCAATTTCAGCTAAAACCTTCTTTAAAACCGTACTTTTTCCTGCTCCATCCGGACCTTCAAAACTAACAAAATAACCTTTCATAAAATCCTCCATGTGTCTATTCTACAGAAGTTTATTAGAGATTAACAGCCTTGATAATTTTTAATTTTGAAAAATAAAAAAGGTTCCCTTTACATGGGAACTTTTTATTGCGTTATGGCATTAGTGATACCACTAAATCTTGTATGCCGATAACGAGCTTCATCGTACAAAAATGTATATTTTGCTCGCAAAATTTTGCTTGCTACTAAATTATCATCAGACATATCTAATGTATTTTGATCTAGCCCGTTTTGGAGAGCAATTTCATTTTGCAATTTTTCAACTAAAGTAATTAACTTTTTGTCGCCTTGTTCTTTAATTTTATTATGTTTTGACATTATAAAGACGTTCTTCCTTGTACAGCGCGTTTCAATGTAATTGAGTTCGCATATTCAATGTCACTTCCGACAGCAAGTCCAGCTGCAAGACGAGTTACTTTAATACCAGCTGGTTTAATTAACTTACTGATATACATAGCTGTCGATTCACCTTCGGGAGTAGAATTAAGAGCTAAAATAACTTCTTTGACTTGATCTTGTTTTTGAAGACGAGTAATTAACGATTTGATATTAATTTCTTCTGGTCCTACCCCATCCATTGGAGATAAAACTCCATGCAAAACGTGGTAAAGACCATCATACTCACCCATATCTTCAAAAGCCATTACATCTTTAGGTTGTTCTACAACCATAATCGTAGTCTGATCACGATCAGAATCCGAACAAATATCACAGGGATCCTTTTCTGTGATATTGCCACAAATTGAACATTGATGTAAATTCTCTTTTACTTCTTCAAGTGCCTGGGAAAAATCCTCTACATCTTCTTGCGGCATATCTAAAGTATAAAATGCTAAACGCGTGGCAGTTTTTTCACCAATGCCTGGCAATTTCATATAAGAATCAATCAAATGTGCAATTGGTAATGGATATTGCAATTACATCAAGCCTTTCGTATATTTACCTAAACTTGCTTGGGTAGCCTTATCAATTTGAGATAATCCTTTGTTTACAGCATCAATGATTAAATCTTGAAGCATATCAGGATCATCTGGATCAATTGCTTCCTTGTTAATCTTTAAATCTTTTAATTGACGGTCTCCACTAAAAGTAGCAATCACTAAATCATCAGCAGACTTTCCAGTAAATTCTTGAGCAGTAATATTTTCTTGTTCTTCTGCCATTTGGGCTTGAAGCTTCTTTGCTTGCTTCATCATTTGTTGCATATTCATGCCACCCATACCACCAAAATTAGGTCTTCTACTCATATTTATTATTCCTCTCTTTGCTTAATCTTTAATATTAACTGTATCACCAAACAAGTCTTTTGCCTTATTAATAATTTCATTATCCTCATTTGGCTGATCATTATCAGTTTCCGCAGCCACTATTTGCTTTTTCTTTTTAGCTAATAATTCCTGCTTATGACTATTAACAAATTCTTGTCTGACAGTTAACCAATCATTATCTGGTACTAATACAATACCATAAGAATGCTTAGTAAATCTCTCAATATAGCTTGTTAATTTATTTAATAAATCTCCGTCTGCACTCGCTTTTTCAAACCAGAGTACATACTTACATTTCATGACTACTTCATCAGGACTAGCAGCAACTGGTTCTAAGACATCAAGAACAGCTTTTTCAGATACATCTAATACGGACAATAAGTCTGGCCAGATATCTTTTATAGTTTGTAAATCCGCCTTAGTAGCATTTTCTAGCACACGATAAACTTGTTTCTTATTCTGAGCGGGTTTCTTTTTAACTGCAGTTTTAGCAGGCGCAGTACTCTTTGTTGCCTTTTTAGAATTAGAAGTACTTACATTATTGATATGGAAACTTGACGATGTTGATCTAATCGGTTTGGATGAAAGAGTGTTAATCTGCTGGGTTAAATTATCAATTTGCTTTTTTAAAGCAGCAATTTCCCCTTCAAATCTTGAATTGTCAGCTTCGCCCACATGTTTAGTTGCCGTAGGTTGAAAATTACTTACTTCAACTAAAAATACTTCTAATGGAATTTGTTGTTGATTAGTATAGCGCAAATCTTTCAAAGCATTATTTGCTAAATTGATCACATTAAAGAATTCATCGGCTGAAACCTGTTGCAATTTTTCAACAAAATCGTCACTGATAAAACTGCTCTCATTGACGTTAGCAGCTTTTGAAATCGTCAAAGCCGTTGCCGTCATATCGATGATTTCGTCAAGAATATTTTTAACGCTGGCGCCTTTATTCAAAGACTCTTTAGCGATATTCAATGATTCTTGAGCATTATGATCAAAGATAGCTAACAAAAGCTTCTCGATATTTTCTTTTTCAGCAAAACCAGTAATTTTAAGAGCATCATCATAGTTGACCTTGCTCTTTTCGTAGCTGAGCAATTGATCCAAGATACTTAAAGCATCCCGCATCCCACCATCAGCCACTTGAGCAATTACTCCTAATGCTTTTTCATCATATTCAATCTTCTCTTGATCCAGAATATACTTCATCCGTTTTTCAAGATCTGCTTTTGAAATCCGCTTAAAATTATATCTTTGCGTTCTAGAAATAATTGTGGCCGGAACTTTTTGCAGTTCAGTTGTCGCTAAAATAAATACCACATGCTCTGGTGGCTCTTCCAAGGTCTTTAATAATGCATTAAACGCCCCCATAGAAAGCATATGAACTTCATCAATAATGTAGACCTTGTATTTTCCTTGAGTTGGGGCATATTTTACTTTATCGCGAATTTCACGAATTTCGTCGACACCATTGTTAGATGCGGCATCGATTTCCATGATATCCGCCATTGAACCATTATCAGCCGCACGACAATTTTCACATTCATTGCAAGGTTCCCCATTTTGCAAATTTGTACAATTTAATGCCTTTGCAAAAATCTTCGCACAGGACGTTTTTCCTGTTCCACGTGGCCCCGCAAATAAGAAAGCATGCGAAACTGTACCGCGTTCAATCGCATTTTTTAGCGTGTCTGTAATGGCCTCTTGTCCGATAACACTGTCAAAATTGCGCGGACGCCATTTCCGATATAGTGCTTGATAAGCCATAATTCTCTTTCCTAAGTAAAAAACTCCTAACTCTTCGAAAGAGTTAAGAGTTTGTAATTTTCTAACAAAAAGGCACATGCTTGAACGACCTTAGTGCTGCTATCTTCCGATCCTGACACAATTCAGAGGTCAAACATTGCCCAATAAGTATGATAACTTATTTTGAAATAATTTTCTACTATTTAATTTGATTTTTCTACTTGTTTTTTCGCTTCTTTTTGTTTCTTACGAATTTCTCTAAAAAAATCCTTTAACATCTGACTAGACTTTTCTTGAAAAAGCCCACGAATCACATGCGGATGATGATTAAACTTTTCAACGCTAAATAGATCTACTACGCTTCCACATGCACCGGCTTTAGGATCCATCGCCCCAAAATATACATCCTTAATCCGAGAATTAATAATCGCTCCAGCACACATTGGACAGGGTTCAAGCGTCACAAACAAACTACAATCAATTAATCTCCATAGGCCAATATTTTTACAGGCTTCTCGAATTGCAATCATTTCTGCATGTTGAGTGGCATCTTGATCTAGTTCTCGCCGATTATATCCCTTCCCAATAACTTTTCCATCAGGATCGACCACAATTGCCCCAATTGGTACTTCATCTTGCTTGAGGGCCTTGTTAGCTTCCTCTAAGGCTAATTCCATATATTTCTTTTTATCTTCACTTGAAAACAAATTATTTTCTCCTCAAAAAGTTCTTTTAACTATAGTACCAAAAAAGTGCAAAAAAATATCCTGATTTAGCCCAAATTGGCTAGTCAGGATAATTATTATAAAGTTCCAATGTTACGATTTCTGAAGTAGTGATAGAAGAAAATGCCCTCAACAATCATATATAAAGCTGTTAAACCTGCAGGAGTGGCAGTTTCATTATCACCTAAGATCCAGCCGATCATAAAAATTCCACCAATAATAAACAATGCAGCCACAATATATTTCATAAGATTTTTCATAGTTATGCCCTCTCATTTCTTCATCTTTAGTATTCGCTTACATTATAGGGCATATACCATTGATTAAGCAACAATTTTTACAAACTCTAATCCCACTCTCATCAGGGGTTCATCCACTTTTTTCTTATCTATTTTTTAACTGATTTTAAGATATAGTATCCCTTATCACGACCTAAAATTTCGCAGTTACCATAAGTTTCTTTCATCAGCTTACGCGCACTAGGCTCGCCCTGCTTTTTCTGGATTACTACTACCAAAACACCACCTGTTACTAAATGATTAGTTGCACCAGCTAAGATTTCAGAAACCACCTTTTTTCCAGCTCTAATTGGTGGGTTTGTTAATATTAGTCCAAATTTTTTATCAGCTTCAACGCTTTCATAGACATCAGAAGCATAAATATTAACATTATTAATACGATTTAATGTTGCATTTTTCTTAGCCAAGGCCAATCCACGTTCATTGACATCGATCATATCGACTGTTTGATCTGGCCAAAACTTAGCAGCAAACAATCCAATTGGTCCATATCCTGTTCCTACATCCAAAATGTTGTTCTTAGGAAACTGAGGTCCCGCAATGGCTTTAATTAATACTCCTGAGCCATAATCAACACGCATTTTTGAAAAAACACCTGCATCAGTAGTAAACTTCAAATCAATATCATTCACATGATAGTCAATTATGTGTTCATCATGAGCTGCTTCAGGATTAGTCGCAAAGTACATTTGATTCTTATCTTTCGCCATTTTCCTCATCCTCACTTTTCTTTTTCTCGAGCCAATTTTTAAATTCGGTCCACTTTGTCGCATCATGCTTTTGTTGCAAATTTCGAATTTGCTCTTCCATCTTTTTATTTTGCTGAGCTAAATTCTTGTTCTGCTCCTCTAAATTATCTAATTTCTTTAAAATTAGACGAATATCATCACTATTCTTGTCACGTTTTGGCCACATCTTCTTTCTAACAAAATAAGCAGTCAAAGAACTAGTTACCATTCCCATTACTGCCACCCCAACTAAAATCATTACTAGGATTACAATTTTTCCAATTAAAGTATGTGGCGAAATTGTCGATGTCGAAATATCTCCATACCCTACCGTACTGGCAGTCGTAATCGCCCACCAAAACGCATCATCCAAAGAAATATGCTCAGTAATTGAAATTGCAATGGAACCTAGCATGATAAATGTAATACTAAAATAAAGCACATATAAAATGCCGTCGGTATGTAAAATGTGGCGTAATTTACCAAACAAGCCTGCTAATCTTACTAAACGAATAATTCGAAAATATAAGCCAATATTTGCCATATTCATTAACATCATTAGTGATGAAATTACACTAACCGGAATAATTGATAATAAGTCAAAAATATTATTACTAAAAAATTGAATTTTATCTTCTGACTTAAATAAACGATAAAAATAATCAATAGCAAAAATTATCAATATTCCATTGTTAATCCAATACCATTTATTAGTAGGACTGTTGATATTAATAACAGCAGCAAAATCTAAAATTATTAGCGCGATAGATATAACTGCCAAAGTGGCCATTGTCCATTTATATATTTGTTTTTTATGTATAGTAGCCATGAATCTATTTTAAGCAAAAAAATAGGACTCTGCAAAGCAGAGTCCACATTTTTATTAAATAGTCGCCCAGTTGGGCAGTAACTATTTAAGGGTTACAGTAGCACCAACTTCTTCAAGCTTAGCCTTGATGTCGTTAGCTTCGTCTTCTGAAACGCCTTCCTTAACGTTCTTAGGAGCACCATCAACAAGGTCCTTTGAGTCCTTAAGGCCAAGACCAGTGATGTCACGAACTGCCTTAATAACCTTAACCTTTTCTTGACCTGGTTCAGTCAATTCAACATCGAATTCTGACTTAGCAGCACCTGCGTCTGCATCACCTGCAGCAGCAACTGGAGCAGCAGCAGTAACGTCAAATTCTTCTTCAATAGCCTTTACAAGGTCGTTCAATTCAAGAATTGAAGCACCCTTTAATTCTTCAATAATCTTTTCAGTATCTAAAGCCATTTATATATCCTCCGAAAAATTAGAATTTAGATATTAATATAAATTATTCAGCTGATTCTTCATCCTTAGATTCAGCAACAGCCTTAACAGCATAAGCGAAGTCGCGGATTGGAGCTTGCAATACAGAAACAAGCATTGAAAGTAAACCTTCGCGACCTGGAATTGAAGCAAGTTCCTTGATTTCGTCCTTTGAAGTCAACTTGCCTTCAAGCATACCACCCTTGATTTCAATAACATCAAAATCGTCTTCGTATTTAGAAACAATACGAGCAGGTTCAGTAATGTCGTCAGCGTTATCAGTGTAGATAACAGCAGTTGGGCCAACAAAAGTATCGTCAAGACCTTCAATACCAGCCTTAGCAGCAGCACGTCTTAAGTAAGTGTTCTTGATAACCTTCATCTTAACGTCGTTATCACGAAGTTCCTTACGCATGTTTGTTACTTCTTCAACAGTCAAACCTAAGTAGTTAATAACTAAGATAGCCTTAGCTGACTTAAGTTCTTCAGCAAAAGCGTTAACGAGCTTTTCCTTTTCAGCAATAGCAGCTTTACTCAATCGAATTCACCTCCATAATTACTTTAATCAAATTTCACATGAGATCAATTTGATTTAATAAATTCTATAAAGGCCTAAAAAAACTCCATGCCGAAAGACATGGAGCATTAAAATCTTCATTATCTTCTGGCCTCGGCGGGGTTTTGAGGCGTCATGCCACCCGAGTCTTAGGTAGAATTTACTTTAAATAGTATAACAAGCTCCTAGGTAGGATGCAAGCACTATTTACATTTTTTTGCGTAGAAGTTATAGTTAGAATTAATTATTTTGAAAAAGAAAGGAGCATTTTATGGATAATCAAGAAGCAAAGCAGAGAATTTTAAACAAATTGCGTAACATTGTCTTTTTATTATTAGGAATTACGGTTTTATTCCTCAGCATTCAAAGTATTGCCCAAGCAAAAGGCAATCTTGGGGGAATTTTAGGAAATGTAGTTTGGTTTTTACTAAGTTTAATCGTCTTAATGCAAGCTGTCATCAGTATCATCCGTGAATTAAAAGAACTGCCATCAAAGCAAAGACTTTACCAACTTAGTGACTGGGCTATTTTAATTTCCGGGATAATCTTAGGAAATGCAGGTTATTTTGCTAAACAAAATTCTCTATTACTCATTGGGATTGTTTTATTTATTGCTGGGTGCATCCCTATCCATGACAGACCAAAAAAGAAGTAGCAATTGCTACTTCTTTTTTAAATGGTCTTTTCTTCAGTTGGATTAACTAATTCATTCAACTCACCCGTGGTCTTATAAACAACCCACATTGCCAAATTAACAATATGATCTCCAATTCGTTCAAGCAATCTAGTAACCACAAAATAACTTGATGAAGCGACGGCCTTAGATGGATCGTTTTCGATTCCATCTACGATTAATTTTCGAGCTTTAACATAAGCTTCATCAATCTTAGTGTCTTTAGCAGCTACTTCTTTAGCCATCTTTTCATCATCTTGAACATAAGCAGTCAAAACTTGAATAAGCATGTGACGCACATCATGAGTCATGGAAGAAATAATTTCTTCCACCTCAGGAATTCGAGGATTCCCTTTTACTCGAATAGTTTCCCAGGCAATACTCATGGCATTTTCACCAATTCTTTCCAAATCAGTAGTTGCCTTTAAAATACTAATTACCACTCTAAAATCAGTCGCAACTGGTTGTTGAAGTGCCATCAATTTTAAAGCCTTTTTTTGAATATCTAAAGACTCTTCTGGGATACGCTCTTCATTATCGACCATTTTTTGAGAAGTTTTTTTGTCATGATCTACAAAGGCTCTGGTAGCGTGATCAATAGCATCATTTACGGAGACGCCCATTTCCATAAACTGAGTGTTTAATTTCTTTAATTCATCTAAAAATATTTCGTGCATAATTTTACCTCAAAAATTAACCAAAACGACCGTTAAGATAATCACTTGTAATTTGTTTTTTAGGGGCAATAACCATTTCTTCAGTGGCACCAGCTTCAATCAAATTACCATTCATTAAAAAAGCAGTTTGATCTGAAATTCGTCCTGCTTGCTGCAAATTATGAGTAACCATGATAAAAGTAAACTTAGTCTTTAAATCCATCAAAGTTTCTTCGATTTCACTACTTGAAATTGGATCTAATGCACTTGTTGGTTCATCAAGCAAAACAACTTTTGGACGCACAGCCAAAGCACGTGCAATACAAATTCTTTGCTGTTGGCCTCCAGAAAAAGCCTGAGCATTTCGATTTAAATTATCTTTAGTTTCTTCCCAAATTGCAGCTTGCTTTAAACTTTCTTCTACTCGCTGATTAATTAATTCCTTATCTTTAATCCCACTTAAGCGCAATCCATAAGCAACATTGTTATAAACAGAAAAAGGAAAGGGAGTTGGTTGCTGAAAAACCATTCCTACATCTTTTCTCAACTCTACCAAATCCATTTTTGGATCGTAAATATTTTTACCTTCAAATAAAATTTCTCCAGTAATGTTGATATTTTCGATGTCGTCATTCATCCGATTTAAACAACGCAAAAAAGTGGATTTTCCGCACCCAGATGGTCCAATTAAAGCAGTTAGCTCTTTTTCATGAAATGAAAGATCAATTCCATGTAACGCTTCATAATTTCCGTAGCTCAACTTAACATTTTTAGCTGTAACAATTTCTTTATTCATGTTCTAACCAAAACTTCCTTGAATATAATCTTCTGTCAAACTACCCTTTGGATTAGTAAAAATATTCGCAGTACTATCATACTCTACCACGTGACCTAAATGAAAGAATGCAGTATAGTCACTAATTCTAGAGGCTTGTTGCATATTATGAGTAACCATGACCATTGTGTACTCACTTCGCAATTGTTTAAGCGTATCTTCCAACTTTGAAGTAGAAACTGGATCCAAAGCACTAGCAGGTTCATCTAAAAGCAAAATCTCGGGCTTAACAGCTAAAGCGCGTGCAATACACAAACGTTGTTGTTGTCCTCCAGATAAAGCAAGTGCACTCTTATCAAGTTTATCTTTTACTTCATCCCATAAAGCTGCGGCACGTAAACTTTCTTCAACAATTCGATCCAACTCTTGCTTGTCAGTTTGACCATCTGCTTTTAAAGCATAAATAATATTTTCTCTAATTGATTTTGGAAAAGGATTTGGTCTTTGGAAAACCATCCCAATGCTTTTTCGTAATTCATAAACATTGATATTAGGTTTATTAACATCTAATCCATGAAACATGATTTTGCCATTGATGGTAGCCACTTTGTCATTCATTCGGTTCAATGATCTTAAAAAAGTAGACTTACCTGAGCCTGAGGCTCCAATGAGCGCTGTGATAGTATTCTTCTTAAAGCTCAAACTAGCATCAAATAGCTTTTGAACTTTACCACCATATAAAACACTTAAATTATCTGTAGATAAAGCTACCTCATCTTTTGGAAATGTTTTAACATATGATTCTTTAATATCCATAAAACACCTCTATTTTGCGGCTGTAAGCTTCTTATAAAGCTTATTACCTAGAGCACGCGCACCCAAATTAAACACAATTACAACAATTACAAGTAAAGCAGAAGTAGCTGCAGAAACCACAGTTGCATCTGGGATAATCCCTTCAGTATTTACCTTCCAAATATGAACCGCCAGAGTTTCAGCTGGACGCATCACATTTAAAAAACTAGTTGGGCTAAAAGGATTCCAGTTTGAATAATCAATTGTTGATCCACTTTGACCAGCAGTATAAATTAAAGCAGCAGCTTCACCAAAAATTCGACCAGCACTTAGAATAATTCCCGTTAAAATTCCGGGAAGAGCGGCTGGTAAAACAATTCCCCGGATAATTTTCCAATTGGAAAGTCCTAAAGCAAGTCCCGCTTCTCTTTGAGAATCTGGAACCCCCTTGATAGCTTGTTCAATATTACTTGTTAAAATTGGTAAATTAAAAAATGTTAAAGCTAAGGCACCAGAAATAATTGAAAAGCCAAAACCAAATTGAACAACAAAAAGTAAATAACCAAACAACCCAACAACAATTGATGGAAGTGAGCTTAAGATTTCAATCGTGGTTCTAATCAAATTAGTAAACCAATTGTCCCTAGCATATTCAGCCAAATAAATTGCGGCTCCTAAAGCAATCGGAAGAGAGATAACGATTGTCAAAATCAACAAATATATCGAGTTGAAGAGTTGATCTCTAACACCGCCCCCTGCTTGGTAAGAAGAAGCTTCCGAACTCAAAAAATGCCATGACATATGAGGAACCCCAGTAATCAAGATATTTCCTAGAATTCCAGCTAAAATCAAAACTACAATTGCCACTAAGAAATAAATTACTCCTGTAGCAATCTTATCATTGCGCTTTGCTTTCATCTATTTTTGTCCTTTCTTTCCTACTAAGCGGACCAAAAAGTTAAATACAAGGGACATAATTAAAAGAAGTAGAGCTAATGACCATAAAGCGTTATTTGGCAATGTCCCCATAACTGTGTTTCCCATTTGACTAGTTAATTGACTTGTTAAAGTAGCAGATGGACTGATTAAGTTTTGTGGCATTAAAACAGCATTCCCAATTACCATTTGTACAGCTAAGGCTTCCCCAAAAGCTCTAGCCATCCCAAAAATTACTGCAGTCAAAATTCTAGGAGTTGCTACTGGTAACACCACTTTATAAATTGTTTGCCAATGGGTTGCTCCCAAGGCTGCTGAAGCTTGTCTAAAATGCTTAGGGATTGCCTTTAATGCATCAACAGTTAATGATGTAATGGTTGGCAAAACCATGACAAATAAAACTAAGGTCGCAGCCAAAATCCCAAAGCCGGTTCCACCAAAAATAGTTCGAATAGCTGGCACAATAATCGTCAATCCCAAGAATCCATAAACTACTGATGGAATTCCCACTAACAGTTCCATCACAGATTGCAAGAAATTAGCACCTTTTTTGGAAGTATATTCTGTCATAAACAAGGCAACCGCAATTGCAAAAGGTGTTGCAACTAAAGCTGCAAGCAATGTTACTGCAAATGAAGTTACAATCATTGCTGCTGCTCCTACGTGATTTTTTCCATCACCTGGATCCCAATCAGTAGAAGTTAAGAAGTGAAACACATTAACATGGTCTACAAAGAAAGTGGACAATCCATGAGCTCCAATAAAACCAATAATTGAGACTACCAAAATAATGATGAGTCCAATTGCGAAGTAAGTTAAACCTTTTCCCCAGTATTCTTGGCGAGTTTCTTTAGATGGCTTAGTTAATTTATCAACATCCACATCATCAGGGCCAATTTTGTTTAACTTAACGTGTGGAACTTCTTGGTTAGCAATTGCCTCATTCACAATTTGCTTTAATTCATCTTTTTTCTTGTTCATCGGCTGTTACCTATTTTCGTTACTTTATTTTGACTATTTCTAATAACTTTCATGTCATTAATACTCAAATATCCAATTTTAGGAATTAAGTCTTTTTGAACTTTATTGCCTAGCATATATTTAATAAAGGCACGTGTTTTCTTATCTGGGTTCTTTTTAGTATACATATGCTCATATGACCAAAGTTGCCACTTATTAGTAGTGATATTTTTATTAGTTGGCTGAACATGATCGATACTAATTTTTTGAATATGCTTGTCGTTTGCATATGGGAAAGAAATGTAGCTGATAGTACCTGGTGTTGAATTAACGATCTTTTTTACAGTACCATTTGAATCTTGTTCTTGTGAACGGATAGCTTTTTTGTTGTCTAAAATAAGATCTTCAAAACTCTTGCGCGTACCACTACCTTTTGATCGATTGATGACAGTAATGGCTTCGTTTTTACCACCAACTTCTTTCCAGTTAGTAACTTTTCCGGTAAAAATATCACGCAATTGTGCTTTAGTTAAATTTTTGATACCGACATCTTTATTAACGATTGGCACTATTCCTACCACTGCAATCAAATGATCTTGCAGCTTTTTAGCATTAATCCCATTCTGAGTTTCTGCATAAACATCCGATGTTCCAATTTGAACTGCACCAGCTTGGACTTGACTAAGCCCTGTACCTGATCCTCCACCTTGAACAACAATATTGCTATTAGGATGTGACAAACGATAGTCATTCCCTGCTTGCTCAGCTAAGAGCTGCATAGCACTAGATCCAACAATAGTGATTTTTGAGCTATTATTCGCACATCCCACTACAAAAAACAAAATTAAGAATAATAAAGCAAGCAACTTGCTTACAACTTTTTTAGGCATGAAGTTTCCCCTTACATGTATTGTGTTCAATAAATCAATTAATGATAACACAGAAAAAAAGCACCCCGCAACACTGCGAGGCGCTTTATACGTCTAATTTTAAAAATTAAACTAAGTTTAATGGATCAAGCTTGATCCCTGGGCCAAAGGTTGCAGCAACTGCAACACTCTTAATGTATTGACCCTTAGCTGATGCAGGACGTGCACGTAAAATTACGTCACGTAAAGCGTCAAAGTTTTCAGTTAATTGTTCATCAGTGAATGATACCTTACCGATAGCGGTATGGATAGCTGCTTGACGGTCAACACGGTATTCAACTTGACCAGCCTTAACGTTCTTAACAGCCTTTTCGATGTCCATGGTTACAGTACCAGTCTTAGGGTTTGGCATCAAGCCCTTAGGTCCAAGAATACGACCTAAACGACCAACCTTAGCCATCATCATAGGGGTTGCAACAACAACGTCAAAGTCCAAATAACCGTTTTGAACCTTTTCTACCAATTCGTCTGAACCAACTTCGTCAGCACCTGCTGCCTTAGCTTGTTCAGCTTGTGGACCTTCAGCAAAAACGATAACCTTTTGGGTCTTACCAGTACCGTTAGGTAAAACAAGTGAACCACGAATTTGTTGGTCAGCTTGCTTAGGGTCAACACTTAAGTTGTATGATACTTCAACTGAAGCATCAAAGTTTGCGTATGAAGTTTCCTTAACAAGCTTCATAGCTTCTTCAACTGAGTACAACTTATTTGGATCTACTTTTTTAGCAGCTTCTAAATATTTCTTACCATGCTTTGGCATGTGATTTCCTCCTTGATAATGTGGTCAAACGAGCCTTCTCTAAGCTCTCCCACCTAATAGTTACCTAAAATAACAGGATTAGTCTTCGACTTCGATACCCATACTTCTAGCGGTACCTTCAACCATGCGCATAGCAGCTTCGATATCAGCAGCGTTAAGGTCTTTCATCTTAGTCTCGGCAATTTCCTTGACTTGATCCTTGGTTACCTTACCAACCTTCTTGGTATTAGGTTCACCAGAAGCCTTTTGGATCTTAGCAGCTTGCTTAAGCAATACTGGTGCTGGTGGAGTCTTAGTAATGAATTCGAATGAACGATCTTCATATACAGTGATGACTACAGGAATAATCATACCCTTTTGGTCAGCGGTTCTAGCATTGAAGTCCTTAGTGAAACCTACAATGTTAATACCAGCTTGACCCAAAGCAGGACCAACTGGAGGTGCAGGGGTTGCAGCACCAGCTGGAATTTGTAACTTAACTACGTTAATAACTTTCTTTGCCACGGTCAAAACCTCCTTGATTCCGTGATGCGGTTAAAATGGAGAATTTACCTACTTCTCCTCCCACAATGATAAAACGTACTTTTAGTATGTTACCATCGTTTCTATGTAATTACAACATTATTTTTGAATTAGTTTTCATCAAACTTCTTTACTTGGTCATAGTCAAGTTCAGCAGTAGTTGCACGACCAAACATATCTACCGAAACGTATAACTTGTACTTATCAGGTTGAATGTCAGTAATCTTACCAACCATGCCGTTAAATGCACCTTCAGTGATAGTTACTTCTTCACCCAATTCAAAATCAACATCAGGTTGTTGCTTAGCAGGGGCACCTTGATTCTTAAGAAGACGCTCTACTTCTTCTGGAAGAAGTGGAGATGGCTTAGAACCTCCCCCGTGTGAACCAACGAATCCAGTTACGTTTGGAGTGTTTCTTACGATAAACCAACTTTCGTCAGTCATTACCATTTCCACTAAAACGTATCCTGGAAAAATCTTTTCTTCAACGTCTTGCTTCTTACCACGAACAGTTTCTACCTTTGATTCTTCAGGAACCATTACACGGAAAATGTAATCTTGCATCCCCATACTTTGTGCACGTGAAAGCAAGTCTGATTTAACCTTATCTTCATAACCAGAGTAAGTATGAAGTACATACCATTGTTTCTTTGATGTTTCTACCATGATGTTTCTCCTTAAATTTTTGCAAACAAAAAAGCCTCTGTGCGAGGTCTTTTTTTAAGTGACTTTATTATACCATATGGCCACTTTAAATTCTATTATTTACAGCTACATAACTACTTGAGTTAATGCACTAAATGCCCAATCAAGTGCACCTAAGTAAATTGCAAACAATACGGATGAGGTAATAACGACACCAGTATCATGACGGTTTTGCTTAGCAGTTGGCCAAGTTACTTCTTTCATTTCTTGGACAACGCTCTTTAAAAACTTGAACATTCTTTCAATTACCTCGTTTCTTTGTGTAAAGTCATTTTACCGCAATGCTTACAAAATTTCTTCAGTTCAAGACGCTGAGTTCGATTCTTACTTGCGGCGATTGAGTAGTTACGTGAACCACATACTGTGCAGGCTAAAGCTGCTTTTTTCACTGCCATAATCTCACTTCCAAACTTTAGATATTTTAACAGGAAATTGACCTCAACGCAATTGTAGCAGACAAGTAATCCTCTTTACTACTATTATTACTTTTGAAGATTATTCCTTTGAAAAATGATAATTATAATGGCTAAAAGCAGATTAATCAACATAATGCTCAAAATAGAAAGGATGATATTTAAACTCGTCCATTTTGGAATTCCAGCTAATGAGAGCATTGGTAGTGAAAATCCAAGTACTAATTCAATTAGAATCCCTAAAAGAAGTCCGAACCCAATTAAACTAGTAATAAATTTCTTAAGTTGCAATTGGGTATCTTTTCTTATTAAGTATCTAATTAAGAAAGCAATCACAATTAACAAGATAATTATGCCCACAGCAAGCTTGATAAGTGCTGATTTAACAATGCGCGCTTCTTGATTAATGCTGCTTTGAACAGTATAAAACTTCACATTTAGGTTTTGAGATTTAAAGAATTTTTCTAAGTTAGAAATTTGAGTTTGATTAGTATTGAAAATTAACAAGTTTTGGACACCATTTGCTACTTGGGATAAATTAATATGAGCTCTAGTGTATGTAGTGAGTGGAATGATGATGGTATTATCCAAGTAGTTTTGATTTTGAAACAGGTATGGTGAAGGGATGCTTGAAGAAGCAGTTAGAATTCCAGCTACTTGGTAAGATTGACGTTTTCCTGTAGAGCCATCACGATAAGTAAATTGATGATGCAAAGGATATTTTTTGGCCAACTTACTTCCAACTAACACCGGAATAACTTTATTTCGGTGTTAGTCTCTTGCCTTCAATTTTTGACCTTGAGCTACTTTAATGGGATACATTTTTAGCGATTTTTGGTCCATTACCATGGCATTAACGCGGCTGTCATTACTTGCATCCCACGAAATTGCGTAATCGTAATTCTTATCTAAATAATTAAGAATGGCCTTAGCTTTAGTATTGTTGACTTTGCTTTTAGTAATCAACCTATCTTGATTATCCGTAATTTGATCATTACCCAAATAGACCTTTTGCTTGCGCAATTTATTTAAAGCTGAATAGCCTTCCCAATAGCTGATTCCGTTTGAAACCGTGTAAACAGCCAAAACATTTAAAAACGCAACTAAAATGATTGTAATGATACTAACTATGAAGATATTTTTACGTTTCATGTATTAATCCTCCTTTTTATTGCCTTCTAAACTTCATTTTAATCATTACTTCTACTTTGTTATCTAAGTTTCCTACAGGAAACTAATCCATCTTTTCACTCATATTTTCATAACCAGAAAACTTCAAAGCATTTTTAATAGTGTGCATTTTATCAAGATTTCCATCAAATCTAGCTTTAAAATACGTCCCCACTAATTTATAGGAAGTAAAATCAGGAATGGGCGGAAGTGCTTTTATCATTTCAAATATTAGCTTTGTATTGTTATTTTGGACACGTTTATCATAATTAAACAAATAATTCAAACTTATTTCGATTATTCGAATTTGTTCTTCTTTTTCAAAACTTTGAATCTTTTGATATCTTTGTAAAACTGACTCCATCAAGATATCTCTTATGTCGCTATCTAGATATTTCATCGAATTACCAAATAATCTTAAAGCATCCCTACTCTGCGTCCAATTATCAACACAAAAGATTTCCTCATTTATCTTCTTACAAATTTTAGTAGCCCACTTTACTATTAGCTAATTCTGCTTCTACCAAATCCGCATGATACTTCAACTCTATTGGGGTATCACTTTCTGCAATCTTCTTTTTAATTTCTCTAGTTTTCTTTAAATCTCGTTTGTAAAAAGCTAAATCTAATTCATGAGTTAATTTCTTTACATCATCTTCATACCCATAATCGTTTGCGATCTCATCAAAGAAACTGGAATAATCAATCTTATTATTTGCCAACATCTTCATCAAGTCATCTGCATAAATTCGATGAACTCCTTTTTCAATTAACGAGTAATGCGATTTTGAAATTTTCAACCCGCGAATCATATCTTTCTGCAAAAGATTTCTCTTAACTCTTTCCTTCTTCAACGCTTCACTTATCTTCATCATAATTTCTCTATCCTATTTTGCTATTTTCATTATGCGTTTTACTTATTCTAAAATATACTAACAAATTATTAGTAACTTTCATGATTTTCGACTACAATAACTCTAGTTAATTATTTATAAGAGGCGAAAAATATGAATAAATATCCAGAATATTTATTAAATCAAATTTCTTCTCCAGCTGATCTAAAGAAGCTCGACATTAAGCAAATGCAAAAATTAGCTGAAGAAATCAGAACCTTAATCCTAGAAAAAGATGCAGCCGAAGGTGGTCACTTAGGTCCAGATTTGGGAATTGTAGAAGCTACGATTGCTTACCACTATGTTTTCGACGCACCAAAGGACAAGATTGTCTGGGACGTTTCTCACCAAACCTACCCTCACAAAATGCTCACTGGTCGTGCTCTTGCTTGGCTTGATCCAGATCACTACCACGATGTAACTCCTTATACCAATCCTGATGAAAGTCCATATGACTACTACGCAGTCGGCCATACTTCAACTTCAATTGCCCTGGCAACAGGAATGGCTAAGGCACGTGATTTAATGGGCAATCATGAAAACATTATGGCTTTAATTGGAGATGGCTCAATGACTGGTGGTCTTGCTTATGAAGGCCTTAATAATGCCGCAATTGAACCTCACAACTTAGTCGTTGTTGTCAACGACAACCAAATGTCAATTGATGATAACGTCGGTGGCTTAGTCACAGCTTTAAAGAAACTTCGTGATTCCAATGGTGAAACTAAAGAAAACCCATTTACAGAAATGGGCTTTGATTACCGCTATGTTGCCGATGGAAATGATATTGAATCAATGATTAAGGCATTTGAAGCAGTTAAAGATGTAGATCACCCAATTTTACTTCACATCAATACTTTAAAAGGTAAAGGCTATCAACCAGCTATCGACAACGAAGAAGCGCACCACTGGGTAATGCCTTTTGACCTTAAGACTGATAAGACTACCGTTCCAATGCCTGAAGGTCCCACCGCAAATTCAGTTGCTATGGACGTGATGAAAGAACATATTGAAGACGGTGATAAGATTATGGCAATCAATGCCGCAATTCCGGGTGTCTTCGGTCTTGATGAAATCAAAGAAAAATATCCAGCAAACTACCACGATGTGGGAATCGCTGAACAAGAATCAGTTGCTTTTGCTGCAGGAATGACTAAAGAAGGCGCAATTCCAGTTTTATTTGAAAATTCTACTTTCTTGCAACGTGCATTTGATCAGTTATCACACGATGTTGCCGCTAACGATTTACCAGTAGTGATGATGGTCGCCGAGGGCGGAATGTCTGGTACTAGCAAGACTCACTTAGGTATTTTTGATCAAGTAATGGTTTCCAACTTGCCAAACTGGATTTACCTTGCCCCAACCACTTTAGCTGAAGAAAAGGCCATGATGGAATGGGCAATCAAGCAAAGAAAGCATCCCGTTGCCATTAAAATGCCTACTAAGCGTGTCCCTGAAGGCCAAGAATTCAGCCATGATTACTCCGAAATCAAATATGACATTAAACCAGGTAAAGATGTCGCACTCTTAGCTCTTGGCGACATGTATTCCATGCTGGGCGAAAAAGTTGCCGATAAACTTGGTGCAAGCTTAGTTAACCCAGTTTCTGCAAATATTCTCGACAAAGATACTCTTGATAAACTGGCTAATGAAAACAAGGTTATCATTACCTTAGAAGATAACCTTCTTGATGGTGGTTTTGGCGAAAAGGTTGCTTCTTATCTTGGAGATAAAGATGTCAAGATTTTGAACTACGGTCAAAAGCGCGTTTACACTGATCAAGTTCCACTAAAACAAATTTTGAAAGACAATCGAATGACAGTTGATCAAATTGTCGAAGACGTTAAAAATGCTTAACTAAAAGTCACAAAAAAGGCAGTCCGATATGGACCGCCTTTTTTATTGCAGCTTATTTTGAAGATAGGCTAATTTTTCATATGATTTAGCTAAATCATTTTCAATTTCACGATAAACAGGCAGAATTTTTTGATAACGCACCACATTTTCTGGATTAGGAAAGTAAACTTTCTCTTCACTTGTAAATTTTCGAATTCCACTTAGATCTGGACTGAGTCCTAACGCTTGCTTTCCTAAAAACATCGCTGCCAGCGTACCACCCTCACTATTTTTCATTGCAATAATTGGTAAATTATACACATCAGCTAGCATTTGCCGAACAAAATCACTCTGCACAAAACCACCAGTGATTCGGATTGCGTGGGGCTTGCCAGCACTTTGAATAATTGCGTGCGACGCATCATACAGGTTAAAAATTATCCCCTCAATTACACTTCTGGCCATCTCGGCCTTAGTATGACTTCTGGTTAATCCCACAAACGATCCACGAGCATTCGCATCCCAAATCGGCGCTCTTTCCCCGCCCAAATAAGGATGAAAAATTAAGCCCCTACTTCCAACGGGTGCACTTTGTGCTAACGTCAAAAAATCTTCTGCACTTTCATTAGGACCAAGTAACACTTTCCGTGCCCATTCAAAAACAATCCCACCATTATTTACCGGTCCGCCAATCAAATAACCTTGATCTGCTGGATAACAGAAAAATTGCGCCTTTTTATCAATTATGCTCTTTTTTGCTAAGCATCTCACACCCCCCGAAGTCCCAACATTCATCGCAAAATCGGCCTCATCAATCGCACCCACACCAATTGTTGACAAGTAGCCATCACTAGCACCAGCAATTACTTTGGTATTTTCATCTAAATCAAGTTTTTGACGATATTCTTCTTTAACTGATCCTACAATATCACTACTTTTTACTAATTTAGGAAGAACTTTCTCAGTAATTCCTACTTGCGAAAGCAACTCCTGATCCCAAGTTAAAGTTTTTAAATTTAAAAGCCCGGTACCTGCAGCCATCGATAAATCTTCGACTAGTTTCCCGGTTAAGCGATAAATCAAGTATTCTTTGATTCCTAACCAATATTTTACTCTAGAAAAAATTTTAGGCTTTTCTTGTTTAAGCCAAAACAGCTTATAAACTGGTGCCATTGGGTGAATAGGCATCCCTGTTTGTTGGTAAATTTTCTGTGCTAAGCCGTCTGCTTTAGCCTTTTTTACCACATTTTTAGCACGGTTATCAGCCCAGGTAAGACTATTAGTCAGTAATTCCTTATTCTCATCAAGTCCAATTAAACTATGCATTTGACTCGACCAAGAAATTGCCGTAATCTTTCTCTTTTGTGATAAAGAAAAAATTACGTCCTGAACGGCATCAAATATTAACTTAGGATCTTCTTCAGCTTGATCCATCTTTTCTTGAATCAAAGGATATCCTCTTTGGGCACTGGCAACTTTTTGGCCATTTTCATCATAAAGCACACCCTTAGTTGCGGTTGTCCCAACATCAATTCCAATTATATATTTCACTTTTGGCAGGCTTCTTTCTTACATTTGTTTTACGAGTATAACAAAAACAAATTCAATCTACAAAAAAACAGCTACCGGAGAGTAGCTGTCTTGGTGGTCAAAAATGCGTGACCACGGTGCGTAGAACATTGTTTATTAGTCGGATTTACTTCTTAAGATTTTCGTCAACGAAGGCTTCGATTTTATCGTCAGAGTCTTTTAAGAACGGAAGCATATCTTCCTCCGTCTTCATGGTATCTCTACCATTCTTTTCCATGAAGTAGTCCCAAAGGGCATCTCTAACTGGCATATCTGAATCACTCCAGTCAAATACTTCCTTCATGTGACGGTCCAACAATGCAGTCTTAATAATTTCGTCTGCCATCTTAAATTACCTCCTAAAATATTCTACAAGATATATTATAACGCAATTTATCCTTTCTAGCGTAAAAACTCACTCAAATAACACATCTCTAAATTTATTCATCATCCTAGATTTGGCTCTCTGCATGACTTTTTTATCAATATTTAAATTCATAATAACTCTCTCTTCATCAGCTTGACCTAACACAATCATTAAAGCTGCCAATTCTAAATTAGATAACTTTTCGACAATTTCAGTATACAGATCTCCAAGCGGAACAATTAATTCACTGACCCCGCACTCAATTTCTCCTGCACCACATTCATTGATATACTCCCATGAAGCCGCTGAATTATTGATTTTACTCTTCAATGACCAGTGTTTTCTAATTAAACTTATTATATGATTCGTGAGTCTTCTTCTAAAATAACCAGCAAAACTTCCTCTTTCTCTTGAAAAACTTTGTGCACAACTATAACACACAATCATGGCTTCTTGCTGCCAATCTTGATAATCATAAATCCGCAAAAAGTAATTATTACTAATTGACCTAATTAAAGGTTGATAAATATTACATAATTGCTTTAAAGCCTCACTATCCTGAAGCTTTATTTTTTCAATTAATTCGAGCTCTCGTATTTCATTACTATTCATTCGTACTTCTCTTTACTTTGCTTATTCAGAAAAAGCATACAAAGAGAGCTAACGCTAATTAAGTTGAACGAATGTTTAAACAAACAAAAAGGCACTTCTAATTATTTTCAATCAATAGAAGTGTCTTTTTCATTTTCACAAAAGTTATTTCATTAACTATTTTAACGGATGGCGACTATTTAACATTTGATAAAGCATTACCCCAGTCGCCACACTAGCATTTAAGGATTGAACATGGCCTACCATTGGAAGGGTCAAAGTTTGATCCATTTGTTTCTTAAGAAGTGGGGAGATTCCTTTACCTTCGTTACCAATTACTAAAACTGTCTTACCATTTGCATCCCATTTACGATAATCGGTACCTTCCATATCTGTACCGAATATCCAATAACCGCGCTTTTTAAGTTCTTTAGTAGTTTGAACTAAATTATTAACTCTAGCTACAGGTACGTAATCGATTGCTCCAGTGGAAGTTTTAGCAACAACTGATGTTAACCCAGTTGCATGACGCTTAGGAATAATAATTGCATCCACTCCTGTCGCATCGGCTGATCTTAAAATCGATCCCAAATTGTGAGGATCTTCAATTGAATCCAGCATCAACAAAAATGGTTCTTTGCCTTCTTGCTCAAACTTATCCAATAGGTGATCTAAATCCGCATATTCAAAACTTGATACGGCCAACACTAATCCTTGGTGATTTCCACCTTGAACCAAATTATCAAGCTTACTTCTAGGCACAGTTTGAACCACTAAGCGTTTCTTTTTAGCTAAAGAATAAACTTGATTAGCAAAATCTTCCTGTACTCCATGCTGGAGAAATACTTTATTGATTCGATCAGCACCTTGAGTTTTTAAGAAATCAATTCCCGCATGTCGGCCAAAGACAAAATCTTTATTATTTGAAGTCATAATTATTAATCCCTCCATCTTCTACAGTTTGAATGCACCAAAGTGTCAATTCTTCAACGCGATCAGTTTTACCTGCTAAATCCAAGTAACCCCAAATAGCTTCAAAGCCAGTAGACATTTGGTATGTTTTTAAGCTAGTATTTTTAGCTTTAGTGTGAGTCTTCGAATTACGTCCTCGTCTAAAAGCAGCTAACTCTTCATCCGTTAGCAAATCATCATCTTGTAATTTGGTAATCAAAGCTGCTTGAGCTTTGGCAGAAACATAATGAGTAGCGTCTCTTTGAAGATTCTGTGGTTTCACAATTCCACCCTTAATCAAATGACGCCGAATATAAATTTCATATACCGCATCCCCCAAGTAAGCCAAAGTCTGACCACTTAAAGTATTTGGATTTACATTTTCTTCAGTCAATTTCTTTATTTTATTCACGAGTCCACCTTGTTCCTTGAGGAGTGTCTTGAATGGTAACGCCTAGATCTTTCAATTGATCGCGAATTTCATCACTTCGTGCCCAATCCTTGTTCTTACGAGCTTCATCACGCTCTTTAACTAAAGCGTCGATTTTATCATCATCAGCACCTGCTTCTTTTTTGATCAACTTTTCGCAATCAATTCCAAAAATACTGAGCCACTTAATAAATTCTTCTTTAAAGTTTGAAAGGGCATCCTTATCAACATTATCTAAAGCCGCATTGGCATTAATTATTGGCAAAAGATCATAGATTGCGGCTAAAGCATTTTGAACATTAAAATCGTCATCCATTGCTTTTTCAAATTCTACTTTAGTATTTGCGATAGCTTCAGTAAGTTTTGGATCAGCTTTAGTTTCAGTATCCTCTTCTAAACGATAATTGATATTCAATAAAGTATTCTTAAAGCGATCGAGAATAGTTTTGGCTTGAGCCAAGTTTTCTTTTGAATAATTAATTTGGCGACGATATTGCACACTTGCCATGAAGAAACGTAAAACTTGAGGATCAACTATTTTAATCAAATCATGAACCGTGACAAAGTTGTGAAGTGATTTAGACATTTTTTCTTCTTTTTTACCAACTGTCACAAAACCATTATGAAGCCAGTAGTTAACAAACTTTTTACCAGTTTTAGCTTCACTTTGAGCAATTTCATTTTCATGGTGCGGAAATTCCAAATCTTGCCCACCACCATGAATATCAATGGTATCACCTAAGTATTTAGTAGACATTACGGAACATTCAATATGCCAGCCTGGACGCCCTTTACCCCATGGAGAATCCCAAGCAATTTCATCCTCTTCTTTTTGAGCTTTCCAAAGAGCAAAATCAATCGGGTCTTCCTTGCGTTTTTGTTCTTCATCATTAATATGCTCAGAAGCCCCTTCTTCAAGTTGCTCAATATTTTGATCGCTTAATTTGCCATAATTTGGAAACTTCTTTGCTCGGTAGTATACATCTCCATCAACTTCATAAGCATAACCTTTTTTAATTAGATCTTCCACAAATGCAATGATCTCACTGATTTCATGAGTTGCGCGGGGATGCAAAGTTGCCTTTTCAATATTTAAAGCTTCAGTATCTTCTAAATAAGCACGAATATACTTATCAGCAAGTTTTGGAACAGTGGTATGTTCTTCTCTTGCTTCATTGATCATCTTGTCATCTACGTCCGTAAAGTTAGAAACGTAGTTTACTTTGTAGCCTTTATATTCGAAATAGCGTCTAATTGTATCAAAAGCAATCACGCTACGCGCGTTACCAATATGGATGTAATTGTAAACGGTCGGCCCACAGACATACATGTTAATCTGTCCTGGAGTAATTGGCTTGAAATCTTCTTTTTGACGCGTCAGTGTATTAAATACTTTCACGGCTAACACATATCCCTTCTTTTAAATATACTTTTATTTTACCAATTTTGAAGACATAAAAAAGCACTAAGCCTCAAAACTTAGTGCCTTTCGTATTTTTAATTAAAGACCGTTTTCTTCCATTTGCTTCAAGGTTAAGTCTAAGTGTTCAAGAACTCTTTCTTTACCCAAAAGTTCCATAGCTTCACCAATACCAGGTCCTACCATCGATCTAGTACCTGCAATTCGAATTGGCATAAAGAGTTTTCTTCCTTTAACGCCAGTTTCACGACGAGTAGCTTGGATTGCATTCATAATTTGAACAGCAGTAAAGCGTGGGATAAGATTCAATTGCTTCTTGAATTCTTCAATTACTGGACGAGCGTCGTCTTTCTTGATTTCTTCAAGTTCTTCTTCAGATAAATCTTTTGCCTCTTCAAAGAAAATTTTTGCCATTTCCACGATTTGTTGGGTGTATGACATTTGAACTGAGTAAATGTTAACCAATTGACGAATCCATTCCATCTTTTCTGGAGTTGGATGTTCATCAACAAGACCAGCTTCTTGCAAATTGTTCAAAGCTAAATCAAGCAAGGTATCACGATCCGCCTTCTTAATGTATTGGTTGTTTACCCATTCAAGCTTCTTTTGGTCAAAAGCAGCTGGAGATTTTGATAAACGCTTTGGATCAAATTGCTTAATGAATTCACGTTGAGTAAAGATTTCATTTTCTCCAACTGGTGACCAACCAAGAAGGGTAATAAAGTTAAACATAGCTTCTGGTAAGTAACCAAGGTCACGATATTGTTCAATAAATTGAAGAACAGATTCATCACGCTTTGATAACTTCTTACCTGTTGCGGCATTAATAATCAAAGTCATGTGACCAAACTTAGGTGCTTCCCAACCAAGAGCTTCATAAACTACCAATTGCTTTGGAGTGTTTGAAACGTGGTCATCTCCACGAAGAACATGGGTAATCTTCATCAAGTGGTCATCAACTACAACGGCAAAGTTGTAAGTTGGCATTCCATCACGCTTTTGAATAACAAAGTCGCCGCCGATAGTATCAGATTCAAAGCTTAAGTGACCCTTAACCATATCGTCCCATTCGTAAGTTTCCATTTCTGGAATATGGATACGTACAACTGGCTTTAAACCTTTTGCTTCAGCATCTGCTTGTGCCTTTTTAATTTCATCAGCAGTCATGCCTTCATATTCGTAGGTATAGTGAGGAGCAATTCCCATCGCACGTTGTTCTTCACGTTGTGCTTCAAGCTCTTCTTCAGTCTTGTATGAGTAGTAAGCCTTACCTTCATCAATCAATTGCTTGATGTATTTGTTGTAAATATCTTTTCTTTCTGATTGACGGTATGGACCATAATCTCCGCCCTTGTCAGGACCTTCATCCCAATCAATACCTAACCAGTGAAGGTTTTCCATCTGTGACTTAGATCCACCTTCAACGTTACGCTTTTGGTCAGTATCTTCAATTCTTAAAACGAAGGTACCCTTGTTGTGACGAGCGAATAAATAGTTAAAAAGTGCAGTACGTGCATTACCAATGTGTAAGTGACCAGTTGGACTTGGTGCATATCTTACACGAATCTTTTCTTTAGCCAAAATTCATGCCTCTTTCAAAAATAGTAGATTTTAACATTCTTAGTTTACGCGTAATAAGGAAAAAGTTCAATTCTTTAACCAAAAACAAGTTTCAAAGCTTGTGGAATGCTGGAAATTGGAATCACTTCAATTCCTAAATCAGTTAAGCTTTTATCCATATTATGTCGGGGAATAAAAATCCGTTTAAACCCCACTTTAGCAGCTTCAGTAATTCGCGATTCAATTTTATTAACGCGTCGTACTTCCCCAGTTAAGCCCACTTCGCCGACAAAACAATCAGTTGGTGAAATTTCCTTGTTGTTATAGCTGGATGCGACAGACATTGCAATTGCCAAATCAATTGCAGGTTCATTCAACTTAATCCCACCAGTTGCAGTCAAATATACATCCTGGTTTTGAAGCATTAAGTTGCCTCGTTTTTCTAAAACCGCTAAAAGAAGTGCTGCTCGATTATAATCAATTCCGGAAGTAGTACGCTTGGCATAACCAAAAGCTGTCGGCGTCACTAAAGCCTGAATTTCCGCTAACAGCGGGCGCGTTCCTTCAAGTGAAACCACAATCGCCGACCCAGTGGATTGGGGTAATCTTTGATCAAGGAAGATTGAAGATGGATTGCTTACCTCTCTTAATCCCTCATTGACCATTTCAAACATTCCAATTTCATTAGCAGCCCCAAAACGATTCTTTACTGAGTGCAAAATTCGGTAAGAATGATGTTCATCCCCCTCAAAATAAAGCACTGTATCCACCATATGTTCCAAAATCTTTGGACCAGCAATTGCCCCTTCCTTAGTCACATGGCCAATTACAAATACAGTAATTGCATTCATCTTGGCAATTTTCATAAGTTCACTAGTTACTTCACGCACTTGAGATGCTGAACCAGTCATTGAATCTAAACTTGGTTCATTCATAGTCTGAATCGAGTCAATTACAACAAAGTCAGGCTTTAAATCATCAATTTGCTCGCGAATGTCATGCATATCTGTTTCCGGGTATAAAAGCATGTCGCTTTTACCAACGCCCAAACGATCTGCGCGAAGTTTAATTTGATTGGCAGACTCTTCTCCAGAAACATATAAAACCTTATATTTTTCGGCGATATCGCTCATGATTTGCAGCATCAAAGTGGATTTACCGATTCCAGGATCTCCCCCAATTAAAACCAGTGATCCGGGAACAATTCCTCCTCCTAAAACTCGGTTTAATTCTTCAGACTTAGTTTTAATCCGGTCTTCTTTTTCTGCCTTGATATTTTCTAATTTAACCGGCTCACTCAATCCAGTCTTTTTAATCAATTGACTAGGTGATTGCTTAGCTGAGCGTTTTTGAACTTCTTGAGTTTCTTTTTCAAATTGATTCCATGCACCACAATTAGGACAACGACCTAAATAGCTAGCCGAAATGTAGCCACAAGAGCGGCATTTATATTGAGTTTTTACTCGAGCCATTAATTTTTCCCTTCTTTATTAGTAGATCCAAAGCCACTCAAACGTTGACGGCTAATTGGGTCATCATCATCTGTTTTAAGATACTTCATAAAAATTCCCTGAGCAATCCGATCTCCTTTTTTAATATGAAGTGGACGAACGCCATAATTTAAGACTTGGACAAATAATTCGCCCTCATTATTGGGATTATTATAGTAATCCGCGTCAATTACACCAATTCCATTTGGAAGTGCCAAATTCTTTTTAAAAGTATTAGATGAGCGATTAGCTAAAACTAGCACTTCATCTTCTGGCATGTAAACTTTAAGACCAGTAGGCACCAAAATCGGCTTCAAAATTTTATCGGCAAGCTTATAATCCCGTTCATATAATTGATGGCCATTGCGAATAAGGCGAAAAATTCTCACAAAATTTAAACGCCAAATACTTGGAATCACAATATCTTCAGCCGCCTCAATATCATAACCTGCACTAGCCAAAGTTTGGCGTCTAGGCAAATTAATCCCTTTATCTTGATATTTACTTACAACTTCAAAACCACGCGTCTTCATAATTCTTTTTACTCCATTTACTACTTTTCTTTTTACAAAGATTTATTTTACAATGTTTTGAGTAAACACAAAACATTATGCTTACATTATTAATTACGTGAAAAATAAGCAAGTTTCTTAGAAAAGGTAAATTTTATGTTTGATATTAATGACCCTCACCAAGATTTTAAAACTTATGATGATAATAACGTTTTTGAAAACGCGTGGACCATGGATAAAATTGAACGCAAAGATGGACCTGTTTGGGTCATGAATCACTTTTTTGTAAATCCAGATTTTGATCTTGAACAAGAATTAGATCAAGAAATGCCAACGGCTTTATTGATTGCAAAAAAATCAGATATTCCCGTTTGGCCACTTGATCCAATTGTAATTCGCTATTTTAAGACTCACCCTGCCTTCCACTCAATTTGGTATCATGCGCCATATTAAAAATAGACAGAATATTTTTAATAGTTTAAACTATATTTAAGGAGGACAATTTTATGTCAAAAGAAATCACAAATGATAACATCGATAAATTTACCCAAGATTTATCAAACCATCCCGTTTACAATGTTGCTAGTCATGCAGCTCAAGAAAACGGAATTTACAAAGCTAGTCAAAACTTGCAAACTAAGATTGACCTTGATCCAACTTTCTCAATTGAAATCGAAACTGGTAAGCCAGCTGATCAAAAGCAATCTGGGCGCTGCTGGATGTTCAGTGCTCTTAACACTATGCGTCATCCTCTTCAAAAGAAATTCAGTTTGAAAGACTTTGAATTATCTCAAAACTATACTAATTTCTGGGACAAATTTGAAAAATCAAACTGGTTCTTTGAAAATGTCATTGCAACTGCAGACAAAGATCTTGGTGATCGTAAAGTTTCATTCTTATTTGCTACTCCTCAACAAGACGGTGGCCAATGGGACATGCTTTGCGGAATTATTGAAAAATACGGTATTGTTCCAAAGAGCGTTTATCCAGAAACTGCCAACGCTACTAATTCTAGTGCATTAAACGATACTTTAAATACCTTACTTCGTAAAGATGGTCTTAAATTACGTAAATTAGTTAACTCCGGCAAGTCTATGGATGAAGTAGAAGCAGTTAAAAGCGATATGCTTAACGACGTCTTCCGTATTTTAGCTACTTCACTTGGTCTTCCACCAAAGAAATTCAACTTTGAATACCGTGACGACAACAAAGAATACCACATCGACAAAGACATCACCCCTAAGGAATTCTTTGATAAATATGTTGGCATGAATCTTGAAGATCATATTTCTACTATTAACGCTCCAACTAGTGACAAGCCATTCCACAAAGTCTTTTCAGTAGAATACCTTGGAAATGTAGTTGGCGGTCGTCAAGTCCGTCACTTGAATTTAACTGTTGATGAAATGAAAGATTTAATCATCAAGCAATTAAAGAGCGGCGAAGTTGTTTGGTTCGGTTCAAACGTTGTTAAAGACTCTGAAAGACGCGCAGGTTTACTTGATACTAACCTTTACCGCCGTGATCAATTATTTGATACTGATTTCACTATGTCTAAAGCTGACATGCTTGATTCTGGTGAAAGTATGATGGACCACGCCATGGTAATCACTGGAGTGGACATTGTTGATGGCAAGCCAACCAAATGGAAGATCGAAAACTCCTGGGGTGAAAAGCCAGGCTTCAAAGGTTACTTTGTAATGAGTGATTCATGGTTTGATTCATTTGTTTACCAAGCGGTTATTAACAAAAAATTCTTGCCAGATGATTTGAAGAAGGCTTACGAAGATGGAAAAGATAATCCAATTCAACTTCTTCCTTGGGATCCAATGGGAGCTTTAGCTTTTGAATAATTTTTCAAGCAAAAGAAAATTATCTAGGAAAAACCTAAAATAAAGCAAATACTGATAGTCAGCATTTAAACGCTGATCTATCAGTATTTTTGCTTTCTAAGAAATTAGATTTTGCCAATTATAAAAAGTTCAGAATGTTTTTAATCATAATTTCTGCTTAAAATATTCGAAATATGTGCTCTTACCTGTGATAATTGTTGCATTGCCTTCCATTCCATATTTTAAATTTTCCTTAGACGTGGCTTGGCAAACTACTTCATAGACATTATTGCCATGTAGATTAACGGGATACACTCCAATTTCTTTCACTTTTCCTATCAATCTATCCATTGTTCCACTAGCATTGGCTACCTGAAAATATAATGGTTGGCCTTTTTTAATTGCACTAATTTTATTACCCGGGAAATAGGTAACCACATTGACCGCTCCCCTAGCCTTAATCATCGGAAATAAGTGAACTATATTTTTCTGCTTACCATCAATATGAACCAGCCATTTCTTTTTATTCCTTCTAATAACCTGTCCTTCATAATAATTTTTATTGAATAAATTACCGTTAAAAACACGGGATTTTAATCCCGTGATGAAAACG
>CAOOYH010000003.1 GCA_948500755.1 uncultured Lactobacillus sp. | reverse complement strand
AAAGAAGGAAACATAGACTTTAAAAAGAAAGCGATGAAAAGAGCCGTTTTCATCATGGGATTAAAATCCCGTGGTTTCAACGGCAATTTATTCAATAACTATAAAAAAATTTTTGATTTTTATTCAACGATAATAATAATCCTTAATTGGTTTTTGGTTGTGAAGTTAATTGTAAATATATTTCTAATAAAATTATATAAATATTGTTCTTTACTATCGGATAGGGATTCAAAAATAATTTAATGTATAAGCATAATGTTATAATTTAAAGTGAAGCTTAACAGAGAAATAAGATAACAGTTGTGAAAGCGCATTATTTAAGGTATTGCAACATTTCATAAGTAGCAGTAGACTGGAAATAGGATTAAATAATGTACGTTATTATTAGAAGAAATTTCTAATGGTTTTCTCAATGGAGGCGTAATATGAATATTGTCGATTTGGCAAGATTTCAGTTTGCAATGACAACCATATTCCACTTTTTCTTTGTACCATTTTCTATTGGTACAGCGTTTGTCGTCGCAATCATGGAATCTATGTATGTAAAGACTGGGAATTCCCAATACAAAAAAATGACAAAGTTTTGGGGCAATGTTTTCTTGCTTAGCTTTGCCGTGGGAGTAGTTACAGGAATAATTCAAGAATTCCAATTTGGAATGAACTGGTCTGATTATTCAAGATTTATGGGAGATATTTTTGGAGCACCGCTTGCATTTGAAGCTTTGCTAGCTTTCTTTATTGAATCTACCTTTATCGGACTTTGGATGTTTACCTGGAATAAAGTGGGGAAAGGCTTACATCTATTCTTTATTTGGATGGTCTCATTTGGTACATTAGCTTCCGCATTTTGGATTTTGACTGCTAATGCCTTTATGCAACACCCAGTGGGCTATTCAATTAAAGGTGGCCGTGCCGTAATGGTTAACTTTGGTGCTTTGATCACCAATCCACAATTAGGATTTGAATATGGACACGTTATTTTTGGTGCTTTATTAACTGGTTCTACTATTTTTGCCGGCTTGGCAGCCTTTCAACTTCTTAAAAAGCGTGCTATTTCAAAAGAAAGTAAGCAAATTTATCATAAAACAATGCGGTTAAGCTTTGTCTTGATGTTTATTTTCTCTATTTTAACTATCGGCTTAGGTGACCTTCAAATGCAATATTTGGTTAAGGAACAACCTATGAAATTTGCTGCAACAGAAGCCGTTATGAAGACCACTGGTGAACGTGCACCATGGAGTGTAATTGCTTTTGTAAATCCAAAAACTCATGAAGTTAAAGGAAACATTGATATTCCGGATATGTTGAGTATTCTTTCTTACCATAAAACTACAGGTTCAGTTAAGGGTATGGAAGAAATCAATAAAGAAATGGAAAAGAAGTATGGCACTAGAATTGCTGGTCACAAGATGGATTACTATGTTCCAGTTAATACTTTATTCTGGAGTTTCCGTTTTATGGCTGGATTCGGAACCCTTCTAGCTCTTGTTTCAATTGTTGGTTTAATTATGACTCGCAAAGGTCATGAAAGCTTGTATAAGCATCGTTGGTGTCTATGGGTGGTTGCTATTCTGACATTTGCACCATTTATTATGAACACTTGTGGTTGGATGATTACTGAATTTGGTAGACAGCCATGGACTGTGTATGGGGTATTTACAACCGCTCAAAGTGTATCGCCAAATGTTTCGGTAGCATCCCTACTCACATCCAACATTGTCTACTTCTGCTTGTTTACAATATTAGCGATTATCATGATTGCTTTAGTGGTTCGCTACTTGCGTAAGGATCCTGATGATATTGAAAATCAAGAACCTAAATTAGCAGATCCATTTGCAAAGGGGGCCTTCTAAATGTCATTCTTACAGATACTTTGGTTTGGTTTGATCGGCGTTTTATTCGCAGGCTTTTTCTTCCTTGATGGCTTTGACTATGGGGTAGGAATGGCTGTTGAGACGCTGGCTTATAATGAAAAAGAAAAAAGCCAAGTTATTGAAACAATCGGTCCTGTTTGGGATGGAAATGAAGTTTGGCTAATTACTGCCGGAGGTGCGATGTTTGCATCGTTCCCATATTGGTATGCTACTTTATTTTCTGGATATTATTTAATTCTGTTGTTGATCTTATTTGGTTTGATCATTCGTGGGGTATCATTTGAGTTCCGTGCTCAAAGTCCTGAATATCGCAAGCCTTTCTGGGATGCAATGCTTGCCCTTGGAAGTTTAATTGCTGTTTTCTTCTTGGGAGTTATGTTTATCTCAATGATTAAAGGAATGCCTATTGATGCAAATGGTAATATGAAAGCCCAATTCTTTGATTACTTTAATTGGTTCTCAATCGTAGGTGGGATTGCCTTAGTTCTTCTCACTTATTTGCACGGCTTGAACTATATTACTTTAAAAACTAAAGGCCCTATTTCTGATCGTGCCAGAAACTATGCCCAAGCTTTATATTGGGTACTTTATGTTGGTGAAGTGATTTTCGCATTACTTCTTTTATTCCAAACCGACTTTTTGAGAGTTCATCCAATCTTAACTTGGGTATGCCTAGTTTTGATTGTGGGCTTCTCAGTTGCAGCTCATGTTTGCACCTTTAGTGATAAGCAAGGATTGGCCTTTACTTTTAGTGGACTTACCTTAGTTTCATTAGTTGCATTGATCTTTTGTGGATTATTCCCAAGAGTCATGATTTCATCAATTAGCAGTAGTTATGACTTGATGATTCAGAGTGCATCATCATCAAACTACACATTAGTAATCATGACTATTGCAACAGTTATTTTGGTACCATGTATTTTAGCTTATACCATTTGGGCATATTGGATTTTCCGTAAGAGAATTGAAATGCCTAGAGTAGGGGACGGATATTAATGATTGATCGACATCTATTTCAACTTGCAGGTGCTAATTCAATCGCAAAAAGACTTGCAGTACTTGAGGTTCTGCAAGCCTTTTTCATTATTGGACAAGCTGTGGCGTTAAGTATAGTTTTAACCCAGCTATGGCAAGGAAAAAATTTAAATATTGAAATGCTTTTAGTCTTTATTGTTTGTTTTAGCTTTAGACAAATAATTAATTGGCTAAATGAAAAAATACTAGATCATTATTCAAGTAGAGTAAGTGAAGAATTACGAAAAAAGCTTTTACAGAAAGTCTTTGTAGAAGGACAGGCTTTAATTCAAAAACAGGGGACCGGTAGTTTGATTACGATGGCCCTTGATGGGATTGATGAAGTAAGACAATACATCAAGTTAGTTTTCAGTAAAGTTTTAACAATGATGATTGTGCCAATTTTTATTTTTATAGCCATGCTATTTTTGAATTGGCCATCAGCTCTAATTTTGCTTGCAATGTATCCCTTGATTGTTTTGTTCATGATTATTCTTGGCCATGCGGCTCAAGATAAGGCAATTAAGCAATTTGGTAATTTTCAAAAGTTATCTAACAATTTCATTGATTCTTTGCGTGGCATTGATACATTGAAGTATTTAGGATTAAGTAAACGTTACTCTAAGAGTATTTTTAGGTTAAGTGAACGTTTTAGACATCGAACTATGGCAGTTTTAAAAGTAGCAATGCTGTCAACTTTTGCCTTGGATTTTTTCACTACTTTATCGATTGCCGTAATTGCGGTTTATTTGGGATTTGGGCTCATGAATGGCAAGGTTAGTTTATTTCCGGCTTTAGGAATCTTGATCTTGGCTCCTGAATTTTTCTTACCAATCAGAAATTTTGCAGGTGATTTTCACGCAACCTTAAATGGGAAAAATGCCTTTAAGAGGATAAATGAGTTGATTAAATCACCTAAAGAACCTGTGGCTCAGATTAGGCTTCATACTTGGCAAAAAGATGATGAACTTCAAGCCAAAAATATTTGTTTTGATTATGAAAAAGGTGCTGAAATTGGATCAATTAATGTCAAAATAAAGGGCTATGAAAAAGTCGGCATTATTGGGATGAGTGGCTCTGGTAAAACTTCTCTGATTAATCTCTTAAGTGGATTTTTAACACCATCGGATGGTGAGTTTAAAATCCAGAATCATGAAACTAAGACCTTGAATATTCCCGATTGGCATCAACAACTCATCTATATTCCTCAACAGCCCTATGTTTTTACCACGACTTTGAGGAAAAATATTGCCTTTTACACTCCAGATGCCAGTGATGAAGAAATTAAAGAAGCGATCCATGTAATGGGGCTGGATGATTTATTAGCTGAATTACCTAAAGGTCTAGATACAGTGATTGGTCAAGGTAAGCGTGTCTTGTCAGGCGGCCAAGCGCAGCGGATTGCTTTAGCACGAGCATTTTTGGATAAAAAAAGACGAGTCATGATTTTTGATGAACCAACTGCTCACTTAGATATTGAAACGGAAATTGATCTAAAGAAGCGGATGATTCCGTTAATGGAAAATCGACTGGTTTTGTTTGCCACTCATAGACTGCATTGGATTAAGAAGATGGATTATATTTTGGTAATGAATCATGGTCAGCTTGTTGAGCAAGGAACTTATAGCGAATTAACCAAGAAAAATGGCTACTTTACAAGTTTGATGAAACAAATGAGAGGTGAAGAGGATGCTGAATAAAATTCCAATTTTGCGATCTCTAAAAAATGATCATTGGGTAAAGCCATTTTTAAAACGCTATAAAAAGACTTTGATTTTGGCCATTTTTTTAGGAATTTTGACCTTTGTTTGTGGAGCCGGATTGATGTTTTGCGCTGGCTATTTAATTAGTAAAGCTGCAACAATGCCAGAAAATATTTTATTGATCTATGTTCCAATTGTATTAACTAGAGCGTTTGGAATTGCGCGTCCGGCAGTTCGTTATGTTGAAAGACTTGTAAGTCATAATTGGGTTTTGAAAATGACATCCAGTTTTCGAAAAAAACTCTATGATTCATTGGAAGTAGATGCGGTATTTTTCAATAGTAAATATCAATTAGGTGATATTTTGGGACTTTTGGCAGATGATGTAAGTCATATTCAAAATTTATATCTGCGGTCTATTTTCCCCATGTTTGTTGCGTGGGGGCTTTATGCCTTAATTGTAGTGGGATTAGGAATCTTATCACCTTTAATGGGACTATGGATGTTAATCTTATTTGGTTTAATGATTTTTGCTATTCCCTATTGGTCTGTAATTATTAATGGTGCACGTCAAGCTTGTGAAAAAGAAGTTCAAGATAAAATCTATGTAGATTTAACCGACAATGTGATGGGGGTTAATGATTGGATTTTATCAGGTCGCAATAAAGAATACTTGCGTTTACATGTGGACAGTGAAAAAGAATGGCTCAAAGTTCATCAAAAAATGAGAAAGTTTGAACGAATGCGCGACTTTCTTTTGCAGATGCTATTTCTTTTAATTGTAGTGAGTTTAATTGTTTGGGCTGGAGCTAAATTTGGTGGTCACTATAGTTCAGCTACTAATTGGATTGCTGCTTTTGTTTTAGCAGTTTTTCCAATGGTAGACGCTTTTGTTCAACTTCCAAGTGCAGCTCAAGAAACTAATATCTATCAAAAGTCTTTGGTTCGTTTAAATAAACTTCCCCAACCTAAAAAAGAAGTTAAGTCTATAGATCTGAAAAAGCCATATGAATTAACTTTGTCTAATGTTCATTACACTTATCCTGGAACTAAAAAAGAAATTTTAAAAGGAATTAATTTAACTATTAAGCCAGCAGAAAGACTGGCAATTCTTGGTAGAAGTGGCTCGGGTAAAAGTACTCTTGCCTCTCTAATTAGGGGTGACCGAAAGCCAACTAGTGGTTCGATAAAGTTGAATGGAGTTGATACTGATAAATTTGGAGATCAAATTACTAAATACATTAGTATCATTAATCAAACGCCGTATCTCTTTAATACCACAATTGCTAATAATCTCCGTTTAGGAAACGAAGATGCAAGTGAAGAACAACTATGGCAAGTATTAAGACGAGTAGGATTGAGCGAAATGGTTCAAGAATTACCTGAGGGCTTAGAAACTAAGGTAGATGAAGCTGGTCTTCGCTTTTCAGGTGGAGAACGTCATCGCTTGGCATTAGCGCGAATTTTATTGCGTGATACTCCCATTGTGCTTCTTGATGAACCAACTGTAGGTCTTGATCCAATTACAGAACAGGCTGTCATTAATACCTTTATTAAGCAGTTAAAAGGTAAAACTCTGATTTGGATTACCCACCACCTGCAGGGAATCGATAAAATGAATCAGGTGATTTTCATTGAAGATGGTAAATTGACCATGGAAGGAACTCCGCAAGAGTTGTGGGAGACAGAACCCCGTTTTCGTGAATTAAAAAAGGCCGATCAGGGCCTTTAAAGTGTTCTAGATAATAATTCCTGTGACATTTTTTTAAGCAGTTTAACAGCCTTATTTGAGGGCAACTCCTTTAAGTTGTTAACCGCTTTTTGAGAAAATTGCTCTGCAATCGCGCGACTTTCTTCAATGGTGTTGCTCGATAAAATTATTTCTTGAATTTGATCAATATCTTCAAGAGTCATTTCACGCTTTTTAGCTAAAATTGGGTCAAGTCTTAAGCGCAAATTGTCATGACTTAAGGCCAGGAGAATGGGTAGTGAATAAACTCCCGTTGCTAAGTCTTCTAGCGTAGGTTTGTTTAATTTTTTGCCACCAGCATAATCTAAAATGTCATCAATCATTTGGAAAGCAATTCCTAGATTTTGGCCAAAGTCAGCCATTAATTGTACCTGATCAAAATCGCCGCCAGCAAAATGAGCTCCTTCTTCACTGGCTAGACTAAATAAAGCGGCAGTTTTACCCTTGATGTCTTTTAGATAATCATCAAAACTTTGATTAATGTTAAAACGCTGGCCCATCTGCCCCAATTCACCATTTAAAATTCGACGCATAGTTTGTGCATTTTTAACTAAAAATTCATGTTCATCAATGGTTTCAAGCATCAGATCAAAGAAATTAGTAAATAGTAAATCACCTGCATACACGGCTACGTCTTTACCAAATCGAGCTTGGATGCTAATATTGCCACGTCTTTTATCAGAATCATCAATAACATCATCATGAATTAAAGTAGCCATATGTAAAATTTCAATCGAAGTAGCTAATTTAATTATTTTAGGAGAATTGGCTAATTCCTTTTTTCCACAGCTTCTAGCGGATAAAATTAAAATTGTAGGACGCAGATATTTTCCGCCACTGTTTGCCATTGTTAGCAAGGCTGATTGAAGACTAGGAATGGGAGCCTTGATTGTTTTTAATAAGTAATCGTTAACTTGGGATAACTGTGAACTAATCAATGGATAAGATTGCCAAGGTTTATAATTATTCATGATGAAATTTCCTTAATTGTTGTAAATACTCAAAATTATGTTTTGAGAGGATGTGTTGTGGATCGATGTCATTAAATGTATTTTTGGAACTTGTTGAAATAAAAGCTAAAACAGCGAGTGTAGCCCCTTTTTTGTTAGGGATGTGCTTTAGTGCATATTATTATCATCACCTAAATTGGACTTTAGCGTTGGTATTCTTTGTAGCAATGTTTTTGTTCAATATGGTGGTTGATATGCTTGATAACTACAGTGATTATTATCATGCCGATAATAAAGCTTACCAACAAAGTACTAACATTATCGGGAGAGAAAACATTTCCCCAAAACTTGTTTTGGGTTTGATGATTAGCTTTACCCTTATTTCAGCTTTATTAGGAATCTGGTTAGTTATCCAAGCAGGATTGCCAGTACTGTGGATGGGAATATTCTGTTTTGCAATTGGATATTTGTATTCCTCTGGTCCCAAACCAATTTCAGGATTGCCCCTAGGAGAATTTGCCTCAGGTTTTACAATGGGTTTTATGATTGTGCTTTTGAGCGTTTATCTAAATACCTATCAAGTCTTTTCTTGGAGCTGGCTAAGCCTAGGCCGGGTATTTTTATTAGCTTTAGCTGATGAATTATGGATTTCTAATTTGATGCTAGCTAATAATTTATGTGATGCAGAAGAGGATGAATCCAATCACAGAACAACGATTATTCACTTTATTGGTAAAAAAGCTGGTTTAGTTGCTTTTAGTGTAAAAAATGTGTTGGCATTTTTAGTTATTATACTATTGCCATTTATTAATATTGCCCCTAAAACAGTGTGGCTAACAGTCTTTATTGTACCTTTCGTTTATAAGCAGAACAAGCTACTAATTCAAAAGCAAGTAAAAAAGGAAACATTTATTACGGCTGTTAAAACATTGCTAGTTGGGTCAATGACTTTTTTAATTACGTATTTCATTGGAATTTTAATCTAGAGTAGAAATGGAGGATTAAATATGAAGAAGATTGTAGTATTAGGTGGAGGTTTTGCTGGAATTAAGACAGTGGTTGAGTTACAAAAAAAGCTCAAAAGAGAAGTGGAGATTGTTCTTGTTGATCGCAATCCTTATCACTGTGAAACGAATCGCTTACCAGAAGTTGCATCCGGTAACCATCCTTACACTCGTATTTCTTATAATTTTACGGATGTTTTAGATGATAAAATGAGCAAATTAATTGTTGATGACGTCACTACTGTAGATTACAAAAATAAGATGGTTCATTTGAAGAATCATGCGGATTTGAAATATGATTACTTAGTCTTGGGCTTAGGCTTTGTTTTGGGTACTTTTGGGATTAGCGGAGTAAAAGAAAATACTTTGCCAATGTACAATACGGAAACAGCTCAAGCAATTCGTGACCATATTTATGCAAAAATGGAAGACTATAAGAAGACCAAAGATCCAAAAGATTTACGCATTGTATTTTGTGGTGCAGGCTTCCAAGCCATTGAACTTGCTGGTGCAATTGCTAGTTCAAGAGATAAATATGCCAAGATTGCTGGAGTTGATCCTGATAAAATTGAAGTTAGAATGATTGATGGATCTCCTAGATTGTTGCCAATGTTTGACGATAAGCAAATGAAATATGCTTTAAGTTTGGTGGATGAAGTAGGAATTAAAATTATTAAACCTGCTAGAATTGAAAAGGTTGAGGCAGATGCAGTTTACTACAAGATGACCTCTGAAAAAGACGAAGAAGATCCACATAAAATTGAGACTAATACTACAATTTGGATGATGGGCTTTAGTGGTAATCCTGTAATTGCGGCTTCAGGCTTTAAACAAAATCGTGGTAGAATCACAGTTACTGAACATTTAACTGTGCCTGAAGACGAAGCAATTTATGCTTTAGGGGATGTGTCAGCTGTTATGGTTCCCGGTAAAAAGTGGCCATGGCCAAATACCGCTCAATTAGCCCTTTCAATGGCTGGTTATGCAGCAAAAGATATCTCTGCACGCGTTTTAGGTCACAGTCGTCCAAATCCATACCGTTATCATGATTTAGGTGTAGACGTTGCAATTGGCGATACCAAGGCTGCTGCTAAGGCTCTTGGCCACAATTACCGTGGCTATTTGGCTTCAGCTTTAAAAAAGATCATTGATGATAAGTCTTTAATGGAAACTGGTGGAATTAAAGAAACATTAGCTGTAGGTAGATTTGATTTGTATCATTAAATCTAATCTACATGAAATAATTAAGATGGATTTCTTTTGAAGAAATTCATCTTTTTTCTTCTTTTCTTTGCTTATAAAATGTAAGATTAGATTAATGATTTTTGAAAGGAAATACTATGAATAAAAATCAAATCTTTCCTGTAGTATATGGGATTATTTCCGCTATCATTTCTTTTATTGCTGTCTTCTTCATTTGTATGCGTAGTTTTCATCTTAATTTGCAGCTGGCGATTTTATTAAGTGGAATCTTTGCTGTTTTCTTTTTTGTCTTGTCCTGGTTTCGCGGACATGCTAGTGTTGAAATTAAACGAATCGTTTATAAATATCATCTAACCGATCAAGATTTGGCTGAAATTACCGGACTTAAGGCAAGTGATTTTCCAATTTATCATGATCAATTGCAGTTGATTTTGCCTAAGCGATATTGGCCAAGAATTTTGAATGCTTTACAAGTATATGAAAAAGAGCATAGCTAAGAACGTGTTATAATGTTTGAATTTGATTTTTAAGGGATGTGAAAAAGTTGAGTTTATTAACTGTAAAAGACTTAAGTCAAAGTTTCATTGATAAAACTTTATATGAAGATGCAAACTTTGTATTGAATAAAGAAGATCATATGGGAGTTACTGGTCAAAATGGGGTAGGTAAGTCTACGTTGATTAAGATTTTGACTGGCGATATTATTCCAGATGAAGGCCAAGTAAAATGGCAAAATAAAGTAAGTGTTGGATATTTAGATCAGTATGCCAAACTTGCGCCCGGAGTCACTATTCGTGGCTTTTTGAGAACAGCTTTTGATGAGTTATACACAAAAGAAAAAGAACTTAACGATCTTTATACTAAATATGCAGAAAATGGTGATGATGCACTTTTAGAAAAGGCAGGCAAAGTTCAAACTTATCTGGAAGAAAATAATTTCTATGATTTAGATACCGAAATTGAACGTGTGGCTTCAGGATTAGGGTTAGCAGATTTAGGTTTTGACCATGATGTGTCTAAATTATCTGGAGGTCAACGTTCTAAGATTATTTTGGCAAAATTACTTCTTCAAAACCCAGATGTTTTGGTTTTAGACGAACCTACTAACTACCTTGATGTTTCCCATATTGATTGGTTAGTGGAATATTTAAACAATTTTGAAGGAGCGTTTCTCGTTGTGAGTCACGATTACGACTTTTTAGGCAGAATTACTAACTGTATTATCGATATCGATTTTGGAACAATTACTCGTTATACGGGAACTTTGAAGCAAGCTCTGCGCCAAAAAGCCGCTAACCGTGAAACTTACTTGAAGGCTTATGCGAACCAGCAACGCAAGATTGCAAAGACTGAGGCTTATATTCGGAAAAATAAGGCCGGTACTCGTGCTAAAAGTGCTAAATCGCGTGAAAAGCAATTGGCCAGAATGGAAGTTTTAACTCCCCCGAAGAATAATCGCCGGGCTAAGTTTGATTTTCCTTATGTTGCGACTGCATCTAATTTGCTTTTGCAAACACAAGATTTAGTTATCGGTTATGATGAGGCCTTAGTCAAAACTGCCTTTAATTTTTCGGTGGGTGGAAGTGAAAAAGTTGCAATTACTGGTTTTAACGGAATTGGTAAGACTACTCTGCTTAAAACTTTATTGGGGCAACTTAAGCCGATTTATGGCAATTATGAATTATCAGTAACAGCTAAATTGGCTTATTTTAAGCAGGATTTGACTTGGCCTAACAATAATATGACGCCACTTCAATATTTGCAGGAAGAATTCGAACGTAAGAAACCGAAAGAATTACGTCAAGCTTTAGCAAAAATGGGCTTAACTGCACAACAAGCCATGAGTCCACTTAAAGAGCTTTCTGGTGGAGAACAAGAAAAAGTTAAACTAGCTAAGATGCAATTTGAACCAGCAAACTTGCTCTTCTTGGATGAGCCAACTAATCACCTTGATAACGATACCAAGGATGCTTTAAGAAAGGCGATTGTAAATTTCCCGGGAGGTGTCATTATCGTTAGTCACGAGCGCGATTTCTTCCGCGGAGATTGGGTAGACAAGACTATTGATTTAGAAAAGTTGAATTAATTTTGTAGGTAAAATTATGGCTAACAAACATGATGCGAAGTTTTATCAAGAGATACTAGATATCTGTTTACTGGCTGGGCGTTTAATGATCGAAGGCGGTAGCGAAATGTACCGTGTGGAAGATACGATGCTCAGAATTGCAAAAAATGCCGGTGTAGATGATCCTCGAGTTTTTGCCACACCAACTTGTGTGTTTATGAGTTTAGATGGGGGAAACTTGTCCCAGATGAAGCAAATTCGTGATCGAAACATTAATTTAGAATTGGTGGATCGAGTAAATGAATTGTCGCGTGAATTTGCTAATAAAAAAATAGATTTGATCCAATTGCATAACAAGATAGCAAACGTGGAAACTAAGACGCCTGCTTTTCCTTTATGGATGCAAGTAATAGGAGCTGCAGTCTTAAGTTCAACCTTAATGGTACTTTTTATGGATGATTATGATTGGATTGACTTTCCGGCAGCTGCTCTAGTTGGTGCATTAGGGTACTTAGCCTATGTTTACTTCAAACGCTTTACTAAAGTACGATTTTTGTCTGAATTAATTGCAGCCATAGTGATGAGCATTATTGCGATTATTATCAAAGCATTATTTCCGCAAACCATTGTAGATAATATTTTAATTGGGGCGCTGATGACCTTAGTTCCGGGGCTGGCTTTTACTAATGCTTTGCGAGATTTGTTCATGGGGGACTTGTTATCGGGGATCGTAAGATTATTTGAAGCCACTTTAACGGCAATTGCCTTAGGTGGCGGCGTAGCGATTGTGATTAAGTTTATGGGAGCGTAAAGATGCCAATATACATGCAGATTATTATTAATATTGTCTTTTCCTATGTTGCTTCAGTGGGTTTTGCGCTGACGATCAATGTGCCACACCGTGCCTTGAATCTTGCAGGAGTTAGTGGAACGGTTGGCTGGATGGTGTGCTGGTTTATTACTAAAGCTCAAATGGGAAGAATGCTGTCTAATTTAATGGGCGCCTTTGTGATTGGAATTTTGGGTTTGTTTTTTGCCCGAATTAAAAAATGCCCAGTGACAGTTTTTAATATTCCGGCCTTAGTTCCGCTTGTACCCGGAGTGCCAGCTTATCAAGCGGTGCGAGCTCTCGTAAATGGCAATGTATTTGACGCAGAAGCTTCGTTTTTACGGGTTGGAATTGTAACGTGTTCGATTGCTTTAGGAATTTTACTTGCCACCATGTTTACTGAAATGTTCTACCGAGTTAAAAAGTTTTACAAGAAGCGCAAAATTAAGCTATAATACTAATGACGAGTCGAGAAAAACAACGCGAGATGCGGATATTTTTGAGATAGAGGACATCTACTTTAAATAGCAGGCACGGGAAGTGCTGATGTTGGACAACCCTGATGTGAACAGGAAGTGTCCACATATTTTCTTTTGAAAATGTGCCTTGAGTTAAAAGACCAGGAACTTTATGGTTCTTGGTCTTTTTTAGTTGATGTACAAGGCTTGCTATTCTTTTTGGTTGGAATATAATTATGTGCAAAATAATTAGATGAGTGCGTGGTGATTCCAAATGAGAAGAAAATTTTTAAAGATATTAGCTATCTGGTTGAGTATTTTGATGGTAATTGATAGTGCATTATATATTTTTTTCGATTTTGAGTGTATCGATGCCCTACTTAAGTTGATAGGTACTAAATCTGTTATCAGCATAATCTTTAAGTGGATCATAATGGAGTGGCACTTGTAGCGTGCATCTTTGTGATCGAGTTTAATAAGACTTATGATTATTCAGTTAAGAATCCTAACCGACGCAAGTATAAGTAAAAAAGACCAGGAACTTTATTGTTCTTGGTCTTTTTTTAGTTGATGTACAAGGCTTGACGTCCTTGCTGGTTGTAACTAGCTTCGATATTATTCCATGAGACAGCTCTATTTTTAACGCCATACGGGTCATTTACATATACTACGCGCTTCTTTTTATCATAACCTGTAATCACACAGGCATGAGAAGATGGTGTTACATTGACATTCCCTTGCTTTGTCTTCCAAGTTTGCATGTCGTTTACCTTATTAAAATGCAAGGTAGTAATAATCATCACGGGATGCCCGCTTGAAACAAGGCTGAGAACATGAGTAAAACTGGAGCCGGTTGCGTTTTGAATGCGGTCAGTATATTTGCGAGCAACATTATAGAGCGGTTCGTTATAAACACACCAGCCAGCATTTGCGATGCTCATGTAGCCAACAAAGCCTTCATGAGGATTGCCTCGATATTGTCCATTATCTGTAAAGGATGAAACATGCTTGATGTTTTGTGCAAGTTTATCCTTTGAAACATTGATGTGATAATAGTTTAAAAGCATGGAGAGAGAGGTCACTTCACATCCATTAGGCAAATCAGGAAGTTGTTTTTCTAAAGGAACGTTCAATTCTTGCCTTGGCTTCATTGTGATCCAGTCCCAATTTTTCTTGATTTTGTTAAAATTGAGAAAAGCTCCCAGCAATCCTACTGCAAGTAAGATACAGAGAATATTAATCCAATTTTTATTGCGTGATTTTCTCATTTGAGATCTTGTTTTTGTTTCCATGGCTAGTATTTAAGCACATTTTATGTATTTTTGAAACGACTTATAGTTGTATTTAACTTAAAAGTTGAGTAAGGTAATACTTAGAAAAACTCAAATTTAGATCAAAGGACAATACGTTTTGGAAATTAATTTAAAAGACTTAATTGATAAAATTGAAAATCAAGAATACATTCAAGATCTTGAAACTGTAAAATATGCAGATGTAAGCAAGTCAAAGAAGAAGCTGAAGGTTTATACTGACAAGATGGTTAAAGAGGTAGTAGCTGCCTTTAAGCATGATTCATTGGTGCAAACGCAGCTTGCTTTAACTGGAAGAAGACCGGTAACTTTTGCGCTGGAAACAAACATCATCAACTTGCCTTATAGTAATTATAAAAAGATCTCCAACTTCTTTGATGAAGGTGTTGATTATGCTTTGAATGTTTATTTTGAAACTCGTTCAGAATATATAAATGTTTCTCATTTTAGAATTGATCAAATTGCAACAGAAACGCAAATTGAAGCTGATCCAGAAGCGATCAGTAATATGATGGTTGATGCAATTATGGATAAGTTGCAAGTAATTCGTGAATATAAGAAACCTGAAAAGACGACAGCCAAGAAAACAACAACTAAGAAAACTACTACCAAAAAAAGTAAATAAAATAAAAGTGTCTGGAAAAACTCAGAAATTAAAAGACCCTACTAAAATCTTGGATCCTATCAAATCATTTTGATAGGATCTTTCTTTTGAGGAAAAGCCAAAAATTAACTAAAAATAGACTTTTTCCAAAATACTTTTAAATTTACCTCGTCAAAATATGATATAATGTAAGAAAAAGTAAGGAGGAATTTGTATGCAAGTCTCAGCAAAAATTACTAGCAAAAATCAAATCACTCTCCCTAAAATATTGCGTGATAAATTAGAACTTGGTGATTCAGACAAAACTGTTGTTTTTAACATTTCTGATGATAAACCGATTACCATTGAAAAGCCTAAAACTAATAATTTATGGGATATTGTTGAAGAGCAACGCAAGAAATATGGAAGTATTGACACCCCTGAAATTAATTGGGGCCCAGATATTGGGGAAGAAAGGATAAATTAATGAATAAATATAAGCAAGGAGATATTTATTTTTTCGATCTTAATCCATCGCTAGGGTCAGAAATGAAAAAAGTAAGACCATGTGTAATTATTAGTAATAATCAATATAATAGGATTTTTAATACGGTGATTGTAATGCCAATTTCTTCTTCTGATAAATATCAAAAAGAAGAAAAATATCAAAAGTCACCTTTGTTTTATACTTTAGAAAACAAGAAAGTCTATGGTACCGTATTATTGCAACATATGCGAACGGTTGATCCTAAAAAGCGTATTTGCAGTGATTTAAAAGACAAACTTACTTTAGATGAAATTAAAAAAATAAGACAAATTATTAGTCAGTTTTTCTAAAATCAGCAAGACAAAATATATCTTGCTGATTTTTTTACTTAAAGAATCCTTCCAAACAAAAAAGAAGCCGGATGGCTTCTTTTTATTGTTCTTCATGAAAGTCAGTAAGACGATTGCTGTTTTGATAATAGAAGAAATCTTCAAAATCAGCACTCTTAATGACTCCTCGTTGAATGGTAGGATTGATGGTATTGGCATCATCAGGGTAAGGAGTAGGAAATCCCAAGTTCATGTAATTTTTGTTAATGGTATAGCGGAAATAATGCTTTACCTCATTATTCCATCCACAATTCGTGTAAAGTTCGTCGATGTGCTTTTCGACTAAGCTAGCTAAATTAGCTATAAAAGTATCAATCCAAACTTTCAAATCATCTTGCTTTTCTTTAGATAAATTATCAAATGAAGCTCTAAATTTAACGCCAGGGTACATTGCATTAAAGGAGGTACTCCGAATAGCTAATTTGATAATTTCGGCCGAGCGTACTAATTTACCTTCTCCAAAAATGTAAAGAGGGGTGTAATAATCTGCATGATAGACTGCCATTTCTACAAAAGACAAGGCAATCTTCTTTTGCAAAACACTCCCTTTTAAATAGACATCCCCAATTAAAGTGGCAATATCCTGCAAAATATCAGAATTTTCAGCCCACTCAATCATGCTGTCAACTTGTGTTGGATCTGCTAAAGTTTGGATTACATAGTTATAGCCTCGATTAGCAATTGCCTCCAAGTAAGCCAAAGCATTAAAAACAGAGTATTCAAGTTGAGTTGCGGAATCTTTTTTGACAATATCGTCTCCAATTTTAACTTGTAAACTGGAGAGAAATGCCAAAGAGCTAAAGGATTTCAAGAAGGTATCTTGAATAACGGGCTCTAAATTATTAAATTCATCTTTATCTTTATGAACTGGAACTCGAGCCGGCTCCCAAATAATGTCATTTAAACGGAACCAAGCGGAAAAATCTATTCGATTTTCAATTTTATTCCAATTTATTGTTCTATATTTCTTCGTCATTATTACCTGTAGTCACTTAAAAAGCTAATATTTCCACGCATTTCTTTGGGCTTTTGTACCTCTTTCGTACTTTGACCCTTTGCAAGTCCTCTAACAATTTTGCGGACATTTTTCACGTCCTTATCTGTCCCACTAAATTCCATTAAATAAAGTATTGGAACTTTAAGAGTAACCGATAGTTTTTTGGCGGTTTGCGCAAATAAATCGTTAAAGTTTCGGTTGCCACAACCAATAATTCCAACTAGGTGTTTTTTATTATCTTTATAATTTAAAAAATCAACAAGCGAATCCATCATAAAATCCTGATAGGAAGGTGTAATAAGAATGTAGTCTTCTCCCATATCATATTGTGGCCACGCATCGTCGATTTCATGGGCCTCTAAGCCTGTCTTGACAACAAATTTCTTAGTTTGCCCAGTAATTGAATAAAATGCTATTGCTACCATAATTTTTCCTAAATATAAACTATCACAAGTTCATTTTCCCACTTCATTGGTCATGTTTCAATTGTTTAGTTAGGAAAAAAAACATATAATTAAAACCATAGAAAGGGGCAGTCAATATGATTAGTTGGAACTTGCTCGGGATTTTATTATGGGTCATTGTCATCCTTTATTTAGTGTTTATTATTCAAAATATTCGTCGTAGACGAATCGAAATGATTATTAAGAAACACCAACGTTTTAATTGGCCGAACTTTATTTTAGATGTGGTTGAAATTGTAATTTTTATTGTGGCTGCCCTCTGGATGTTTAATCAGACAGCACTGGATAACCCTAACCTCGATGATACAAGCCGCATCACTTCTAGTGTGAAATATGAACCATTGATTATGAATACTGGCTCAGGTAATTCAAGTTATGTGACTATCAATTCTTCTAAGAAAAAAAACGGTTCTCAAACTTATACTTATTATCGCGCTGGTAGTAAAATTACCGTCTCCAGTGATTATGCGACCGTATCTTATGGCAATAATCCGATGAGCGTTAATGCAGAAAAGATTCCATACGAATTGAAGAAATTGAAACAAATGGATGAAAAGTATCAAAGAGCATATGTGGCAATCTACACAGCACGCTACAAGAAGAACTGGCAAAATGGAATTGGAATGCATGCAGGAAGAATTGCGACGCAGTATTACTTGATTCGAATTCCTGATTCAACTTTTGTTAAACAAAAACGTAGTTAAAAATATAAAAAAGACGATCTTCGGATCGTCTTTTTTATTTGAATAATCTTTGTGTTCTTGACTCACCAGCAAATTCTTTCAACAAAAATCCACTAACAAATGCCAAGATGAAACTTGCCGTTAAAAAGTCCATTACGTTTCCTGAAGAAAAAGCAGCTGCTAACATGAAAACCATCGCAGTTAAGATAGATGTAATTAGATAAGTGCGTTTGTTTTTGTTTAAGATCCACTTCAAGATTCCATAGGCCAAGATAGCAACATAAGGGCCAATAAACAAAATCATGCCAAACCATCCTAAGGAATAAATTTGTGAAGTGAAATCACGCTCTAAATTGAAGATATTAGTTTCACGCGTGTAAGAAATACCCATGAACTTATCAAGCTTATTGTTGTTAGTAGCGACCACTTTATCGAGCATAGCGCGTTCAAGATAGCGATTCTGCATTCGTGTTTCACCGGGTTGTTTCATAATAGATAGCCAGAATTCGGGATCATATTGATATGGATAACTCTTCGTAACGAATTTTTTGTTTAGTGCGTATGAATGGTAATTTTCTTTAATAAATGTCCGCAAGAATTCCTGACGCTTTTTACCTTGAGGATACTTCTTTAGACCTGTTTCAAGTTCTTTAGTTTCATCTTTTAATTCATGGTCAGATTGATGAGCTAAGTAAATTTCATAGTTGTAACGCTGAATTGCAGGGCTGAAAGGAAGAATTGCCAGGGATGCAATTTCAATGATTAAAGCTGCTAGAACAGCCTGTGTATTTTTATGTACATTTTTTATCAAAAAGCGATGAATAAAGTAAATCAAAAGAGTAATGATGATTCCCGCGATTAAACCGATCGCCGCTACTTTAGTTCCAATTTCTAGCATAGCTAAGGCCTGAACTGCATTCAAAGTAACGATTTTCCAGTTAAATTCCTTAAACATAAAGTAAAACATTAGCGGAAGTAACATGAACAAAATCGCGCTAACCATATTGGCAAAATTGAAAAATCCTTTAGAAGCAATATGAGAATAGCCAATATTTTGATTAAAAAACCACTCAAAAACATTTGCTGAAATAAAACCATCGCCATAAGATCTTAGCGAAATTAAAAATAAATTACTGATGACGATTGTAAAGGAAAATAATCCCGACAATCCCATAATTACTTTTTTAAAATCTTCTTGAGTAAATTTCAACTCACGGGTAAAGTAAATTACGCTGAGTGGAAGAAACATTCTAATTAAATAAAAAATTTCACTGATGGTGGAATAGTTGTAATCATTCGGATTGACGCTATTAAAGTGGCGCACATGCAATAAGTGAAAGATTGAATACACAACTAGCAAAATTAGATAGGCAATCAACCATTTCTGCTTATTAAGCTTTTGCCAGGAGTCTTTTTTACTGAAAAACATCCCGATTAAGATTCCCACTGCTAAAATTCTAATGATTGTCGGTAGTGTGAATGGCAAAATCGTGGCTAGCTTGCCATTATAGAGCCAATAAAGGTCTAAGAATGGCTGAATAAGTATGAACCAAAATAAGGCAGTTCTTGTTTTTTCTTTCATCGTTAAAGTTATCCTCTTTCAAAACTACTCGCCTTATTTTAGGAAAAAAAAGATGAAAAAAAAAGACTAAGATATAAATTCTTAGTCTAATTCGAAAATTACTTTTCTTTCTTATCGTCGTCTTTTTTAGCAACTTTCTTCATTTTTTCGATCTTAACTTCGTTAGTTGCGGCAGTCTTAGAGTTCTTCAAGCTGCGAGCACTCTTTAAGTTTTTGAAGTTAACAACAATCTTATTATTTAAGTCGCTGATGGCAGTTTCGTCAACTGGGTCATATGAAGTAATAGCTAAAAGAACGGAATTTTCGTAGATTTTTTCTACTTTACCTAAAAATGGCTTCTTAAGTTCTTCTTCTGACTTGCCGCCAACAATTGCGCCAACTTTTACATCTGCTTTTTTCATAGTGAAATTTTTCTCCTTCCACTTTTCTTTTATACAATAGTAGAATGTTATTACATTAATTATAAGTTTTCAAGGGAAGTATACTCAAAAATGAAGAAAATTATTTTGATCGCCGGACCAAGTGGGGCAGGAAAGACAACGATTTCAAATTATTTAGAGCGTGAATATGGCATCCCTCGGGTGATTACTCATACTACGCGTCCTAAACGAGAGGGTGAAGTCGACAAAGAAAGCTACTTTTTTGAAACAGATGAAAGCTTCAATAAGTTGCACTTCTTTGAACATATAAAATATGGCAACTACCAATATGGCTCAAGTAAAGAGGCCTTAGAAGCCATGTGGAAAAAGCATGACATTGTTTCTTTAATAGTTGATATTCAAGGAGTGAAGTCGTATTTGTCCAAACTTGATCCTGAGCAAGTTTATTTTCTTTATGTGACAACTTCCACCATGGATGAGTTGCGTGAGCGTTTAATTAACCGTGGGGATAGTAAGGAAATGGTCAAAAAACGTCTGTCTGGGAGTGAATTAAATCGATTGCCAGAAGATTTGAAGCAAACAGCGCACATTTTGTTAAATGATAAATGGAATAAAACTGAAAGCGATTTAAACACTATAGTAACAAAGCTTAAGCAAAATTAATGATTCCTTTTTTTACAGATTTAGTTCTTCCTTTACATGTTTCTTAACGGGATGGTAGTTTTTTTGAAACATTCATGTAACATTAGCTAGGTATGATATAAACCGTCAGCTGATTTAAGAAATTACTAAAAAATCAGCGATCCTTTAAAAAAAGTAAATTAAATTTTAAAAAATTAGTAAATGTTATAGGGAGAGAATTAATTTTGAATTTTAAGTCAAGTTTAGTTAAGTTTACAGCAGTTTTATCAGTGTTCTTTACTGGAATTTCAGTAGTTAATGTTCCAGTTCAAACAGCACAAGCTGACACTGTTGACTCAAGTCAAGTTGACAAGAATACTACTAACGCAGTTACACCTGAAATTGCTGCACCAGTTAAGAAAGCTAAGACTACTTCAGCAAAGACTAAGAAGTTAAACGCAATTGTTAAGCTTGCTAAAAAGCAAGTTGGTAAGAGCTACGTCTATGGTGCTACTGGTCCTTACGCATTTGACTGCTCAGGTTTAGTACAATACGTTTACAGAAATGCTGGTAAGAAGACTTTGCCAAGAACTACTTACTCACAAGTAAATGTTGGTAAGCGTGTTTCATTGAGTCACTTGAAGAAGGGTGACTTGTTATTCTGGGGTTCTGCAAGTGCTCCATACCACGTAGGTATTTATGTAGGTAATGGTCAATATGTTCACGCTGCAACTCCTTCACAAGGTGTTCGTAAGCAAGCATTATCAGGCTACTTCTACCCATCAGCAGCTAAGAGAGTTTTATAATTAAAGTTCTAATTCTCTTTCAATAATAAATTAAACGCTCAAGTTTGATCTTGAGTGTTTTTTTGTGTGCTCGTATTATTTCTGTAACGATTTTGTAATATAGTGCGTGTATCATATAGTCGTTAAGAGGATTAGGTATAGATTATGCTTAAAGAACATTTTCTTATTAATTAAGCAATATTACAGAGGAAACTGAATTTTGAAAATTAAGACTAACTTAGTGAAGATTACAGCAGCTGCTGCATTGACTGCTGTGGGAGTTACTGGAATTAATGCAGTTAAGACAAGTTCTGTTCAACATGTACAGGCTGCTGTTTGGCGCATCAAGGTTAACTATATCCCAGGTTATGGCGTGAATATTTGGTCAAGTTATAAGAATGGCCATTTTACTGGTAAACGCGCTATGCATGGTGAAACCTACGAAGTGCTTGAAACTAAGAAAGATCAAGATGGTAATACTTGGTATAAACTAGATGATCATCAATGGATCGAAGGTCGCTACGCTATCAATGCTAAATCTGCTAAGGCTAAGAAAGTAAGTGCTAATCAAGCAGTAAAAGCCACTGGTACTATTTCTAAACCTAAGAAGAAAAAAGCTACTAAGAAAACTAATTTAACTATCACAACTCAAAATCAAAATAGCGAAGCAACTTCTAAAACTTCACAAGTTAAAAAGACATCAAAGCAAGCTTCAAGTAGTGCATCCGCAATTGTAGCTCTTGCTAAAGCTCAAGTAGGCAAGAATTACGTTTGGGGCGGTACTACTCCTGCTGGTTTTGACTGTTCAGGTCTTACCCAATATGTTTATAATAATGCAGCTGGAATTGATATTTCACGCACTACTTATACTCAAGTAAATCAAGGTAAGGCTGTTTCCTTAAACAATTTACAACCAGGTGACTTGTTATTCTGGGGTTCTGCAAGTGCTCCATACCACGTAGGTATTTACGTAGGTAATGGTCAATATGTTCACGCCGCAACCCCAAGCGAAGGGGTAAAGATGCAAGCTCTTAGTGGCTACTTCTACCCATCTACTGCACGTAGAATTTTGAAATAATAAAATCAACAGAAATTTTAAAAATTAGTAGTTAGAGAGTATTCTCTAGCTGCTTTTTTAGTGCGCAAATTTAAGCTTCTCTGTAAAAGGCTGCTAATTCTTAATATAAAGCCAAAAGTTTACAGAATTTATTTACCCTTGTAATGGATTTGTAATTGCTAAGTCTTTAAAATAGGAAGTGTAAGATTTTTAAGTGAGAGATATAGATGGTTCTTTGTGATCATTTTTCGCTACCAAAGGGGATTATATATGTCACATAATTTTTTTAAAATCGGAGCTGCAGCTGCTTTAACAGTTACGGGTTTTTCTGCGGCAACGTCTGTGAAGACGGTTTCGGCCTCAAGCTTTAAGACGGCAATTAAGAGGGTAAGAATTAAATATTTACCTGGTCAGGGTGTTAGAATTTGGACTAATTATAATAATGGACAATTTATGGGCTTTCGTGCTAAGGATGGTACTGAATGGAATATTGCTCAAACTGCAATCGATAAATCAGGAAATCTTTGGTATAAAGTCGGGACGCGGGAATGGATTGAAGCACGGTATACTGAAGATATTGAAAATCCGAAACCAGCAAAAACTAAGAAGCCTAAGAAAACTAAAAATCCGGTAGTTCAAATTTTAGATAAAACTGCAAAAAATGTAGCTGCTAAAAAGAAAAAGACTGCAGAAAAAAAGGCTGATGATCAAGCACAAGCTCAAAAGCCTGAAGTTAAAAAGAATGATAAAGTAGCCGCACCAACTAAGCCTACAGCTTTAAAAAACACGGTTAAAAAAACTAATAAAATTAAAAAGGCTAAAAGTATTGTTACTAATACTCTCAATAAGCTTAATAAGGCATCTACACCAGCTCAAAAACCTGCTTCACAACAAGCACCTTCGGTCTCAACAGCAACTAAGTTGAATGCCATTGTGAGTTTAGCTAAACAACAAGTTGGCAAACCATATATTTGGGGTGGTGTAGGACCGGATAACTATGATTGTTCAGGCTTAGTTCAATATGTCTATGGTCATGCAGCTGGCGTGAACATGCCGCGAGTTACGGCCGATCAAGTAAGAGTAGGTCAAACTGTCCCAATGGATCAATTAAAACCTGGCGATTTGATTTATTGGGGATCAACTACCTCGCCATATCACGTGGCAATTTATGTGGGCAATGATCAATATGTCAGTGCCGCAACGCCAGACCAAGGTGTTGCTTTGCAAAAACTTACAACATATTACTATCCAACAATTGCTAAAAGAGTTTTGTGAAACAAAAAAGACATCTGGGTTTTCAGATGCCTTTTTGTATGAGTGAAAATTTTTAGTGGTGGGATGCGCCAGAGGTTGCGTCTAAATCTTCTTGTGGTTGATTTTCGCTAGTTACGGGATAAGGTTTCATTCGAGAAGGATCAGTATTAGAAGGTAAATTATCTGCGGTGTAGTTAATGTGCATAATCTTTGCCTTTTTGACATCATCAATGGTCTTGCAGCCAGTTAATTGCATGTCGATTTTAAGTTCTTTATTGTATTGTTCGATCACAGATTCAACGCCTTTTGCCCCACCTAAAGCTAATCCATAAAGGTAGGGACGACCGATTGCGACTAAGTCTGCACCCAGGGCTAAAGCTTTAAAAACATGAGAACCACGACGAACGCCGGAATCGAAAATAATTGGGACGCGGTGGTTAACTGCTTTAGCGATGTCAGGTAAAACGTCAATTGTTGCAGGTGAGCCATCAATTTCTCGGCCACCGTGATTGGTTACATAAATTCCGTCGGCCCCAGCTCCCAGAGCTTTATAAGCATCTTCCACACAAGTGATTCCTTTAATCAAGACAGGAAGGCCGCTTTCTTCTTTAATGCGAGCTACATCCTTGGGGCCAATCTTTTGGGCAGAAGCCGCGTACATTTGGGCTACACTTTGCCCTTCACCTTTAGCGCCTAAATAACGATTGAAGAAGTCAAGAGGAACGGGGTAGGTGAATTCTGTCCGCAAGTTGGCTTCACGATAGCCGGATATCAATGCATCGACAGTCAACATGATAGCCTTATAGCCAGCTTTTTTGACTGCATCAAAAACCATCTTGTTGAAATTCCAATCTTTACTTAAATAAAGCTGGAAAAATCTTGGTGCGTCAGGTGCGGCTGCCGCAATATCTTCTACGCTCTTGTTAGCATAAGTACTTGAAGAAAATAGAGCACCAGCTGCCGCGGCACCTTTTTGCGTGGCGACTTCTGCGTCTTTATGGGTGATTCCATGGCAAGCAATTGGAGCAATCATTACAGGAGTCTTTAACTTCATTCCCATGAATTCGGTGTCAAGTTGGGGATCTTCCATATCAGTTAAAGCGCGGGGCACAATTTGATAATGATTGAAGGCAGCGGTGTTGTTGCGCCAGGTCCACTCGTTTTCTGCTCCTGAAGCGATATAATAGTATGCTCCTTCAGGGATAACTCTTTTAGCGTCTTCTTCAAGTTGATCAACATTGATTAAGTTTAGCTTTTCATCATGTTCACTTTGTGGAAAACCATTGTAATAATAAGTCATTCGCAAAAATCCTCCTAATTTGATTAAGTTACTGTTATAGTCTCACTATAAATGAAAACGTATACAAAAGCTAGTGGATTTTGAAGATTATTTGTGTACAAAAATAAGGAACCGTTGAAGCGATTCCTTATTTACTATGTTGAGTGGTTTTGTGAACAACTTTTTTAGGACCTTTCAAAGTATCCTTTTGCCTAAATAAGCGAAATGAATATGATGTTACACCGCGGATTTCTACCTTATATTTATGGGTATTGATCAGAGAAATATTAGGATCAAAGCTGATCGCACTTGTGTAGCCGTCGCCAAAGTAGTCGGTGCCATAGTTGCGCACGTGAATGGCGCGCTTTTTCTTATTAGTGGTGAGATCAGTCACGTAGATTTTAGGCTGGCGCGTTAAACGTCGCTTGGCAAAGTAAATCGACCAAGGAGTGTCGCTGTCTAATAGTTCATAGGGAAAAACGCCACTGCTTGGGAAAGCAACCACATCTTTAACAGCTGGACGCAAGATATCATCCGCAAAAACCCCATTTTGAACTGAATAAAACTTCTTATTGGAACTACCGTAAGCTGCGCCAATTCCCATGCGAGTTGCGCGCGCAGATAAAATTAGGGCCCGATGACCCGTATTACCACTGCCATCGAGGTTATTATCGTCTTTGATTAAATCAGTCACGATTTCTCCAGCGCTGGCACCAGTGTCACTTTCAAGAAAGTTGATATTGCCTAAAGTTGCGTCTTCAGCAGTATTCCATTCGTCCTCGCTGATGTAATAAGGGCGCGTGTAGCCAAGAAGACCGTGGGCAGTGAGGGATGTCTTAGCATTGATGGCGGCTAAGGCACTCGCCCCGATTTGAGCATCGCGATTCACTTTATCATTATTGCTTTCGCTGGGAAGGCCACAGAGCTTGCGATAGTAATTAACATAGTCCATCGATGTCGTAATGTAAGCAGCCTTTAACTGGCCTGGATTGAATGGCTCGGCAAAATTAGGTTCAACTGTGTATAAATTATTTTCATCATAGACCTTTTTGCTGAGCTTTTTGTAACGGTTCTGAAAATACCGTACCTGCTTGGCTTCGCTTTTGCTGTAATTAGCGGCATTGACTTGTGTGGGTGCCAGGAAGAATGTACAAGAAACTAGAGCCACCAACATTGTGATTTTTAAATGTTTAATTTCCATCATCTATATCTTTCTAAAATCTAGTTAAGTTAATTGTAGTCCAACTTTTATTTTAGAAAAACAAAAATACACCTACCAGCTTAAAAAGCTATTCAGGTGCATTTTCGTTTGTTATACTTTTGATAGTGCAGGTCAGAAATTTCGCCCACCTAATTCATAACGAGAAGGTGTTCCCATACGGAAACTTTTTGTTTGAGTGCTGGTCGGCAGCGTACTGGACTTGCGCTGGGATAGTAGCACTAAGCTAATTTACCGACTTGACTATCGAAGTAACTACTTCGTATGTTCAGAAGTAATTATAGCATGAATTAGCTATCTAAGAAAGGCACGGAACTTATCCTTGCCTTTTTCTTATGCATTTTCTGTTAGCATGAATTTCTTAAATCTTGCCTGATCACTTGGCGCAATATTGGCACTCACATGGACGCCGTCGTCCTTGAATTCTTCCTTATTAACTTGAGCATGTTCGTGCAAAAAGGCCAATTCCTTTCCATCGGATAATGGCAAAAGCAACTCAAATTCGCCATACCCAGCAAAAATGCGCTTAGTAATCAAATCTGACAACATCCGAATTGACTTCTCATCAGTTGCGGAATAAAGAATGTCATCGCCTTCGATTTGTGGATAATTACGATCAGTCCGATCTGCCTTGTTGTAAGCTGTGATCATTGGAATGTTGCCAGCGCCGATTTCATTCAAAACTTTTTGCGTAGTGCGCACCATCTGAATCATATTTGGATCAGATGAATCAACGACGTTCACCAGTAAATCGGCATCGCGTGCTTCTTGCAAAGTCGCCTTAAAGGATTCAACCAAGTTGTGAGGCAATTTAGAAATGAATCCAACAGTATCGGATAAGATAAAGCCTTTGTTGTTGTCGATGTCGATTTTACGTACACTAGTATCCAGCGTAGCAAAGAGCATATTTTTTACAAAAACTTGCTTATCGCTACCTTCATGGTCAAATGCTTTGAGTAAACCGTTCATTGTCGTGGATTTACCCGCGTTCGTGTAGCCGACAAGAGCGACTTTAGGGATGCGGCTTTGATTGCGGCGACTAGCTTTAATCTCTTCTTGGCTTGCAACTGCTTTGAGTTCTTTCTTAATTGCGGAAATTTGCTTACCGATTGTTCTTCGGTTTAATTCCAGCTTAGTTTCACCGGCACCACGGTTGCTCATTCCGCCCCCGCGCTGCTGGTCCAAGTTGTTCTCAGACGGGTGCAAACGTGGCAACTCATATTGTAAGCGAGCCAATGCCACTTGAAGCTTGGCCTGCTTGGTGCGGGCACGACTAGCAAAAATTTCCAAAATTAATTCGGTTCGATCAATGACGCGTAACTTGGTCATTTTTTCCAAATTGCGGATTTGAACTGGACTCAATTCATCATTTAAAACCAATACCTTCGCCTTGAGTCCTTGAGCCATGGACTTAATTTGGTTAATTTTACCAACACCAAAATAAGTTCCAGCGACAATATTCTCGGCTTTTTGTTCAGCGCGGCCAACAACTTCCATGTTATTTGCTTCAGTTAAATCAGCAAGCTCAGTCATATAATAGTCAAAGTTAGGATCGTTTAAGTTAACGCCTGCAATGAAGGCTTTTGTTGTTTTTGGTCGATTATCGATCATTTTTTCGCCTGCTTTCTATGTAAATTTGTAACTTAATTGTATTACAGTCAATAATAATAAGGAAGAAATTGTAAAAAATGTGTTTATTTTCCTTGTTTTAATTGAAAATTGACACTTTATTCTGTATGTAAAGGGTTAACGGGGTGGTCAAACGACCAATAACGATATATAATTATAGAGATTCTGAAAAACTATTGAACTAAGGGGATAGAGTATGGCAGAAGATAATAAACAAAATCAAACCCAGCAACATCACCATCGTCATCATCATCGAAGACGTCGCCGCAAGTTTTGGCGAATCTTCTGGATTGTGATCGGTATAGTAGTTGTTGCTGGTATTTTTGTTGCCGGAATGATGTACAAGAATTTACGTGATACAACCAACAATATGTACACACCGGTTGCTAAAAAGACTAAGAGCAATAAGGGACGAGATTTAGATACTTTACTACAAGAAAAGAAACCAATCAATATCTTGCTATTAGGTATTGATACGGGTGCAATGGGCCGTCACTGGAAGGGTAGAACCGACACCATGATGATGATGTCAATCAACCCTAAAAAGAACACCACCGACATCATGTCGATTCCACGTGACTCCGCCGCAATCTTCCCTGACTTTAAACAATATGGCGTAACTAAGATCAACTCAGCTTATACTTTAGGTGGAGTAAGCCAAACAATGAAGACACTTGATAAGTATTACAGTGTTCCAATTGATGGTTACATCTTAATCAACATGGGTGGTCTTAAGAAAGCTATCGATCAAGTAGGTGGAATTGATGTAACTTCTCCACTTACCTTTGACAACATGGGTTACCACTTTGAAAAGGGTAAGACTTACCATATGAATGGTAAAAAAGCCCTTGCCTTCTCACAATTGAGACACGGCGACCCACGTCAAGACTATGGTAGACAAGATCGTGACAGAAGAGTAGTTATGGCACTTCTTAAGAAATCTGTTTCACCAACAACTCTTCTTAATACTAAGTTCTTGAATTCAATTGCTGACGAAATGCAAACTGACTTAACAATGAACCAAATGTACAAGATCGGAATGGACTACAGAAAAGCAACTGATCATGTGGTTCCAGATCACGCACAAGGTGTAAGTAAGTCAACTGACAACCCTAAGTTTGGCAATATGGAAATCGAAGTAATTAGTCGTAAGGAACGCCAACGCGTATCTGACCGATTAAGAGAAAATCTTGAACTTCAAAAAGTAACAGTAGCCAAGGATGATACAGGCTACAATATGAATTAAGGATAGGTTTGATGGAACAACAAAATAATAATACAAATACAATTGATTTAACGCAATTAATTCGCATTTGCCGTAAGCATATTTGGGCATTGATCCTTTGGAGTGTAGGTTTAGCATTTGTTGGCTGGGGAGTTGCCAGCTTTATCATTTCTCCAAAGTATACCTCTTCAGCTCAAGTCTTAGTTAACCAAAAAGCTAACAAGAACGATCCAAACGCTGCTTATACTACTCAACAAGCTAACATGCAATTAGTTACTACCTATAAAGATATTGTAACTAGTCATGTAATCTTGCAAGAAGCTTCTAACCGTTTGGCAAATCCAACTCGAGTAGTTAAAAAAGCTCAACCTGCAAAATATAGAACTGAAGCTGACGGTACGCGTCGTTTAATTAAAAAAGCTCAACCAGCTGTAATCGATCGTTCAGGTAAGGCTTACAGTGTTAGTGCAAAGCAACTTGCTAAGAGTGTTTCAGTAGCTACTCAACAACAATCACAAGTCTTTACTATTAATGCCAAAGCTGATACGCCAGATAAGTCAAAAGCTGAAGCTAACGCTGTAGCAGAAGTATTTAGAGACCGCATCAAGTCAATTATGAACGTTAACAACGTTACAATTGTAGCCCCTGCTGCTAAGGGTGTTCAATCTTCACCAAATGTAAGATTGTTCACTCTAGCCGGATTTGTAATTGGACTTGTACTTTCATTTGCAGTAATTATGATTCGTGAATTATCAGATACTGCTGTACGTGATGATAGTTACTTGACTGAAACTTTGGGCTTAACTAACTTGGGTCAAATCGCTCACTTTAACGTTTCATCATCATTCCAATTGAACCAAAACGCTAATAAGAAGAACAAGAGACGTCGAGTATAGGAGGAAGAAGCAGATATGTCTTTATTTAAGAAAAAACGTGGTACTAACGAAACTATGAAAAAGGGTGCCAAGTTGATCACTGCTGCTGATCCTCAAAGCCCTATCTCAGAACAATTTAGAACTGTTCGTACTAACATCAACTTCATGAGTGTTGATAAGGAAATCAAAACTTTAGCCTTCACTTCTGCCAACATCAGTGAAGGTAAGTCAACTGTTACTGCTAATGTTGCCATTACTTATGCTCAAGCTGGCCGCAAGACTCTTTTAATTGATGGAGACCTTCGCCGTCCAACTTTGCACAGTACTTTCAACGTGAAGAATAACAAGGGATTGACCACTGTTCTGACTTCTGATGCTGATGAAATAGATTTAGAAGATGTGGTTAAGGAAAGTGGTGTTAAGAATCTTTCAATCTTGACTTCTGGTCCAATCCCACCTAACCCATCTGAACTTATCGGTTCTCACAGAATGCAAACCTTTATTGACTTAGTTAAGGCTCATTACGACTTGGTCATCATCGACTTGGCTCCAGTTCTTGAAGTATCCGATACGCAAGAATTAGCCAGCCACTTAGACGGAATTATTTTGGTCGTTCGTCAAGGTAAAACTCAAAAGGTTGCTATTCGTCGCGCCGTTGAAATGCTTGAATTTGCCAAAGTTCGCATCTTGGGTTACGTAATGAATGATATAAGCGCTGAAAATAGCGGTTATGGTTACGGATACGGCTATGGGTATGGCTACGGGCAAGAAAAAAGAAAGTCGCGCTTTTTCGGTGGCTCTAGCACAAGTGAGGAAAGTAAGTAATTATGACCTTAGTTGATATTCACTGTCACATCTTGCCAGGGATTGATGATGGTTCTAAAGATTGGGAAACATCCCTGCACTTGGCACGAGAAGCAGTAAAAGATGGTGTTACTCATGCAGTTGTAACACCACATACACTAAATGGTAAATATACTAATCACAAGAAAGATATCATTTGGCTAACTGATCAATATCAGCAAAAGCTTGATGAAGCGAACATTCCGCTTACCATCTTTCCAGGTCAAGAAGTCCGCCTTTCAGGTGGGCTTATTCCTGCTTTAGAGACAGATGATATTTTATTCTGTGATGCAGATGGCCAATATATGCTTCTGGAGTTTCCAAGTGAAGATGTGCCAACTTATGCAAAGAACACAATCTTCCAGCTTCATGAACATGGTATTACCCCGGTAATAGTTCACCCAGAGCGAAATAATCGAATCTTGAAAGAGCCACAAGTGCTGCAAGAATTAATCGAACAAGATTGTCTTGTGCAAATTACTGCCAGTTCTTATACAGGATTATTTGGTGATAAAGTTGAAAACCTATCACGCCGATTAATTGAAGCAGGTCAAGGTTGCACATTTGCATCTGACGCACATGATTTGCCCAGGCGTCAATATCAACTAAGTGAAGCATATGACAAAATGGAGCGCGAGTTTGGGAGTGAACTTGCGGAAACTTGGAAAGAAAATGCACGCAAGATCATTAATGGTGATCAAGTGCAAATGGATTGGAGACCGTTAAAGAAAAAGAAGAAGTTTTGGCTATTTTAGATATTCGATTTAGAAGATTTGTAGTTTTTGATTAACGCAATCAATATAATTAATCTGGATATTTTTAGTCAGGAGAGAGTGAGAGGTAAATGATTGTGACGGAAAAACTTGAAGTTAATCCAGCTAAGGTGCATCATCGCCCTATCTATCATGGAATTAAGCGATTATTTGATATAGTAGCTAGTGGTATAGGATTGATATTACTTTCGCCACTATTCTTGTATTTGGCAATTAGAATTAAACACGAAGATCATGGACCTGCCTTTTACTCACAAGAGAGAATCGGTAAAGATGGCAAGCCATTTAGAATGTATAAGTTCCGTTCAATGATTGTAAATGCCGATCAGATGGTAGAACAACTTGAAGAGCAAAATGAAATTGATGGAGCAATGTTCAAGATCAAAGATGATCCTCGAATCACTAAAATTGGTCATACGATTAGAAAATATAGTCTTGATGAATTACCCCAATTATGGAATGTCTTAATTGGCGATATGTCATTAGTGGGTCCTCGTCCACCTCTACCTAGCGAAGTAGCTGAATATACTGATTATGATAAGCAACGCTTGGAAGTAATGCCTGGTTGTACCGGACTTTGGCAAGTAACTAAGAGAAATGAAGCTGACTTTGATGAGATGGTCTGGCTTGATATTATCTACATCAATCATTCTGGCTTATGGGAAGATTTCAAGATTTTAGTTAAAACTGTGGGTGTAGTAGTTTATCCAAATAGTGCGTATTAGGGAGAGATATGATGAAGGTAAAGGTATGTTTAGTTGGTTCAAGTGGTGGTCATTTAACTCATTTGTACATGTTAAAACCTTTTTGGCAAAATAAGGATCGTTTCTGGGTAACTTTTGATAAAGAGGATGCTCGCAGTAAGTTAAAAGGTGAAAAAATGTATGGTTGTCATTATCCTACTAATCGAAATATTAAGAACTTGATTCGAAATACATTCCTTGCAATTAAGGTGTTAAAAAAAGAAAAACCTGATGTTATTATTTCTAGTGGGGCTGCTGTTGCTGTGCCCTTCTTTTATATTGGAAAGTTAATGGGAGCAAAGACAGTATATATTGAAGTGTTTGATCGTTATGATAAGCCTACAATAACCGGCAAGTTGGTTTATCCGATAACGGATAAATTTATCGTTGAATGGGAAGAAATGAAAAAAGTCTATCCTAAAGCAATTAACTTAGGGAGTATTTTTTAAGGTGATTAGATGATTTTTGTTACTGTTGGTACTCATGAACAACCTTTTAATAGATTAGTTAAAAAAGTTGATGAACTTGTATCTGAGGGCGCCATTAATGAAAAAGTGATTATTCAAACTGGATTTAGCACTTATATCCCACGTCATTGTGAGGTACATAAAATGATGTCTTTTGATGAAATGCAAGAAAATTTAAAAAATGCGCGAATTGTGATTACGCATGGAGGACCATCTAGTTTTATTGAAGCATTACAATTTAGAAAAGTTCCAATTGTGGTTCCAAGACAAGAAAAGTTTCATGAGCATGTTAATAATCATCAGGTTGATTTTACTAAGTTAATAGCTAAAAGAATGAATAATATTATTCCGGTTTATGATACCAGTGATCTTTTAGAAACTATTAATAATTATGATGAAATAGCTAAAACTAAAAATGCTGGTGAAAGTAGTAATAATAAAAAATTTAATCGCAAATTAGAAGATATTATTGATGAGTTATTGGAGAAGTAAATGTCTATACCAAAGATAATACATTATTGCTGGTTTGGTGGAAATCCAAAGCCAAAAGTTATTCAAGATTGTATAGCTTCTTGGAAAGAGTATTGTCCAGATTATAAGATAAAAGAGTGGAACGAATCAAATTATGATGTAAATAAAACTAAATATACTCAATTAGCTTATAAAAGTAAAAAATACGCATTTTTAACCGATTATGTTCGACTAGATATTCTTTATAATGAAGGTGGCATCTATATGGATACTGATGTGAAATTAATTAAACCAATAGATGATCTGATTGAAAAAGGGAATTTTATGTCTTTTGAAAAAGTAGGGAGAGTTAATACAGGTGTAGGATTTGCTAGTGAAAAAGGCATGTCCATTCTTAAAGAAAATTTGGATTACTACAATGCTCATGACTTTACAGATAAAAATAATAATTTTAATCCTGAAATATGTGTGAAGATAACAACGCAATTATTAGAAAAACATGGATTAGATTATAAACGTAATGAAATACAAAGAGTGGATAATTTTACTATCTATCCTTCCGATTACTTTTCTCCTAAAAAAATGGGGACTGAAAAACTCACAATTACGTCCAATACGCATGGGATACATTTATATGCTTCTAGCTGGTACAAAGGAAGTCCACTAATTAAGAAATTTAAATATAGATTGATCCCTCTAAAAGAATTTGTTAAATATAAAATTTTAAAACGAAAATTGTATGAATAGAAAAGTATCCATTATTACACCTGTTTTCAATAGATTAAAAGAATTAACTAGATTGTATGAAACGTTAAATAATCAAACTAATGATAATTTTATATGGATTATTATAGATGATGGTTCTGAAAAACCTATTGATAAAGTTGTGAATACTTGGAAAAAAAAATCAAAATTTAAGATTGAGTTTATTGTTCAATCTAATCACGGAAAAATGTATGCATATAAAAATGCTGTAAAATATTTAAGTACGCCCTGGTCACTAGTAGTAGATAGTGATGATATTGTATCAAAAGAAATGGTAGATATTTTATACAGAACAATCTCTTCTAATATAGAAGAGAAGGATTGTGGCGTAGTCTTTCCAAGAAAATTAGGTACTTATTCTCCGACCTCAAATAAACTACCATTTTGGAAGAAATTACCAAATAGGGTCAATATTATAGACTTGAGATATCAGTATAGTATCCCAGAGTCTACTGTATTTATAAAAACTAACAAATTAAAAAAAGCATTTAATTCATTACACTTGCCGCCTGAAAAATTTATTAGTGAAGAGATACTCTATAATAAATTAATGGAACAAGGAAAATTTGTTGTGAAAGATGATTTATTTTACTTTGGTGATTATCAAGAAGATGGATTAACCAATCATCTTTTTGAATTATGGTTAAAAAATCCAAAAAGTACAATTATGTTGCTAAAGTCTAGATATCAGGCTATGTCTTCGTTTCCTTTGAAAAAGAAATTTATTGGTCAAGTAAAAACAAATATTAATTTAACTGCCTTTGCACTTGCAACCCATAGATCTATTAAAAGTGTTTCACCAAATTTGATAGGGAGCGTTTTGTTGTTTTTACCAGCATTAATTTTAAAAAGAAAGAGATTCTAACTTGAATACTTACGAAATTAGCTTAATAGTGCCAGTTCATAATTCATATGACTTTGTGGATAGAATTTATAATAATATTTCTTCACAGACATTTAAAAATTTTGAAGTAATTATAGTTGATGATCATTCCCAAGACAGCACTATAAAAGCTATTAGAGAAAAATTTAAAAATGTAAAATTTGAATATAAAATTATATTGTCAGATGGTAATGGGGTTTCTGCAGCTAGAAATACAGGAATAAGAATATCTCAAGGAAAATATATTGCTTTTATAGATGATGATGATACTATTAGTGAGAAATATTTAGATACTTTATATAATGATGCTATTGAAAATAGAGTACAGGTTGTTTTAAGTAATTATGAAGAAATCTATCAGGGACAAAAATTTAAAAAGAGTCTGGGGAATTATGGAAAGTTTAACAATAGGTGGATTAGAGAAAAATTTTTACCCCAAACCATTTTTTCTTTAAATGGTGAAAATCTTATTTGGTTACCTGTTTGGAGAACATTAATACAAAAAGATATTATAATTGATAATAATATTAAGTTTAATGAGAATATTTCTCAAGCCGAAGATTTTATTTTTATGTTAAGAGTTTTAATTAATACTAAAAATATTTTTTTGGATTCGGGGTCACCGGTATATTTTTATAATCGGCGTAGTAATTCTGCTATGAATAAATATATTCACAATGATTTAAAAAAACAATTGTATTTCCATAGTGTTTTTATTTATATACTAAAAAAATATAATCTTTATGAGAAAGTTAAGTTAAGATATTTAAGTAATAGATTACAGATGTATTCTACTGTGATTTCGAATGCAGTTAGAAGTGGTAATTATAAAAATGCAAAAACAGATATAAAAAATACTAGAAATCAATTATTAAGGGATAAATATTTAAATAAGGTGAAGTTTAAATATTTGTATAATCCTTGGTTTGTAAAATTAAGCTTATTATTACTGAAATCTAATAATGTTATGTTTTTGTATTTAATATATTTTAATAAAGAAAATTTACGACTAAAAAAACTAAAAGGATGAAGTTAATGTTGAATCTAAAAGTTGCATTTTTCGCTACTACATCAAATATGGATTCTGGGGCAAGTTGGTCATTGTTAAGAATGATTATAAATCTACATAAAAATGGTATTACTCCAATTGTTTTTCTTCAAAAACATGGAAATATAGAAGAAAAATTAAATGCTTATAATATTAAATATTATGTTATTCCAGAATATTGTTATGATACATGGATAAGAAATATTGGAGAAAATATTAACATAAAGTATAAGTGCAAGCAGTTAGTGAAAAAATATATTAATTTTGTTAGTTATTTAAAAATAAAAAAAATTGTAAAAGAAGAGAAAGTGAATTTAATTCATCTTAATGGCCTACCAACATTTTTGGGAGCGAAAGTAGCCAAAAATTCTAATATAAAATTAGTCTGGCATATACGTGAATTTATGGGGGATGATTTAGGCCTTGAATTTGTAAATAATCAAGAGGCCAAAAATCTTATTTCTGAGTCAAATGCAATTGTTGTGGTATCTAATGCCGTGGGTAGATCATTTAATAATTTTGTAAAAAATCTAAATAAGATTCACGTAGTATATAATGGATTAGAAGTTGAAAAATACTATAAAAAAAGAAAAATATTTTCGGATTCAAACAGTATGACAATTTCTATTATAGGACGTTTAGTACCACAAAAAGGCCAGCTTGATCTTTTAAAAGCAGTGAAATATCTTAAAGATAATGTCAAAAAAAATACAACTATAAATATTATAGGTGCTTCAACATCTTATTTGAACGTTCTAAAAAAATATTCAAAAGAGAATTCTTTAAATGTAAATTTTATTAATTATACGTCACATATTGAAACGTATATGCAAAAAAGTGATGTAATATGTGTGTGTTCAAAAAAAGAAGCCTTTGGTCGTGTAACAATTGAGGGAATGTTATCAGGAGCTTGTGTTGTTGGCAGTAGAAGTGGAGGTACTCCCGAATTGATAGATGATAGTATTAATGGTTATTTATATGGTCCGAATAATTTAAAAGAATTATCTAATATTTTGGAACATATTTATACTAATCAATTGGAAGCACAAAGAGTAGCAGAAAAAGGTCAATTATTTGCCAAAAATAATTTTACCGATAAAAAAAATGCACAAAATATTTTGTCATTGTATAAAAAAATAATGTAGTAAATGGTTAATATGAGTAAAAAAAATAAAAAAAATTTCCAGTCTAATATATATATAAGTATGATTAGTATCTATCTTGTACTGTATATTATAGGACAAGCTAATTTTTCAAATAGACAATCACAGTTATTTGTTGGAGTAAGTAATATACTTAATGCCATTATATTTATTTCTGTAATTGGATTATTTATATATAGAATATTAGATATAAATAAAAGAAAATTACTTTATTTGATAATTGGAGTACCTATTATAATAGGAGTATATTTTTATTCACATAAAAGTTTATTAATCCCATATTTATTTATATATGAATATCCTTCTGAGTTAAATTTAAAAAAATTAAGTAAAATCTTGTATAGATGTATGTTTGTATCTATGTGTATGATATTAATACTTTATTATCTTAATTTTTTACAAGATGTATCAATTGTCCAACATGGAGTTTTAAGGCACTCTTTGGGCTTTGTCACTGCACAAACTTATGGTAATGATATTCTGTTGTTATTTTTTCTTAAATTATATAGCTCATGGAATAGTTGGAATATAAGAGATACATTAATTTGGATATTTATAATAAGTTACTCATATCTGGCTGCTAATTCAAGAGCTGCACTATATCTTAGTGTTGTGTCAATGATAATGATTATAATATATAGAGCAAATCTATTTCCAAAATGGATACAACAAATTACATATTATATTCCTGTAATTGCATTTACAATATGTATGTCTTTATCTATTTTTTATATGATTTATTTTTCTGATTTTCAAACCAATCTATATAATAGCCTGAATAGTTTTACTAATGGTCGATTATATTACATGATAACTTTTTATAATCAATATGGCATACACATATTAGGAGCTCCATTGATGACGATAAGTGCATCAATGGCTCAAAGCTCTAATGGTTTTTTACAATGGATGGGATTAGATAACTCATATGCGTATATTATAATTAATTATGGGGTAATAACTTTGATTGCATATTGGGTCATGTATTGGTATTCAACTATAAAAATCAAAAATGAGAAAAATTTCGGAGGAGCAATTTATTTAATTGCTTTTGCATTCTTGGGATTAACAGAAAATTATATGCAAGTTCCTGCTTTAAATTTTTCTTTATTGATTTTTGGTAGTTACTTATCTCAAGGAGTCTCTATTTGGAATAATAGTAAGGAGAATATAAAAAATGAAACAATATAAAATTGCAGTTGCAGGAACTGGTTATGTCGGTTTGAGTTTGGCTACTTTGTTATCTCAATATAACAAGGTAACGGCTGTAGATATTATGCCAGAAAAAGTTGAACTAATTAATAATCATAAATCTCCAATAGTTGATAAAGAAATTGAAGATTTCTTGGCTAATAAAGAATTAAATCTTAAAGCTACTTTAGATGCGGAATCTGCATATAAAGATGCCGATTTTGTAATTATTGCTACTCCTACTAATTATGATAGTGAAAAGAATTTCTTTGACACTTCAGCCGTAGAAGCAGTTATTAAGTTAGTTAAGAAGTATAATCCTAATGCAATTATGATTATCAAATCTACAATTCCAGTAGGATATACTAAACATATTCGTAAAGAAATGGATTCAGATAACATTATTTTTAGTCCTGAATTTTTACGTGAAGGTCATGCCCTTTATGATAATTTGCACCCATCACGTATTGTTGTAGGTACAGATCCAACTGACAAACGTTTGGTAGATGCAGCTCATGATTTTGCTTCCTTATTACAACAAGGAGCAGAAGAACAAGATATTCCAACTTTATTTATGGGCTTTACTGAAGCTGAGGCCGTTAAATTATTTGCTAACACTTATTTAGCTCTTAGAGTAAGTTATTTCAATGAGTTAGATACTTACGCAGAAAGTAAAGGACTTAATACCCAAGAAATAATCGATGGAATTGGACTTGATCCACGTATTGGTAACCATTATAATAATCCATCATTTGGCTATGGTGGTTATTGCTTACCAAAGGATACTAAGCAATTACTTGCAAATTATAAAGATGTTCCAGAAAACTTAATTGAAGCTATTGTTAAGTCAAACGACACTCGTAAGGATTTCATTGCGGATCAAGTTTTGAGTAAAGCTGGTTATTATGACTATGATGACAATAACACTTATGATCCAGCAGAAGAAAAACAAGTTACTGTTGGTGTTTATAGATTAACAATGAAATCTAATAGTGATAATTTCCGTCAAAGTTCAGTTCAAGGCGTTATGAAGCGAGTTAAGGCTAAAGGCGCTAAAGTTATTATTTATGAACCAACTCTTGAAGATGGAGTTATTTTCTTTGGAAGTAAAGTAGTTAATGATCTAGATGAATTCAAGAAGCAATCTGATGCAATTATTGCTAATAGATATAATGCTGTTCTTGATGATGTAAGAGAAAAAGTTTATACAAGAGATATTTTTAGAAAAGATTAGTTAAAATATATTTATGGTAAATTTAATACAAAAAGTTGGACATGCTGTGAAGCAAAGCCCTAAAACTATTAAAAATGCATTTATTATTTCGAATGTAAAAAGACAAACTAATTTCAGGACAATTACTGTAAATAAAAACAGAAATCCAAAATTAATAGTATCTTTGACTAGCTATAAAAAGAGGTTTCCTACATTAGCTTTATGCTTAAAAAGCTTGTTAAAACAAACTTTATTACCTGATCGCATGGTTTTATATCTAAGTAATAATGAAAAAGAAGAAGATTTACCTAGTGCAGTTAAAGATTTGCAGAAATATGGTTTAGAAATAAAATTTGTTGATTTAGATCTCAAGCCACATAAAAAGTATTATTATGCAATGAAAGAATTTCCGGATGATATCGTTATAACAGTTGATGATGATATGATTTATAGTAAAAACTTAGTAAAAGAACTATATCGTATGCATCTAGAATATCCTAATTGTGTTGTAGCAGGACGAGCACATGAGATAATTTTTAATAATAATAATTTTGAGATGTATAAAAAATGGATCTTTAGTTCTTCTATGGTAGGAATTCCTTCAATGAAGTTATTAGCTACAGGAGTAGGAGGGGTACTATATCCACCCCACATATTAAATACTAAGTTATTATTTGATTTGACATCGATAAAAAAGTATTTAACCGTTGACGATCTATGGTTAAAAACTGTAGAAGTTATTTCAAATGTTCCTGTTGTAATATGTAATCAACAAATTGAAAAGCATAGAATAGAGATTCCTAATACTGAGAAAGTAGGATTGTTTAACCTAAATTTAACTGAAAATAAAAATGATTTAAATTTAAAAGAATTACAAAAAGATTATAAATTAGCAAAAAGAATTTTAAATTCTAAGTGTTGAGGTAATTAATTATGAAATCATCTAATCGTATATATTACCTAAGTGAACGTAATCCTGATGGAACTACTGCTGGAAATAAAGCAAGAAATGACGTAGAAAATATTTTGCAGAAAAGAAAATATATTCCCATTAGTGCTTTGCAATTAGGATTGGAAAGAAAACACGGTAATAGAATAGCATTTAAATTGAAGGCATTATTATTTATAAATAAAATTAAGAATAACATTCCTTTAAATAGTACTATAGTAATTCAATATCCTATGATGGCTCAATTTACGAATAGTAATAATAAAATAGATTATAGTTCTATATTTTCTAAATTATCAAAATTTTATAAACTAATAGCAATTGTTCATGATATAAATGATTTAAGAGAAGAAAGAGTAAATCATAGTAATCTTGATGATTTGAAATTAGCATATGCAATTATTTCACATAATAAGAATATGACAGATTATTTAATTAAAAGTGGAATAAATAGTAATCGCATTTTTAATTTAGAAATTTTTGATTATTTATCAAGTTATCAAAATAAAGATTCTCATTTTGATGATGAAGCTACAATTTGTTTTGCTGGCAATTTAAATAAATCCAGATTTATTTATACGATTCCAGATAATATTAGGGATTTGGGTATAAATTTATATGGTAATGGATATGAATTAAAAAAAGATAAATCACCATATTTAAATTATCAAGGAACATATAGTTCTGAGAAGATAAGCAGTATAATAAAAGGAAAATATGGTCTCATATGGGATGGTGAAAAATCTAATACGTGTACAGGATTAGTTGGAAATTATTTGAAATACAATAATCCACATAAATTATCTATGTATTTAGTTGCCAATATACCTATAATAATTTGGGATCAGGCAGCAGAAGCTCAATTTGTTAAAAAGAATAATGTGGGTATAACAATTTCATCTATAGATGAAATTCCTAATAAACTTTCATCTATAGATGCTAAAAAATACGATAAAATGCTAGATTCTGTTAAATTAATTAAAAACAAATTATTACAAGGAAAATATTTAAATACACAGCTTGATAATATTGAAAGTAAAATAATTAATAAGAAAAATGAAAATAAATAATTATCTAATAGTAGGTTCTGGCCTTTTCGGAGCAGTATTTGCTCATGAGGCTGCAAAGCATGGAAACCAAGTTACAATTATTGAAAAAAGAGAGCATATTGCAGGCAACATCTACACTAAAGAAGTAGATGGAATTCAAGTTCATCAATATGGTGCACACATTTTCCATACATCAAATAAAGAAGTTTGGGATTATGTACATCAATTTGCTGATTTTAACCGTTATACGAATAGTCCCGTAGCAAACTACAAGGGACATATGTATAATTTGCCTTTCAATATGAACACTTTTAGCGAAATGTGGGGAGTTAAAACCCCACAAGAAGCGATGGCAAAGATTAATGAGCAACGTCAAGAAATGGCTGGAAAAGAACCAAAGAACTTGGAAGAACAAGCTATTTCTTTGATTGGTAGAGATATCTACGAAAAGCTTATTAAGGGTTACACTGAAAAGCAATGGGGTAGAAAAGCTACTGAACTTCCAGCTTTCATTATTAAGCGTCTTCCAGTTCGTTTAATTTATGATAACAACTACTTTAATGATGATTATCAAGGTATTCCAATTGGTGGATACACTAAGATGGTGGAAAACATGCTTGATAATCCTAACATTACCGTTGAATTGAATACTGATTTCTTTGATAAGAAGAATGAGTATTTAAAGAATTACGATAAAGTTGTTTACACTGGTATGATCGATAAGTTCTTTGATTATAAATTAGGCGAACTTGAATACCGTTCACTTCGTTTTGAAACTGAAGAAAAGAATGTTGGTAATTACCAAGGAAATGCTGTTGTTAACTATACGGAAGCTGAAATTCCTTATACTCGTGTAATTGAACACAAGCATTTTGAATTTGGTAAAGGTGATAAGGATAAGACAATTATTACCCGGGAATATCCAGCTGATTGGAAGCGTGGGGATGAGCCTTATTACCCAGTAAATAATGATCGTAATAATGGCATGTATGCAAAATATGCAGAACTTGCTAAAAATACTGATGATAAAGTGATTTTTGGTGGACGTTTAGGTCAATATAAGTATTACAACATGGATCAAGTTATTGCGGCGGCGCTTGATGCAGTGAATAATGAATTTGGTGATTAGTTTAGATGAAGGTTATCAGAAATTACCTTTATAATGTAGGATATCAAGTTTTAGCAATTATAGTGCCTTTAATTACTTCAGCTTATGTCAGTCGGGTTTTGCGCCCTGAAGGTGTAGGTGCGAATGCTTTTACTAATTCAATAATCCAATATTTTATTCTTTTTGCAAGTATGGGAATTGGATATTATGGTAATCGACAAATTGCTTATGTGCGTGAAAATCCTCGAAAAATGTCTCAGACATTTTGGGAAATTCAAATAGTTAAAACTATAATGACGCTTCTTGCAATTATTGCTTTTGAAGTGTTTATGCTGTTTTACACTAGACAGCCAGAATATATGGTTGCACAATCTATTAATTTGATTGCAGTAGCATTTGATATTTCTTGGTTTTATGAAGGAATAGAGAACTTTAAAGTTACAGTCTTAAAGAATTCTTTTGTTAAATTGTTATCTATGGTGGCTATCTTTCTTTTGATTAAGGGGCCTTATGATGTAACTTTATATATTGTTGTCTTAGCGATTTCGACATTGTTAGGTAACTTAACCTTATGGCCTAATATCAAAAAAGATCTTCCTAAGATTAATATTAAGCTTCTAGATCCTTGGCGCCATTTTTTACCAATGGCCGAATTGTTCATTCCACAAATTGCTACGCAAGTTTATGTTCAATTAAATAAAACTATGCTAGGTGGAATGATAAGTGAAACTGCTTCAGGTTATTACCAATATTCTGATAACTTAGTTAAGTTGATTTTGGCTTTAGTGACAGCCACCGGTACTGTAATGCTTCCCCATGTGGCTAATGTGGTATCAAAGGGAAATATGCGAGAAGTCAATCGAATGCTTTATAAGTCATTTGATTTTGTCTCTGCCGTTTCATATCCAATGATGTTTGGTCTGGCTGCAATTTCATTGACTTTGGTACCAAAGTACTATGGCCCTGGATATGGTCCAGTTGGTCCAGCTATGATGATTGAATCTATCGTAATTTTAATGATTGCCTGGAGTAATGTTCTTGGTGTTCAGTACTTACTTCCAATTAATCATCAACGTGACTTTACTATTTCAGTAACAGTAGGGGCATTTGTAAATATTATCTTGAATGTGCCGTTGATTCATACGTGGGGATTATATGGAGCAATGTGGTCTACAGTAATTTCTGAAATTTCAGTAACTTTATATCAACTTTGGGCTGTTAGAGGATTGCTAAACTATAAGCAATTATTTTCTAGTTCTTGGAAGTATCTATTATCTGGAATTGTTATGTTCATTCCTGTATTTTGGATGAATCAATATTTGAAAGATAGTTGGCCTATGATGGGATTAGAAGTCATTGTTGGCGTCATTATTTATGGAGTAATGGTATTGATTCTAAGGGCTCCCCTTGTAGATCAATTGAGAGATTTAGTAGGAAATAAATTAAAAAGATAGTGAGAGTAATAGATTGAGCAATAGAAAACATAGAAATTATGGCTTAGATTTAGCTAAAATTCTAGCATGTATTTTGGTATTATGTCTTCATTCTTTAAGACCAACAAGTTCAATAGTTAAAAGTAGCATAGTTAACTTAAGTGTTTATTATGCTGGAAGTATTGCAATTCCTATATTTTTCATGGCAAGTAGTTATTTTGTATTAAATAAAAGAACGATTTCATATTTTTATGTTATGAAAAGAGTGGGAGATATTCTTTTTATAATAATTGGGTGGATATTAATATATAGTATAATTCATTTATGTATAACCCATAATTTTGTTTTCTTTGAAGAGTTGAAAGGTTCAGCATTTGTAGGGATTCCAAATCAACATTTCTATCATTTTTGGTTTTTTTGGGCTCTTATTATGATGTTAGTGCTATCTCCATTGCTATGGTACCTTTTACAAAAAAACTTTGTAGGATACTTAATTTTAACAGGGATAGTTACTTTGATCTGCATAGGTATTGACATTTCTATGCATTTTGGAAATAGTTCCAATATTCAAAATATACCCCAAGTTTTTAGACTATATTTATATATTGAATATTATCTTTTGGGTGGTTTAATTGGAAATAGACATTTTGAAAAAATTAAAAAAATTTGTAAACAGCATTTTGAAATAATAAGTATTGTAACTATAATTCTATATGTTGCAGTAGTTGCATATTCAACTTGGAATAGAAATATAATTCATTGGCCCTATGCGGAAGCAAATTATGGAAATGCTTTGATTATATTTACTTCAGTATTGATACTTATAATCTTTTCTATTTTTTCTCCGCGTAATAAAAAAGTGATTGAATTTATTATTCCAGCAACTATGGGAATATATATGCTTCATCCATTTTTTATTGGTAAATTAATGAAAATTCACATTCTATATAGTTATCCTATTTTGATGATTCCCATTTTATTTGTTCTATGTTTGGTAATTGTAGAAATTGCTCTGCGTATTCCTTTCGTTAGCAGGTTCTTTAAATTATAAAAGTAACTAATTATAAATACTCGGTTCTAATGGTTGGCTTTTTGATAAACAGCTATTGGCTTGAATGACTTCAAAGTTATTTCCGGCATTCTAGGAGCTGGTCAATTAAATAGTGCTTTATTCTGGGGGGATCCTGATGATCTTACTTGCTTTGATAATTATAAACAACTCAATGCTTTCCTAGGCTTAGATCTAAACAGATATCAATTCGGTAAATATATTTAAGGATGATACAATTCGTAGTCAAGGCAGAGCTGTTGAAACAGAGATGATTCAAAGTATGTTAAGAAATTAGGGTAAAGTTCAAAATCATTCAATTGACTACTATTTACAAATTGAAAAAGCCATCTTTCAATAAGCATGACAAGGTGGCTTTAATTGCATGTGCTAATCATTTGAATCCAACTATTATAAATTTGGTCTACACACATCAATTTTATAATTATTCCAAGACAATTCATTAATAAATGCTTAGTACATAATAATTGAAAAACTGCTGAAAGACTAGTCTTTTGGAACTATGTTTAGTATACTCTTTTTTTCTATAATAGCGTTTGACATTCTATAAGAAAATCCTATTAACAATTTATCATATAGATAAGGCATCAAATAGGAGAAATTATAGAGTCAATATAGTTAAGGAATTAATAAATGAAAACGTTGATAATAATAGGAAATGGTTTAGATTTAAATCTAGGGTTAAAAAGTAGATTTATTGATTTTATCTATAGTCCGCAATATAAGTCCATTGATGTTAATTATGACATTTATAACTACGAAGATTGGAGCGATTTAGAAAATCGCTATTATGAAGAAATAGTTAATGGAAGTGCAGGAGTGCCCGGATGGGATATTTGGTTTGGCAATTTTAAAGAAGTAGTCCGCGCTTTTATAAATTATCTTGATATCGAAGAAAGTAAACTAGAAAGTAAAGGGGTTAATGAAATTAGAAATAGGCATAAGAATATTTCTAAAATTTTAAATAGTGCACAATGTATAATTAACTTTAATTATACTCAGACTTTAGAACATATTTTTAAAGTTCGGTCTGAGAAAATTAACTATATCCATGGATCAATTAAAGAATATAAAAACAATAGAGATATTGTATTGGGATTATCGAGAGATAGATACTTGCTTGATATAGATCCTAGAGGTAGTTTTTTATCAAAAAGAATTCAACGCGAGATTCTAAACTTTCAACGTTGGTATGGTAGTAAATATTCTTTAGATAAAAGTTTTACTAATACATTTTTTCCATATTTAAATTCATATAATAATTTTAATTATTATTATCCATTTTATAAACTAATAGAAGGAATGTATTCAATTCTAAGTAGATTAAATGAAAATATACTTCTTAATGAAGAATATTGGTCTATAGGAAATTTAAAAGACATAGATAATAGGATTAAAGGTAATAAACGTGATTTCAATAAATTAATAGGATTACCGGCTTATTCGTGTAACTCTATTATTTTAAAAAATTTTAATCAATCTGCCGATCTCTATACAATTTTTGAAACGGATACAACAACAAAATTGCGAAATAGTTTTAAAATTAAAGGATTAACTAATTTGGAATATGAATTAATAAATAGTCGGAAAAATTATAGGTTCTATAATATGAAACGACGGAATGAAAAAAGTTTAAAAGCTTACTTTAAGATTATGAACTTATATTTTAAATCTAATAATTATATTCCATTTAAAATAAACTTGAATAATTTGAAAATTGATGAAATCGAAAAAATAGTAATAATCGGACATTCTTTAGATTCAAAGCAAATAAATATCTATCCAAATCATGAAGATAAAGTTGTCGATGATGAAGAAATTTTTAAAGAGTTATTTACGGCTCCTAAGTTACAAAACATTACTTTTTTTTCATATTCTCATGATGATTTAGACATAAAAAGGAGTATTATGTCGATAAAAAACTTGATAGGTAAAAAAGCTGATAAAATTCAAATTAATTATCAATTTTATTAAACTTTTGATTGTGAAATTAAATTGATAAACAATTATAAAAAGATATCTTTTGAGGTTTAAATTGATATTGTTCATAAAATGAATTATTATATAAATGCATTACGATAAAAAGACGTAATGGAAAAGGATTGTTGTCAATGCTGTTATGCCGAATTTATTCATAAATTCTAGATTCAGTTCGACAACTAATCGGCGCAGATCTACGCCTTGGAATAACTTATAGGTAGTGATTATACAGATATTCAACAATATTAAGCTGGTTATCATGTGCGCGCCTCCTTCTAACTCCATCTTAGCATGTAAGTTAATTGGATTTAATAGAGCAGCTATAATTAAAGTTGCTATATTTAGCTGATAAATTATAAGTTTTTTCTTCCGTACCCACTAGTTAGGGATGCTGCTCCCCGTTGCTAGTGGGTATCCCAATTTTTAGGATAAATTATGGATAAAGATACGTGGTTTAACAATAAAAAAATTATTCAAAAGAGTAAAAAGTCGTATGCGCATTTTGATTTGCGTACTAATATAACCAAGGTTAGAAATTATATTACTCAACCTGAGAAAATTGCACATCACGGCTTTTATCCATTTATAAAATATAAGCTTGTATATAAGAAATTTAGTAAAGAAAAAGGAAAAGAATATGTTAAAGAACGTATAATTTGTTATGCAGCTCATATTGATAGATGCATTTATCAATACTATAGTGCTCTTCTAAATGAAAAATATAATTTGCGGTTGAAGCAAGAAGGTATAAATTTAATTCCTGTAGCTTATCGGACTAATTTACATTGTAACAATATTGAAATTTTTCATAATATAGTTAAATTCATAAAAAATCAGTCTTCTTGCTACATAATGATTGGTGATTTTACTGATTTTTTCGATAAAATAGATCATTTATATTTGAAAAAACAGCTTTGTAACTTACTAGAAGTTAATACATTAACTCAAGATTATTATGCTATTTTTAAAAGTGTTACCCAATATAATAGTTGGGAACTGAAGGATATTCTAAATTTAAATCATTTAAAAAATACTAAAGCAGATGTAAAAAAATTAAATACTAAAAATAGAATATTATCTAGAAAACTTTTTAAAATGTATCGAAAGCATATTCATTGTAATAAATCAGGAAAAGGAATTCCTCAAGGGTCTCCAATTAGCGCTTGTTTGGCTAACATTTATATGCTTGAATTAGATAAAAAAATTAATGATTTTGTTCAATCACGTGGTGGAATGTATAGACGATATTCAGATGATTTTGTAATTATATTACCTATACAGTCTCAAACTCAACAGGACATTGAAGAGATAATTACATTATTTGATAAGTGGAAAAAAGAAGGAATATTGGAGTTACAGTCCGAAAAAACACAAGTCTTTAAGTTAAATAAGAAAAATCATTTAAAAAATATTGGGCATTTATTTATTCCAAAATTAAATGAAAGTAAACATAAAATAAATTTTCTTGGTTTTAGTTTTGATGGTAAGCAAGTTGTTATTAGAGATAAAGCTATTTCTAAGTATTATTATCGCATGAGACATAAAGCTATTGGAATAGCTCGAAAATATAATAGGAAAAATGGCTATAAGGGATCAGATAAATTATACCGACTTTATTCTGAAAGAGGAGAGTATGGTAAGGGTAACTTTTTAACTTATGTACGACGAGTTAAAAAGAATTTTCCTAATGATCCGATAGATACTCCAACTAAGAATAATATGGTGAAAATTCGGAAGACACTGGAACATTATAAATCGAATTAATCACTAAAAATACGATAAAGTATACACATACAAAATAGTTGCATTTCTTGATATAAATTTACTGATGAGAGTTACCGTCTATCCTGTTATGAGAGCAGAAAGATTATGACAATCGAAAATAGCATAGTTAACACTAGCGATAATAATATTAGCCTCAATGTCTTGAGCTAAAAGAAATGCCAGTCCATGAGTTCGTCTCATATGAGTAACTTTTGGTTGACTATACTCAATGGATCTTAATTCATATTTGGTAAAATTTTTTTGATTGATAGGCATAAGGAATCTTCAATTATATAGGCTAATAAAACTGTTGAATAATAGACGTGCTAAGAACTTTAGTGAGAAAACTACCTTCCATATGGGGTAGTTTTTGTATGTTGAAAATTATTTCTAATCATTTCAATACTTGTTGATCATTATTAATCAACTTCCTAACACACAACTCCAAAATCGCATTACCAATATCGCTGCGGGGTATTTCTTTGATTTGCGTAATGTTGGGGTTGTCCCAAGTAGCAAAAGGAGTCCCATCGACAATTAAACGATTAAGGATATTGATGTTGTCGATGCAAGCGTTATGGATGTTAGTACGGCGATTATCTAAGTTAGAGAAGAGTTGTTGATAATCTGCAGTACTTTTTTCGGTTTGCCAAGTAGCTTTTTTCTCATTGAATCTGAGAACTATTTGGCCATATTGTTTGAAGTTGTCTAAGGTGTCTGTAACGATGGCGCTTATGTCGGGATCTGAATTATTTAAATAAGGCGTGAGTGCTGAGAGATTTAAGGTGACGGTTGTTCGCATTTTTCGGCGAAGAGCTTTTTTAATTTCGGTTTGTGCGTCTTGATTGTAGGCAGCTACAATAGTTTTTAAATCATCGCTTGTATCTTGTAATACGCCAGCTTCTTTTAGTAGTTGAGCTACTTTTAGAATATCGTCTTTAGGGGTAGTGCTCTTAGCAAGATCAAACATTAATTGATCTGCTTGTTCTAGATTTTCAATATCTTTACTGGTCATAGGGGATGATGCTCCTTCCTTAAAATACCGTTAATAGCTTATCATAAAAAGACTCATCTACTATAAAAATTACGAAACGAGGTCTAAAAAGTTATAGTGAATGCTATAACTTTTTGTTTTATAATTAAACTGTTTATTTATAAGTATTATGGAGGAATAAGAATGAAGCAAAATAACAGCTTAAATGTTAGGAGATTGGTGGGAGCGATTCTTCTGGCACTCTTTGCTATTGGAATTTTAGGTTATTCTCAATCACTTTTGGGCATAGCGTGGGTTGGTAAAGTAAGACAATTCCAACAATTTTTATACTTTTATGGAGCTTGGGCAATTGGATTAGCCATTTGGTATTTTGTAACTTTAAAGAAAACCCCAAATAAAAAAGCAGAATTGATAGTTAAAGTAATCTTTTTTGTAGTAATTGGATTGAATGCTTTTTATGCTGCAATGTTAGATTACAGCGATGCTACTATCTATGGAGTGGTATTGATGATCATATATGCCATTGGGTGTACCTGGGGAAAAGCTGGCTATAGCAAGCATCCCTATCAAGATATAACTGAAGAAAGTAATCAAACTGCAGTTAATAACTCAACCAATGATAATTCAAAGCCATGGTATAAAACGCCATCTACTTGGGTAATTATTGTTCTTTCAGTACTAGTACTCTCAATGGGGTTCTTTATTTTGACAGATGGGAGTTTCCGAGATTCTTCAAATAACAATTCCTTTGATAGCCATCAAAGTTCTAGTTCAGATAATCATTCATTAAAAGTTGACTATAAGAGTTATAAGATTAAAGCTATAAAAACTTATCGTGTTAACTATACTGATCATTCTTGGGATGGCGGAGATGTAAAGATCAATAAAATTGTGATTTATCAAACTGCTAAACCATATAAATATGATTCTGCAAATGATGGAAAGTTTACCATTCATGGTTTTGCCAAAATTTACATGTCTGTTAAAGCTGCTGATGATATTTCCATTTATCCTACTCAAGGAACATACAGTTATTCTAATGGCGAACAACATGAAGCTGATAGTATGGAAGACTGGGATGGCGATATTAATGACGGTATTAAAAAATCAGGTACTATCACTCTTCCAATCCAGAAGTTATCTTCAACTTCATCTTTAAAGAGTATTAGAATGAAATTTGATGCATCTTCTCAAGATGAGGATAATGAGTCGATGGATAAAACATTTGATTTAACAATTGATTTGAAATAGTGGGAGCAGATTATAAAAATAATTTTGGTTGGAACTGCAATGTTAACATTGACTGCGTGTCAGAACCATAAAAAGAGTGCCATTACAAAACAAACAGGTGTAGGAAAAGTTCAAAAAACTACTAATTCTAATGATGATAAAGGAAATAGAACTTTTGGTTCTGATTCCAATGCAAGCGATTCAACTTGGAATTCGGAAAAGCAAGATAAGCTTGACGACTTTTTAGATGATTGGGCCACTACAATGAACCAAGAATATGAAAAATATGATGGTGATGGTCAAATAACTACGGCCGCTGGAGAAAAATTTCCGAGAGACTTTAATCGAGTGTATGTAAATGGGCAAAAAGCATCTCTATCTTATGACCCTAGTGGTAAGGGAAACGCTGATTATAATGTTGTAGCAATTTATAATTATGATAAAGATGAAGGAGCAAGTCACATTACCTACTTCTTTGCTTTCCATAAAAATCAACCCATTGTATTAGTTGATGAAACTACTAATGGTGATAAGGTTATGGCTAAAGAAACTGAAAATCGTGATTTAATTAATGGTTTTAATTCGATTGCTGCTGGTCAAAATATCGAAAAGAGTAGTGATAGCAAATCAAAATCGAATGACAGTAGTTCTGTTGAAAATCCAAAATTAATAGGTGTGTTTGTTGGATTGCTCAAAGACGGTGACTGGTTTAAAGATAATTTAAACAATGGCCACATGTATTTTAGTGATGATTCAGGTTATGGGAAGACTAAAGGTTATGATTGTATTACTACAGGTGGCGATCCTCAATCGTACTACTGGTTTAAACAAGATGGTAATAATATAACGGTTAAATATAATGATCATGATCATTCTCCAGCGGAAGGGATCTATAAGACTGAACATTATACTATCGATCGTTTGAAGTCTGATTATTATGTAAATTCAGGCCAAAAAGATGAAGTTAATGGTTATGTTGATGCTTTGAAATCTTTAGATGATAAAGATGATTAATATAAATAAGTCATTCAATGATTCTTAGTCATATTTACACCAAATTTTCTTTATTTATATTTGCTTCTTTTCTGCTACAATGAAAGGGAAATTATTTAAAAATGGGAGAAAAAATATGAAGGTTAGAAAAGCTGTTATTCCTACAGCGGGTCTTGGAACCAGATTTTTGCCTGCAACCAAGGCGATGCCAAAGGAAATGTTACCAATTGTGGACAAGCCAACCATTCAATTTATTGTTGAAGAGGCTAAGAAGTCAGGAATCGAAGACATTTTGATCGTCACTGGTAAGAATAAACGTGCTATTGAAAATCATTTTGATTCAAATCCTGAATTGGAACAAGATTTGAAGGATACAGGTAAAGTTGAATTGCTTAAGTTGACTGAAGAAATTACCGACTTAGGTGTGAACTTGTACTACACTCGTCAACCACATCCAGCTGGTTTGGGGGATGCGATTTTCCGTGCGCGTAGTTTCGTTGGGGATGAACCATTCGTCGTTATGCTTGGCGATGATTTGATGCGTGACAAGGTACCCCTAACTAAGCAGCTTATTGATGATTACAATCAAACTCATGCGCCAACTTTAGCCGTTATGAAGGTGCCACATGAGGAAGTTTCTAAATATGGTGTGATTGCCCCTGAAGGTAAGATCAACGATGATCTTTACAACGTTAAGTCATTTGTGGAAAAGCCACCAGTTGCTAAAGCTCCAAGTGATTTGGCAATTATTGGGCGTTACTTGCTTACTCCAGAAATTTTTGATATTTTGGCAACACAAAAACCAGGTCGTGGTGGCGAAATTCAATTGACTGATGCCATCGACACTATGAACAAGACTCAACGCGTTTTTGCTCATGTATTTAACGGTCAACGTTTCGATGTTGGTAACAAGGAAGGCTATCTTGAAACTTCCATTCAATACGGCTTGCGTCACCCTGAAACTAAGGATGCCTTAAAGAAATACATCATTGACTTAAGTAAGAAATTACAAAAATAATTCGATAAAATCAGCACTTGAGGTGCTGATTTTTTATTATCCAAATCTCTTGCTTTTCACCTGGACAGTAGTAATATAGATAGTGCAACTTTTGATTATCTATCATTTTAATAGTAAAGATTGTTAGAAAGCAGAGTTAAAAATATGCAATATAGTTCTAGTAAGCTGTAATTTGATTTGAATATATTAAGTTAATACTAGATCGGGATTATGTATTTTTAACCCTGTTTTTTGTTTTGCTTAAAGGTGGTGATATTGGCTAAGAAATCGTCGTTTGTCCTAGTTAGAATTAGTCTGCGAAAGCTAGAAAGAGGCTTGAATGAATACAATCGGATTTACCAATTATGCATAACCTGTAAAAAGTGAAACTCCTTGGCAAGAAAATTACAACCAAGATACCACGATTTTTGGAAAAAACGTGTTTCTTCCTATTAATTATCATTCTGCACAAAATGATAATACATTGGTCATTGGGACGAGTGGTACTGGGAAGACATATTCTTTTGTTGAGCCGAATGTGCTGCAGGGGAATGCTAATTATGTGATTGCTGATGCCAAGGGCGATATCTTAGCTGATGTGGGTGCAAGCCTTAAGAAAATGGGCTATCAAATTCAAGTTCTAAACTTAGTGGACTTGAAGCATTCCATGACTTACAATCCAATTTTAAATATGAAATCTAATCTAGATGTGATTAATTTTGCTCATCAAGTAATGATTAGTGACGTCAGTGGTAATCAAACAACTGACTCGCGCCAGGATCCATTCTGGAATAATGCCGCTATGACTGTGCTGGAAGCGTTGATCTTTTTCACGCAAGAATTTCTACCAGAAAGTGAGCAGACAATGAGTACAGTGGTGCGCTTGTTTGGAATGCTCGAAGACAGTCCCAAGAATATTGAGCAGGTTTTGGTATCACTTGGTGATTCAGATTATAATTATGAATACGAATATGATGACGATCTGACTTTTGGTGATTGTTTATTCAATTGGGCTGTGCAAGAAAAGCCAGATTCAGAAGCAGCAAAAATGTGGCAGCAAATCGCAGGTTTGCACAGTAGTGATCGGACCTGGGGGAGTGTTTTAGGAATTTTGGGTGCGGCCTTGAGTCCTTATCGAGTAAAAGAAGTTGATCGACTCCTAAGCAGTAATCAAGTTGATTTTAGTCAGCTTTTAAAACCAAAAACGGCTTTCTTCATTTTATATGATGATTCTGATCCATCCAAAAACTTTATTTCTAATACGCTGTATTCACAACTTTTTAGCTTTTTGTATCATGCTGCTTTCAAGCTTGAAGGTAAAACTTTGCCAGTTAAGGTGCGCTTTTTCTTAGATGATTTCAAAAACATCTTGATTCCTCACTTTGATGATTATTTGGCAACGGCGAGAAGTCGGAACATTTCAATTTGCATGATGCTTCAAGACGAATCGCAGTTGAAAGCAAAGTTTGGCAATAATACTCCCAGTGTGATTGGCAACTGCAGTGCCTATCTTTTGACGGGAACGACAGATTTGGCAATGGCGCAAACGGCGTCCAGTCGATTTGAACGAAGTGCGAAAATGATCCGTTTGATGAATGAAGATCATTTTTTGCTTGATGTTGGGGGTTATATTGTCGAACCAGTCCGTTATGATTTTCATAATCATCCGCATTTTATCGATAAAAGATTTAACATTAATAATCAGTTCAATACTGCTAATGATGATGGAGATGACAGTTGCAAATGGCCAGAGTTGGCTGATATTTTGAAATCGTTGCCTGGAATTGAAATGAACGATGTTGAGTTGATCGACAGTTTGTTCTAGAAAATAAAGGAGCCTGCGAAAGGCTCCTTTTTTGATAGAGAAGATTGTATAATTACTACTATAAGGATTTTCACATATAGGGCATAACGATGAAGAAAAAACTACCACTTATTTTAATTCTGATCTATATTTTCTTTTGTGGTTACCTATTTGTTTCAACACATTTTTTAAAAAATATTACTGGAGCCACTCCTCAAGATCAGATTTCTTTAAAACAAAAGAAGCAAATCAAAAAAATGCTGAATAGCTTTGGTTTTAAGGGAAATGCAACTTTTTATAAAGATGGTAAGCGAATTTGGAATTACACCACTGAAGGGAATATTAATTCGGCTTACTTGATTAATTCAGTTCAAAAAGCATACACTGGTGCAATGGTTATGCAAGCGGTTAATGAGGGAAAACTGAGCTTAGATGATAAAGTAGCGAAGTTTTATCCAAACGTACCTAATGCTGGCAATATTAGTATTTTAAATTTGCTTGAAATGACTAGTGGCTTGTCTGAGCAGGGGCCATTTGGTAATAATCCCTTCAAAAATGATGATGATAATGCTCAAAAGACGATTCAAGATATGCATTTTGACGATCAAAGTTTTAATAAATGGAACTATCAAGATGTAAATTATGTCCTACTAAGTCATATTTTAGAAAAAGCGACAGGTCGCAGTTATGAAGACCTCTTTAATGAGATGTATGTGTATAAGCTCGGGCTCAAGCACACGGATTTTCTTTGGGCGGATGCACAAAAGATTAAAGAAATTGAGCTAATTCCTAGCAGTACTCAAGTTGATATGAATGAGATTCATGGCTTGCTGGGTGCTGGAAGTGTTGCAATGTCTAATGATGATATATTTCTTTCAATGTCGGCACTTTTAAGTGGAAAAATATTGCCAATGCAAAGCATTCAGACAATTTATGGCCCGGGAAATAATCAGGCACAATATCGTGGCGGTTTATATACAAAGGAGGGATATTATCAGGCAAATGGAGCCGGATATAATTATTCAAGTTTTATTCGAATCTCTAAAGATGGCAAGAATGCGGTGATTTTGCAAACGAATATCAATCAGTATCAGGGATGTAACGATAATGCAACGGCAATCTACAATATGCTGTTTAATGAGAAGAAGGAGAACTAGATGGATTTGTGAATCAGATAAACATAACAGAGAGATTAATATTTGTTCATAAAAATAAAAAACTACTATACTCGTGGTTAAAAATGTGCGATTATGGTAGCTAGCAACTTACTGATATTTAGGAAGACTGTTTAGAGATGAGAGAACGTAGAGAAAATAGGCGGAGAAGCTTTAGTCTCATTTGGCTAGGGTTATTAGTGATTGTCATCTTTTGTGGCTTGTTTTTCCCCGAAATTCCTAACATTAATACATACATCAATTCAAATAACGAACATCATTTACTGATTACAAAAGTTAAGATTGCAGGAGATGCTCCAATTAAGTATCGACATAATCATCCTGAAGGGGTGGTAATCAGTCAAACGATTAAAAGAACTGACACCGTTCATGCCTATGTAAGTAAAGACGGTGTTATTCAAATGCATTTACCAAGCAAAAGTGCTACTGATTCTCATAGTAAAATCAATACCCGTTATATTCAAGTGGGGGTAGGAGAAGAAGATAATGCTCCAGATTTTGCTAAAAGTATGGATAATGCAGCAATTTATACGGCTAATTTGATGCATAAATATCACCTAAAGCCTGATGCAACTAGCTATAACAATCGTACTTTGTATTCTTTAAATGATTTAGTTCATAGTAAAAATAGTACTAATTTAGACGATTATTTTGGTCGATTTGGGTATAGTAGTGTGCAATTTTATAATTTGGTGAGTCAATACTACTATAATAAGGCAATTACCGCACCATTTGGATTGCCAATCTTTGAACGGATAATTATGGTGCTGAAGATTTTCGGAATAATTGGCGGAATTGTGCTAATTATAATCAGTATTTTTTTACCAAGTACCTTTTGGAAAAGATGGTGGCAATAGCTTTCACGCAATTGTCATGATATTAATAATCAAGTACAATATTTTTAGTGTAGTAATTAGATCGATGAAAGATGTTTGAGTTGCAATTAAGCAGAACAAACCGGGGAAGTGAGCAACACAGTGACTGTAAATAAAGATTTGGATCAGCAGATTATCGCCGTTCAAAAAGAGATGAGTGGAGATAAAAAAATTGCCGAATCAGAAAAATACCAACAAATTAATGGAAAGATCTCTTCAATCTTGGATAATGAAATTAAAAAGATCCAAGCTAAGAGACCTAATTTTTGGGTACCATTAATTATTTTGCTGATTATTATGGGGATTATTTCTGCTGTTCTTCATTTTGGAAGAAGCAGATTTTGGCTGGTTTTAGTAATTAGTATTGCGATTTTAGCGGTAGAATATTTAGGCTACGATTTTTGGCGTAGAAGTCGTGTGGAAAAGAACTATAGCGAGCTTTTACAAATTCAAGGAAAAATCGAAAAGACTAAAGGAAACTTTAATCCTAAATATCTTGATTTAGAAAATAAGCGTGTCGATTTACTAGATAAAATTGATGAAATTTTTGATAAAGATGGAGATAGTGATCAAGCATATCACGTCTTAAGATCAAAATATGGTGACTTGCTCATTCGGGATATTTTTGATAAAAACGGTTTTCGCCATTATCAAATTGTCTACTCTCTTGATGGAAAAATTGAACAAGTTCGGGAGTTTTCTATCAGTAGAGCGGGTTATTTGTTGACCATTTATGAAGATGGCAATATCAAAAAGCGCGAATTCCACGGAGAAAGTGGAACTGTCTTATCATTGAAAAAATATGATGATTTGTACAATGTGACCGATAAAATTGGTGCAATCAAAGATCAATATGTAGGTGAGATTGCGGCTAAAGTTAAGGAAATTGATAAGATCAAGAAAAATACTCCTACTTGTACTTATAATTGGTTTGAATATAAGAAAATTTCAGACGATCAAGCAGCTGAATCTCTTAAGGAAGCGGAATACATTGGTCGGATGAAAGAAGGAAAAGAAGAAAATCCTGCTGAGCAACTTGATCATGACTTAACTGATAAGAATTTAGAAGGAATTAGCACGATAAATGAGCTCTATTCTGACTATGACCAAGAAGTAGAGAAACTTTATTCTAAAGTAGAAGCCTTAAAACAAAATAATTATAGTGTATATAAGTCACTCACTGACCTAAGTTGGTTCTTGAGACCGGTAGAGGTGTTTGGTGGAGAATCTAAAAAGAAAATTTGGAGTCACCTTAGTGATATTTTGGCTTTAAATGCTGCTCAAGCTGAAGTTGTAAAGCAGTTGGAAAAATCAGATGATGTTTATATCATTAATAATTTGATTTTACCGCTTGGAGAAGGAGTCACTACTAAAATTGACCATCTTGCTATCACCCCAGCGGGAATTTTTATCATTGAAACTAAGGCTCGCAATATTGAAGATGGTCGAATTTATCGAGCTAAAAACGAACTCGATAAGGCAGCGATTAGAAAGCAAATCACTCTCCATAAAGATGCTATTTATAATCAATTAAAAATTGCAAGTCGGGGATTTTTTGCTTCAAATGCAGTTGAACAAATTTTAAATAAAGATGCTATCCGCAGTTTAATTGTGATTGTAAATCGTGATAATCCACAAAAACAAGATTTCTTAATTGATAATCCAAACTTTTATCGAGAATATGATCGTAGTTTGATTATTAATCCTAGTGAAATTGAGCATGTTATTCACCGTAATACATCTGGGATTAATTTGGATGCCGATGCTCGGAAGATGGTGGCTGCTGCGCTTGAACCAAATGCTCGATTGGTAGATAAAGAACAATTGGGGTATGATTTCTTCCCATATCTTAATGATTTAAAAGGGCAAGAATATAGGGGACAAATTTGGAATCAGTTGAAGGGGATTGCGGATCTTCAAAAGATTATTTCGGATTTAAGTGAATTAGTTGAAAAATTGATTGAATTTGAAAGAGAATATCAAACTTATGAATCTTTACATGCAATTTTACCTTATTTCACTGATCATATTCCTGATGAAGAAAAGCAACTCACTGGAAAAGTAAAGGATATAGTAGATGAATTAAGCCAAGTTGTTCATCAACAAAATGATTTGCTAGATAAAATTGAAAAAGTCGTTGATCAAGCTGTGGTGGGTTATAGTGATCGCATTAAAACTTTACAGCATATTGAAGAGACAAATCTTGATGCTGTAGTTCCAATTGCAGTGGCTGTGGTGATCAGTACTTTAGTCGGCACAATGTTTTAAAGTTTGCAGATAATGCAAGCTTTATTTTTTTGCGTCAATTTTCCAAAGAAGTAGTAAACTAAAAAGGTAAAATCTACTATTCTGGAGGAATTATTGATGAAAATAAAGAAATTCATGCAAATTTTAGCCATTGGGCTTGCAATGTTAGTGGGAGTAGAAACAGCTACAGAAGTGGCTAATATCAATCCCACAGCGCATACTGTTCAAGCTGCTCGCCGCCGCTATAGAAGGAGAAGAAGACGCCGAGTTTTAGATCGGACAAAGATTTATACTTCTACTCGACCAGTAATTATTGGAAATCGTCGTTCCCATATTTATCATGTTTATCGCCAACATGCTTATCGGATGAATCGGGGAAATGCAGTTTATTTTAGAAGTGAAGCCGCAGCCCGCGCAGCTGGCTATCGTAAGTCTTATAGATAAATAGAATAGGATTTGATTATGAACTGGAAAAAAGTGGGCCAAGTTATTTTATGGATCCTATTTTGGTATTATTTACTGCCACACTATCTACTGAAAAGATACGTTTTTAAAGGCAAAAATGGTGGTGTCTGGTCAAGTATCTTAAGTGTGGTCATCGCCTTTTTCTTTTTGGTTTTTGCGATTGGAAGTCAAGCTAGTGATGAGGATGAGGCGGATAGTCATGCCTCACCTAAAGTTCACTATGTAGTGAAAAAGGTTGGAACTACTCGCTTGGCTGAAGCTAAAGCTAAAGAAAAAATTTTAAATAAAGAAAAATCTACTAAAGAAGCTGAATACGAGAAATTAGAAAAAGAACTAAGCCGTGCTCAAGCAGCCAAAGAAAAACAAGAAGCTGAACAAAAGGCGCAACAAAAAGCCGCTGCCGCTAAGGAAGAGAAAGCACAAGCCGCAGCTAGAAGAGCTGCAAAAGAAGCACAAAAGCCAGCAGAGGAAGATTCTTCAACTTCTGATTCTCACTCTGAAACTCACCACAGTAATTCTCATGAAGGAGATTTATATACGGGTGAATCAGGAAAGATCATTGGTAATAGTCGTTCTCACATATATCATGTTCCAGGGCAAGCAGGTTACCATATGAATTCCGCAAATGCTGTTTACTTTGATTCTGAGCGAGATGCAATTAATCAGGGATATCGAAAGGCAATGAGATAATGAAAAAGAAAATTATTGGTCTACTTTCTGGTGTGCTTGTTGCAGTTTCTTTAGTTGGAGTTCAAAATTCCCAGTTTGTTGCTTTTGCTAAGGATAAAATTGTCACCAAGTATCGTTATGATCGTAGTGATCAAAATAAAGCCGAAAAAATTGAAAAGAAAAATAGAGCTACTGAAAAGCAAATTGCTGCTTTAGATAAAAAGATTGCTAAATTACAAAAGCAACTAAAGAAATATAGTGGTGCTCACACAGTTGAATCAGTTAGTGCAGCTAAATTGGCTAGCTTGAACTATTCTGGTAAAGACATCATTACTGTTAACAATAATGAACCGAGCTTTAGTAAATCAGATTTAAGTACAAACCAAGGAGCATGGCAGCGCTACGGCGAACTAGATAATAAAAATCGTGTTACTGCAGCGAATGCTCTTCTTAATCAGAAGTTGATGCCTAAAGCTCAGCGAGAACCACTGCACGTTAATCCAACTGGTTGGCATAATAAACGTGTAGCTGGCGGATGGCTTTATAATCGTTGCCATTTGATCGGATATCAATTAACTGGTCAAAATAATAACTTGAAGAATTTGATGACGGGAACGCGTCAACTTAATGATCCTGATATGTTGCGTTATGAAGATCAAGTTGCAAATTATTTGAAAGAAAGTCCGCATAATTATGTGCGCTACCGTGTAACTCCAATTTTTAGAGGTCAAGAACTTTTGGCCCGCGGAGTAGAGATGGAAGGGCAATCTACTAATTCAAATAGTGTTCATTTCAATGTTTATATCTTTAATGTGGCTGATGGTGTAAAACTAAATTACGCTGATGGTACTAGTCAAAGATAGCAAAAAGCTTGCAGGGATGCAGGCTTTTTTGCTTATAAGTTGAAATTTTTGGAATAATTGTTAGGCTAAAGAAAAAGACAGACTTAGAGAAAAGGTAAATTGTATGAGTAACAAAAAAATTCTAAAAAACAAAAAGACCTCTTGGTCTAAAAAACATAAGATTTTGATTATTACTACACTCTCTATCATTATTCTTCTTGGTATCTTTTATGCCTGGGGAAGTTATTATTATGCTCGCAATCGCCAAATAGATAGGATCATTGACGGGATTTCTGATCCAAAAAAGGATTTATCAAGCTATGTCATGCCTACTAATCCTGATATTGATGTAAATGAGAGTAAATTGAAGCCACTCCAAAATTATTTTGCCGAAAATAAGAATGCCCTCAATAAATTAACCAGTAATTTACGCGAAGGAAAAGGAAGTAATGAAATTAGTTTAGTTGAATCAGGTACTCATTTTTTATTCTTCCCTAAGTACCAACTTCGAGTTCAAGTTTATCGTCCGCAAGTTGAAACCAATCATCCCAATTCTTATTTAGTAGTAAATGGGAATAATATGGGTACTCTGGAAGGCGGAGGTCAAAATTATTACCAAGATTTGGGCTTAGTATTTCCCGGGCGATACCATATTATTGTAAATACAAAAGTTGCTGGGCGTAAGTTACGCGCAAACTCCGTAGTTAATATTTGGTCTAGTAAAAACATTAACATGAATATTCGCACTGCAACTTTTCAGGTAAGAAGTGTTCCTAATGGGGAAATTTATATAAACGATCATAAAGTTGCAAGGTTGAGTAAGACAGGACAATATATGTTTAAAAATTATCCAATTGCGAAAAGTATGGAGCTTTATGTTAAAACTGAATACAAGGGCAAAACTATAAAATCTGAAAAAGTAACCGATTTTCCCCAAACAATTAGTCAAAAATTCGCTAATAGTGAAGATGGAATTAGTGATTATGACAATGTTTCTCAATATGTTGGTAATCAAAATAAGGATGTTTATCAAGATGCTGAAGGAGACTATATTGTTAACCCGATTTGGCCAGGATTAATTGCTGATGAAACAGCTGCTCAAATTTTAGCTAATAATTTTTTGAAGGCTAATCCTAAACAATTTACTAAGGGAAAAGAAAATAAATCTTATAAAGAGCTTCATAAAGAAATAAAAAAGACGGTTAAAAAAGTTGATGCTAAAAAAATGGTAGATAAAGTTAAGATTAAGTCAATTTTGCCGATGGGCAAGAATTGCAGTTTAGTTAAGTTTGAAGCTTATTATAGCTTTAAGAAAGATAAGAAAAAGCATCGAATAAAATCTGAATTTACGACAGCTATTTTTAAGAATATCAACAATCAGCAAACAATTGAAAAGTTAGAAAAAAGACCTGAATAGGTCTTTTTATTTTTTGAGAAATTTTCGTAAGCGAGTTGAAAATTTACTCTTTTTCTTTTGTTTTAAGTATTGCTTTGCAAGCTTAACTTCTGGATTTTTAGATTTACTAGTAATGGTCTTTTTTATGGGATGTTTAATAGTTCTTTTCTTGAAAGAATCACGGGCGTGAGTAGCCGCATCCATAGCAATATCAGGTCGCATATAGTACAATTTTTGCTCTTTATAGGTATTTAATAAAAAGACGAAAATATCATTGATATCGCAAATACAGCGCCAAGCTTGGCCTTTTGAAATGGAATAATCTTCATCGTGAACCGCATCATTACCAAACTTGCGCACTTCATTAAACAAATTAATGATGCTAGTTGGATAATGAAGTTCTGATTGTAAATAAAAAGTGTCACTTCTCAAAGTTCGACGATTACCGGTATGGACCGGGTAATAACGATCTAAATTTTCAATAGTAAAAATTTTTTTGACGATGGCTTCCAGTAGAAGACGACTGTTAACCATTACATCTCGATAATCTTCAATCTCATACAGTTTCAAAATTTTATTTGCAGTTTTGTACTGATTGCTAAAGAGTGAACTACTTTTTAAAAAAGCAAAATTTAGTTGTGCCATGGCTTATTTCCTCATTTCTGTTTCTTATCCTAGCGAAATTTTGCTGTTTATGCAAAAAAAGTAATTGACATCTCTCTAAAATCATATTAGTGTATTATATAAATAATACAGCGAAACAAAAGAATGAAAAAGGTGACTATCATGAACGCAATACTTAAAGTAAATCAACTTACTAAGACTTATGGTAAAAAAGGTGAAAAGCAATACCAAGCTTTGAAAGGTATCAACTTCGAATTGAATCGTGGTGAGTTTGTGGGAATCATGGGAGCTTCTGGTTCTGGTAAAACTACTTTACTAAATATTTTATCCACTCTTGATAAGCCAACTTCAGGTAACGTTGTAATTAATGGAAAGGACATTACCACGCTAAAGAAGAATCAAATGGCTGATTTTCGTGGTAAAGAAATTGGATTTATCTTCCAAGATTTCAATTTGCTTGATAATTTAACTAATCGTGAAAATATCGCACTGCCACTATCTCTTCAAAATGTTAAAGCACGGGAGATTAACAACCAAGTTGAAGCAATTGCCTCAAGACTTAACATCACTCAAATCTTAGATAAATATCCTGCTGAAGTTTCCGGTGGACAAAAGCAACGTATTGCTTCAGCCAGAGCTTTAGTGCATAATCCATCTATTTTATTTGGGGATGAGCCAACTGGAGCACTTGATTCTAAGTCTGCTACTGAACTATTGAATACTATGGATGATTTGAATAAAAATGATCAAGTTTCAATTTTAATGGTAACTCACGATCCTTATTCTGCTTCATACGCTCAAAGAATTTTATTCATTAAAGACGGAAAAATCGGTAAGGAACTAAAGAAGGACGATAAGAGTCGAGAAGAATTTTATCAAGAAATTATTGCTGAATTAGGTAGACGTTAATAGAAAGGAAATCGACCATGCTTTGGAAATTATCATTAACTGGAATTAAGAGTCGGTTCAAAGACTACTTGATTCTGTTTTCAGGATTGACCTTTGCAAGTGCAATCTTTTACATGTTTATGTCGATTGCCACCAATTCAACTTTTTTGAAAGGTGCTTTGGTAATTGCTTTTAAAACTACTCAATTTGTCTTTGTCTTTGGGATTGCCCTTCTAGCGATTATTACTTTTGTCTACATTGTATATGCCAATAGTTTTTTACTCAGTATGAGGCAAAAAGATTATGGGATGTACATGATGCTTGGAGCACGAACTGGTAAAATAGGGACTTTAATCTTTTTAGAAACCCTGATTGTTGGATTTTTAGCCACTATTTTGGGTGTTCTAATTGGGGTAGGTTTAACTCAAGTAGTTTCACAACTATTGATTAATCAATTGGGTTTACAAATCCATAAATTCGTTGGTTTTTACTTGCCGGCCTTTATTTGGACGATTATTTTCTTTGCTGCATTATTCCTGTTAGCAGCTCTTTGGAATCGTCACAAATTAGTTAAATCAAATGTAATTAACTTACTTCATGAAGACCAAAAGCCAGTGAAGCTTCGCTATAATAAAGTTTGGAAATTTATTGAAGCTATTTTGGGTATTGGACTCTTAGGAATTGGTTATTGGGCTATGGCCAAATATCAAGTCTTATTGACTAATTCAATTACAATTGGCTTCTTCACAATTACGATTGGGTCATACTTTGTCTTTGATTCTTTATTTACAACAATTATTAACATTCTTAGAAATAATACAAAATTTGAATACAAGAAGCTTCATTCATTTACTCTAGGCCAACTTAAGTTTAGATTAACTGACTATACTCGAATTTTATCAGTTGTTTCTCTTCTTTTTGCTTTAGCACTTGGGGCTATTACCGTAGGACTAAACTTCAATAATATGGCCGATCAAGCCTTAGAATCTTCATACTATGACGTAGTTTTATATAAAAAGACCCCGCAAGTTGAACATGATTTAAAAAAGATTTCAGTAAAATCAACCAAAACCTTTAATTATAAGCTTATAGAAGATAATAAAGCTAAGAATCCGCAAACTATTTATGTTTCAAAAGATGAAATTGCAAAGAAGAACTTAAAATATCAGAATTTTTATGTAAATAAAAAAGGTCAACAAGCTTATTCAACAAAGACTATTAATGTTAAAGAGTTACAAAAAGGATCTTCAGCTCGGACTGAAATGATGAAATACCAATTAACTCAATTGACACCTTATCCAGGTGCTGGAGTTAAAATTGTTTCTCAAAAACAATATGATCAGTTGAGAAGCGAAAATAAGAGTGTTGAACTATTGATGGTGAACAACTTTAGACAGAACTTTGCTAATATTGAAAAATTGCAAAAGGCAGCTGTTACTGGTTCACTTAATGATGATAATCCAGTATTAAATTCAACTAAGGCAATGAATTACCGCTTTGTATCTAGCATGGCCTCTGGCTTTGAATTTATGGGCTTTTTCTTAGGACTTGCATTCTTGGCAATGCTGGCTTCAACTTTAATGTTTAAAGTTTTGTCTGGAGCAAATAGCGACAAGCCAAGATACAAGATGCTTTGGAAGATTGGAACTCGTCAATCACTTTTGAAGGCTTCAATCGCAAAAGAAATCGGTGTATTATTTGCTTTACCAGCAGTACTTGGAATTATCGATGTCTTGTTTGGACTTCAGTTCTTTAAATCATTGCTTAAAAATCCGTATGATAAGATTTGGATTCCATTTACTATTTTCTTAGTTCTTTACTTAATTTACTATTTGATCACAGTAAAACTGTATGAAGGAATCGTTCTAAAAGATAATAAGTAAAAAAAGTGCCTCTTAATGGAGCACTTTTTTTATAGGGTCATTTTATTATAAGCGGTGATTTTCATTTCACCCTTGTCGTTCATATCCATGAGAGTGATTGAGGCATTTTGTGGGCCATTGCTAATATCGATGCCGTTGCCATAATGATCGACAATACTGCGAATGGTGAAGCCGTGAGTAACGAGCAAAATGTTCTCAGCACCATCAAGTTCACTGATCATCTTAAAGCCTTGATTTACACGTTCCCAATATTCTTGAGCATTTTCAGCTTCATGATATGGGTCGGCTTCTTTGATCCAATCTTTAATAGTGTCAATTCGCTCCTTACGCAATAATTCATGACGATCGTCGTATCCATGAGGACCTCCGATCATTCTCCAGGCCATTTCAGAATCCATCCCTTCGAAATAACCATAAAATTGTTCACGGAAGAATGGACTAGCGATGTGTTGGAGCTCATCTTTATTTACATTATGCTTCATGATGATTTCGCAGGTATCACTAGCCCGCTTTAAATCGCTTGATAAAGCAATGTCAAAGGGGATGTCTTTTAAATGTTCACCTGCTTCATCAGCTCCTTGAACTCCTAAAGTGGTGAGAGGCGTATCACACCAACCTTGCATTTTATTGTAACGGTTGATAAATGTTTGACCGTGACGAACGATGTAAATTCTTTTCATAATTTTTCTCCTAATAAAAATAGCTACTTACATTGTAGTGAAAGTAGCTAAAGAAGGGAAATTATTTTTCTTTATATAATTTTTGGACTGCCTTAATATCACCTGGTTGAATAGTGTAGACAGAGCCTTTGGGATACATGACTGACACACCGTTGTTGTGGTCAAGACCGATTGCATGTCCTAATTCGTGTTCGGCGGTATTGATAATTCGATTTTGGTTGTAACCATACCATCTATTTTGTAAATAGTAACGGTTAAGGTTAACTTTTGCTCTTAATAAGTGGCCAGTTACAGGATTATACGTTGTAGAAGTTTCACCAGCAGCACTGGTGTCGCTGTCATCAACTACGCCAATAATAATTTGAGCGGCGCTTTTATTATCAGTTTGCACAAAATTAAAGGCCCCCGTTCTATTCCAAGCATTCATGGCGTCGATGGATGCCGACCGCAAAACTGGGTTATTTTGAATATTTAAATAAACTTTCGCAGTTGCGTTAGGCCAGCGCCGGTTAGATGTTTTAGTAACTGATTCGCTACTACTGAATTGAGTTTTATTTGGACTTTGTGTATGAGTGTCGCCAGCTTGTGGGAGCTGAAGATTTCCAGTGGTAATAAATTGGCCAATTTTTTGTTTTAAAACAGCGACCGAATCATTGGTTGCTGTGTGTATATCAGGATTATTTTGATAACTCCAAACCCCAAAGGCAAGGAGTGATAGAAGCAGTAAATTTTTTATAAAACGAAAAAAGCTTCTCATATAGCATCAACTCCAATGTTACAGATTATAAGTAAAAAAGGTAAATTTTTCATGAACTTTTACTTACATTTATTTAGCGAAAGCATCAAATTCTCAAAACAAGTTTACTTCGTGATAAAATAGAATATAAGTTTTCTATAGAAATAGGTGACTAAATGACTAAAGAAATTAGTGAAAAGCAACGTGAACAACAGCATCTTGATCACGTTTTGGACTTAATTAATGATAAAGAAAAGGAATTAAAGAGCTCTATTAAGTCCGCAGAAGGCGAAGCTCGAGACATTAATTCGCATTTCTTTGATGATGTAAAACTTGATTACGATGGATATTCTACCTCCATGGAAACTGCGCTTTCCATTCATCAACAACAGCAGCTTTTAAGCGAACGTGAACATGCTTGGCAACATTCGGCTAAACAACTTGATACTATTGAACGCTTAAAAAAGAAGCCTTATTTTGCGCGGGTTGATTTTAAGGAAAGTAACGAAAAAAAGCCGGAAACTATCTATATTGGCTTAGGATCTTTTGCGGATCGCGATGATCATTTTTTGATTTATGATTGGCGTGCACCTATTTCGTCCATTTATTATGATGGCAAATTAGGTGAAGTGTCTTATAACTCACCTGAAGGTGAAATTACCGTTGATATGACTAAAAAACGCCAATTTATGATTAAGGATGGCAAAATTGAAAGCATGTTTGATACTAATGAATCAATTGGCGATCAAATGCTTTTAGAAGTTTTATCAGAAAAGTCCAGCACCCAAATGAAGTCGATTGTAACGACGATCCAACAGGAGCAGAATAAGATTATTCGTAATACAAGTGCGGATTTATTATTTGTTCAAGGGGCAGCTGGTTCGGGTAAAACTAGTGCCATTTTGCAACGAATTGCTTATTTGCTTTATCGTTACCGTGGGAATTTGACCTCTAGTGACGTGATTATGTTTAGTCCTAATCAGCTGTTCAATGACTATATAAAGAATGTTCTTCCTGAAATGGGTGAACAAAATATGGTCCAAATGACTTATTGGCAGTTTGTTTCACGACGTTTGCCAGGAATGGAAGTTGAAAGTCTATTTAAACAGTTTGAAGATCAGAATTCTGACACTAATATTAGTGCATTTAAAGACTCTGTCAACTTTTTTAACTTAGTAACTCGTTATGCTAAACACCTTAATAAGCGTGGGATGATCTTTAAGAATGTTTATTTCCGTGATAAGAAAAAGCCATATTTTGATAAAGAAAAGATCAAAGACATCTACTATTCTTTCAATGAAAACTATAAGTTAGCCAATCGAATTGATGCAACACGTGAAGAATTAATTAAGATGCTTAATCGCAAGATTGCTCCTGAAGTTAAGAAAAATTGGGTAATGCAGGCAATTGAAGGTTTAAGTCGAGATGAATTAAATGAATTATATGATCGTCCTGATCAAGAATTTAGTTCAGAAAAAGAAGAAGAGAAGTTCTTAGGGCGAAAGATTGTTGTTAAGGCGCTAAAGCCCGTTTCAAATAAAATTAACCATAATCAATTTATCAATATGCGTGCCCAATACTTAAGCTTTTTGCGTGCAGTTCCAAAGATGACAGATCTTTCTAAGTGGAATATTTCTGAAGAAGATTGGCAAAAGCACATTGAAGAAGTTAAGGAAAACTTCAAGAAACACCACATTTATATGAATGATGTTTCTGCTTATCTTTACTTGTATGACTTGATTACTGGCCGTAGAACCGATTATGAAATGCGCTATGCTTTTATTGATGAAATTCAAGATTATACGCCATTTCAACTTGCATATTTGAAGTATAATTTCCCACGTGCTAAATTCACGATGCTGGGTGACTTGAATCAGGCGATTTTTACTAAAGATGAAAGTCGTAGTTTGTTAAAACAAATTTCTGGTTTATTCGATCCTAAGAAAACTGATGTGGTGCAGCTTACTAAGTCATATCGCTCAACTAAGGAGATTACTGACTTTACTAAACAGATTTTGCGGCAAGGTGAAAAGATTGAAGCCTTTAATCGTCGTGGTCCCAAGCCTGCATTGTGGGGAAGAAGTACTGAACAAGAAGCAATTGAAGCTTTAGTTAAGATTCTAGACAAAAATAATGAGAATCAACGCACCACGGCTGTAATTACAAAAGATTTGGCCAGTGCCAAGCAAGTGGCTGAGCAGCTCAAGCAAAAAGGCGAAAAGGCTACTCTGATTGCCACTGCTAACCAGCGCCTTGTGCCGGGCACCTTAGTTGTACCATCATATTTAGCTAAAGGGCTAGAATTTGATGCGGTAGTTATGTGGGATGCATCAAAAGAAAATTATCATAAAGTTGATGAAACTCAGCTAGTTTATACCATTACCTCTCGTGCTATGTATGAACTTGACATTATTTATATTGGAGAAAAAAGTCCACTTTTAGATGTTGATTCTGATACTTATGTTGAAAAATAATGTTGACAAAGAAATTAACATCAGTTAACATTTTAGAAAATAAAAGACGTAGAACAGAATAAGTAATTTAGATGACGCTGATAGAGAATCTTTGATGGTGGAAATAAGATAGCAATTTAAATGAAAACACATCTGTGAGTTGGTTTCTTGAAACTCAGTAGAGAGATCCGGGATTTAGCCCGTTACAGCTGAAGGTTTATTAGTAAACTTATTAAGGCAATTAATGTGAGTTAATTGTGAAGATGAGGTGGAACCGCGGATTTCTTCGCCCTCTTAGGTCCTTGAGACCTAGGAGGGTTTTATTTTTGCTAATAAACCTGACGAGGTAGACGACGTGAGTTGTCTATAAAGATGAGGTGGAACCACGGATATTTCGTCCTCTTGGAGTAATCCAAGAGGACCTTTTTTATTAGGAAAAGTAGGTGCGAGGATGAATTATATTAGTGAAATTATGCCAGCTCTTTTAGCTGGAACTTGGATGACATTGAAAGTTTTCTTTTGGACGCTGGTTTTAGCGATGCCATTGGGAGTTTTGGTTTCTTTAGGGGAAATGAGCAACATTAAACCTTTAAAGTGGCTAGTAGAATTCTATGTTTGGATTATGCGTGGGACACCACTTTTGTTGCAACTTATTTTTGTTTTTTATGGCTTACCAATTATTGGGATTGTCTTTCCAAGATATGAAGCTGCCCTTTTTGCTTTTGTGCTTAATTATGCTGCATACTTTGCAGAAATTTTCCGTGGTGGCTTGCAATCAATTAGTGAAGGACAATTTGAAGCAGCGCAAGTTTTACGACTTAGTCGTTTTCAAACTATGACGCACATCATTATTCCCCAGGTAATAAAAATTGTTTTGCCATCAATTGGAAATGAAGTTATTAATTTGATCAAAGATTCCTCTCTGGTTTATGTCATTGGATTAGGAGATTTGTTAAGAGCTGGGAATGTAGCGATGGCGCGAGATGTAACTTTGGTTCCGCTTGTGTTAGTAGGAGTAATTTACTTATTCTTAATTAGTCTATGTGCTTTTGTTCAAAAGAAGATTGAAAAATACTTTAGTTACTACAGATAAGGAGGAATGGCAATGCTTGAAGTTAAGAATTTATGCAAGGAATTTAATGGACGTCCGATTTTAAAGGATATTTCCTTTACTTTAAAAGACGGTGAAATCATGACGATTGTTGGCCCTTCTGGTGCCGGAAAAACCACTTTACTTAGAATTATCGCGGGGCTTGAAACTCAAAATAGTGGTGAAATTTTAATTGATAATAAAAAATATGACCGCGGTAAAGTGGGCGTCGTTTTTCAGGATTTCAACCTTTTTCCTAATTTGAGCGTTTTACAAAATGTAACGCTCGCTCCAAGATTAGTTTTAAAAGAAAGTGATACTGAAGCTGATCAAAACGCTAAAGATTGGCTTGAAAAATTACAAATGCATGGCCATGAAAATCAGTATCCATTCCAGTTATCTGGGGGACAAAAACAGCGGGTCGCAATCGCACGTGCTTTAGCAATGAAACCAAAAATTCTTTGTTATGATGAACCCACAAGTGCCCTTGATCCTAATTTGCGTCAAGAAGTAGAGAAAATGATCTTAAATTTGAAAAAAACAGGCTTGACACAATTAATCATTACTCACGATTTAACTTTTGCAAAAAATGTGGCGGATCAGGTACTTAAGATAAAACCGTTAAATGAGGGCTAGCCTATGAAAAAAATTTGGATGATTATCCTCCCCTTTCTTTTGTTAGGATTGACGGGATGTGAAAGTGTACAAAAAAGAGCTAATACTCAAGATACTTGGTCAAAAATTGAAAAAAAGAAGCAAGTGGTGGTAGGACTAGATGATTCTTTTGTTCCCATGGGATTTGTGAAAAAGAACGGCCAACTTACCGGATATGACGTTGATTTAGCCAGAGAGGTGTTTAAGCAATATGGAATCAAAGTTAGTTTTCAAACAATTGACTGGTCAATGAACGTTACTGAGCTACGCAACGGTACAATTGATTTGATTTGGAATGGTTATAGCGAAACGCCTCAAAGAAAAGAAAAAGTTGCCTTTAGTCGCCCATATTTACGCAATGAACAAGTTTTGGTTGTAAAGAGGAATAGTCCTATTCATAATTTTAGTCAGATGAAGAATTATGATTTAGGGATGCAAACTGGTTCGACAGCGCAGCAGTGGTATGAAGGAAAGCAAAACGTTATCCATGCTAAAAATGTTGTTCTTTATGATCAAATTCCAAATTCTTTTTTGGACTTGAATGCTGGTAGAATTAAGGGAATTTTACTTGATGAAGTTTATGCCAACTACTACATTGCTCATATGACTAAGGAAAATTATCGGGTAATTGAAAATCCGAAAGTCCCAGCTGATATGTTTGCAGTAGGGATGCGTAAAGGGGATAAAACTTTACGTGAAAAGATCAATCAAGGTTTAATTAATTTGCAGAAAAATGGCAAATTAAAAGAACTAAATGAAAAATGGTTTGGCAAAAATAGCAATTATTAGGTGAGTAAAATGGAAAAGATAAACGAATTCTTTTTTAAAAAAGTTGACGAAATGAGTGGGCGTGAACTCTTTTGTGTAGAAAGATTACGCATTAATTCCTTTGTAGTGGAACAAAAAATCACTCTTCCCGAACTAGATGATACTGATCTAGTTGCGACTCAAGTTTATTTATTAAATGATGATCAAACTTGTGCTTTGGCAACTTGCCGCGTCTTTAAGAAGGGTGGCAAGTGGATGTTTGGACGCGTTGCTGTAGATAAAGATACCCGGGGCCAACACTTAGGGGCTAAAATGATGAAAAGTGTGCACCAGTTCTTAATAAATCAAGGAGCCGATCGCGTCTATTGTCATGCACAAATGCAAGCGAAGCCATTTTATGATTATTTAGGCTATGGAACCGAAGGCGACATCTTTGATGAAGGTGGCGTCAAACATGTAATGATGTATTACAAACTAAAAAAGTAGGATAGAGATCCTACTTAAGATTAAGTTTTTTCTTAATACTTGGTACAATGGAATTAACTAAGAAGGCATTTCCTCTTGGAGTAAGGTGTTGACCATCTGCTTGATAAAGTGGGGAGATGTCTTTTTGCTTTTTAAAACTAGCAATTAAATCTGCGAATGGAGCATTATTAAGCTCAGCACAAGTTTTTGCTACTTGGTTAAAGGCATTTAGATGATCTGCTGGGTAAAATTGATTGATTTCGACATTGTTAGGATCAGGTAAACTTGGACCAACTACGATTACGCGCGTCCTTCCAATTTGATTAATCATAGAGAGCAAATTATATTGGTAGTTTTCTAAACTGAGTCCCCAACCAGTTGAAGAATCATTGGTGCCATATTCGATAACTACTAGATCAGCTCCTGGATCAATTTGATGAATATAGTCCAATCCTTCAACAGTTGTTGCTCCACTTTTAGAAATATTATCGATATTTGTATTTGGTAAAGCGGCTTTGAATAAATCGGTAACGATAGCAGTGTTTTGATGGTTAGTAAAACCATTAAAAAGTGAATCCCCGAATAAAACTATTTTTTTCATATTTTTTCTCCTTTCTTTTATAATAAGATAAGAATTAACAAAGAGGAAAAATTATGAAGAATTATACAGCTTTTAATCGAGATGAATGGGCAAAACTTGCTCCCAAAAATAAAGTTGAGATTACTCAGGAAGAGTTAGCTAATATTAAATCTTTGGGGGATGTAGTTGATTTAACGGATGTGCATGAAATTTACACCACTTTAATTAGTTATTTGCATCTAGTATATAAAGAAAAGCGAAGCGGTCAAGCAAAACAAAGAGAATTTTTGCATAGGGATCTAAAACCTGCACCTTTTATTATTGGGATTTCTGGATCTGTAGCGGTCGGTAAATCCACTACTGCACGACTTCTACAACTATTGCTTAGTAGAACTTATCCAGAATTAAAAGTGCATCTAATGACTACCGATGGTTTTATTTATCCTAATGCTGAATTGAAAAGAAGAAACCTGATGTCACGTAAAGGATTTCCGGAAAGTTATGATATGGCCTTGTTGACCGATTTTTTAAAAGATGTCTTGAGTGGCAAAGATGATATTGTATATCCACTTTATTCGCAAGAATTAAGCGATATAGTTCCTGGGAAATATGGTCATGTTCAAAATCCTGATATTTTAATTATTGAAGGGATCAATACTTTACAGCTCCCTCGCGGAGGACAAGTAGTGACGAGTGATTACTTTGATTTTTCACTTTATATTGATGCCGAGGAAAACATAATTGAAAAATGGTATATGCAGCGTTTTTATAAAGTAATGGATATGAATAAGAATAATCCAGATAATTACTATTATGAGCTTGCGAATGCTCCTCGTGAAGAAGCAACTAAGTTTGCCGAAGAAACTTGGCAGATGATCAATCTAGTTAATTTAAGAGAGTATATTGCGCCGACTAAACAACGAGCTAGTTTGATTTTACATAAAACTACTGGACATTTAATCGATCAAATTTATCTGCGTCACTTTTAGTTTGGTATAATAAAATCATGAACATGATTTATTTATTATTAATTAAAAAGTTTGCTTTACCTCCAGCGCAAAATTTGGCATGCTAAAAGAAGTTGTTTTGTGATGAAGGAGATTTAAAAAAATGGTACAAGCAATTAATTTGAAAAAGGGAATGGTCTTCAGTCAAGAAGGCAAGTTAATTATGGTTTTAAAGGCTAACCACCACAAGCCTGGTAAGGGTAACACCGTTATGCAAATGGATTTGCGCGATGTTAAAAGTGGTGCGGTAGTTCACAAAACTATGCGTCCCACTGAAAAGGTAGATTTAGTTGAATTGGTTAAGAAGCCAGCTCAATTCCTTTATAGTGAAGGTGACACTTATACCTTTATGGATACTGCAACTTATGACCAATATGAAGTTTCTGCAGACCAATTAGGTGATGATAAGTTATACCTTATTCCAAATACTAACGTAGATTTGGAATTCGTAAATGATACTGAATTGATCGGCGTTAATTTGCCAGCCACTGTTGAATTGACTGTTCAAGAAACTCAACCTGAAATTAAGGGTGCTACTGCTGCTGGTGGTGGTAAGCCAGCTACTATGGAAACTGGTTTAGTTGTTCAAGTTCCTGACTTTATTAAAGAAGGCGAAAAGTTGGTTATTAATACTGCGGAAGGTACTTACAAATCACGTGCTGATAGCCAATCAAGATAAACTAAAAAGACGAGATCGTTGTGGATCTCGTCTTTTTAGTTGTTTATTATATCTTTTGAAAGAGCATCAATTTTAACTTTTGTAACTTCATTATGGTCAACAATTTTTACCGTCCAAATTGGGTTGGTATGAGATGGAGTAACGGTTAAAGTCCATTCCCGAGCCTCTCCACCACCAACTTTTTGGATTGCAATTTGGCTAGCTTCTTTCCTAGATACGAGCTTGTTGATTTGTAAAGTATCTTCTTCGGTGTCCGCTTCCTGATCTTCATTTCTTAAAGTAGATTGTCCTAAAATTTCTCCAGTACTGGCATTAATTTTTATAGTGCAATCTTTTTTAGTATCATAACCAACAATATCGTAAATATAGCTTTGATGTTGGATGGTTAATTTGATCTCTGTAACTTTAGAGTTAGGGTACAGACGGTGAAAGTCTTTAAGTGCTCGATTTTGACTAATTTTAATAATCGGAGCTTCTTCTTGAGCTGTAGTGGTAGAAACTTTATGAATAGAAGAAATTTTTTCTTTTTTAACCGGATAAGAATGATTAGTAGGTAAAAATTCCTTGATAGTCAGGCCAATTGCAATTCCAATGATTAAACTTGTAATTATAATTAGTGTTTTCTTCATATTACTCTCAATTCTAAATCTGATACACTTTCTATAAGCTATATTATATCTAGAATTAATAGAAAATTACCACTAATATGCACTAAAGAAAAAGCAAAATTAAAGCAATCAGTGCAGGTAACATTTGGACAAAAAATATTTTCTTGGTAGCAGTGAATCCACCAAAAGCTCCTACGACAATGATGAAAAGCATTAATAATTGCCAAACGTGAATTAAGACGGCAGGATTATTTGAAAATACAAAATAAGAAAGTAAGATAGTAATTCCCAACATTCCATTGTAAATTCCTTGATTAGCCATAGAGATGCGAGTTTCCTGTTTTTTAACATATTCCAGGGGCATATCAAACATATTGGCTTGCTTTTCTGGGGATGCAAAGATTTCCAAGCCACAGATTACAATATGTTCTAAGGCAATTAACATCACTAAAAAAACTGAGATTAAGAATATAGTATTATTTTCCATAAATTTTTCCTCCTCTTCTTAATATTACCCTATTCATAAGAGAACTGCTATCATTATATTTTTTGTTGTATTTACAACAAAAATATATTAAACTTTGATAAGTGAGGGTAGTTATGGAAAAAGATACTTTAAGAAAAATTGGCACAATTTCAAGGGCTCTGGATTCAATTGCCAACATTGAATTCAAGCAGATGAAACTCACTCGAGGTCAATATTTATACTTAGTAAGAATTTATGAAAATCCAGGAATGATTTCAGACCATATTGCAGAAATTTTGAGTGTGGATAGAACAACAGTAGCTCGGAGCATTCAAAAATTAGAGAGACAAGAATTGGTAGTTAAAAAGTCAGATCCTAATAATAAAAAGATTCGTCATTTATTTGTGACTGAAAAAGGAAAAAAGTTAGCTCAAATAATTGAAAAAGAGAATAGTTTCTCGAATCAAATGGCACTAAGTGGACTAGATCAAAGTGAGAGAAAGCAGTTAAATAAATTACTCAGTAAAGTTGAACAAAATGTCGATCAAAATTGGCATTTTGTTAAAAATGGTGGAAAGAGAGAATATTGATGGTGGAATATACAATTAAAGATGTAACAGAAAATGATGTAAAAGAATTGCAAGCTATTTCCCGGGAAACTTTTAAGGCTACCTTTGATGAATATACTGCCCCTGCGGATATGGCACGATTCTTAAAAGAAGATTATGCTACGGAAAAATTGCTCGCTCAGATTAATAATTCTAATAGTCGCTTTTTCTTTTTGATGGTAAAAGACGAAGTGGCAGGTTATCTAAAATTGAATGTCAATTCTGCTCAAACTGAAAACGTAAAACCCAACGCTCTGGAAGTAGAACGGATTTATTTGAGACAAAAGTTTCAACATCAAGGATTAGGACTTGTTTTAATTAAGTTAGCTGAAGAAATTGCCCGTAAAGAAAATTATGATTATATGTGGCTAGGAGTTTATGAACATAACTTAATTGCTCAAAAGTTTTATAAAAAAGATGGCTTCACTAGGGTGGGACAGCATGTATTCCAAGTGGGAGAAGACCCACAAATTGATTATATTTTAGCTAAAAAATTAGATTAACTAAAAAAGCTCCATTTTGGAGCTTTTTTCTTTAATCTTTTTCAACATGTAATACTTTCTTATTAATTGCATCAATTTTAACATCGGTTTCTTTGTTAGCACTAACGACCTTAACTTCCCAAATGGTTTGATTATTGTCCTGTTCTAACTTCCATTCTTGGCTAGTACCTGTAGCATGTTTTTCAGCAATTTTACTTGCTTCTTCACGACTAATAGTTTTATCTAGGTTAATTCCTTTTTGTAAATGTTCGTCTAAATCAAGTTTCTCGGAATGAGTATTTAAAATCTTTCCAGAATTAGCATCGATATTAACTGTATATTCTTTATTCATGTCAAAGCCATCAATTTTGTAAATATACTTATTATTTTCAAGTTCTAAGTCAATTTCTTTGATTTTTTTGTCTTTAAATTGTTCATTGAACTTATTCAAAGCTTCAGACTGACTTAAGTTAATTTCTTGAGTTTTAAGCTTAGTAGTATTTTCTTTTACTGCTTTTTTAGTTTGGCTTTTAGTGGAACTTACCTTAGAACTATTTTTAGTGGAAGAATTGCTTTGGGGGGAATCATTGTTTGAACTACATCCAGCTAGCATAAGGGATGCTAAAGCAATTGAAGCTGTTACTTTTCCAAAAGTTGTTATTTTTGACATAATACATTCTCCTATATCTACGTAAAATCGCTTACTTGTATACACATAATTATACATGCAAATCATATATAAATCTAAAATTTAGATAGTATTTAAATCGGTTTAGTTTTTTCTTAATAATTTAAAATTAATGATTATAACATAATAAGCCGTTTTATTTGTGATTACTAAATATTTGTTGAATACTGAAAGTGCATACAATAATATATTTTGGACTTGAAAGAGAGATGTATCGTTATGGCTGATAACCTTTCAACAAATAAAAAAGTTGTAAGTAAAGGCTATAAATACTTTATGGTGTTTCTGTGTATGTTAACTCAAGCCATTCCTTATGGAGTTGCTCAGTTAATACAGCCTTTATTTGTACACCCATTAGTTAATACTTTTCATTTTACATTAGCTTCTTATACATTAATTTTTACTTTTGGTGCGGTAGTTGGTTCAATAGTTTCACCTTTTGTTGGAAAGGCATTACAAAAAGTAAACTTTAAACTTCTATATATCATTGGTATTGTTTTGTCAGCTGGTGCTTATGTAATTTTTGGAATAAGTACGAAACTTCCTGAGTTTTATATAGCAGGCATAGTATGTATGGTAGGTTCAACATTTTATTCTGGACAAGGTGTTCCGTGGGTAATTAACCACTGGTTTCCTTTAAAAGGGCGTGGCGTTGCATTAGGACTTGCCTTTTGTGGTGGATCAATTGGTGATATTTTTCTGCAACCTATTACCCAGGAAATCTTGAAGCACTTTATGACTGGTAATACTAAAACTGGCCATTTAACTTCAATGGCTCCATTTTTTATTTTTGCAGCTGTCTTATTAATTGTTGGATTAATAATTGCTGCTTTCATTAGAGTGCCTAAATCAACTGAGACTTTGGCACCCAAAAAAGAAGTTAAGAAGAATAAAAAAGCAGCTCATGAAAAGGCTGCTCATGAATTCCAAGGTTGGAGCGGTAAACAAGTTTTAAAGATGAAATGGTTCTGGATTTTTAGTATTGGCTTCATGATTATTGGATTAGGGCTAGCCTCTTTAAATGAAGATTATGCCGCTTTTTTAGACACTAAATTGTCGCTTACTGAAGTAGGAATTATTGGTTCTGTTTTTGGGATAGCCGGGATTGTCGGAAATATTTCCGGAGGATATTTATTCGATAAGTTTGGTACAGCTAAATCAATGACTTATGCTGGAATTATGTTAATTATTTCGATTTTAATGATGATCTTTATTTCATTCCATCCCTACGACAGTAGGATAAGTTTGTATGCTGGTATGGGTTGGGCTATTACAAGTGGCCTATCAGTATTTAGCTATATGTCTGGTCCAGCATTTATGGCTAAAAGCTTGTTTGGTTCAAAAGCACAAGGCGTTAACTTGGGATACATTAGTTTGGCATATGCTATTGGTTTTGCTATCGGTGCACCTCTCTTTGGTGTAATAAAAGGAATTACCAATTTTACAATAGCATGGTGCTTCACTATCGCTTTTGTTGCGATTGGATTTATATTATTAATAATTGCAGCCATTAGAATTAAAGAGATACAAAGAGAAATGGTTGCTGATAAGTCGGATATTGTTTTGGAAAAGTAAAACAATTTAGAAGGAGGAGGTTATTATGGCTAGCGCAAGTAATGAAAAAACTGTCAGCAAAGCATATAAATACTTTATGGTATTTCTGTGTATGCTTACCCAAGCAATTCCATATGGGATTGCTCAAAATATTCAGCCACTTTTTGTACACCCATTAGTTAATACTTTTCATTTTACCTTGGCATCATATACATTGATTTTTACTTTTGGTGCTGTGGCAGCATCTATTGCATCACCATTTATTGGTAAAGGTCTTGAAAAGATAAATTTTAGGGTAATGTATTTAATTGGTATTGGTCTTTCAGCAATTGCCTATGTAATTTTTGGAATTAGTACAAAATTACCTGAATTTTATATTGCGGCTATCATTTGTATGATTGGGTCAACATTTTATTCTGGACAAGGTGTTCCTTGGGTAATTAATCACTGGTTTCCTGCAAAAGGTCGTGGGGCTGCCCTAGGAGTTGCCTTTTGTGGTGGTTCGATTGGTAATATCTTTTTGCAACCAGCTACTCAAGCAATCTTGAAGCACTTTATGACTGGTAATACTAAAACTGGCCATTTAACTTCAATGGCTCCTTTCTTTATTTTTGCGATTGCATTGCTAGTTGTAGGTGTAATTATTGCAATATTTATTAGAACGCCTAAAAAGAATGAAATTGTAGTTAGCGAACAAGAATTGAAAGAAAGTAAAGCTGCCCAAGAAAAGGCAAAAGCAGAAGAATTCCAAGGCTGGAGCGGTAAGCAAGTTTTAAAAATGAAATGGTTTTGGATTTTTAGCTTGGGCTTTCTGATTATTGGTTTAGGACTAGCTTCTTTAAATGAAGACTATGCCGCTTTTCTTGATACTAAATTATCATTAACAGATGTTGGTCTAATAGGATCCATGTATGGAGTTGGTTGCTTAATTGGTAATGTATCCGGTGGGATCTTATTCGATAAATTTGGTACAGCTAAATCTATGACATATGCGGGATGCATGTATGTTTTATCTATTGCTATGATGATCTTTGTAAGTTTACAACCATATGGGTCTCATGTAAGCAAAGTAGCTGGAATAGCATATTCAATCTTTTGTGGTTTGGCCGTATTTAGCTATATGTCTGGTCCAGCATTTATGGCGAAAGATTTATTTGGTGCTAAAGATCAAGGAGTAATGTTAGGGTATGTCGGCCTTGCATATGCTATTGGATTTGCTATTGGTGCACCATTATTTGGAATAATTAAAGGAAAAGCCAGTTTTACAGTAGCATGGTACTTCATGATGGCCTTTGTAATTGTGGGCTTCGTACTTTTAGTTATTTCAGTAATTAGAATTAAGAAAATTCAAAGAGTTTATATTGCTAAACATCAAAATCAAAAAGCTGAAGTTAAGGAGGATTAAAAATGTGTACAGGTTTAAGATTTACAGATGATCAAGGAAATTTATATTTTGGTAGAAATCTTGATGTGGGCCAAGATTATGGTGAAAAAGTAATCCTTACGCCACGTAATTATCCCTTACCATATAAATTCCTAGCTGATAGCAGGACTAGCAAAGCTGTTATTGGAATGGGAATAGTAGTAGATGGCTATCCTTCTTATTTTGATTGTTTTAATGAAGATGGTTTGGGAATAGCTGGTTTAAACTTCCCTCATTATGCCCAATTTAGTAAAGAACCAGTGGATGGAAAAATTAATTTAGCCTCTTATGAGATTACGCTTTGGGTAACGCAAAACTTTACTACAGTTAAAGAAGTAAAGGAAGCTTTGAAAAATGTAAACTTAGTCAGCGAAGCTATTAATTCAGATTTTGCAGTTGCTCCTCTTCACTGGATTATCAGTGATAATAAAGAAGCAATTGTTGTGGAAGTTTCTAAACAATATGGGATGAAAGTTTTTGAAGATAAGTTAGGCGTTTTAACTAATAGTCCAGATTTTAACTGGCAAGTAACTAATTTAGGAAATTATACTGGTTTGAGTCCTCATGATGCTACGGTTCAAAATTGGAATGGCCAAGAAGTTATGCCATGGGGTGTTGGGACTGGTAGCTTGGGTTTACCGGGCGATAGTATTCCTGCTTCTCGATTTGCCAAAGTAGCATATTTGAATGCAAATTATCCTACTCAAAAAGGTGAAACTGCTAATGTGGCAAAATTCTTTAATATTTTGAAATCAGTCGCTATGGTAAAAGGCAGCGTCATTAACAACCAAGGAAAAGATGAATACACAGTTTACACGGCTTGCTATTCATCAAAGACGAAGACATATTATTGTAATTATGCCACTGATTTTGAATTGAAAAAATATACAATTACTGATGAAAATTTGAATCTAAATAAACTTACGATTTATTGAAAATTTTGATCAAAAAATAGCCTCTAGATTCCCAAAAAAATCTAGGGGCTATTTTATTGGTTATTCACCTTTGAAACTACCATTTTCAACTTCACGGATAAAGTCGGCTAAGTGTTTATAATAAATATCTGGATTATCAACCATGTGGTGATGACCACCATCTGGTGTAGTTACTAAACGAGAATTTGGAATTTCTTTTTGCATAATTTTAGCAGTAGAAATTGGCATTGTTTCTTGTTCACCAAAAGTTAAAAGAGTTGGAACCTTAATGTTCTTTAATTGATCTCTAAAGTGCCAATCTTTAAGTTTCCCAGTAATGACAAATTCATTGTCGCCTTGGAATGCGTGGTAAACATCACTGCCACCGATATCCTTTAAGTGGTAAAGCTTTGAAGGCTGCTTTCTATCAACGAAGTTAATGTTTAAAATTTGAACGTCATCTTGGTAACGTTTGTTATCGTAGTCATTATTTTCTTCACATTTATGCATGAAATCAATTTCACTTTGTGGAAGAACTTCTTGACGGCGACGGTTTACAGATTCTACATATTCATCAATTTCATCAACCATTGAAGAAATGATAGCACCCTTTAAGTGTTGACCATATTTTACAGCATATTCTTGAACTAACAAGCCACCCCAGCTTTGACCAATTAAATAGAAATTGTCTAGGCCTAATTTTTCTCGAACTTCGTCAACTTCATCTAAGAAATATTCATAAGTTAGATATTTTTTAGCGATTTCTGGATCAGAATAATCAGGTTGATCTGAATATAAAGAGCCTAATTGGTCATACATGGTAACTTGAACGTTAAGACCTTGCTTCTTCAATTGTTCTGCAGTATCTTCCCAGTATTCGTGATTACCGCCAGGACCGCCGTGAAGAGCGAGTAAATGAATGTCACCTTCACCTTGAGTATTAGTCCAAAGATGATAACCGTTGTCTAGAGTAATAATTTTAGTACCTGTCTTCATTTTCAAACTCCTTTTCAACATTTCTTTCCATTCTACATCATTCGTTGATATCTAGCTAATTTGAGAAGTTGCTACCTTTTCGCGTATAATGTTTCCAGTAATAAGTTTGAAGGGAAATAGCAGTTTTTATGAGTTTAAAATATGCGAAAAAAAGCCAAGTTGTGTTGTTTACAATTTTGGCAGCAATTAAAGCCTGTAATATTGTCTTTGTTGCTTATATGATCAAAATTATGCTTAATGTTGCTTCTTCGGGATCGCATGATTACATGCATCTAGTCCGTTTGGCAATTTTAACTGGACTTGGTCAATTATGTTTTATGGCAAGTAATTTTGTATATGAAACGGTTAAAATGACTATTGTTCGAGACGTAAATATGGTTTTTAAGAGAGCGAATCTAACTTATTTAGTAGATCAGGGTAATCCAGATATCAAAAATGGATTATCTTTATTGACTAATGATTTAAAACAGATTGAAACAAATCGTGTAAATGCTCAATTGGATATGATTTTACAGGGATTGACTTTTATTGGTGCAATTAGTTTTGCTTTTTATTCTTCTTGGCAAATGACTGTAGTTTTTGTAGTGGCAATGATCGTGCCAGCCTTAATTCAAATGATTACCAGTCCGGTTATTACCAAAAAATCAAAAATTTGGGCGGCCAAGAATGCAATTTATACCCAGAATGTTTCTGACTCTTTAAACGGAGCTCAATCAGCTAAATTATATAATGTCCAAGAAAAGATAGTGAGCCGTGCTATTAACGCTGCTCGCAATATGGAAAATGCTTTGAGAAAAATGTCCTTAACTCAAGCATGGGCGTTGGAATTAATTTATTCTGCTGCTGAATTGTTTTGTTTTATAATTCCATGTACAATTGGCGGTATTTTAATGATGCAGGGCCAATTAGAAGTAGGAACGCTGGTAATGATGGTTGACTTGGCAATGAACTTCATAACGCCAGTTGTAACGCTTTTTAATGAATTTAATCAAGTTAAATCTACAGTTCCAATGTGGGAAAAAACTAAGAAGGCTCTCAACTATACGTTTAAGCATAATAAGCATATTCCAGGTGATTTTGAAGGGATGCAAATTCGGGATTTATCTTATGTAACGCATAAAGATAAAAAACGGATTTTTGAAAATGTAAACTTGGATGTTCAACCTGGTGAAAAGGTTCTCTTGATGGCTCCAAGCGGTTGGGGAAAAACAACCCTTTTAAGATTAATGTTAGGATTAAAAAAGCCGAAAAATGGAGAGATTATCATCAATCGGAAAAATGTTTCAGGCAACTGGGAAAAGGCTCATAATTTTTATTCCTATGTGAATCAAAAGCCATTTATGTTTGATGATACTTTGCGCTTTAATATCACGTTGGGTAGAAAAATAAGTGATAAAGAATTACAAGCAGCAATTAAAGAAGCTGGCTTAGAAGATTTGGTAAAAGAACATGGTCTAGATAGCAATGTCGGCGAAGATGGGAATAATTTATCTGGAGGACAGATTCAGCGGGTTGAGATTGCACGCGCACTTTTGTCGCAAAGACCAATTTTGTTAGCTGATGAAGCTACTAGTGCGTTAGATCCTAATTTATCCTTGGCAATTCATAAAACTTTACTTGAAAATCCAAAAATCGCTGTTATTGAAGTAGCCCATAAAATTTCAGAAAAAGAAAAATCGATGTTTGATAAAATTGTTCATTTGGATAAGCATCGTATAGAAACAAAAATGTGATTTTTTATATAAAATAAATATACTTGTATTAATTAAATTAGCTATTTCCTTGCTATGAAACAGCTTACATTATACAATGGATTTGTACAAAGTTTGTGTTTATCAAAGGAGTTTTAATTATGGCAGAACCTAAGTGGCTTAAAGATATGAATCCCGATGAATATATGAAAGAAGATTTCAAGGCCGAAGGAAAGTCTGAAGCTGGTACTACAATTGAGGGAATTGACAAAAATGACCCAGATTGGCTCGAAAAAGCAGCTAAAAAAGTTCATGCAGCTGAAGGTAGCGATTATGTAAAACTAGATGCAGGGTTAATGACAGTGGATCAACTTAACTGGATGCTTCGTAGTACTATTGGGGAATTAACTTTTGTTGATGATAACAATCAATTTTTATGGTACAACCGTCCAACCGATCCTAATTATAAGATGAAGGCTAAACGTACTCCTGACCAAGTTGGGGATACTATGGGTGCAGTTCACCCTAATGTGGGAGATGTGATTCCTGAAGCTAAAAAAGTGGTTCATGCCCTTCGTACTAAGCAAGATGGTCATGATGATGTATACATGCCAGTTCCCACAGGTAATTTAAAAGAATTGGTTTTGCATTATTACAAGCGTGTTGAAGATGATAAAGGCAATTACGCTGGTATTTATGAATGGGTTCAAGATTTATATCCACTTGTTAAATATTTCTGCGAGACTACTGGTCAAAAATTAGTCGTAGATCCAGATGCAACAACAGGTGCAACTTACCGTCGTAATTCAGATCCAGACGCAAAAACTGGTGCTTCGACAAAAGCTGAAGCTGAAGAAGAAAAGAAGGAAGAAAAGCCTGATACAACAACAGGTGCCTCGCAATATTAATATTTTTTCTAAAAAAGGGTGGCGAAAGCTGCTCTTTTTTTGCATAGCAAAATAAAAATAAAAGTCAATTCTTGTATTTAAAAAATCAGGCTACTATACTAGATAATGTCGTTTTTAAGAAAAAAGTTCGCTTCAAACACAATATATAGTGTTTAGGGGCATAGAATGGAATGGGGAGACTTTATGCATACTGATAACAACGAGAATTATTTTGTCTGGCTTTTTAATCAATTAAAAGGCTGGCCTGTACAAAACTACATGCTTTGGTTTTTTGCTTTTGGCTTTCAACTTGCACTTTTAATTCAGCAAAAGATGACGGCAGTCACTATCATCACTTTTATTGGTACTTTACTTGGTACTTTATGTGTGCTCGCAATTAACGCTACTAAAGCAATCAATGGTTGGCTTGGGTTGATTTCTGCAGCTTGTTTTATTTATGCAGGACTTGAAGCTAAGAACTACTTATCAATTTTTGAACAAATTGCTTATATTGCTACTCTTGATTTGCCAGTTATTCTTTCAGTAAAGTCATGGAACGATGATACTAAGAACCACTTGCGAAAGTTTGGGGCTAAAGAATGGGTTATTGCTATCGTTGGTACTTTAGCAGTTTATGCAGTTAGTGGTTACTTGATTGGTAAGTTTACTAATGATCCTCGTCCATGGATTGATGCTATCAGTTTTGCTATTTCTCTTACTGCTGGGATTATGTGCTTTATGCGTTACAATAACCAATACTTTTGGTGGACAGCTAGTGGTATTTTCCAATTAATTCTTTGGGGTGTAACTTATGCCGAAGGTGATGCTACCTTAGCGATGGCTGTAAACTCACTTATTTATGTGATTAATGATGTTTTGGCATTTACAGTTTCACCATGGTTCAATATGGGAAGACGTCGTGAAGGTCTGAAAGAAATTAAAAATTAGTTTTTGATTTTCTAGCTACTGAGTATTTGGTCAGTAGCTTTTTTTCTGTGCTAAAATAATTTCAAAATAAGAAAGAAGGATTGAACATGGTAGATTATGATTTTGATTATATAAAGAATAAGTTTATCCAGTATGCAAAGATGAATACTCGCTCTGATGAAAATAGCAATGCAATACCAACTACAAAGGGTCAAGTAAAGTTACTTAAAGAGTTAGTTTCTGAATTGAAAAAGTTAGGCTTAGTAGAAGTTTCATATTCGGAAAAGGATGCTTATACGGTTGGTAAAGTTGCTGCCAATATTAAAGAACAGCTTGCACCAATTGGCTTTGTAGCGCATGTTGATACTGCTGATTTTAATGCAGATAATATTCAACCACAGATTTTTGAAAATTACGATGGTCAAGATATTGAATTAGGTCATGGGTATACTTTATCTGCCACAGAATTTCCTTCTTTGAAAAAAGTAATCGGGCAAACTTTGATTACTACTTCGGGTAATACATTATTAGGGGCCGATGATAAAGCGGGAATTGCTGGTCTTCTGGGAATGGCAAAATATTTGAAAGATAATCCTGAAATAAAGCATGGTGATATTTGGTTTGCTTTTGGTCCAGATGAAGAAATTGGTCAAGGAGCTAAAAGATTTGATGTTAGCCGTTTTCCAGTAGAATTTTCTTATACTTTAGATAATGGAAATCCTGGCGATATTGCGTATGAAACTTTTAATGCGGCAGCTGCTAAGATCAAAATCAGAGGCACAGTCGTGCATCCCGGGGAAGCTTATCATTTAATGGTAAATGCGACTCTGATTGCTAATGAATTCATCAATCAATTGCCAGCTAATTTTGTTCCTGAAGAAAGTCGTGACTATCAAGGTTTTATCTTAATTTTACGTAATGATGGAAATGTTGATTATGCAGAAATTGATTTAATTATTCGTGATTTTGATACAGATTCGTTTTTAAAGCATAAAAAATTGATTGAGAATAGCGTGGAATCTTTGAATCAAAAATATGGCGAAGGCCGAGTTAGTTTAAAAATGTATGATCAATATATTTCCCCTGGTGATACCATTAAAAAGCATCCCTATGTAGTGAATTTGGTCCACCATGCTTATCAAAAGATGAATTTACCAATTAACCACGTACCTTTTCGTGGTGGAACAGATGGTAATTTTATTACGCAAAAAGGAATCCCAACTCCGAATTTATTTAATGGAGGGGCCAACTTTCATGGGCGCTATGAATATGTGACAGTTGAGAATATGCTTTTATTGGCCAAAACTTTGACTGCTATTGTGACAGAACATGTGAAATTAGATAATAAACGAGATGAAAAACCACTAACAAGATAGAATTATGACTTTTTATACAATTAACTATATTCAAAATAATCAAAATAGTGACAGAACTATATTATATGTATTGATGCTGATTGCGGCAGGTGCAATGATCGTTTTTACTCTTTTATATTTGAAAGATCGTTTTGCAACTAGATATCGTGATTTAGGAATAATTGCTTTATTGTTTTTATTACTTTTTGCGGGGAACCAGTATGAGAAATATACTCAAATTAATTCGCAAAAATCACAAGCTACGCAAATTATTCCATTTATTAAATCAGTTGCTCGAGACAATAATGTGACGGAAAATGATGTATTAGTAAATTCCACTACTTTGCAAAATGGAATGATAGTGAGAATTGATTCTAAAAATATTGATTATCAGTTGAATCTTAATGCTGATAATAATACTTATACATTAAATCGGGCCCATGTGATTGATCATAAAGTTGATGTGAGGAAATAAAATGCAATTAGACTATACTGAATTATTTATCAAATTTGCTCTTGGGATGTTAACCTTGATTTTCCAAATTAATCTTTTTGGAAAAAGTAATCTTGCTCCTACGACAGCTTTAGATCAATTACAAAATTACGTTTTGGGTGGGATTATTGGCGGTATTATCTATAATCCTAGTATTAAGGTTTTGCAATTTTTACTTGTATTAATTGTTTGGACACTCGTTGTCTTTTTATTAAAATTTGGCCGTGAGCATAATAGCTGGATTCGAAATATTGTGGACGGAAAGCCAGTTCAGGTAATTAAAAATGGGGAAGTTTTGGTTAATAATTGCATGCGGGCAGGAATTTCGGCTAATGAATTGATGTTTAAATTGCGTAGTCGAGGAATTTATTCTGTAGCTAAAATCAAGAATTGTATTTTTGAACAAAATGGTCAGCTAACTGTCATTGAAAACGATGAGGCAAATATTCGCTTTCCAATTATTAGTGATGGGCAAGCTAACATTGATGTGTTAGAACTGATTCATAAAAATGAATCTTGGCTTGAAGAAGAAGTTGAAAAAGCTGGCTATAATAGTATTAGTGACGTGTTTTTAGGCGAATATAATAAGGGTAAATTACATTTTGTTGGTTATTCAAAAGAAAAGAGATAAACAATGACAGAAGTAGAGCAAGCAAAAAAATGGTTATCTGATGCGGATGCGGTAATTGTTACTGCAGGCAATCGTTTTGCTCAAGAAGAGGGACTAGATATTTTAAGTGAAGAAAATTTTGACAATAAATTTGGCGAAATTGCTGAAAAATATGATGTTCATACGATTGGGGATGCATTAGATAAGAAATTTGATTCTTGGGGCGAGCAATGGGCTTTTTGGAGTGAATTAATTAATCAATATACGCTCAATTATGTTCCCAGTGAAAATATGGGGAATTTGAAAAAGCTCTTGGATGATAAGCAATATTTTATTGCTACGAGTACGTTTGCGCATTATTTTGAAAATAGTGGCTTTAATCCAAATCGAATCTTTAATGTGTTCGGTGATTGGACGACTATGCAATGTTCTAGTGGTGTTAATCACGGTCAAAAGAGCGATATTGAAGTAGTGAAGAGCTTTATTAAAGCTAAAGGAGCTGGACCAGATTTGGAAAGTTTGGTCCCAAAATGTGAAATTTGTAATAGTGAGATGGAAATCCACATGCCATTGAATGCACATTTTTTCCCGGATACTGATGCAAATGCTCGCTTGCGTTGGTTCTTAACAGCTAATGAAGATAAAAAGGTGGTAGTTTTGGAGTTAGGGGTAGATGAAACTAGTCCTCAACTTCTTGATCCCATGATTAGTCTAGTCGATCAATTTCCAAATTGGCACTATATCACGGTGGATCTAAAGAAAGAGGACTTACCCGGTAATATTCAGAAAAAAAGTGCAGTGTTGAATTCAGATGTGCATAATTTGCTAAAACAACTTACTGAATAGGAGAATTGGAACTTAATGAGTATTTTTGTAAAAGATGGTGTCCTCTACGTGTCTGGTGCCCAGGATAAGCTGCGCAAAAAAGGAAAAGAAATTCCTAAATTTCTGGATGACTATACTCTTTTAGATATTGAAACTACAGGTCTAAGACCGTATAAAGACCGAATTACTGAACTGGGAGCGATAAAAGTTCGCAATAATCAGATTGTAGATAAATATAGTAACCTAACGATTTATCCAAAATCTAATAGAGTACCTAAGTTTATTACTGAACTCAATGGTATTACCGAAGAAAAAATTATGACAGAAGGTATTCCGATTAAAGAAGCTATGTCGGAATTTCGCGATTTCATTGGTGATGATATTATTGTTGGTTATAATGTGAATTTTGATTTGAACTTTATTTATGACGCAGTTGAAAAGTTTCACTTAAAACAATTAAATAATGATTATGTTGATGTTATGCGTTTTGCGCGAACTTATTATCCCAGAGAACGTCATAATCGGTTAATTGATTGTATGCAGCGGGCTGGAATCGCTCAAGTTGAACAACACCGCGGATTAGATGATTCAATTGATACTAAAAAAGTCTATGATGATTTTAGAGAGAATTTTACAGATGATTTGCTTGAAAAAATGAGAGAGCAAATTAAGAATGTTGATTTAGTTAATGAAAAATTAACACCCCAACAATTAGGAATGCGTAATCCAATTCGAAATAAGAATATTGTTTTCTCAGGTCATATTCATATGGATGTTGATGAAGCACATCAGATGATCGACAATATGGCTGGGCAAAATCAAGACAGCGTTGATTCGGCGACTAATTACCTCATCATGGGAGATCATGATTTCTTTAGGCGAGATAACGAAGATTTGAATAGGGCGCGGCAATTGATCAAAAATGGGAGTCGAATAAAACGTTTGTCAGAAAGTTTCTTCTTGAGTATGCTTGATGATTGGGCCAGAAATTAAGTTAAAGTAGCGATTTTAATCGCTACTTTTATTTTTTTGTTGTAATGAAATAATACATGTACTACACTGGGAAAATATCCAAAAAGGAGATTTTTATGGCACGTAAAACGCAAAAAAAGAAGCAAGGGACGCTTTATACAGTTATTGGGGCAATTATTATTATTGCTTGGGGAATATTTTCAAGAGATGGAAATTTTAATTTAAACAACCTATTTTCTTCTAGTCCTTCTAATACAGTTAATAACGCTAAAAGAGCGGATACCTATTATGGTGGCTTATCCAAAACAGATTATGATCAATTAGCTAAGCTTGATTTTAAGAGTGGGGATCGCGCATATATTGATGTGAATCATAATAAGTCCACTTTGATTAAGAACGCGTGGAAAGTTAACAAAGTTATCTATTCTAATTTAGATAGTTTAAATAGAACATCGCATTCAAATACTGCTTTTCTAGAAAAACGAAATGTTGCAAACGATAGCTTGAGAGTAAGACAGTTTGTCCAGCCAACAGGATGGCATTATAACCATCGCAATGGCACTCAAATTTATAATCGTGGTCACTTGATTGCTTATTCAATCTCAGCGGGAATCGATCAAGATGGTAATTACAATCCTAACAACCAATCTGGTGATCAAAATAATCCTAAGAACTTATTTACGCAATCGGCTTATTCTAATCAAAAGATTCAAACAATTTTTGAAAGTAAGGTGCGCCGGGCTTTGAGAGAAAATAAGCGCGTGATTTATCAAGCAACTCCAATTTTTAGAGGAAACGAATTAATGGCGCGAGGAATAAATTTACAAGCAATTTCTACAGATGGCAGCTTGGACTTTAATGTTTATCTGTTCAACGTTCAACCGAGATGTGTTTATAACTATAATGATGGTCGGGCTAAAATTGATCGTCAGATGATCGTCAAACAGTAGTAAAATACCTATAAGAATAAAGTTATTTCAGTAAAGGAAGTACAAATTATGAAAAAAGACAGCTGTACTGCAATGCTCGTGGGTAAAGATGCTAGTTTAGATGGTTCAACCATGATTGCCCGTGATGAAGATGGTTATGGTGGCATTAACGAAAAGCTTTTTGTAGTAAATAAAGCTCGCCATTATGATGAAGAATATGTTTCTAAATATAATGGCTTTAAAATGCATCTTGAAGGAGATGGCTGCAGATGGACTGGTACTCCAACTGCGGATGAAAGTGAAGGACGTTGGGACGAACAAGGAATTAATGAATATAACGTCGCTATGTCTGCCACTGAAACTGAGGCTACTAATGCTCGCTGTTTAGGTCATGATCCACTCATCAAAGATGGAATTAATGAAGATTCCATGGTTTATTTAGTTTTACCATTTGTAAAAACTGCTCGCGAAGGAGTTAAGCGTTTAGGTCAATTAATTGAAAAATACGGTACTGGCGAAAGTAACGGGATTGCTTTTTCTGATAATGAAGAAGTTTGGTATTTAGAAACTGGTGCAGGTCACCAATGGGTTGCCGCTCGTGTTCCGGATGATTCATACGCAATTTGTCCAAATATTATGGTGATCCAAAATGTGGACTTTGATGATTCTGACAACTTTATGTATGCAAGTACAATTCGTGATTTTGTTGAAGAAAATCATCTAAACCCATCTCAAGATGGTGCTTTTAATTTCCGTGATATTTTTGGTACTAAAGATGAAGCGGATGCATTTTACAACACTCCAAGAACTTGGTATGGTCAAAAATTGTTTAATCCAAGCATTGAACAAGATCCAACTAGTCAAGAAATGCCATTTACTCGAGTTCCAGAAAAGAAAATTGGTGTTGAAGATGTAGAAAAGTTTTTGACAAGCCACTATAACGGTACGGAATATGATCCAATGGATACTTATTCTTCTGGAGATGAAAAGAAGCAAAAGATGTTTCGTTCAATTGCCCTTGATAGAAACCAAGAATCAAGTATTTTACAAATTAGAAATGATGTGCCAAAAGAATTAGCTGGGGTTCAATGGATTAATATGGGATTCTATGCTTATTCTCCATATGTTCCTTTCTACACTAATATTGAAAACACTCCAGCCGACTATCAAGTTGCTGACCATACGGTGGATCCTGATCACAGTGCATATTGGCTATATAAGACCTTACAAGTGTTGGTAGAGCCACGCTACCATCAATACATTTATCAAATTAATGCTTACCGTGATGAATGCCAAAGCTACGGGGTAGGTCGAGTTTCAGAAATTGATAAAGAAGCAAAAGATAAGCATGGAGATATGTTAACTAGCTTTTTGACGTCTGCTAATGAAGTAACTGCAAATGAAATCACTAAGAAAACAAAGACTTTAATGAGTGATTTAGTTCGTCAAGCCTTAAATTCATCTAAATATCAATTTGAACGTGGTGACAATTTATAATAGTTCGGATTTTGATTTTAAATAGAAATCAGAATTGCAAAAAAGACTACTGAATAGCAGTAGTCTTTTTTATTTATGTAGATCATGATATACAATATATTGTAAATCCGAATTTAAATCCATTTTTGCAAAATAAAGTTTATGTATTGTAGAACTTTTTGAACAAAAAATCAATTATTTTTCAAGCTAATTAAAGAAATTACGAATTTTTTTGCGGATTTTAATTGTGATTTTGATATATTTAGCTTAAAATTGATAAAGAAATTCTGTAACAATAACAAGATGTAGTGGTGTATGAATTTATGAATGATAACAAGTTTGTTGAAGTAAAGAATCTGAAAAAGGTGTACGACAACGGTCACCAGGCTATCAAGAACGTTAGCTTTCATGTCAAAAAAGGTGATTTGGTATGTTTGCTCGGTCCTTCTGGATGTGGAAAAACAACTATTTTAAATATTTTGGCTGGTCTTCTTAATCCAACAAGTGGAGATATTTTATTTGATGGCAAGTCTGTTGTTAATACTGCATCAAAAGATCGTCAAATCGGATATGTTTTCCAAAACTATGCTTTGTATCCACATATGACAGTTTTGCAAAATGTAATGTTCCCTTTGACTGTTGGTAAGCAAAAAATGCCTAAAGATAAGGCTAAGAAAATTGCAGAAAAGTATATGGAATTAACTCAAATTTCTGATTTTGCTAATCAAAAGCCGGGTCAATTATCTGGAGGACAGCAACAGCGTGTCGCAATTGCCAGAGCCTTAGTTCAAGAACCTAAAATCTTGCTCATGGATGAACCTTTGAGTAATTTGGACGCACGCTTGCGTTTAAAGATTCGTGAAGAAATTCGTTCTTTAGTTAAAGAAGTTGGGATTACCACTTTATTTGTTACGCACGATCAAGAGGAAGCTTTATCAATTGGAGATAAGATTATTCTCTTCAACGAGGGCGTCATTCAACAAGACGATTTAGGTCAAAACTTCTACTTAGAACCAAACAATTACTTTGTTGCTAACTTTGTTGGTAATCCAGTGATTGATAACTTTAAAGTAAAAATGCAGGACGGTAAACTTATTGGTTCTGATTTTGAACTAAATGTAAATGATTTACAACAAGCTCGCTTTAAGTGTCAATTGACAGATGGAGACTATATTTTATCAGTTCGTCCTGAAAATATTTTGCCAAGTAACGATGGAAATGTATCTGCTCATATTGATGACGTTGAATTAATTGGTAGAGAAAGAATTTTGAAATTTACTCATGACGGGGTTCAGGCTCGCTCTTTAGTAGATCTTGAAACTCCTATTAAAGCTGGGGATGATATTAAGTTGGAAATGCGATTAGATAGGGTATTTATCTTTACTCCGGAAGGAGAGAGGGTCTACTAATGAAGCAGAATCAAAAAAAGGCGTGGCTATATTTAGCACCAACCATTATTTTTGTAACTTTCTTTAGTATTTATCCAATTTTACGAGCATTTGTAATGAGTTTCCAAAGTGGCTCATTGATCAACTTAAATTGGACTGGTTTTAGCAATTATCAATACATTTTTCATGATCCAGAATTTTGGTTAGCAATTAGAAATACTATCCTTTATGCATTAATTTCGGTTCCAGTGGCATTAGCAATTTCAATCATGCTTGCTTGGCTAATTTTCAGTAAGGTAAAAAATAAGTCGTTTTTTGAAACTACTTTCTTTATGCCTTATGTAACTTCCACTATTGCCATTGGTATTGTCTTCCGTTATATCTTTAACGGTGATTATGGGATGCTTAACTTTCTTTTAAGGGCCCTTCATTTGCCAGCACCTAACTGGATTGATGATCCCGCAATGTCTGTTACTACCATTATTATCTTCGGAATTTGGACTTCATTAGCTTTCAATATTGTTATTTTGATGGGAGCTTTGAGAAATATCGATCCAAATTATTACACAATTGCTGATATGTATGGTGCATCAGGAACTGAGAAGTTTTGGCGAATTACCATGCCTCAATTAGTACCAACAATTGCCTTTTTGTTGACGATGAATATTATTGCTGCGTTCAAAGTTTATACTTCTGTATATGCTTTGTTCAATGGACAAGCAGGGGTCGGCAATTCAGCTACAACCGCGGTATTCTATATTTATAATAAATTCCAAATTGTAGGTACTCCAGGTGTAGCAATGGCTGCGACAGTAGTTTTATTCATTATCATTATGTTTGTAACTTTCTTACAACGTAAAATGATGAAAAAGATTGGAGGACGCTAAGGGATGAAAAAAATTCGCTGGGGTGTAGTTGTTGCTTATGTGATTTTAGCGATTTTTGCAATCATTACGGTTTTCCCATTTATTTACATGATTTTAGGTGGATTAATGAGTTTTCAAGAAACAACTACTATTCCACCAACTCTTTGGCCTAAAAATCCACAATGGAGCAACTATGCAAAGGTCTTTTCTCAAGCACCTTTTGGACGTTACTTCTTAAACACATTTATAACGGCAAGTGTAACGACAATTGTCAGTTTGTTTAACGCCTTACTAGGTGCTTTTGCGATGGTTAACTTGCACTTTAAAGGTAAGCATTTTATTCAAATTATCTTACTTTCACTGTTAATGGTGCCGGGAGAAGCAATTATTTTTACTAATTATAGTACAATTGCTCAAATGGGATTGTTGAATACTTATATTGGTTTGGTATTACCATTTTTGACTTCTGTATTTTATATGTATTACTTACAAAGTTATTTTGGATCAATTTCTAAGACAATTTATAAAGCATCCATGATTGATGGTGCTAGTGATTGGGAATATATTTGGAGAATTCTGGTTCCAATGTCAAAAGGCGGACTTTTTACCGTAGGACTTTTAAGTTTTATTTCTGGGTGGAATTCATTCCTATGGCCACTTCTTGTCACCAACGAAGACAGTATGCGTTTGCTTAACAATGGATTAACTGCATTTACTTCAGACTCAGGAAGTGAAACGCAATTGCAACTCGCTGCTGCAACCTTAACCGTTTTACCGATATTGATTCTATATTTTATCTTTAGAAAGCAAATAATTAGAGGGGTAGTACGTAATGACCTTAAAGGATAAAACTACAGTAACCTTTTATAATGGTTTAACCACTATTGGTGGACCAATGATTGAAGTTGCTTATAATGATTCTCATATTTTGTTTGATTTAGGAGAAGTTTATCGTCCTGAACTTAAACTAAGTATGGAAGATGAAGATTTTAAAACTTTGATTAAGTATCAATTGATTGGGGATGTACCCAACTTCTATGATCCTAAAATTACAGGTAAAGAAATTGATAAAGATCGTTGGAAGCATGCTGCTGCTTACATCTCTCACTTACATTTAGATCATAGTAAGGCACTTAATCTTTTGGCGCCAGAAATTCCACTTTATGCTGGTAAAATTACTGCTCAATTATTGCCGGCTTTAAATGAAGATGGTGACTTTTTATTACCTGCTGCAGGACATGACAAAGGTTATACCCGGGAAATAATTGCAGCTGAATATAAGAAGCCAATTCAAGTAGGCGATATTATTATGGAAGTGTGGCCAAGTGATCATGATGCCTATGGCGCCACTGGCTTAATTATTAAAACTCCTGATAAAACGATCGCTTATACGGGCGATATCCGTTTACATGGTTACCATCCAGATTGGGTACATAATTTTTTAAAGGCTGCCAAGCATTGCGATATGTTTATTATTGAAGGTACTGGTGTTTCTTGGCCTGAAGAAAAGCATGACGAAAACAGCGAGGAATTTACCGGTCCTAAGAATGAAGTTGAGCTTACTGAGCAAATTGTTAAGTTAGAAAAAGAAAATCCTAAGCGCCAAATTACATTTAATACTTATCCAACTAATGTGGAGCGATTGCTTAGAATCATTTCTGATTCGCCAAGAAAGGTTGTCCTTCATGCAAAAAGAGCCCATCTTTTAAAAGACAGTCTAGATCAGGATTATCCTTACTATTACTTGCCAGAGGAGAAAAGATTTAATGATTTAAATCCGGAGCTGGAAGTTTCCTATCAGAAACTTCTAGATGATGATCATGAATACCTTTGGCAAGTAGTCAAAAATTATGATGATCTCAAAGAGGGTGGCTTATATATCCACTCTAATGCGGAACCGCTAGGAGATTTTGATCCGGCCTACAAGCCATTTGTAGAAAAGTTTGCGCAGAAGAAGATTGAGTTTGAAGCTTTGCGTTGCTCTGGACACGCAGATGAAGAAGAACTCAAAGAGATTATTTCTGAGGTTGAACCAGCAATTTTAATTCCAGTGCACACATTGCATCCGGAGCTGGAAGAAAACCCATATGGAGAACGGATTTTACCTAAGCGCGGTCAAACTATCGTGCTTTAGTGAATCAAAAAATTTGTTATTTAGTTTTATTTTGGGAGGATTTATCCAAATGAAGTTTAGTAAGAAACTTGCTATGGCGGCTGTTGCTGGTTTAGCTTTGATTGGGACTGCTGCATGTTCAAACGGTGGCAGCAAATCTTCATCAAGTTCTGAGAAGATTCCATCAAAGATTACTAAAAAGACTACTGTTGTTTTCTGGCATGGTATGGTTGGTGTTCAACAATCTACTTTGCAAAAGTTGACTAAGGAATTCGAAAAAGAAAATCCTAAGATCACTGTTAAGCTTGAAAATCAAGGTGCATACAACGATTTACAAGCCAAAATCAATTCAACTTTGCAATCACCAAATAATTTACCTACTATTACTCAAGCCTACCCAGGTTGGCTTTGGAATGCAGCGCAAAATGACATGCTTGTAAACTTAACCCCATACATTAACAATAAGAGTGTGGGTTGGGGAAGCGCTAAGGCTTCAAATATTAGAACTGAGTTGTTAGATGGGGCTAAGATTAAGGGAACTCAATATGGTATTCCATTTAATAAATCAATTGAAACTTTAACTTACAATAAAGATATGTTTAAGAAGTATGGCATTAAGAAGGTTCCAACTACTATGGAAGAATTAAAGTCCGCTTCAGAAACTATCTACAAGAAGAGTAATCATAAGGTTGTGGGTGCAGGCTTCGATTCTCTTTCTAACTACTATGTTTTAGGAATGAAAGATGATGGTGTAAACTTTACTAAGAACATTGACTTCAATGGTTCAACTTCAAAGAAAGTTATTAACTACTATGCTGATGGTATAAAGAAGGGCTACTTCAGAGTTGCCGGTTCAGAACACTACTTATCTGGACCATTTGCTAACCAAAAGGTAGCAATGTTTATTGGTACTTCTGCAGGTGAAGGCTTCGTTAAGCAAGGTGTAGGCAACAAGTTTACTTATGATGTTGCTGCACGTCCAGGTAAGTACACTATGCAACAAGGTACTGATATTTACATGTTTAAGCATGCTTCAGCTGATCAAAAAGCAGCTGCTTTCAAGTACATGAAGTTCTTAGTATCTAAGTCAAGTCAACTTCAATGGGCTAATGCTACTGGCTATATTCCAGTAAATAACAATGTAATTACTTCAAAGGAATACAAGGCTAACAAGAGTACTAAACTTCCTGCTAAGCTTGATTCTGCAATGAAGAACTTATACAGTGTTCCAGTTGAAAAGAATTCAAATGCTGCTTACACTCAATTGAACAGCATTATGCAAAATATTCTTTCTGTAGCACAAAAGGATCAAAATGTTAACAATGCAATTAACACTGGTAAATCTAAATTTGATGCTGCTTGGAAGCAATAAAGCTGAATAACAATTTAGATGAAAAACAGGCCAATGGGCCTGTTTTTTAATTATTTTAGATCGGATCATGATAAGATAGTAAAGTTGAAAAATGAATGTTACGATTAGATGAGTAATATTAAAGCAGGTGAGACTAGATGATTAGACAACAGAATTTTCCCGTTGACACAAAGTACAAATGGTACGATATCAGTAATTTAAGTGAGCAAGATAGTGATCGATTGCAAGATGAATTCAATTTCACTCCAGATATTATTTCCTATATTTCTGACCGTCACGAACGTCCTCACTATGACTACGATGTTCACACTCATAGTCATTTATTGGTGTATGATGTTCCTATTTGGCCAACTAATACAATTAAGCACTTTACGGCTCATCCAATTACTTTCTTAGTTGTGGGGGAAAATGTTTTTACTTTCCATACTGAATCAACTAGTTATGTTTTTGATGAATTTAATGATGAACCAATGCGTGAGCGTTTATCTGAAGCTAAAGATGTGACTGAACTCTTGATGATATTTTTACTTTACGCTTCTCAATATTTTCAAAGAGCGGTCACTCAGCTTGATGTAGAAAGAAATAGTTTAGATCAAAAATTGTCTGATGATATTGATAATAAGGATTTAGTTGAATTGTCCAACATTGAAAAGAGTTTGGTTTATTTATCTAGTTCCATTCAAACTGATCTAATGATGCTTCATAGTTTAGATCATTCAAAACTGTCATTTACTAAAACGGCCCATGAACGGCTAGATGACGTATTAATTGAATCTAATCAGGCGGCCGAAATGATTCAGATTTCACAACAAGTAACGAAAACTTTATCGGCGACTTCTAATAATATGATGAACAATAACCTAAATGACACGATGAAATTCTTAACTGTCTGGTCTTTGGTGTTGACTATTCCAACGATCTTGACAGGTTTTTATGGAATGAATGTGGATCTTCCTGTGATTCATAGTCCATTTGATTGGGTAATCATTACTGTATTAATGATTGTTCTGATGGTCTGGTTAGTAGTTTTAATGCGTAAGCATCACTTCTTTTAAGGAAAAAATCAATGAAGAATAAAGTATTTATCGTCTCTTTGATTGCAACAATTATTTCTTTTTCACTTTATTTTGCTAATTTAAAAAGGGTCAAAAATTCTAGCATTAATATAATTGAGCCTAAAACTAGTAAAACTATTCCGACGAAGAAAGTAAAAGAGCCTAAACCTAAAATAAAAGAACCTAAAATCAAAACTATTGAGTATGCTAACCATGTGAAAGTTGCATCGGGTAGTCAAAAAAAGCTTGCTCAAAAGATTGAGCAGATTATGGGTAAAGATTATAGTTATCAAGTTGCAGTTCAAGATTTAAATAATCCAGCTAAGTTTTGCCGAGTGGCTAATACCAAGGTGGCACATAATGTGGATGACACCATGAAATTATACCTGCTTTTAGCAATTTATGAACAAGAGCAACAGGGTAAATTAACATCTAAGACTGTAATTAAAGTTAAGAAATCTGATCGTGTTAATGGTGAAAAAGCGCTCAAGACTAATATGTCTTATGGGATTTCGTTTTTAAGACAGGCAATGATGCGCGGTAATAAGACTGCCGCCAATGCTTTAATTCGTAAAGTTGGTCATGATAAAATCGATGCCATTATCAAAAAACTAGGTGCCGATCAGACTACCATGTCTGCTAACTTTAGTAAAGCTCCCTATGGAAAGACTACAGCCCATGATTTAGTAAAAACGATGGCTAGGATTTATCAAGGCCGAATCTTAAATCAGAAACATGCTAGTTTGCTTTTGCAAGCTTTGAATTCTAAACCAAATTTTGTTAAAGGAATAAATGGTGGAGTTTATGCAATTGGGGATGATCATTCAGCTGTTGCAATTGTTCAAACCCAAGGTCATTCATATTGTATGAGTGTATGGAGCAGTAATAATAAAAAGTTTAATGAATTAGGTAAAGCAATAAATGCATCATTTACGGCAAAGAAAAAGTAGAAGAGGGATCTTCTACTTTTTTAGTTATTTACAGTTTGTAGATTGTAATCTTCATTGTGTAGTGATATATTATTTACTATGCGTGACAAGGAGGGGTGGAAATGACGCAAAAGAGAAGTTTAGATTTAAATAAAATAATTGATAAAGCTATTCAGTTAATTCGAGATAAAGGGCTAACTGAGACTACTTTGCCGGCTCTTGCTAAAGAGTTAGGCGTGAGGTCGCAGTCTCTTTATCATTACGTATCTAATCGTAAGCAATTAATATCTCTAGTTGGTGCGAGTCGAATTAAAGTTTTACATCAAAAATTAATTGAAAATTTGATGGGAGTTTCAGGGAAAGAAGCTCTCCTCAAATTTGCAGATGTGACACGTGACTTTGTATTAAAGGATCCGGCTTTATCAAGTATTCTATATCACTTGAATGAATATTCTGAAGATGATGCTATTAATAAAGAGATTCTCAACATTATTCAATTAGGTGAAAAATTAAATCTTAAAACAACTAGCACTATTTCAGCTCATGCCTTAATCGGCGCAGTACTTGGCTATGTCTTTTTGGATAAATCATCATCATTTCCTGATGAAAGTGAAGATGAGGCCAATCGTAATTATCATGAAATGATATTGCGACTAGTACAACCAATTGCCGTTTTGCAGGAATAATAGGGGGAAAGGAAAATTGCAGAAATTTCTGAAAAACCATGTGTTTTCATTAATTGCATGGATTTTAATTTTGCTAATTTCCGTCTTCGCTTTGCCAAATGTTAGTCAATTGACTAGTGAACATTCAACGATTTCATTACCAAGCAATGTTCAAAGCGAAGTTGCACAAACAATCCAAAATCAATGGGGAAAGAAGAAAAAGAACACCTATGAAGTTGCGGTTGTTTTTAATAAGGAACATGGCAAATTAAATGATGCTGACAAAGCTGCGATTAATAATACTGTCAGCTATTTAGAAAACCATAAAAAGAAATATGGAATTACGGATGTTTTAGCTCCTGATTCTAACATTGCCACACGAAAGAAGTTGCAATCAAAAGATGGCACTACTTGGGTAATGCAACTTAATATTTCTAAAAAGCATGGTCGTATCGGTGAAGTAGAGGATCAAATCACTAAAGCTGTTAAAACGCAAGGTGTTCGTACCTACGTAACAGGTGCAGATATTTTACAAAATGCATTCTCAACTTCAATCCAAGAAGGTATTAAGAAGACAGAAGCTATCACAGTAGTATTTATCTTTATCGTACTTATTATTGTGTTCAGATCACCAATTGTACCATTAATTTCATTATTAACTGTTGGTGTGTCATTCTTAACATCTTTCTCAATCGTTACCAATTTGGTAGAACATGCGAACTTCCCATTTTCTAACTTTACACAAGTGTTTATGGTTATCGTATTGTTTGGGATTGGTACCGACTATAACATTTTGCTGTATGATAAATTTAAAGAAGATCTGGGTAAAGGAATGGATAAATATGAGGCACTTAGGGATGCTCTCCGTAATGCCGGTAAAACAATTCTTTACTCAGGTTCATCAATTTTAATTGGATTTACAGCATTAAGTTTAGCTAAATTCTCTATTTATCAATCAGCAGTCGGAGTTGCTGTTGGGGTTGCAACTTTATTGGTTGTTCTCTTGACTTTAAATCCATTCTTTATGGCTGTTCTTGGTAAAAATATGTTTTGGCCAGTTAAAGAATTTACTGGTGAAAGTGAAGATAAACTCTGGCATGGGATTTCAGCTGAAACTTTGAAATATCCAGTTATTTATTTGGTAGTTTTAGCTGTAGTAACTATTCCGTTTATGCTGATGTATCATGGTCAACTAAACTATGATGATACTGATGAAATTGCGGATAATGTACCAGCGAAGGCCGGCCTTTTGGTAGTACAAAAACACTTCTCTAAAGGGATGGCTGAACCTTCATACTTGTACATTAAGAGTGACCATCGTTTAGATAATGAAGCTAATTTGAAGTTGATTGATCAATTGACTAAACAACTTCAAGCTTCAAAAGATGTTTCATTTGTAACTTCTGTAACGCAACCTTATGGTGAACAAATTGATCAGCTTTATGTAAATAATCAATTAGGCACTGTAAATGAAGGTGTTGACGAAGCTCGTTCTGGCCTTGGTAAATTGAGTAAGGGTAGCCAAAAATTAAGTAATGGTGCAAGCCGTCTGCAAAGTGGTGCCCAACAATTAGAAAATGGTACCGGTCGTCTACAAAGCGGAGCTGACCAACTTAGAAGCGGAACTGCTCGTTTGCAAAATGGTGCGAGTCGTCTACAAAGTGGAGCAGATCGTTTACAAAACGGAGCTGGCACTTTACAAAATGGTACTCAAAGCTTACAAAACGGTGCTGATCGCTTACAAAGTGGAGCAAGCAGCTTACAGAACGGTACTAGTTCTCTTGTGAGCGGTGTTGGTCGTCTTCAAGCTGGTGCTGGTAGATTAGCTAGTGGTACGTTAGCCCTTCAAAATGGTGCAAGCAGCCTTCAAAGCGGAGCTGCTCGTTTGCAAAATGGTGCTGGTAACTTAAGAAATGGTACCCAAAGTTTACAAAATGGTACGCAAGAATTAGTAAATGGCTTGAATCAATTAAATAATCAATTGTCAACCCAATTGAATGGTTCAAATCGTGCTCAACTTGCACAATTACAATCTGCACTTCCACAAATTAATAATGGTATTCAGGCTTTGAATACTGCTTTAAATGGTGCAGTTGATACAAGTGCAACTACTAATGGTTTAGCAAGTGTTCAAAGGGATGCAGCTAGACTTCAAAGTAGTTTAAGTAAGTTGCAAAGTTTAGCAGGTAGTGCTGGTAGTTCTTCTAACACTAACGCTTCTGCTGCTGAAAGTGCAATTTCTGGCGCTGTTCAAAAAGCTGTTGAAGGAGCTTTGAGTAACTCTAAAGCAACCGATGAAGAAAAAGCAGCCGCTGCTCAAGCTGGTGCTAGTGCAGCAAGCTCAGCAGTAAAACAAGCTCTTAGTGGTAATAGTGGTTCATCTTCAAGTGGTGAACTTCAAAGTACTCTTGCTGAAGCAAATTCTGCAGCTCAAGGACTTCAAAGTTCTATGCAAGCAATGCAGCAAAGTAATACTTTGAATCAAATTCAAGCTTTGAAGACACAAGTTAATGCTTTAGCTGCTGCTTCTAACCAAGCAATTCCAGGTGCAGTAACTGCCCTTAACCAATTGAATTCTGGTTTATCACAAGTTCAAGGCGCTGTAACTCAAGGTGTTGCTGGTGCAAACCGTTTGAACAGTGGAGTTGCTTCATTGAACTCCGGTGCAGGTCAACTTTACAACGGTCTTGGTAGTTTAAGTTCAGGTGCAAGTCGCTTGAACTCCGGCGCTGCTCAATTAAATTCAGGTATCGGCACTCTTAACACAGGTCTTGGCAGTTTAAGTTCAGGTGCAAACCGTCTAAACTCCGGTGCAGGTCAACTTTACAATGGCCTTGGTAGTTTAAGTTCAGGTGCAAGCCGTCTAAACTCCGGCGCAGGTCAACTTTACAGTGGTCTTGGCACATTAAGTTCCGGTGCAGGTCAACTTAACTCAGGTCTTGCACAGGGTGCAAGTGGTGCTGAGCAATTGAGTAACGGTATCGGTCAACTTAATAGCGGTGCAAGTCAATTGAGTAGAGGCGCAGGTCGTTTGGCTGATAGTACGCCACAACTTACCTCAGGAATTGATCGTGTTAACAGTGGTTTAGGTCAAGGAGAAGCTTACTTAAGAGGTCTTGGCTCATCTGCTGCAGCAGATACGTTCTACATCCCTAAGGAATTCATTAATAACGCAATGTTCCAAAAGTCAATTGATGTTTACTTGAGTCCAAATAAGAAGTCAGCAATGTTAATTGTTGTCTTCAATTCAAACCCAAGTGCTCCTGAAGCTACAGCTCGTTCACAAGAGCTTAGTGCAATGGCTAAGAAGTCATTACAAGGTACTAAACTTAAGAATGCTACGGTTGCAATGGGTGGACAAAGTTCTAAGATTGAAGATACCAAGAATGTTGCAAGTGGTGACTTTATCAGAACTGCTGCAATCATGTTGATTGGTATTGGTATTGCTTTAATGTTCGTAACTCGTTCATTACTTCAACCTGTATATATCTTAGGAACTTTGCTTATTGCATACCTCTGCTCACTTTCAATCAATCAATGGATTGTTAAGCTTGTTCTTGGAAGAGATCTTCTTACTTGGAACACACCATTCTTCAGCTTCATTATGTTGATTGCCTTAGGTGTAGACTACAGTATCTTCCTTATGACGAGATATCGTGAGCTCGAAACTGAGGGTCTGACTAGCCCAAGTGCTAGAATCCTTAAGGCTTGTGGTATTATCGGTACAGTAGTAATTTCTGCAGCGGTTATTTTAGGTGGTACTTTTGCTGCCCTTATCCCATCGGGGATTCCAACTTTGATTGAAGTTGCATTGACAGTGATTGTTGGTTTGATTATTTTAGTATTTATCATGCCAATTACAATGTCAGCTGGTGTGAAATTGACTTATGAAGGATTTTCCGGATTTAAGTTAGGAAAGCACAAGCATTCAATGACTAAATAAAATAAATTAATGGAGTAGGTCTGAGTCCTGCTCTATTTTTTTGCTTAAATAATAAAAAATGGCACATAACGAGGGTAAGAGAAGCGAGAAGGATAATTTATATTTCTAGAATAAAAAAGGCTGAGAAGGGAAAATGTGGCTTCTAACACCTTAAGAATGAAAATGATATAATTTAGGTAAATTGATTTTGAGAAGAGAGGATTACTATGACTACATGTCCAAATTGTGGCCAATCTGTTACCAAAGATGATGAGATTTGCCCAAATTGTGGTTTTAACTTAAAAAAGTATCGGGATACCTTTTTTGAAGATGACTCTGAAAAAAAGAGTGTGCAACTTCAGCCTAAACGTGCACAATATCGCGAAGAATTTCGACCGAAAAAACAAAATACGACTATTCAAAAGATGATTGCTTGGGTGAGAAGTAATGCGACAATTGTTTTCTTACTAGGAGTAGTTCTTTTAGTAATCATGAGCTTTTCACGAGCCTTAGGTTGGACATCGTTTTTAGTTTTGATGGTGTGGCTCTTTATTGTTTGTGATAAAGCAGATAAAATTGAGCAATATACAGCTGATAAACGGCTAACTGAAATGATTAATAAAATGGGTTCAGATGTGGTCAATACTGCTAAAGAGCACACGGATAAAGTAAGAAAAAAGGGAAAGAATTTCACTGAAACACATCCCCACGTTAATCGGCATGTTGAAAAAGTAAAAGAGCGTAGCAAGTCAAAATTTAGCTATATTCAACTTTCTGTAGTTTTAACTTCTGTAATCAGCTTAATTGTGCTATTTACAGGCTCAGGAGCAGCTGTGGCAGATGTAAGTTATACTCAAAAACTTTCTCTTTCCAAAGTAATTCTCAATTTGGCGAATCGTCTACTTTCCTCTAGTCATACTTCTATGTCAGCAATTATTTTGTATGTATTTTGGCTACTACTGGTTCTCTTTCCAATTTTTATTATTTACAATATTTTCAAAAACACGAAAAATAGTCAATTCTTTGCCTTTATTTTGTCGCTGCTTGAAACTGCATTTTTGATTTATATTGTCTTTAAGATTTCCAATAATTCATCAAATCATGGTGTGATTGGCGAATTAACTAATCAATTTTTGATGTATGCAGTCTCGGTTGGTTCATCAGCATACTTCTTGATTCTAGCGAGTTTATTGACGACAGGTCTTGCTGGATATAATTATTTTAAGAAGAGGTAGAATGAAAAAGAACACTCTTAAAAAGGGTGTTCTTTTTCTATATTAAAGCTTATTTTAATCATTCGTTTTCTGAAGTAGTGTCAATTACCAAGTGTTCGTTGACAAAGGCCATCAAGCCAAGTTTGCCTAATTCACGGCCATAGCCAGACTTCTTAACTCCGCCAAATGGTAATTCAGGAGCAGTTACCCAGCGGCCATTAATTACAGTCATGCCAGTTTCAATCTTAGCAGCTAACTTTTCTGCATGAGCAGTATTCTTGCTGATGATTGAAGAACCAAGACCATAGCTTGAATCATTAGCTAATTTAATAGCTTCATCTTCATTTTCTACGCAGTGAACTTCAGCTACTGGGCCAAACAATTCTTTGTCAAAGACGGGATTGTCCTTACCAATGTGGGTAAGAATTGTTGGTGGGAAGAAGGCACCAGTTGATTCGATTTCTGGGTGTTGGTAGTAAATTTGTGCACCATGATCAACTGCTTCTTGAACTTGCTTTTCTAGCTTTTCTTTAGCACCTTCAGAATTCATTGGAGCAAGAGTAGTTGAAGAATCAAGTGGATCGCCTGGTTTTAATACTTCATATAAACTCTTTAATTCTCGTAAGACTTCTTCGTAACGGGACTTAACAACAATGATTCTCTTAGATGAGGTGCAGACTTGACCATCATTGTAAGTTCTCGCGTCAGACAAAACATTGCGTAAAACATCCTTATCAGCGTCCTCTAATACAATAAATGGATCGTTTCCACCGAGTTCCATGGTTGATTTCTTTAAGTTCTTACCAGCTTCTTCAGCCACACTGCTGCCGCCACGTTCAGAACCAGTTAAAGCTACGCCTTGAATTCTAGGGTCACGAATAACTTGTGCTAATTGATCATAACTTAAATAAAGATTGATTAAGCTGCCTTCTGGAGCACCAGCTCTTTTAATAATTTTAGCCATTAAAGCAGCAGAAGATGGAACATTGTGAGCATGCTTCAAAATGATTGGGTTACCTACCATGAAGTTAGGGGCGAAGACGCGGATAACTTGATAAAGTGGAAAGTTCCAAGGTTCACATGCTAAAACTACCCCAGTTGGTTGCTTTAAGTAGTAAGCATTTCCTAAACCTGATTCAAGAGGTTGTGGTTTTAACATATCTGCACCATTGACAGCGTAATATTCACAAATTTGAATACAAAGCTCAACTTCTTCTTTGGCTTCGCTGAAAAGTTTACCCATTTCTAAGGTCATCATTTGGGCCATTTTGTCTTCGTTTTCACGAAAACCTCCCGCAATAGCAAGCAATTCTTTACTACGAGTGCTTGGATCTTCATGACGCCACTTTTTATAAAGCATATGAGCTAAGTTAAGTGATTCTTCGATTTCTTTGTCAGTCGGATTTTCAAAAGTGGCAAAGACATCGCCATTATATGGATTTATTGATTGATATCTAGACATTGTCAAACCTTCTTTTCAAATTAATACACTTTAATTCTAAGCGTTTTCAGATTTAACTTCCAGAATTTTGACTAAAATTGCATCCCGATCATGGTAAAATTAAAATAAATATTTTTAAATTTTAAAGGAGTAATTTATGACGGCAGAAATTTCCACCGCAAAGATTTATTTAGGATCACCATTTTACAATGATGTTCAAAGAGAACGCGTTACTAAAGCAAGAAAATTACTTGCTCAAAATCCTACAGTTTGGCAAGTACATTTTCCATTTGACCAAAATTTCGTAGATCCAGAAGAAAAGAATCCTGAAATTGGCGGTGTTCGCAGCATGACTTGGCGTGTTGCAACTTACCAAAATGATTTAAATGGGATTGTGAATGCTACTTGTGGTGTTTTCTTGTATGACATGGACAATATTGATGACGGAAGTGCCTTTGAAATTGGCTTTTTCCGTGCGCTTCACAAGCCAGTTATCTTAGTCCCATTTACTGAAATTGAAAATAAAGAAAAAGAAATGAATTTAATGCTTGCACAAGGTGTAACAACTATCATTGATGGAAATAACAGTTTTGAAAAATTAGCAAGCTATGATTTCAATTCTTGCCCAGCTGATCCAGTTGTGGGATACAAAATTATCTAAAGAAAAAACGTGGAATTAATCCACGTTTTTTTGATTGAGTTCTTTAATTAATTTTTTCGCCTTAGTTAAAATGACATGATTCTTATTCAAGCGGGCAAATGCACAGGCATCATAGAGGTGCTGTAATGCCTTATCCGGGCCTTTACCTTGCTCAATATCATTTAGTCCCCAGCGGAATAAAATACGCGCTAAGAAGTAAACTGTATGCTTCTCAGAGGCAATTGAATAAGCATAACGTAAAAGAGAGTTAGACTTCTTATATTCTTTTTGTTTGCCGAAAAATTCACCAGCATCACATAAGATAGCCAAAACTTGTAAAGCAGTTAATTCATCATCAATGTCAATATCTTTAATGTAGCTCAAAATCTGATCATAATAATGATGGGCCTTTGCCATATCATTTTCACTGGCATAAATTTGACTACATCCATTTAAAGCAAGCAATCGATAAATATTATTATCGGCAATATCACGGTTGGAAAGGATATTGTTGAAATAATAAAGTGCAGTCATGTCGTTTTTTTCGCCGTCCAGCGCATAAAGCCCGCGCAAATAATCAAAATGAAGGCGATCTTGTTCGTGCTTTAAATCTTGTTCGTGAATGCTAGAAAGTAAGTCACGGATCTTATTATAATCATAAGTAATGAATGCAAATTCTGCTTCAAACATGTTTTTTGTTGCAGGATTATCACTACTTTGTCTAATAATATCGCCAACTTCAATCCCCATTCGATCACACAATTGCTTTAAAATCTTAAAGGAAGGTACTTGACCATTGTTTTCGAATTTACTTAAAGTGGATTGTGTACAAATTCCATGAGACAGTTCATTTTGTGAAATTTTCTTTGATTTTCTTATTTTTATAAATTTATCAATGTTAATCATAATTATTTCTGCCGCTTAATTGTTTGATACAAAAAATCAAGAGATTCATCAATATAATCGCTCGCATATGCCATAGCGTGACGATGTCCCTTGATGACGAGTAATTCAACACCTAAATTTTGATCAGCTAAAAATTGAATGAAATTAAGAACGTTAGGTAAAGGATTCAATTCATCAGCCGAATTAATCATCATGAGTTCTTTTAAATGACTATAATCATAAGAATCCGCATCTAACTTTTTAAGGACTTTTTGATCAGCAGTTCCTGCATAAGTTAGAGTGAAATATTTATAGAACGAATTATTTATGTCATGCAAATCTGTTAAACCAAACTCTTTAGCCCCTTCATATGAAGGTTTAACATTTTCGTGGTTTTTCATCCATTTTGAAAATTCAACTGGCGCTGACCAAGTGACGGTAGGAAAGCCATATTTCCCCGCTACATAAAGTGCGAGCGTTCCCCCAACACTGGCTCCGATTTGAACAATGTTTTTTTGATCATCTTTATCAGTATAGTTTGAATTTAAAAGCCACTTCACAAAATGGACTGCGTCATTATGAGCTTCAGGAAAAACATGCTCAGGGGCAAGACTATAATCTGGAATAAAGGTCATAAAACCAGCATTAGCAAGATTAATTCCAACTTTTTTGGCATCGTCTTTGCTTCCGCGGAACCAACCGCCACCATGCCAAAAGATTAAAATTTTTGTCGCTGAAGTTGTATCGTTAGGATAGTAGATGTCTGTCTTAAGTTTCTTTTCTGAATCATAAGTAATGTTGTTTTTTATTACAACCATTTATAAACACATCCTTTTTAAAAAACTCATATGTCGCTTATATTATATATTATAAAGTATGGAATTAACTAAAAATTGACTTTTCGATAAACATAATTAAATATATTTAAGATTTAGGGTACAGGATAAGTATTTTGATAAAATTAATTTAAGTTAGGGGATGATTTAAATGCACTTATCAGCTAAAACTAGTCGAAAGTTAATTAATTATGCCACTATTATTTGTGGAATCATAATTATATTGTTGGTGATTTATTGGTATCGATTGGGGATTTTTACCAATCAAGAAAAAATGAAGGCATATTTGCAAAATAAGCAAATAATTGGACCAATTGTCTTTGTTTTAATTCAGATTGTACAGGTAGTAATTCCGATTATTCCAGGAGGGGTTTCTCTTTTAGGAGGAGTGGTTTTCTTTGGACCGGTTGCTGGATTTATTTATAATTATGTGGGGATTTGTATTGGATCAATAATTAACTTCTTCTTGGCAAGATACTATGGGAGATCCTTTATCTTTCATATTGTTTCAGAAGAAACTTTGAATAAATACATGAAGTGGACGAAAAATCAAAAGAAATTCAACTGGTTTTTTGCTCTTTGCATCTTGGCACCTGCCGCCCCAGATGACGTTCTATGTTTATTAGCGGGGCTAACAGAAATGAAGTTCTGGACATATTTTTGGATTATTATTTTGTGTAAGCCATGGACGATTGCGGCCTATAGTATCGGATTAGTATATGGGGCAAATTGGCTCCTTAAGTTAGTTGGTAAGTAATGTTAGAATCAAAACGAATTTATTTGCGAAATGTATCTGAAAACGATGCTCCAATTTTATTAAAATGGGGTAAAGATCAAAGTTATCATGATAGTGCTGGTTTTGGTAGCTACGAGAATTTAGCGGAAGCCAAAAAAGTAGCCAAGCAATATACCATGCGCAAAAATAGTTACTTGATTTGTTTAAAAGAAAACGATCAGGTCGTCGGCTTAATCGAATTAAATGAACGTGGGATGGATGAAAGAAGCGGGCTGCTTAAGACTAAAGAATTAGGCTTTTTAATGGATAAAGATTACCGCCAAAAAGGTTTGATGACCGAAGCTATTAATTTAGTAGTTAAAGACGCTTTTATTAATTTAGATCAAAATGAAATTTGGGCCGGAACTTTTGAAAATAATCTCAAATCGCAAAATTTATTGAAAAAGCTAGGCTTTAAATACATTTATGAAATCGACTATAGCCAAATTAGCGATCTTTTTTCGTATAAGGAAAAATACTATTTGCTCAAAAAAACAGAATGGCTTAAAATAGAACAAAACACGAAATCCTAAGACTACTTCAGAGAGTTCGCGGTTGGTGTGAGCGAACGGATGTCGTTTCCAGATTTCTAAATGTGGGCAATTAATAGTTGCACGGCTTGGCGCCGTTATTCGCCTTATAATGAAGTGCAGCCGTTTAGGCTGAAGATGGGTGGTACCGCGAAGTCGTGACAGAGCCGATTCGTCCCAATTTAGGGATGGACGGCTCTTTTTTATGGAGGTTTTTATAAATGCTAGATATAAAAGTAATTCGTGAGAATCTTGATTGGGCTAAGGATAAGCTTGCAACTCGTGGAATTAAGCCAGAAGAATTGGATGAATTAATTCAAATTGATGCAAGACGTCGCGAAGCTTTAAATGAAAGTGAACAATTAAAAGCAGAACGTAACAATGTTTCAAAGAAGATTGGTGAAGCAAAGCGTAATAAAGAGGACGCTAGCGATGCCATTAAATCAATGAAAGAAGTAAGTAACAAGATTAAAGATCTCGATAATGAAATTAGAGATTTATCTGAAAAGCAAGAATATATCTTGCTTCGTTTACCAAACTTCCCAGCTGATTCTGATCCAATTGGTCCTGATGAAAGCTATAACGAAGAAGTTCGTAAGTGGGAAGAACCTACTAAATTTGATTTCAAACCAAAAGCTCATTGGGATCTTGGTACTGACTTAGATATTCTTGATTGGGACCGCGGTGCTAAAGTTTCTGGTGCTCGTTTTGTTTACTATAAGGGAGCTGGTGCGCTTTTAGAACGCGCTGTATTTAACTTCTTCTTAGATGAAAACACCAAAGAAGGATATACAGAAATTATTCCACCTTACCTTGTAAATGACGCTTCAATGCAAGGAACGGGCCAATTCCCTAAATTCCGCGAAGACGTATACACTATTGTAGATAACGATGATCCAGACAAGCCACGTGACTTGACGCTTATTCCAACTGCCGAAGTTCCACTTGTTAACTACTTCCGTGATGAAATTATTCATGAAGATAAGCTTCCAATTAACGTTACTGCAATGTCTCCAGCCTTTAGAAGTGAAGCAGGTTCAGCTGGCCGTGATACGCGCGGTTTAATTAGAATGCACGAATTTAGAAAAGTTGAAATGGTTAAGATTTGTAAGCCAGATGAATCTTGGGATGAACTTGAAAAGTTGACCCACAATGCTGAACATCTTCTTCAAAAGCTTGGTTTGCCATACCATGTAGTTGCTCTTTCAACGGGGGATGCAAGCTTTACTAGTGCCAAGACTTATGATCTTGAAGTTTGGATGCCATATCAAGATAAGTATCGTGAAATTTCAAGTTGTTCAAACTGTACTGATTTCCAAGCTCGTCGCGCCCAAATTAGATACCGTGGAGAAGATGGCAAGCTTCATTTGGTTCATACTTTAAATGGTTCAGGACTTGCTGTAGGTAGAACTGTTGCCGCTATTTTAGAAAATTATCAAAATGAAGATGGTAGTGTTACTGTACCTGAAGTTTTAGTTCCTTACATGAATGGTATGAAGAAGATCACTAAACAACCTAGTTTAATTTAATAAAAAATATTCGTATGAAGCCTTGATAGCAAAGAGTTTGCTGTTAAGGCTTTATTTTTTTATCAAAAAGTACTTGCCAAAAAAGAATAAATCAGGTATATTAATAAAGTCGCTTTTGA
>CAOOYH010000002.1 GCA_948500755.1 uncultured Lactobacillus sp. | reverse complement strand
TCTTTAAGGGCTTAAGCAGATAGTTAAGCTTAAACTTGGTTAAGAAAGGCAAATCTTTATTATTTTTATAGCGCTCGTTCATCATATCGAGCATTCTGTTCCAGACAAAGCGGTCATTGCCAAACATTTGCCAAAGCTGGCCAATCTGAGTTTGATTAGGATAGAGTCTTAATTTTATTCCAGTTAGCACATTTGTTCCCTCCCTTCTTTAAAAATTATAGCAAAGGAAAAGAAGGAAACATAGACTTTAAAAAGAAAACGATGAAAAGAGCCGTTTTCATCACGGGATTAAAATCCCGTGTTTTCAACGGTAATTTTCTCAATAAAAAAAGCTATCCAAATGAATGGATGCTTTTTAATAATCGATCGTCTTTTTAGAATTTGCCTTCAGTTAATTCTGCACGTTGAGCAAATTGAACGTAAAGTTTTGAATTAGTAGCTGATAAACCTTCAATTTCACGCTTAGTATTGAAGCGGTAGTGCTTTTGCGCTGCGCCATTTTTAGCTACTTGGAAAATGTTGTCATTAAAGCCGATAAAGAAGTGATCATTTCCATATGCAAAACCTTGAACTGGTGAATTTGAAATAAAGCTCCCATTAGTTGCTCCAACTTCAGTTGCCTTCCAATTATCACCATCTCTAGTCAACTTCCAGTATTCATAGCGATCGTAACCACCATTATGGAAGAGTGCGTACATAGTGTTATCACCCACAAAGGTTGCATTATGGATATAGCGATTTTCAGCTACTCTAATTGTCCAAATTTTATTAATTTGCATATCACTCTTACGGATTTGCATAACTTCTTCAGACTTTGGACCATTATTGTACTTATTATCATTGGCAAGTACATAGATGTAGTTGCTGGATGAACCAAGAGATTGGCCATGACCTAACTTGATGTATGGACTCACCTTAATGTTGTTGGCATATGATTTAAAGGTACTCCAATTCATAGTAGTTAAATTTTGAGCCGCATACTTACTCTTGATTGCACCTAAGTTGTAAAGTGCCAAATGTCCATGTTGATCACTATCACTAGAATAAAGTGAGGTTACAAAGTCATTTCCATTTACAGTCATCCCTTCTGGAATAACCCCATCTTGTCGCCAGCTTGACCATAACCAAGACTTAAGAAGCGTGGTTGGAACAATCTAGTGCGAAGAGTTAACCCATTGCTTGAGAAAGTGTTACTGCTAGTTTCTGAAGTGTAATGATGAGCTGCATTCCAGTTTCTAGAAGAACCTTTTGATCCACCGTTCCAAGTAGTAGTGGTCTTAAATCCTTTTTGAGGCTGCTTGGTTACTTCACCCATTTCTGAATCAGCATTATCGCGGACACTAATATTAACTGAAGCCTTAGCTTTACCATAGCTGTAATTTACAGTTGAAGGTTGAGTACTTACGTAAGTTTTTGAAACACTAACCTTGTCTGGATCAACGGCAGTACCTTGACCATCAGTTACATAATTAATTGCATCCCTTGTTGGAAAGCCATAATCAGAATTCTTAATCAATGAAACTTCTTTGGCTACAGAAATCTTGTTTCTAGCAAAGAAGTTTTGGCTAACCCAACCAACTTCACGTCCATCTACAATAATGTTCCAGTAATTACCCTTTTTAGTTGAAACATATTGCTTAGATTTTAGTTGAAACATATTGCTTAGATTGAATTTGACCATGCTTAAAGTACTTAGTAGAAGTAAATTTACCAGATGGTCCTTTACTTGAAACTCGATGATAAATTGCATAGTTCTTAGTTCCAGCAATCTTAGTCACAGCCTTACTGTAACTTTTTGCTTCAACATGATTTTGAGTGGCATTAACTGCCAAGATTCCGCTAGCTAAAATTGCACTTAAAGCTGCAGTAATCTTAAATGACTTTTTCATTCTTTTCCTCCAAATTATCAAATATCGATAAAAACCAAAAATAGTATACCAAGTAGAATACAAAATTCAACATGTTTTTAGTATACAAATAATAGTTATAGTTTTATTAGTTTGTCACTTTTATTTGTTAACTTGTTATATAATGAAAGGGTTCACATATTATTTAAATAAAGGAGAAAAATATGGTTGAATCTCAAAGCAATCCTAAAAAGATGATGTGGACGACATTAGCAATGATGGCCTTTTCTACTGTATGGGGATTTGGAAATGTTGTTAATGGATTTGTCTACTTTGATGGAACAAAAGTCATCTTTAGTTGGATTATTATGTTCTTGCTCTACTTTGTTCCTTATGCCTTAATGGTAGGAGAATTGGGTGCTACTTTTAAAAATGCTGAAGGTGGTGTCTCCTCATGGGTAGAGGCTACAATGGGTGCAAAATGGGCTTATTATGCAGGTTGGACTTACTGGGCCTGCCATATTGTATATATTTCTAGTAAAGGAACTGGTGGACTCCGAGCCATGGCCTGGGGAATTTTTGGGAATACACTTTGGTATGATAGCTTACCAACTGCTTGGACTCAATTTGCAACTTTAGTTGTTTTTCTATTCTTCTGCTGGGTTACAAGTCGCGGAATTCAAGTTTTAAAAGGATTAGCTACCGTAGCGGGGACTTCAATGTTCATTATGTCAATTTTATTCATCATTATGATGTTTGCAGCTCCTGCTATTAATCCTCATGCCAATTATTATTCCATTAACTTTAATTGGAAGAGCTTAATGCCAACCTTTAATATAAAATACTTAACCTCTCTTTCAATCTTAGTATTTGCAGTTGGTGGCTGTGAAAAGATCTCCCCATATGTAAATAAAGTTAAGGATCCTTCTAAAAACTTTCCTAAGGCAATGATGGCATTAGCTATTATGGTTATGATTTCTGCTATCCTTGGTACTTTTGCAATGGCTTTAATGTTTGATCCACAAGTCGTCAATAAAAACCTTAATGAATATATTTCTAACGGACCTTACATGGCCTTTCAAAGATTAGGTGAATATTATCATGTGGGTGGTTTATTCATGTACATCTACTCTTGGTGTAATGTAATTGGCCAATTTTCAACTTTAGTTATTAGTATCGACGCCCCACTAAGAATGTTGCTTGGTAGTAAACAAGCTAAAGAATTCATCCCTAAGAAATTGCTAAAGATTAATAAACATGGTGCTTATATTAATGGTATCTGGATGGTCGTAATTCTTTCAGGAAGTTTAATTGCCGCTCAAGCATTACTTCCCGATGCTCAATCAGTTATGGCTCAATTGGTTAAATTAAACTCGACCACAATGCCTATGCGTTATTTGTGGGTATTTGCAGCCTATATTGCATTAAGAAAACAACAAGCAAAATTTGAGACGAGCTATCAAATGACCAAATCTCAACCGCTTGCTTATACCGCCGGTGTATGGTGTTTCGGAATCACGGCTGCTTGTTGTATATTTGGAATTTACTCACCAGATTCATTTACCCTATTCTTAAATATTATCACTCCAATCATTTTGGTCGCACTTGGCCTTATTCTACCAGCTATTAAAAAGCATGAAGATGCGGCAATTTTAGATTAGAATAATTACAAATAAACATCCTTTTTAAGGGTGTTTTTTGTTTGCGCATGATACACTGGTTTTAGCAAAAACATAATGGAGGGGATTTTTTGAAAGCAACATTAGAAGATCAAGCACATAAACTTTTACACGAACACAATCTTAAAGTTACCAAACCTAGATTACAGATTTTAACCTATTTAATGTCTCATCATAACCATCCAACCGTTGAAACTATTTATCAAGCACAAAAATCAGTGGGCTTGATAAATAAGGCTACTATTTACAATACTTTAAATACATTGGTTAAGGTAGGGATTATTATGGAAATCAAAAATGGGGATAATTCAACTCACTATGATTTTTTCGTTAAGCCTCACTTTCACATCATTTGTAAAAATTGTGGTAAAATTGCCGACGTTTTCTATCCTAATTTTGATAAAATTGAAGATCAAATGCGAAAAAATGCGGAGGAACAAACCGGTTTTACCACTAGTGCCAGCCATTTAGAAATTTTCGGTCTTTGTCCCAAATGTCAAAAAAAGACAAAAAAATAGTGCTAAAAAGCTATCTAGCACTATTTTTATTGTTTAACTAAATAATGTCCAAGGTTGACTTGGTCTATCATATAGATAACCTTTTTGCCAATTCCATTCCGGATGTTGCTTCATAAAACTTTTTGCATCGAACGGTTCGCCATCAGCTCTGCCAAAAATTCCCCACATATTTAAGTTTTGAATATCGGCTGCATCTGCACATTTTCCATCACATGAGCCACCTGGGAAGAAAGGTACATTCCAAACGCCGTGAGGATCGTCAGCATAGTATTGAGGGTCAACATCATAGTGAGCACAAATATCACGTGAAGAAGCACATTGATAGCCCAAATATAGATCATACTTATCTGCTAAGATCCTTTTGGCCACCTCATCATCAATAGTCCCAGATACTTCTGGTAATAATTTTTCAAAGCGTGCTCTACGGGCTCCAGTTTGTTGGCGAGTATCGTTATAGCCATTATCAACACATTCAAGATTTCGAATCCTTGGATTGTGACAAGCGTTACAACCATAATAGAATCCATCAGTTGACTTTAGCAACTCTTGATGCTTTAATCCTTGTTCAAAACGGGCAATCTCATCAGTATTAGTATCACAAAGAAGCCAAATATTGGCATAGCCACCATTATTACCTTCATTAACCAATTTTACCCATTGATCAATATTATTTGCATATTGGGTAGCCTTGCGTGCACGAATAAATTCAGGCATCCCTTTTACATCATAGCCAACAAAACCAGCGATTGTTGTTTCAGTAATACCAAGACCAGCATCAGTAACATAGAAGTCGGTCATCGAATCGATATAACCAGGAACAGTTTGCATTTTAAATGCATGGCCATTAGTTGGATGAACTTCTTCACAAACGTTAAAGTATTGACCACTCCAAAAATCATCAAAACTTTCATGAGCAATTACGGGTTTACCATCTTTGGTAGCAGATCCTGTAGCAACAAATGCAGAGCAATGAGATCCACGCGGTCCTTGAGGAGGATTATTAGAATAATTAGCTGCAACTTGGGGCCACCAATAACCAGTTAATTCCATCCAATCATTCCAGCCGAGAATATCATTAACACTAGTTTTCAAACCGTTGGCAGTAAAACCATCAGCCATCCCTTGCATTTCTTCCAAATATTCTTCGGGAATTCTATCCTTATGCATTTTAACTGCTTGATTAGCAAAGAAAGAATAATCCATTCCATATAACTCAAGCGTCATATGAGTGTAAACGCGAACTGCATCCCTAAACTCATTAGTTAAAAGATAACCATGTTGAAAGCCAATTTCATACGGATCACCTTGAACGGATAAATAATGCCAACCATTAATATCTTTTTTAGTAGCTTTTGCGACAATTTTACTTTGCGTATCCGTTAACGTCATAATATTGCCTTCTTTAAATTGGGTTCATTGCATTCCAATATGGAAGCATTACTGGTTCTTTTTGATAATCTGCAAGTTGCTTTTTAGTTAAGTACTTCTTATTAACAACAGTTTCATAGGTATATTGTTCCATCCAATCGTTGCCCATAATGAAGTACCCTTTGTGACCAACTTTTGAACCCCAAGAGTTTTGAATCTTCCATCTAACCGGCTCATCATCACGCATATCAACTCCAGAAATAAGCATTGCGTGTGTTGGTAAACTTTCACGGTATTCAAATCTCTTGGTCTTATCAGTACCTAACTTAATCCCAAATGAACGATCCCAGTCAAAGACCTTTTCAGTTAAAACTCCAGCTTGTGGTGCCCATTCTTGAAGAACATCACAGCCAAACCATACAGGTTCATCATCTTTCAATTGTTCAATTGCAGTCTTTTCCATATCCTTCATTGAAACGTTGAAGTAACGACTTGGTTGTCCATCAACCATATTTCCAGAGATTTCAACAGCAAATGGCGTATTATATGGATATTTATCTCCCGGCAAATTCATTAGTTCAACATAGTCATTAAAGTTAATATTCACAAACTTCTTAAAGAATTCCAATGGAGTAACTTGACCAGTAGTATGATATTCATCATTTTCATCACGATATTCATAAGTAAATTTTTCTGGAGGTGTACCTAAAGAAATGGCTAAAATACGATAGTTTTCTGCGTTCATTTGATGAAGCACACTCTTTATCTTTTCGTCAGATGCATCACTATTAACCAAATCACGTAGCTTCAAAGCATCTTTTTGCAATTTTCTATCATACATTCGATTCAATTCTTGAGAGTTAGCACTGACTGCATCTTCTGGCATAGCTTGCATTGGCACAATCCCGTATTTTTCGATTAAATCAACAAGTAATTGCCAATCGCCGCCGTCTTGTTGAGGGGTAGTAAGTAACCAGTTTACTAAACGATCAGACAGTGGCTGATCAGCTGTATCAATAATGTTTTGGTAAAAATAATTACCCTTTTCAAGCTTGTCATAAAAATAAATATAGCTAGGCGATAACTCCATATCTTTAATATGGTGATCTTTTTCAATATGGTAACGAATAAAATTTAAACCTGAGAAGTCCCAACAACGCCCAGATTTCTTTTGATTCATAACTTTATTTGAATCAATATCAATTGAAAATATGAATGGATGTGAATTTATTTCGCTTTGATTTGTAATTGACTTCTTAATACCATTTTTCATTACAGCATTTTGAGTGTTACGATACTTTGATGTATCTAAAAACTCTGATCTAATTTGTTTTAAATTCTTATTATCAATTTGTACCATAGTAATCTCTTTTCCCTAAAATCACGTATTTATTCAATTTTTACTAGTTGAAATTTCGTTATTTTCATCTTCCTTGACAATATTATTAGAAACCTGTTGATCTGGCTTATAAGGACGCTTAATTGGCATCCCCATAGGGTTTTGATCTTTAGACATAACGGTGGTAGGAACGTTTGACAAAACTTTTCCTGGCTTTTTAAGCCCTTCGATTTCCCAAGTAAACGGGGCAAACTTGTTATGAGGATTTACCCAATTAGGATGCTTCTTTGAAAGCTGATATACGCTAAAGCAAATAACCAGAACTACAGCCACTAAAGCTAGAATAACTGAAATATAAATTATAGGTGATCCTACTTCGGACTTAACCTGTGCTGGAGGATAAATGGCAAGAACAATTGCAAAAGCTGAAGAAACCAACCCTAATCCTGCAACAATCCATGCCCCCACTTTTCCTCCTGGAACTCTAAATGAACGAGGACGGTTAGGTTGGTCATAACGCAAGCGCAAAAAAGCAGTAAACATCAAGATATAGTAAATCATGTATAAAACAGTAATTGTTTGAGTTAATAAAATTACAAAGCCTTCAACATTAGGAATCAATTTAACTAAATAGGCAACGATAGTCATACCGGCGATTTGGGTATACATTAAATGAGCTGGCATATTATGTTTATTATTTTGCTGGAACCAGTGTGGCAAAAAGCCACTGCCTCCAACTTGTCCTAGCATAAATGATGGACCTGCCATATTAGTAACAACCATAGCAATCGTATTGAAAAGTAATGCCCAAACAAGAATCATATACAACCAGGGCATCCCGATTGTAGAGCCTAAAACCCGAAATACAGAATAAAGGGTATATAAAACATTGATTTGCTTTTCTGGAATAATCATCGCAATAATTACCGTACCAACAACAAAGATCAAGAAAGCAAGAATAATCGAAATAAACATTGCTTTAGTAAAATCTTTTTCTGGATGTTTTAATTGTTTGATATGAGCAGCATTCATATCAATACCCGTATATGAGAAAAACACTCCCGCAGCTAAGGCTAGAGTACTCATTCCATTCCATTTTGGAACTAATCCTTTAAATGTCATTGGAATAACTGGTTGGTGGCCTTGAGCTACCCAAACAATAGCCAAAATAATCATAACTGCCAAAGGGATCAAACTTCCGATAATAACTCCGTATTTAGCGATATTAGAGAAAGCTTTAACACCTTTAGTCGAAAGATATGTAAGAATCCAATACAAAATAATCCAACCAGTCATAATCAGTAATTCATGCTGGGGTGCTTGCGCAAACTTAACAGCTGCATCATAGTTGGGTGTATAAAACATTATTGTTGCAGTAAAACTAGGCATTCCCATCCCAAAGTTCAGAATCAATTGAAACCACAGGATGAGTAAACATGTTAATCCCCAGCCTTTACCTAATCCTTCACCAACCCAACGGAAAATTCCTCCACGATTACTCCAACCTGAACCTAATTCCGCAGCAACTAGAGCTGTTGGGATAAAGAAACAAATGGCGCCAATTGCGAAGTAGGTTACTGAGGCAAGCCCATAAAATGACTGTTGAACATCATTTGCTAGTCCTGCAACAATGGAAACGTTCATCATTGTTAAGGCAAGTACGGAGATATAGGTCTTTTCCCCGTTAGTTTTTTCTTCTCCCATGCAAATACTCACTTCTTCCAAAACAAACTTACTGAAAGTTAATCTATAAAAATAAAAAATTAATACAATAAATAACTATTTATATAATAACTTGCAAGTTAAGATAATAATTATATATTCACCTTTTAGATTAGAAGCTAAAAATATAAAAAGCAAGTAAAAGCAATTGAGTTGTTCTACGTCAAAAATAAAAAAGGTAGATAAAAACATCTTCATGTTTCTATCTACCCTTTATTTAGATGGCCTATTTTATTTCAGATCGCCAACTAGTAATTCTGCTCTTTGAGCTAAGTTTACATATAACTTGTTATCACTAATTGAAATACCTTCTACCTCACGACCACTCTTGAATTGATAGGATTGCTTAAGAGTTCCATCGTAAGCGACCTTAAAGATTAAGTCATTGAAGGAAATATAGAAGTTATTGTTCTGTGAATCATACGTAAATCCTTGAACCGGTGCACCATTATTTACGAAGTCACCATCAGTTACTCCAACTAATTGTGAGTACCAATTATCACCAGTCCGTGATAATTTCCAGTATTCATAACGATGTTTTTCAGTATCATGGTAAAGACCGTACATAGTATGATCATCAACTACCACTGCGTTTTGGTAGTAACGTGAATCTTCTGCATTACCCTTATTCCAAGTCTTAACAGTCCAAATCTTATTGATACACATATCACTCTTACGGATTTGAACTAATTCTTCAGAATCAGTAGTTTGGTGCATAGTGTGGTCGTTAACTAAAGCATAAATATACTTGTCAGTGGAACCTAAAGCTTGTCCGTGACCAATTGGAATATAAGGACTTACTTTAATGTTTTGAACATACTTATTAAATTTATCTTGACTCATTTCATTCAAGTGTTGAGGATTATAAGGACTCTTCAACTTACTTAAATCATAACCAACAATATGGCCATTCATCAAATTAGTGTGGCTGAGTAAACTAGTATAAGCCCAGTTGTTTGAAACCGTTACACCTTCTGGAATATGACCTACACGATTGATATTTCCATCATCAGAACCAGTTTTAATACTTAATAAAACTGGTTGATATAAACGAGTAGTCAAAGAAAGATCCCCACTAGAAAAAGTATGCTTTGCAGTTTCTGGTTGGAATTCTTTAGGACTGATATAGTTGATTGAGGCACCGTAGTGAGAATCCCATGATTGAAAATCATTAGTACCCTTTTTAGCTGAAACGCTATCGGCATCCCCGTATCCTTCTTTAGTACTCTTTCTTACTGTAATAGCTACAGTTGAACTACCTGAACCATAAGTGTACTTTACCTTATAAGTCTTTGGCGTACCACAATTAATCGTAGACTTAGAAACATTCACTTCTTGGTTGTCTACGACTGTACCAGTTGAATCAGTCGCATAACTGATTGCATCTTTAGGATCAAAAGTATAATTATCATTTCTTACCAAAGAAACGGTCTTTGGAGTTTCGATTGTATTTCTAGCGAAGTAGTTTTGGTTAACCCAACCTACACGTCGACCATCAACATAAATCAACCAATAAGTATACTTCTTAGTCTTAATACTTTGATTTGATTGGATATGACTATAACGGAAGTTTTGTCCGTCAGCAACCTTAGTATGAACCTTACCGTTTGAAACACTCTTCCAGACCTTGTAATTCTTAGCTCCAGCTACTTTAGTCATAATATCGTAACTAGTAGTAGTTTGCGCAGGCTCTTTCTTTTTATCAGTTACATTACCCGCTTCACTATCATCTTTGGTAGCTAAATCCTTTTTGCTTGAAGAATCTATATCACTTTTGGCACTTGAGTCAGTTTTCTTTGTACTTGTGTTTTGACTAGTACTTGCTGCAAATGTAGTTGTAGAATAACCAGCAAAAATTCCTAAACTGATCACTAAAGCAGACGCACATGTCAAAACTTTCTTTGAATAATTCAAAAAAATTCCCTCCGAAATAATAATTCACTACTTCTATTGTAATATGAACCATAGTAATAGAAAAATACAAAATCAATACAATTTAATTAATTTTTAGCATCTGATGCTCATCTATTGACATAATTAAAAGTAAGTGATTTAATTAGCACTGTACTCATGAGAGTGCTAATAATTTTTATAGGAGGCAAATATATGCTTGTACCTACAGTTATTGAACAAACTGCTCGTGGCGAACGTGCCTACGATATTTACTCACGTTTATTAAAAGACAGAATTATCATGCTTAGCGGTGAAATCAACGACCAAATGGCTAACTCAATCATCGCTCAATTATTATTCCTTGATGCACAAGACAATACTAAAGACATTTCTCTTTACATTAACTCACCAGGTGGAGTAATTACTTCTGGTCTTGCAATTATGGATACTATGAACTTTATTAAATCAGACGTTTCTACTATTGCAATTGGTATGGCTGCTTCAATGGCATCTATTCTTTTGACCAGTGGTACTAAGGGTAAGCGTTTCGCACTTCCTAACTCAACTGTTTTAATTCACCAACCTTTAGGTGGTGCTCAAGGTCAACAAACCGATATTCAAATTGCGGCTGAAGAAATTTTGAAGAGCCGTAAGAAGATTAATCAAATCTTACACGAAACTACCGGTCAACCTTTGGAAAAGATCCAAAAGGATACTGAACGTGATAACTACCTTACTGCTGAAGAAGCTAAGGAATACGGTTTAATCGATGAAATTATGGTTAACAAAAAGAAGTAATTTCAAATAATATAAAAAATAGAGTTCCACGGAACTCTATTTTTTTATGCCCTTAAACCATCTGCTAACTCACGTAATTTTTTAAAACGATGATTCACACCTGATTTTGAAATTGGACCATCTGGAATTTGTTCAGCAACTTCCTTTAACGAAAGCTCCGGATGATTTAACCGAAAACGAGCTAAACTTTGCAATTTATCAGGCAAACTATCTAAACCATTCTTTTCATCAATTAATTGAATATCTTCAACTTGTTTAGCAGCCGCGGTGGCTGTTTTTTTCATATTGGCAGTATCACAATTAACCAAACGATTTACTGAATTCCGCATATCCCGCATAATTCGTAAATCTTCAAAAGAAAGCATGGCATTTAAAGCACCAATAATATGCAAGAAATCACCAATTTTTTCTGCTTCTTTCAAATAAGTAATATAGCCTCGTCTCCGCTTAGTTGTTTTAGCATTCAAGTAAAAATACTGATTCATCAACTTCGCTAAATCCAAATTATGATCTTCATAAGTTGAATAAATTTCTAAGTGGTAGCGACTTGTTTCAGGATTATTAACGCTCCCTCCTGCCAAAAAGGCCCCTCTTAAATAAGACATTGCTCCTTCACGTGACTTCATAATACGTGCAGGGATTCGTGTAATCAAGCCTTTTTCATCATCCCAAATTTGAAGATTTTCCAAAATCTCTTTTACATTTCGTTGCAAACGAACCAAATATTGATTATTTTTCTTCAATTTCATCTTCTTGGAAACAATTAACAAAGGTTCAATTCCATAAGCAATTTTAATTAAAGAAAAAATACGCCGAGCAATTGCAGGATTTTCTGTAGTAATATCTAAACTAAATTGATGATCATGTAAGTTTAATACCCCATTCATACGCAAAAAAGCGGCCAATTCTGCTTTTGCATGCTCGGGGTGAACCGGCAAAGAAGTTAATTCTTTTTTGACATCACTTGCATAACTAACCATTATTATCAGCCATTCTTCTCCTTGACATCGCTTCAAATGCCAAATTAATGATTTCCTTAGCTACTTTTTCTCCATCATGAAAAACTAAGCCATGACGTTGATCAATAAAATCATCAGTGATTACTCGGCATTCTTGTTCTCTTAATCCTGCAAAATCATTCCCCACTGGTTCCAAATACTCATCATAATCTTCTGGATGGAACTTGCTCATATCAATTTTGGCACCATTTACCAAAGCAGTATTGATATAATGACCACCAAGATGATCATTAATTACTTTAACATGATCAGCGTCATTAAAATGATCCGTTTCACCACGTTGAGTCATAATATTACAAATATAAATAACCTCAGCACTAGTTTCTCGAACTGCTTCTCCTAAATTAGAAATCATTAAATTAGGTAAAATTGAAGTAAATAAACTTCCTGGTCCCAAAACTACTGCATCAGCTTGCATAATCGCTGCTAAAACTGGCAAAACAGCCTTAGGTTCTTCATTTGAATCAGTATCAGTTACCCACACTCGTTTAATGCGTTTATCTTTAGAAGTGATTTCAGTTTCACCAACTTCAGTTGTCCCATCAACAAATTCCGCATTTAAAGTCAAAGGTTCATTAGAAGCAGGAAAAATATGGCCATCCACTCGCATCATTTTTGAAAGTGATTGAACTGCATCAAAAATATTTCCATGCATTTCATTTAGAGCCGCAATAATTAAATTTCCAATTGCATGACCTGAGAAAAATGAATCAGAAGAATCAAAGCGATATTGGAAAATATTTTTCTTTTCTTGGGAAATATCGCTTAATGATACCAACACATTTCTAATATCACCCGGTGGAACAACATTGATAAAATTACGAATCGTTCCAGAGGAACCACCATCATCAGAAACAGTGACGATTGCAGTAATTTCTGCATTGCGCTTTTTTAAAGCATTTAAAATTACCGGTAAACCCGTACCGCCTCCAATAACTACTACTTTGGGACGTCTGCCTTTTATTACTCGAACTATTTTAGTTTCTGCGTATGACAAACATCTTCACCTACTTTCTACTGTAACGGCTAACCTCGCGGTGGGTAATATCAACCGGATACTTTTTAGAAAGATCACGTGCTAACTGCTGTGCAATTGATACACTACGGTGTTGCCCCCCAGTACACCCAATTGCAATTGTAAGCTTTTCCTTCCCTTCTTCAATGTATCCAGGAATTGCCGTCTTTAATAAATCCAATAATTTTTGATAAAATACTTGCGTTTCTTCTTTGCTCATGACGTAATCAAATACCCGCTTATCAAGTCCAGTAAAAGGTCTCAGTTCAGGGATATAAAATGGATTAGGTAAGAATCGTACGTCCATTACAATATCAGCATCAATTGGCATCCCATACTTAAAGCCAAATGACATAACTTCAATTGAAAAAGGCTGTCTTTTGCTGTCACTAAAGGTACTTAACAACTTTTCTTTTAATTGCTTTGTCGACAACTTAGAAGTATCAATTATATAGTTAGAACGATTCTTGATTGGGGTGAGAATTCGACGTTCCTCCAAAATCCCATCAAGAAGACGGCCACTATTTGCAAGGGGTGGTAACCGTCTAGTCTCCTTATAACGCGCAACTAAAGTATCATTAGAGGCTTCTAAAAATAAAATAGTTGCTTGAACTTTTCCGTTATCTTCAAGTGAATTTACTTCATCAAGTAAATCGGTATAAAAATTTTTTACTCTTAAATCAATTACAACTGCCACTTTTTGAAAATCATTGGAATTAATCATTAAATCCCAAAAACTACTTAAAAGAGTTGGAGGTAAATTATCAACTACAAAATACCCCATATCTTCTAAGGCATGAGCAGTTACAGTTTTCCCTGCACCACTCATTCCAGTTACAATTAGTAATTGCTTCTTTTCTTCAGCCATTGTGCTGTCCTCCCCTACCCTTGCATTATAACATACCGGGTGTTTCTTTTTTCATAATAAAAAAAGAAGTCTTACGACTTCTTAAAATTTTATCTGTGCATCCAGGCTGTTACAATTTCGTTGATTCCGAATACTAACAACCAAAATGCGACTAACCATACTAAACTCAAAGCTGCGATTAATGGATTAAAGATCAAAAATACAGCAATAATCAAACTCAAGATATTCATAATCAAGCTAAAGATAAAGTAGCCAGTTGAAAAATCTTTTAAGTGCCATGAAAATACAATTCCTACCACTGAGTCGACAAAGAACCAAATTGCAAATAAGTAGGCAATTGTTAAACCACCGATATCATAGGAGCATAAGAACAAAACACCTACGATAATATCTAAAATACCAGAAATCAAAGTTACCCAACTACGTGAAAAGAAGTTGCGGAAACGTGAATATCCAGCTAGCCATACAAACCCTTGGACAATAGACAAAATACCAAAGATTAACACAAAGGCATGTAATCCTTTCCCAGGGTGACGAATTAATAGAAAAGCTGCAATGACCATCAGGACACCTGCAATTAATGCGCCCCAATCAAAACCATGGTTGCTTCTTGATGATGTAGAAAAATTATCCATAATTTTCTCCTCCTTGAAGCATATTTTACACTTATTAATTAATAATGTAATACTTGACAATTAATCATTTTTGTCAAGTGCCTCTTTAGTGAGCTTAGTATCACGTTCAAGAACAGGTTTCAGATATTGGCCTGTATAACTTTCCTTTACTTCAGCTACTTCTTCGGGAGTACCTGTTGTGACAATGGTACCACCTCCATCGCCTCCTTCTGGTCCCAAATCAATTAACCAGTCAGCAGATTTAATTACATCAAGATTATGTTCAATAATTAAAACTGTATTTCCTTCATCAACCAGTCTCTGTAAAACTTCCATTAAACGCTTAATATCATCAGTATGAAGACCTGTGGTTGGTTCATCTAAAATGTAGAAATTCTTACCAGTAGATAACTTTTGCAATTCTGCAGCAAGCTTCATTCTTTGAGCTTCACCACCAGATAAGGTTGTGGCAGATTGGCCCAGTTTTACATATCCTAATCCCACATCAACAATCGTTTGGAGTTTACGGGCAATCTTAGGAATGTTTTGGAAGAACTTAGTAGCTTCGTTAATTGTCATATCTAAAACTTCCGCAATGTTTTTTTCGCGATAAGTTACTTCTAAAGTTTCAGAATTATAACGAGTTCCATGACACACCTCACAAGGGACATAGACATCCGGCAAAAAGTTCATTTCAATCTTAATGATTCCGTCACCGTGACAAGCTTCACAACGGCCGCCCTTGACATTAAATGAAAATCTCGCCTTAGTATAGCCACGCATTTTAGCTTCATTAGTTTGTGCAAAGAGGGTCCGAATATCATCAAACACACTTGTATAAGTAGCAGGATTACTTCTTGGAGTTCGTCCAATGGGACTTTGATCAATATCAATAATTTTTTCGATATTTTTATAACCAGTAATAGATTTGTATTTACCAGGTTTTTCAGAATTATTATTGAGCTTTTGAGCAAGTGCTCTTTTTAAAATAGTATTCACTAAAGTAGATTTTCCAGAACCAGAAACTCCAGTTACCACAATTAATTTACCTAGTGGGAATTTTACATCAATATCTTTTAAATTATTTTCTGAAGCACCTTTGATAGTAATAAATTTTTTATTACCAGCCCTACGTTTTAAAGGAACAGGAACAAATTTTTTACCAGATAAATATTGCCCCGTTAAAGAGTTAGGATCTTTTTCTACTTCTTCTGGAGTCCCAGCAGCCATAACTTTTCCACCATAACTTCCAGCGCCAGGTCCCATATCAATCAAGTAATCAGCTTGACGCATAGTTTCATCGTCATGTTCTACCACGATTAAAGAGTTCCCCAAATCACGCATACGCTTTAAAGAAGCAATCAAACGATCATTGTCACGTTGATGGAGTCCAATTGAAGGTTCATCCAAAACATACATAACTCCTGATAAGTTTGAGCCAATTTGAGTAGCTAAACGAATTCTTTGCGCTTCTCCTCCTGACAAGGTATTGGCTGAACGAGAAAGAGTTAAGTAGTCTAATCCCACACTATCCAAAAAAGTTAATCTATCCCTAACTTCTTTTAAGATTGGTTTAGCAATTGTAGATTTTTGTTCATTAAATTTAAGATCAGTAAAGAAGTTCAAAGCCTTATTAATTGATAATTCTGAAGCCTCTGCAATATCTTTATCGCCCACCTTAACTGCCAAAGCTTTTTCATTTAAACGTTTACCCTGACAAGTAGAACAAGTAAGTTCAGTCATGTACTTACCCATTGCATCCCTCATAAACTTAGACATAGGATGATGATAACGACGATTAATATTTTCCATGACACCTTCAAAAGGTTGCGTGGTATCATTTACTCCAAAATCTCCAGTTAAATGAAATTTAACGGCCTTTTTAGAACCATGTAAGATAGTTTCTCTTTGCTTTTTAGTTAATTTACTAAATGGTTTATCCATTGGAATAACCAAAGCTTCACAAGCTTGTTCAAGCATCCCTGTATAATACTTCGAATTACTCCATGGGGCAATTGCACCTTCAGCCAAAGTCTTACTTTTATCCGGAATAACCAGATCTTCATCTACTGAAAGTTTCATTCCCAGTCCATCACAATCAGGACAAGCTCCAAATGGTGCATTAAATGAAAATAGACGTGGTTCCATTTCTCCAACAGTAAAACCACACTTAGGACAAGCATAATATTCAGAAAAATTGAGCATTTCTTGTCCAATGACATCAACATTCATGTAACCATCAGACAAACGAAGAGCAGCTTCAACTGAATCGAATAAGCGTGAACGGATACTTTCCTTAACGACTAAACGGTCTACCACAATATCAATTGAATGACGCTTATTTTTTTCAAGCTCAATATCATCACTAATATCATGCATTACACCATCAACAATCACCCGGACATATCCTGCGCGTTGAATTCGTTTAAATGCTTCTTTATGTTCCCCACGCTTATCTCTAATAACGGGAGCTAGTAACTGAATTCGGGTTCTCTCAGGAAGAGCCATAATTCGATCTACCATTTGATCTACACTTTGGCGCTCAATAACAGTCCCATCGTTGGGACAAACTGGAGTACCAACACGAGCCCATAAAAGACGTAAATAATCATTTATTTCAGTTACCGTACCCACAGTCGAACGCGGATTATGGGAAGTGGTTTTTTGATCAATTGAGATAGCAGGATTTAACCCATCAATTGAATCAACATCTGGCTTATCCATTTGTCCTAAAAATTGTCTAGCATAACTAGAAAGAGATTGAACATAACGTCTGCGCCCTTCTGCATACAAAGTATCAAAGGCAAGAGAGCTTTTCCCAGATCCTGATAATCCAGTAACAACGACCAATTTATCTTTTGGAATAGTAATATCAATATCTTTTAGGTTATGTTCGCGTGCTCCACGAATTACGATCTTATCATTTACCATTAAATATCCTTCCCCCTCTTCTTCTTTGGTTTCTTAGTTGATTTTTGTAATTCCATAATTGCATCTCTAAGAGTTGCGGCTTCTTCAAAGTCTAATTTCTTAGCAGCTTCTTGCATCTGAGCTTGCAAGTTCTTAATCATTTCCTGACGTTGTTTAGCAGTTAATTCATCAAAGTTCAAATCTGCAAAACTGTCGCTCTTTTCTTTTTCTTCAGTATCTTTAGTGACAGAGATAGCTCGACGAATTGGCTTAATAATTGTTTTAGGAGTGATATTGTGCTCTTTATTAAACTGTATTTGCAGTTCACGTCTACGATTAGTGGCATCGATTGCTTCACGCATGGAGTCCGTGATTTTATCGGCATACATAATTACTTCCCCATTTGCATTTCGGGCAGCTCTACCCATAGTTTGAACAAGGGGACGATAAGCTCGCAAAAAGCCTTCCTTATCTGCATCTAAGATTGCCACCAATGAAACTTCAGGTACATCAATTCCTTCCCTAAGCAAATTAATTCCGATCAACACGTCAAACTTCCCTAGTCTCAAATCACGCAAAATCTGCATTCTTTCTAAAGTCTTAATATCCGAGTGCAAATAACGAACCTTGATTCCTAGATCTTTTAAATAGTCTGTCAAATCTTCAGCCATCTTTTTAGTTAAAGTAGTAACGAAGACACGCTCATCTTTATCAATACGCTTATTAATTTCACCAACCAAATCATCAATTTGCCCATCAATCGGCCTTACCTCAATCTTAGGATCAAGCAGTCCTGTCGGCCGGATAATTTGTTCAACCTTATGATCGGTTCTCTCTAATTCATAATCACCAGGGGTTGCTGAAACATAAAGAATTTGATTAACATGCTTTTCAAATTCTTGTAATTTTAATGGACGGTTATCAAGTGCCGATGGCAAGCGGAAACCATAATCGATCAAAGTCTTCTTACGATTTCGATCCCCATTATACATGGCCCGCAATTCTGGCATCGTCGCATGAGATTCATCAATCAAAATTAAGAAATCATCCGGGAAGAAATCAAGCAAAGTATATGGTGGCTCACCAGCTTTTCTACCTTCCATATGACGAGAATAGTTTTCAATTCCGTTAGTATAGCCAACTTCACTCATCATTTCCATATCATAGGTAGTTCTTTGTTTAATACGTTGAGCTTCAAGAAGTTTCCCTTCGCCTTCAAATTCCTTAACCTGGACATTCATTTCTTGCGAAATTGCCTTTAGCGCACGCTTCATTTGTTCATCATTCGTCATAAAGTGGGTTGCTGGGAAAAGAGAAATATTTTCTCTTTCGCCAATTATTTCACCAGTTAAAGAATCGATTTCAACAATTCGATCAATTTCATCGCCAAAAAATTCTACTCGGTAGGCATGGTTAGAATTTCCTGCAGGGAAAATTTCAACAACGTCTCCTCTTACTCGGAATCGACCACGCTGAAAGTCAATATCATTACGATCATATTGCAAATTAACTAAATCACGCAAAAGCACATTTCGTTCATATTCATCACCTTCATGAAGAGTAATCACGCTTTTAGCATATTCTCGCGGATCCCCTAAACCATAAATACAGGAAACCGAAGCAACCACAATTACATCATTTCTCTCCATCAAAGCACTGGTCGCTGCATGACGGAGTTGATCAATTTCATCATTAATTGCTGAATCTTTTTCAATATAAGTATCTGATTGAGGTACATAGGCTTCTGGTTGATAGTAATCATAGTAAGATACGAAATATTCAACGGCATTTTTAGGGAAAAACTCCTTAAACTCACCATAAAGTTGTCCTACCAAAGTCTTATTGTGAGAAATCACTAAAGTTGGCTTATTTAGTTTAGCAATGATATTTGCCATGGTAAAAGTTTTACCAGTACCAGTTGCACCTTCAAGAATCTGTTCTTTGTATCCTTTTTTAAAGCCAGCAGTCAACTTATCAATAGCCTGTTCTTGATCACCAGCTGGTTTAAATTTAGATACTAATTCAAATTTACGATTTTTCTGTCTTTTGATCATAAAAAGTCACCCCGCAAAAAAAGTTGGACTTAAAAGCCCAACTTTTAAATTAATGTATATTTATTTTACTACCAAGAACATGTTTTCGCACGTTTTTTGCTCAATTATTTTAATAATTTTGCTAAGGCTGCTTGGTAGTCTTCAGCAGCCTTTTCAGCTTCTTCAATAGTAGCTCTATTAACGCCAACATAAGCCTTAATTACTGGTTCAGTTCCAGATGGACGAAGAGCAACCCAAGTTTCATCGTCTAAGAAATACTTCAAAACATTTGACTCTGGAAAACCTTCAAGTGGAGTTACTTTTCCATTTTCAATAGTTTCTTTCTTCAAGAAATCTTGAATCTTAATAACTTTGGTACCATTGATTTCAGTCAAGTGTTCATCGCGAAGCTTGCTCATTAATTCGGCCATTTTCTTTTGACCACCAATCCCTGGCATTTCAATCGCACGAGTTATTTCATAAGCCACACCATACTTTTGCCAAATTTCTTTCAAACCATCAAAGACGGTCATATTTCTAGAAGCATAGTAACTTGCAACTTCTGCAAACATCAATGCTCCTTGCATTGCATCCTTATCACGAGCAAATGGTTTAAACAAGTAACCATAGCTTTCTTCAAAACCCATCAAGAACTTAGCATCTCCAGCTTTGTTCATACGATCGACTTCTTCACCGATATACTTAAAACCAGTTAAAACATGCTTAGTCTTAATACCAAAATCTTCTGCAATCTTAAATGGAAGTGCACTAGAAACAACAGAAGTTACAATTTCATAATCGTTTGAAAGCTTACCACTTTCCTTTAAATGAACAAGTAGGTAGTAAGCCATCAAAGTTGCAATTTGGTTTCCAGTTAAAACTTGGAAGTCACCGTCTTCTTTTCTGACTGCGGCACCCATTCTATCAGCATCTGGATCAGTTGCAATAATAACGTTTGCATCAACTTCATCCGCCAATTTAAAACCAGGCTTGAAAACATCACGATATTCTGGATTTGGTTTAATGGTAGTGGGAAATTCCGGATCGATAATTGATTGACTAGGGACTGGAATGACATTATCAAATCCACCTTGTCTAAATGCACGATCATATAACATCTTTCCTGTACCGTGAAGTGGAGTATAGATAATCTTTAATTTTTCTGCATTCTTCTTAATTAAATCAGTATCGATGTTAACTTTCTTCAATTCTGCTAAATATGCTTCATCAACATCTTCACCAATTAATTGTAAGGTGCCATTTGCACGAAGTTTTGCGACATTATCAGCTTTAATATGGAAAATGTCTTTAACCTTTTGCGCATAACTAAATAGTCTATCTGCACTTTCAGGAGCCATTTGTGCACCATCTTCACCATATGCCTTATAGCCATTGTATTGCTTAGCATTGTGAGATGCAGTGATGTTAATTCCAGCAAAAGTGTGCAAATATCTAACAGCAAAGGATAATTCTGGAGTAGGTCTTAAATCATCAAAAAGATATACGTGAATGCCGTGTGTAGCTAAAATTCTAGCAGCATATTCTGCAAATTCTCTTGAATGGTATCTAGAGTCAAAAGAAATAGCTACGCCACGCTTTTGTGCTTCTTCTCCGTTTTCATCAATTAAACGAGCTAAGCCTTCGGTAACTTTACCAACTGTAAATAAATTAATACGGTTAGTACCTGGTTCAAGACGACCTCTCATTCCTGCGGTACCAAAATTAATATCTTGACCAAAAGCATCTGCTACCCACTTAGGATCCTTGCCTAATTCATCTAATTGTTCTTGTAAGTAGTCTGGTAGATTATCGGCTTTTTGCCATAATTCAAAAGTTTCTTCTGCGTTCATACGAGCCCCTATTCTTAAATTTAAAATTTCTCCCTATGCTTTATTCTACTATTTTTAAAGTAAAATTTTATATTAATTTCAATAAATATGATTCTGATTTTACAGTTTTATCCGCTAATTCGCGCTGGACTTTCTTTTGGATATTTGCAGGTAAACATTCAACTTGAATTTCACTTTCAGACAAAGTTGCTTCACTTTTTCCTTTATTGAAAACAAAAATGATCGTCTCTTCTCCCTTTTGACGCACAAGACCATTTATGTCGCTATTCACATGAATAAAACCAATCTTGCCATCAACTAAAGTGAGATGCTTTTTTCTAAAATGAATTAAATCTCTGACGGTGTTTTCTAAAAATTCACTCTCGCGACCCCAAGGGAAAAAACGCCGATTATCCGGATCTTTTTTACCAATTAAACCAGCTTCATCCCCATAGTAAATGCAAGGCACACCAGGTAACATCATCAACAATCCAAAAGCAATTGCGACCAGTTTTTCATTTCCATCCAAAACCGTCTTGATGCGCTCAGTATCATGAGTGCCAATATTATTCAGACAATTTTTCAAAAAAGTACCGGGATAATTCTCTACTAATTGTGAAAATTTGTCCTGAGCTGCAATCTGATCATCTTTAGTGAGCAACGAAATTATAAAACTACGAGCTGGATAATTCATTACTCCAGTTAAATTATCGCCACTCATATATGGACGAAAAACCCCGTTAACAAATTTGTGTGAAGCATCTTCCCATACTTCGCCAATAACTACAGGACACTTTTCTTTATCCAAACGTTGACGAATATGCTTCAAAAAGTCCATCGGTAGTTCATCAGCGACATCAAGGCGCCAGCCATCAATCCCGAGCTTGGTCCACTTGGAAAGAACTCCACCATCACCATAAATAAAATTTTGATAAGCGGGATTGGATTTATTCACTTCTGGCAAAGTTTTAATTCCCCACCAAGAACGATATTGACTCGGATATTCCATAAAGTTAAACCAATAGTAATACGGACTCTTTTGATCCTTAATCGCTTCTTGGAAATAAATACTATCTTTGCCCACATGATTAAATACACCGTCTAAAATCAAATGAATGCCGTTCTTATGCAAAAGCCAAACCAATTCTTTAAATGCAGTCAAGCTTCCGAGCATGGGATCAATCTTCATAAAATCGACCGTATCATAGCGATGATTGCTAGTCGCTAAAAAAATTGGATTTAAGTAAATTGCACTAATTCCTAATCTTTTTAAATAAGGTATTTTTTCGATAATTCCTGCAAAATTACCACCATAAAAGTCCCAGCGAGCAATATTTCCCTGTTCATCTTTAATGTAATAAGGAGTATCTTCATGAGTTGCATAAATAAAAGTGTTCTTCTTTTTACCAAGAACTTCCCCATTAGGCAAGCCATTATTAAAACGATCAGGAAATATTTGATAAACAACCCCATTTTGGTACCACGACTCTTCTGGAACCGGTTGAGCATAGCAAGTTAACTGAAAGCTCTGAATATTTTGAGCATTTTGGGTAATTTTACCATGGCCAAAATTACCACGCTCTAAGTAGTAAACTTGATCGTCTTGCTTAATCATAAAATAGTAAAAATATAATCCTGAACTCGTAATTGTAACCTCAGTTTCATACATTTGGGTCTGCGGGTTAAATTGCATATGATAAGCAACAGGAGTTTCACTATTTTTAGTAAGCCATAAAATCGCTTCTTGAACTTGGCCTTTTACCTTAATAGCCCATTTCGTAGGAGTATTTTCTTGAACTGCACCAAAAGGATTTTTAAATTTTTTATCCCAAGAATTAAATTCTGCTTCCATTATTTTGTCTTTTCAATGTGCAACTTTTTCAAGTGCCAAATATCTTGAGCATAACGTTGAATTGTCTTATCAACATCAAAACGTTCAGAATGGGCAATATTTACTAAACTCATTTGATACCAGATCCGCTTTTGAGCCCAAGTTGCTTCAACAGCCTTTTGTGCTGCTAAATATGCTTCAAAGTCAGCCAAAACCAAGAATTCTTCGTTATCGCTCAAAAAGTTATTTACCAAAGCTTGAGGCTCTCCATTACAATTTGGAACTTCCTTTAAACTATCAATGGTATCTCTCAATACAGGATCATTTTCATAAATATTACGTGGATGATAGGACTTATCAGCATAATATTTGTACACTTGATCTTTATTGAGACCAAATGAAAAGATATTATCTTCGCCAACTTCATCTTTAATTTCAATGTTGGCCCCATCCATTGTCGCTACAGTCAAAGCACCATTAGCCATTAGTTTCATGTTGCTGGTGCCACTAGCTTCTTTAGTCGTAGTAGAAATTTGTTCACTAACATCAGCAGCAGGGATAATTCTTTCAGCCAAACTTACATTGTAATTCTCAAGGAAAACAACTTTCAGTTTGCCATGAATATCTGGATCATTATTGATCATATTAGCAGTTTCATTAATTACCTTAATAATTTGCTTGGCAAAAACATAACTTGGAGCTGCCTTAGCTGCAAAAATAACGACACGCTTTGGATGATCTATACCATTTTTCAAATCTTGATAGAGTTTGAGAATATGAAGCAACTTCAAGGTTTGACGCTTATAAGCATGGAGGCGCTTAATTTGTACATCAAAAATTGCTGTTGGATCAACTTCAATACCAGTTTCTTTTTTAATAAATTTAGCCAGTTTCTTCTTGTTATCTAGCTTAATTTCCTCAAGCCTATTCAGAGTTTTAGTATCGTGATAGAAGTTTTCAAATTTAAGCATTTCATTGCTGTCATCACGCCATTTTGTACCAATTGTTTGATCCAATAAATCAGAAAGTTCAGGGTTAGCAATTTGAAGCCATCTACGCAATACAATTCCGTTAGTTTTATTATTAAAGCGTTTTGGATAAAGTTCGTAAAAGTCTTTTAAGACATCGGTTTCAAGTAGTTGAGTGTGTAAAGCAGCAACCCCATTTATTGAGTGAGAACCAATAATTGCTAAGTGAGCCATGTGAACGCGCCCATTTTTAATAATTCGAGTTCTTTCAATCACATCATCTGAAGTCTTGCCTTTTAAGCTTTCTACAAATCTACGATCAATTTCAGTAATGATTTGGACAATTCTTGGAAGCAAGTCTTGCATCATGCTCAAATCCCACTTTTCAAGAGCTTCAGCCATAATGGTGTGATTAGTATAACTCATTGTTTGAACCGTAATCTTCCAAGCTGTATCCCAATCAACACGATGTTCATCCACCAAAAGCCGCATTAATTCAGCAACTGCCATTGCAGGGTGCGTATCATTAATATGAACTGCCACATATTCAGGTAATTTTCTAAAATCAGTCTGTTTCAAATCTTTAATAAAGTAATTTAAGATACTTTGCAAACCGGCGGAAACAAAGAAGTATTCTTGCTTTAATCTCAAAAGCAATCCTTCATAGTTAGAATCATCAGGATACAAAATCGAGGTAAGATCTTCAACTTTTCGACGATCAGCAATTGTTGGATATTTCAATTCATCTTGAGGCGGGATTTCGGCATCCCACAAACGTAAAGTATTAGTGATCCCGTCTTTATAACCAACCACAGCAATATCATAGGGAACAGCTTGTACAACTCTTTCTCCTTCATAGCGAGGAGTAAGCCAGCCATCATCGTCAACCATTTCAACTTTTCCGCCAAAGCGGACTGGGACAGCTTTACTTTCACGTCTAACTTCCCAATGATCATCCTTTAACCAATCATTTGGAAGTTCTTTTTGATAACCGTCAACAAACTTTTGCTTAAAGAGACCATACTTGTAGCGAATTCCATTGCCATTACCGGTATAACCTAAAGATGCCAAAGAATCCATAAAAGCTGCAGCTAATCTTCCTAAGCCACCATTACCTAAAGCCATGTCAGGTTCAGCTGCAGCAATGGTATCTAAATCTAGCCCCATTTCCTTTAAAGCTTCTCTGACCGTTTTAAGCCAACCTAAGTTTAATAAATTACTCTTTAAAAGAGTTCCTGGCAAAAATTCAATTGAAAAGTAGTAAATTTGTTTATTTCCTTCATGAGTTTCTGAAATACGCGTACGCCGCCATTGAGGTGCATAACCGTCTCTTACAACGGCGCTTAAAGCTGCACATAATTCACTATTTGAAGCATGTTTAATATCATTTTCGAAATAATCGTCTAACTTACGTTCAAATCTTTCTTTAAATTTTTCTTTTGTCAGTTGCATAAAAGTCTCTTTTCCTAACCTAATAACTCGCCATACATCCACTGGTATTTACTTGCTGAGTTTTTCCAGGAATAATCTGACTTCATTGCAGTATGTTGCATCTTTTGCCAATTTTCTTTTTGTTGGTAAACTGCCAACATTTTCTTAATGGCTTGAACCATTTGATAGCCGTTGAATTCTTTAAAGCCAAAGCCATCTCCTTCATTTTTGGTCTTATCATAAATCCAAACTGTATCTGCTAGACCACCAATTTCATGAACGATTGGAATTGTGCCATATCTAAGAGAAATTAACTGAGATAAACCACAGGGTTCAAAGGCTGATGGCATTAAAAAGCTATCGACACCAGCATAAATTCGTTGAGCTAGTTTTACATCAAAAGCTAAAATCAATTTCATCTTGTCATAGTGACGATCGGCAATTTCCTTGAGTCGCTGTTCATAGTAAGGATCTCCATTACCTAAAATGACTACTTGAACATTAAATTGCAAGATATTGTCGAGTTCTTCCAATAAAAGTTGACATCCCTTTTGGGCAGTCAACCGACTAACCATTCCAATTACTGGCACATTAGGTCTAACTGGTAAGCCTACTTCTTTTTGAAGAGCAGTTTTGTCTTTAACCTTTTTACGTAAACGATGAGCGTTATAGTTTACCTTAATATCAGGATCAGTTGCAGGATTATATTTATTAAAGTCAATCCCATTCAAAATTCCAGTTAACTTATGAGAGCACATTCTCAAAATTCCATCTAATCCTTGACCAAATTCAGGAGTTTGAATTTCACGAGCATAAGATGGACTTACCGTAGTTACTCGATCAGCGTATAAAATCCCGGTTTTCATCCAGTTAACATCGTTATCCATTCTAACAATGCCACTGTCAAACCAATCATATCCCAAACTAAAGAAGTCAACTAAAGTTTTAGCATTATATTTTCCTTGAAATTCCAAATTATGGATAGTCAAAACGGTCTTAATATTGCGATAAGCATCAACAAAGCCCCATTTTTCTCTTAATAAAAATGGAATAAAGGCTGTGTGGTAATCATTACAATGTAAAATATTTGGAATAAAGTTGAAGCGTTCCATCATCATGATGACTGCTTGTTGAAAATAAGCAAATCGTTCACCATCATCATAGTAACCATAAATCCCGGGACGTTTAAAGTAATACTCATTATCAATAAAGAAATAAGTTACCCCATTCATCTTTAAAGTGAAAATACCACAATACTGATTTCTCCAACCTACAGGAACAATAAAATTTCCTTGATATTGCAATTTTTCTCGATATTCTTGTGGTAAATCTTGATATAAGGGTAAAACAACTCCTACATCATCGCCATCTTTTGCCAATTGATTAGGAAGAGATCCTAATACATCACCTAAACCGCCAGTTTTAAAAAATGGCGCACATTCTGCGCCAGCAAATAGTACTCGCACTAATAACTCCTTATTTAACAATTAAATCTTCATCAATAACTGATCCCTTAGTAACAATAGCTGGGTGCTCTTTGGTTCCTTTCACTGTTACATTCTTTTCAATTACTGCATTTTTATCAATAATTGCGTATTCCACGTGACTTCCTTTTTCAATTTGAGAATTTGACATTATAATGGAGTTTTTAACTTCACTACCACTTTCAATCACAACTCTTCGGGAAACTACGCTATTTATAGTTTTACCACTTATTCTACTTCCGGTAGCAAACATTGAATTCTTAACTTCCGAATCTGTACTAAAATAAGCGCCAACTTCGTTTCTTATTCTGGTAATAATTCTTTGATTACCATAGAGAAGCGAATCTCGATCTTTTTTGTTAAGCATGTCCATATTCGCATCGTAGTAGCTTTTGATATCGTGAATATTGCGTAAATATCCCGTATACTCATAAGCATTGATACGATACTTAGCCGATAACTCAGAAAGCCGCTTGGCAATATCCGTCGAAGATCCACTTCTTTGAGCCTTTTTTAATTCTGAAATAAGCCAAGCAGTATTTACCACAAAAATATTTAAAGCCAAGTTATAGTTTTCTAATTTTTGCGAATCAATAGTTTCTTGGCAAGCTAAAACCGTATTATCATTATCTAGGATAAAAATTTGATCATCAGGAGCTACATTGTCGGACTTTACTCTCTTAAAAACGGCAGTAACTTTATTATTGTTTTCTTGATGGAAATGAAGAACTGATTGTAAATCGAAATTGCCAATCATTTTGTTTCCCATAAAAACTGTATATGGTAAATTAGCAGTCTCCAAGAAATTAATAACATCATCGAAATAATTCTCACCACGAGCTTTTTGTTGCATCATGCTTTGATAAAAATCAATATAGTCATAAGAACCTATCGTATCCAATCCCCACTCTTTGCCTCCACCTAAGTGATCAAAGTAGGAGCGAACTTTTTCTTGATTAATCAAAGTGTAAACGTTATTAATCCCCGCATTAACAATACTAGAAAGTGGAAAATCCATAATTCGATATTTACCAGCAAAATATAAAGTTGAAAGCGAGCGCTTATCTGTTAAAGGCCGCATTTGATTATATTCATGTTTATTGGCAAAGATTGCACACATTTTATTAGTTCTCATCTGGTAATACCCCGATTTCTTCTGAATTTCCAATAACTTCGATCTTGTCTTTATTTCCTTCAATGACTGCGTTATCACCGATCTTGGCATTTTCGCCTACAATTGCATACTTGATCGAAACGTTTTTGCCGATTTTTACGCCGGGCATAATTACTGAATTGACAATCTTTGAGCCACGTTGAACATCGACATTAGTTGATAAAATTGAGTGATCTACTTCACCATCAACATAGCAACCATCAACAATCATCGAATTATTAACGCGAGCGTTTTCAGTAACAAATTGAGGTGGGGCAATCGGATTTTTAGAAAAGATACGCCAAGAACGATCATAAAGATTAAGACCATCTCCGCCATCTAAAAATTCCATATTCGCTGCCCATAAGGAGCCAATTGTTCCAACATCTTTCCAATAACCCGAAAAGCGATATGAAAAGACACGTTCATCACTCTTTAAGTAATACGGAATGACATTTTTACCAAAATCCAGCATATCATCGGTGGTTGAAAAGGCAGTCGTGAGTACTTCACGTAGTCTCTTCCAACTAAAAATATAAATTCCCATCGATGCATGGTTGCTTTTTGGACGAGCTGGTTTTTCTTCAAATTCAATAATTCTTCCACTAACGTCAGTATTCATGATGCCAAAGCGGCTAGCTTCTTTTTTAGAAACATCAATTACCGCCACTGTGAGTGAAGCCTTGTTTTTGATATGAGCTTCAAGCATTGCTTCATAATCCATTTTATAGATATGATCCCCAGAAAGAATTAAGACATAGTCTGGATTTTGACTATCGATGTAATCAATATTTTGGTAAATTGCATGAGCGGTCCCTTTAAACCATTTACTGCCGGCATTATCAGTATATGGTTGCAAAATGGTGGCACTGGCATCCAAACCATCTAAACCCCAGCTTGCACCATTTCCAATATGCTTGTTTAAAAGAAGAGGCTGATATTGTGTAATAATTCCAATATTGCGAACGCCTGAATTTGCACAATTACTCAAAGTAAAATCAATTATGCGATACCTACCTCCAAATGGAACTGCAGGTTTGGCTTGATTTTGTGTCAATTTTCCCAAACGAGTGCCCTTACCACCGGCTAAAATCAACCCTAACATTTTTGTACTCATTTTATATTTCTCTTTCTATTTATTTCGTCTTTTTCTTCTTGCAATGTGAACCTTAGATGGTTTAATAATCAGCGCGCTAAAACCAGGCACATCAACTTGTAATTGATAATTAAAGTCTTTAAATTTTTCTTTTTTTGTCACAAACTTTTGCGGAGCTTCATCCCATTGACCACCAAATTCGGTACGAGCACTGTTTAGAACCTCATAATAACTTCCTGAATATGGAACCCCAATCTTAAAGTGTTTCCGTCGAACAGGCGTAAAGTTTAAAATAACAATCACGAAATCATGTCTAACTTTACTCTGTCTAATAAAAGAAAGGACTGATTCATCCTTATTATCGGCATCAATAATTCGAACTGAATTTTCCTCTTGTTCTAATTGCCATAAAGCGGGTTCATTCAAATATAAATTATTCAGCTTCTCTTCAAAATGTTGCATCTTTTGGTTGAGGGGATCTTCTAATTCGCCCCAATCTAAAGCCTCACTGTAACGCCATTCCAAATACTGACCAAATTCACTACCCATAAATAGAAGCTTTTTGCCTGGATAAGTCATTTGCAAAGTGGTCAAGTTCCGTAATTGATCAAATTGCATCTGCCGATCACCAAACATTTTATTCATCAAACTACGTTTGCCGTGAACTACTTCATCATGGGAAAGAGGTAAAATAAAATTTTCACTCATGCGATACATAAAAGAAAAAGTAGCCAGATTAAAGTTGAATTTTCTAAATAACGGATCCATTTGGTAAAAACGAAGAATATCGTTCATCCAACCCATATTCCATTTAAAATCAAAACCTAAGCCACCATCTTCAATTCGCCCGGTAATTTTGACCTGAGCAGAGCTTTCTTCCGCAATCATTAAATCTTCTGGGTGTTTCCCTTTCACTATTCGATTTAATTGATGCAAAAAGGTAATTCCTTCTAAATTACGATTACCACCATATTTATCGGGTTTCCATTCGCCTGGTCCGCGATCATAATCTCGATAAAGCATATTAGAAACTGCATCGACTCTTAATCCATCAATATGGTAATAATCTAACCAAAATAAGGCACTTGATAACAAAAAAGATTGAACTTGAGCTTTACCTAAATCAAAATTTAAAGCTCCCCAGCCTCTATTCTCTGCACGCCATTTTTCTTGATACTCATAACAGGCTGTTCCATCATAATAAGCTAAGGCATCATTATTAATACAAAAGTGACCTGGGACCCAGTCCATAATTACGCCAATATTTTCTTGATGACACTTTTCTACAAAATCTTGAAGTTCTTCAGGAGTCCCATAGCTATGTTCTAAGGCAAAATATCCAGTTGTCTGGTATCCCCACGAAGCATCTAAAGGATGAGCTGTTAAGGGCATGAATTCGATGTAATTAAAACCATATTTTTTCACATAGGGAATTAGTTCTCGCTTTAAATCCTTCAAAGTGTATGGAGAACCATCGGGGTGAGTCTTCCAAGAACTGGGATGAACTTCATAAATATTAATTGGTCGGGCAAACAAATTAGATCGCTTGTTTCGTCCTATCCATGAACCATCATGCCAGCGCTTTTCCCTTAAATCACCAACTACCGCAGCATCCCCTGGACGAGCTTCAAACCTTGTCGCCATGGGATCGATTTTCATAATTTCTTCGCCCTTACTTTGCTTTACTAAATATTTGTAAAACTGATTATTTTGTGGCAATTCACTTCGGATGCTCCACACGCCATATTTATCTTTAACCATTGGCATTGTTTTTTGCCAACTATTAAAATCACCAACTAACCAAACTTGTTGTGCATTTGGCGCCCAAACTCTAAAAGTATAATTTCCATCTTCGAAATGACATCCCAAAACATCTTGAAGATAAAATTCCTTTCCAGAGACAAAGTTTTCCAATCTTTGCTCAACATTGCCATTTTTCATTTCCATGATTTTCTCCTGAAAAAAGTGTATATACTCGAACCTAAAAGCTATTATTTATTTAACTATAAGCGCTTTCTTACTTAATTGTAAACCTTTTCACTAATAAAAGCCATAAAAAAAAGCCACTTTTTATAGTGACTTTTTTACCAAAAATTGGTATACCTTATAAGCTTTGTAAATAATTGTAAGCTTCTTGACCTGCGATACTACCATCCCCAACAGCATTAGCAATTTGACGTAAGTCTTTTGCTCGAACGTCTCCTAAAGCTAAAATTCCGGGAACTTTGGTACGCATATGTTCATCAGTTGGAATCCAACCCTTTTCATCTAGAATTCCTAAATCCTTAAATGGAGCAGTTTGAGGAATAACTCCAACATAGATAAATACCCCAGCAGCTGATAAAGTCTTCTTTTCGCCGGTTTCCTTATCAAGATAAGTAATTCCAGTTACTTTTTGACCATCACCATCAATAGATTCAGTTTGAGCATTCCAGACAAACTTAATCTTTTTATTATCAAAAGCACGCTTTTGTAATTCAGGTTGTGCTCTTAATTTATCACGTCTATGAACAATGGTAACAGATTTTGCAAGTTGAGCAAGATAAATACCTTCTTCCACTGCAGAATCTCCCCCACCAATTACCACAACATCTTCATCCTTGAAAAAGGCCGCATCGCAGACAGCGCAGTAAGAAACCCCTCTGCCCGAATATTCCTCTTCGCCAGGTACATTCAGATGCTTGTGGTCAGCTCCAGTACCAATGATAACTACTGGAGCAGTGTAATCGCCAGTATCAGTTTTAACTAATTTATGATCATCTTCAAGCGTAACAGATTGAACATCACCATATTCAAAGTCTGGTTTAAACTTCATTACTGACTGATACATTTTTTCACCAAGTTCTGGTCCCTTTATTTCAGTAAAACCAGGATAATTGTCAATTGCATCGGTATTATTCATTTGACCACCGTAAGGGCCACGATCAAGAATCAATACAGATAAATTGGCTCTTGAAGCATAAAGAGCTGCAGTTAAACCACCTGGGCCGGCACCAATAATAATTACATCATAATTTTTAGCCATTTTTTCCACCTCTTGGTTTTTCTTACTTTTCGTAAGTAAATAATACTACAAGATTTTGTAAATGGCAAGCTTATTGCCTATAAGCGAATTTCTGGTTTAGGACTTCTGCCCATCATCTTTTTAATTTCGTCATCAACATTAGTCTGCTCGTAAAGAACACGGTAAACAGCCTCACTAATTGGCATATCAATATTCTTTTCTTCACATAATTCGTGAACTGCTTTAACAGTGGTAGCACCTTCAACCACTTGACCCATATTCTTTAAGATGTAGTTAAGCGTTTTGCCTTCACCTAATTGCTTACCTGCACGCCAATTACGTGAGTTAGATGAGGTACAAGTTACGATTAAATCTCCAATACCTGAAAGACCACTAAAAGTCATTGGCTTTGCACCAAAGTAATTTACGCCTAAACGAGTAATTTCAGCAAGTCCTCTTGTCATTAAGGCAGCTTTAGCATCATCACCGTAATTTTTACCTACTAAGATACCTGCTGCAATCGCAATAACATTCTTAACAGCTCCACCTACTTCAACACCAATTAAATCGTCATTAGTGTAGAAACGTACGTAGTCATTAGAGAATATCTTTTGAACTTTCTTGGCATTTTCTTCATCACTTGAAGCACAAGCGATAGCAGTTAAATCTTTTTGAGCAACGTTTTCCGCATGACTTGGGCCAGAGATAGCTACAATCTTATCTGCGTCATCTGGATAAATTTCCTCAGTTAAAATTTCTGAGATAAGCTTCTTGCTTCCAGGTTCAATACCTTTAGTAGCAGTTACTAAAAGTGGTTTGTTACCAGTTTTATCTAAAACTTGGCGGACATTCTTGGCTACAATTCTGATTGCCTTTGTAGGAAGAACAAATAAAACAATCTCTGCATCCTTTAAAGCTTCTGTTAAATCACCAGTTGCCTTTGCGTTTTCATTAAGCTTCCAGTCTTTCATGTAATGACTGTTAGTATGCTTTTCGTTGATTTCTTCATTAACACTATCAATGTTACCATAAAGAGTTACATCATTGCCATTATCTGCAAGCATGGAACCTAAAACTGAGCCCCATGAACCATTACCTAAAACTGCAATTTTTGTCATTTATCTATTTCTCAAACTTTCTAACTGAAATAATTAATCTTTTGTATATGGATATTTTAATCCACTACCAGCAAGATACCACTTAGGTTTAATTTTAACACGTCGGTAAATCCATAATGCAATTACGCAAACAAATATAATTAAACTTAAGGCTTGTGATACACGAATTATACCAAAAATATACAAGCTATCTGTTCTTAAACCTTCTACAAAGAAACGAACTACAGAATACCATAATAAATATGTCATAAAAACTTCCCCTTGCTTAAAGAGATGTTTTTTATGACGCAAACTCAAAATCAATATTAATCCAATCAAGTTAAAGAAGGATTCATACAAAAAAGTCGGTTGATAGTAAACACCGTTAATTTTCATTTGCGCGATAATAAATTCTGGTAAATGTAAACTTTGTAAAAAATGTAAAGTAGTGGGCCCACCATGAGCTTCTTGATTAACAAAATTTCCCCAGCGGCCAATAATCTGCGCTGCCATCACTCCAGGAGCAATGATATCAAGCATCAAAAATGGTGGTAATCCTCGTTTATGGCAAAAGATCAGCAGTACTATCAAGCCGGCTATTAAACCACCATAAACGGCAATCCCCCCATTCCAAATAGCGATAATTTGATCAGGATGCTGCGAATAATATCCCCACTCAAAAATCACATAGTATAAACGGGCCCCTACATAACCAATTGGAACTGCCCATAAAAGCAGATCAACAAAATCATCACTGGCAATGTGGCGTTTTTTACCTTCATCGATTGACATCCATGTAGCAACCACAATCGCTACTGCCATGATGATACCATACCATTTTACACTTAAACTTCCTAAGCGAAAGGCGACTGGATTCAATGCTAATTCCATTTATAAATCTATTCCTTCGTATCTGATTTTGAATTATCGGCAATTAAGTTAGCCAAATTATCATCAAAAACCTTAGTTGCATCGTATCCCATCTTCTTTGCTCTAAAGTTCATGGCTGCAACTTCGATAATACTTTCAATATTTCGACCAACCTTTACTGGAATAGTAATTTGTGGGATTGGAACATTACAAATTTCACGAGTATCTTCATTAAAGCCTAAACGATCATAATTTGCATTATTGTCCCAATTTACCAACTTAATTACTAATTGAATTTCGGTTCTATTTTTAACAGCACCGGCACCAAAAAGATTCATAACATCAATAATTCCAATTCCCCGGATTTCCATTAAATGACGTAAAATCTTAGGGGCTTCTCCCATTACTGTATCATGGTCCTTTTGATAAGCATCCACACGATCATCAGCAATTAAACGATGACCACGATGAACCAAACCAAGTGCTGTTTCAGATTTACCAACTCCAGACGCTCCAGTTAAAAGAACACCCATCCCTTTAATCTCTACCAAAACCCCGTGAATACTCATTCTCTTAGCTAATCTTTCTCGTAAATAATCAGTTAAGATACTAGAAACATAGGTAGTCGATTCAGGAGATTGTAAAATAGGAATATTGTTCTTATCTGCGGCTGCTTTCAATTCTTCTGGAACCGGCAGTGATCTAGAAATCAAAAAACATGGCGTTTCAGGAGTACACATTTTATTAAAAACGCGCTCCCGGCTTTCATGATCCAGTCTAGCAGCATAAGAAATCTCAGTTCTTCCTAGTAATTGAATTCTTTGCTTAGGATAAAAATCAAAATATCCAGTTAGTTCAAGACCAGGCCGATAAATATCGGAAACCGATAACTTTTTATCGTCAACACATTGTTCGCCTTGGTAAACATGAACAATTCGATTGTCACGAATTAAATTTTTTAATTTAACAGCTTCTACCATTTTTATGCCTCGTATTATTTATCAACATCTTTTGTTTTGACATTGCGAGCTTTCTTTCGCTTAGAGGATCTTTCTGATTCATCTTCTTGTTTAAAAGGATCAGAAAAGTTTCCACTACTAGGCATATTATCCTTATTTTTCTTTTTAGTAAATAAGTACATTACCCAAATTATCAAAGCCGCTACAATCCCGACTGGTAAAAGAGCAATGAAAATATGAAAAAGTGCGAAAAGAATTGTCAAAATCAGTACTGCAACTAATACAAGTACAATAATTTGCATGAAAGTCATTTTCTACTCCGGATTTTCTTGACTCAATAGCCATTGTAAGTATGCATAAACAAACGGTTGCAATTTCCCATCCATTACACCACTTGTATCTGCAGTTTCATAGCCTGTGCGCAAGTCTTTCACCAAGTTATAAGGATGGAATATATAAGAACGAATTTGAGAACCCCAACCAATTTCTTTTTGTTCACCCTTTAACGCTTGTTTTTGCTGGCGCTTTTTTTCCTCTTCAAGGTGGAACAATTTAGCTTTTAACTCATTCATTGCTGTTTCACGATTCTGAATTTGAGAACGTTGGGCTTGTGAAGTAGTTACAATTCCCGTTGGCAAGTGAGTAATTCTAACAGCACTTGAAGTTTTATTAATATGCTGGCCACCAGCACCACTAGAACGATAAACATCAATCCGTAAATCTTTTTGATCAATATCAATTTGAATACTATTGTCTACTTCTGGAATTACTTCAACTGAAGCAAAAGAAGTATGACGACGTTTCGCTGAATCAAATGGAGAAATACGAACTAAACGATGAACTCCATGTTCTGATTTGAGCATCCCATAAGCATTTTTCCCTACAATTCTTGCACTGACGCTCTTTAATCCCGCTTCTTCACCAGGTTCGTAATCATTAATTTCAAACTTAAAGCCTTGACTATCACAATAACGTTGATACATTCTCAAAAGCATTTGTCCCCAGTCCATGGCTTCAGTTCCACCAGCACCAGGATGAATTTCAATTAAAGCATTATGATCATCATATTTTCCAGCTAATAATAAATCTAATTCATAAGTATGGAAGCTATCCTTTAAAGCTTCCAAATCTGCTTCAACTTCTTTTTGTAAATCTTCATCCGGCTCTTCCTTTAAAAGCTCAAGAGCAGTTGAAACATTTTCAAATTTATTTTCAAGTTGTAGAAATGAATCTCTCTTTTCCTTTAAATGATTGTTTTCACTAATTAACTTTTGAGCTTTTTCTTGATTATTCCAAAAATCAGGCTCAGCCATTTTACTTTCATTAATCGCGATGCTTTCATCAATTGCATCTAGGTCAAAGAGACCCCCTAAAGTGATCTAGACGTTTTTTTAATTCATCTAGCACACTTTGAATTTCACTAATTTCCATTTTTTCACCTTTTTAAAATCAAAAAAGGGAAGCTTGTCACCTCCCCTTTCTCTTATCATTAACGACTAAGATTTTGTCTAATTTCTGCCTTCATGAATAGACGAGTTACGTCAAATTCAATATTAGAAACCATTTCTTCAAACATTCTGTAACCAGAATCCTGATATTCAACTAATGGGTTAAGTTGACCATAGCCACGAAGTCCAATAGATTGACGTAATTGATCCATTGCATCAATGTGATCAGTCCAGCGGTCATCAACAACACGCAAAATAACCACTTTTTCAAATTCTAACATTTGTGAAGGATCTGCCAATGCTTTTTCTTTTTCTTTAAAGTTTTCCTCAACGATCTTGTATAGCTTCTTCTTCAAATCTTCCACACTGATCGTCTTGTAATCAATTTTATCAGCAGTATCTTCAGAAGTTAAACTTGAAACAATAAAGTCACGAAGAGAATCTAGACGCCATTGACTTCTATCTCCTTGGGTAAACATATCAACTTGGCTATTAATAGTTCTATGAATCATTGGAACCAAAATGTTCTTTAAAGACTTATCAGCTTCAATGACTTGCATACGTTCACCGTAAATAATTTCACGCTGAATTCTCATAACATCATCATATTGTAAAGTTTGCTTACGAGTATCGTAGTTATTACCTTCAACACGCTTTTGAGCTGATTCTACCTGACGAGTAATTAAACGACTTTCGATAACCTTGTCATCGTCATTATCTGATAAACGATCTAAGAAGTCCTTTACTCGATCTCCACCGAATCTCTTCATCAAATCATCTTCAAGGGATAAGTAAAAACGGGTATAACCTGGATCACCCTGTCTACCAGAACGACCACGAAGCTGGTTATCAATACGACGAGATTCGTGTCTTTCCGTACCGATAACTGCTAAACCACCAAGTTCTTTTACACCAGGCCCAAGTTTAATATCAGTACCACGACCAGCCATGTTAGTAGCGATAGTTACCGCACCACGTTGACCAGCATTCATAATAATTTGAGCTTCTTTGGCGTGGTTTTTAGCGTTCAAAACTGCATGAGGAATTCCGGCTTCATCAAGCATATGACTTAAACGCTCAGAACTTTCAATTGCGACAGTACCCACTAAGACAGGTTGACCTGTAGCGTGGCGTTTTTTAATTTCATCCACTACGGCTTCAAATTTAGAATCTAAAGTTGGGTATAAGATATCTGGCATATCTTTTCTGGCGATCGGACGGTTAGTTGGAATTGTGATAACTTGCATATTGTAAATTTCACGGAATTCCTCTTCTTCAGTCTTTGCAGTACCAGTCATACCAGATAGTTTGTTATACATTCTAAAGAAGTTCTGGTAAGTAATAGTTGCTTGGGTCTTTGATTCTTCTTGAATCTTAACGCCTTCCTTTGCTTCGATAGCTTGGTGAAGACCATCTGAATAACGACGACCTTCCATTACACGACCAGTAAAGGAGTCTACGATCATTACTTCGCCATCTTGAACCACATAGTCAATATCCTTTAACATGATGTAGTTAGCGCGCAAAGCCTGATCAATATGGTGAACTAGCTTTTGATTTTCAACATCGTAGAGGTTCTTAAGACCAAAGTGTTCACAAGCTTTTTCAATTCCAGTTCTAGTAAGAGAAATGGTCTTAGTTGGCCAGTCAATCTTGTAATCACCATAATCTTCGTCATCATCAGCATCGTCATCACTTTTATCTTCAGTCAAAGTCTTAACGAAACGATCTGCACGAATATAATCGCTATTAGCTTGTTCAGCTTCACCAGAAATAATCAATGGAGTTCGAGCTTCATCGATCAAGATAGAGTCGACTTCGTCGATAATCGCGTAGTTTAATGGGCGTTGAACCATCTGTTCTTTATACACAACCATATTGTCACGCAAATAATCAAATCCAAGTTCTGAGTTAGTTGAGTAGGTAACATCACAGTTATAAGCTTCCCGCTTTTCATCAGGTGACATTGAATTCAAGTTAAGGCCTACTGTTAAGCCAAGCCATTTATAAAGTTGACCCATTTCACTTTCATCACGGCTAGATAAATATTCGTTAACAGTAACAACGTGTACACCTTTTCCGCTTAAAGCGTTCAAATATACAGGCATTGTAGCAGTTAAAGTTTTACCTTCACCAGTCATCATTTCTGCAATATTACCGAAGTGTAAGGCAATACCACCCAAAATCTGAACGTGGAATGGATAAAGTCCTAACACACGCTTTGCGGCTTCACGAGAAACAGCAAATGCTTCTGGTAACAAATCATCTAAAGTTTCGCCTTGTTCAAGACGCTTACGAAATTCCGGAGTTTTGGCCTTTAATTCGTCATCTGAAAGTTTGCTCATTTCATCAGCATAGCCTTCAACTTTAGATGCATATTTTTCAAATTTTTTCAGTTCTCTTTTATCGTTGTTATATAGTTTTTTTAAAATATTTGCCATTAAATCGGTCCTTATTGTCGTAAAGTCTAGAAATACTAACTAATTTTACCATGATTGAAGGAAAATTAAAAATCAACTCAAAAAAGCTTCACATAAGATGTGAAGCCTTTTGATTCATTAGTTTGTTTTTTTATTTATTCGTTAGTTTCAATCAAACCGTAACGACCATCGTTTCTACGGTAAACAATGCTTGTACCATTGGTTTCTGCGTCTTGGAATACAAAGAAATCATGTTCCAACATATCCATTTGTAAAATAGCTTCTTCTGGATCCATTGGCTTCAAGTCAACTTGCTTATTACGAACAATATCAAATTCGCTAGGTTTCTTTTCTTCTTCAGGAGCTTCAACAAAGAAATCTTCTAAGCCTCTTTCACGACTCTTTCTGTTTACACGCGTCTTGTACTTTCTAATTTGACGTTCAAGCTTTTCAGAAACAAAGTCAATACTGCGATACATATCATCAGTAGTTTCTTCAGCTCTTAAAACCAAGTATGGTAAAGGAATAGTAACTTCTACTTTAGCTGAGTGATCACGGTAAACCTTTAAGTTTACATGAGCGATGACATCTTGGTTCAGATCAAAATATTTTTCCAATTTGTTCAAACGCTTTTCAACATAACTTCTTAAAGCATCAGTTACTTCAATATTTTCTCCGCGAACATTGTATTTTAACATATAAGATTCTCCTTTCACCGCTAAGCGGTTCTTGTTTACATATATATTATAGCAGAATATGTAAGCGGTTTACAAATAATCTACCGACAAATTGTAAAGCTTTTAATTACTGCATTAGGGAAGCCCTCTTGCAGTTTATCCCTAGCATGGTATAGGGTTGCCCCGGTAGTATAAATATCATCTAATAATATGATATTTAAATTATTTACATTTTCCCCTATTTCAATATTTTTATCAATTAAAAAGCTCTGCGAATTCCTCAGTCGCTGCTGGCGATTTTTTTCACCTTGAGCTTTACTTCCTGATTTTTTCTTTAAAAGTGGGGTTAATGGCACTATTCCTTCAAAAATTGCACTTACTGTATCAAATTTTCTTTGCGCTTGATGCTCCGGAGAAGTAGGAATCGGCACATATAAATCTGCTTGCAGCTTTCTTACATCACTTTGACACAACTCTTTCAACACATGATGTAATTCAAAATCCCCATAACGTTTATATGCGACCATTAAGTCATGAAAATAATTGTTATACCGATAAAGAGCGATATTTTTCAAAAGGTTTCCTTGATATTTTTCTTGCCATAATTGACAGTCTGCGCAAATTTTTGCTTCCTCAGTATTTTTTGAACAAATTGGACAGCAAATTTTATTTAATTTTTCAAATTTACTCAAACAATGCGGACAAAGTTGGGACGGCGAAAGCTTAGTCAGAGAAAAAATTTGATGAAACATAATAGGCGCAATAAACTCTTGATCACACAATAAACACTGATTCATTGATTCATCTCCCTAATTTGTTTAATAGCCCCACGGATATTCTTATTATATTTATGATAGCAATATAAAACTAAACCATCTGAATCCTCTTTAGCTCGTCCCACTCTTCCGGCAATTTGTACCAAACTAGCAATCGTATAAATTGGATCATCCGCAGCTACAATAATTACCCAAACATTTTTAAAAGTTACCCCACGTTCTAAAATCGTTGTTGTAACTAAAATTTGAAATTTCCTATCTCGAAAATCTTGAACTTTTTGAATTCTATCTGGATCACTGGCGTGCACCCCCGCAATCTTAATATTTTCAAGTTGCTTTTCACGCTGTAAAGCTTTCACATAAACAGGAATTTGTTCAATTCTAGGAACGAATAAGAGTAAAGGATGATCTTTTTTAATCGTATTAACGATCTCTTTCATAAGATTGGGATTAATTTGATTCTTTTTTAAATAAGCTCTTAGAAAGAGTTTTTCTTTGGGAACGGGTAAAAGACCGCCATGAAAACGACGATTTAGCTTTAATAGTTTCAGTCTTCCTTGTTTAATCTCCTGCAACAAATCTTCAGTAGGAGTAGCAGTTAAATATGCTCTTACTCCTTCTATTTTTACAGCTTGTTTAGCAGCAAAGTGAAGTTGTGGATCCCCTGCATACGGAAAAGAATCAACTTCATCGATAACTAATAAATCAAAGGCTTGATAAAACTTCATTAATTGATGTGTTGTACAAATAGTTAATTGGTCTAAGTCGGGCTTTTTAAACTCACGTCCATGATACTTGCCAATTTTCACATTAAAAAACGCCTCTTTAAATCTTGGATAAAGCTCATTAACTACATCAATTCGAGGTGTTGCGATACATGCTCGCTGCCCTTTCTTTAAGCACTCACTAATCAAATTAAAGAGCATTTCAGTCTTCCCAGCTCCAGTAACGGCATGTACTAAACTGTTTTCTTTATTTTGAAAGTTAAGCACCAATTGATCTGAAATTTGCTTTTGTAAAGTGGTTAACTCTCCATGCCAAGTTAAACCGCCATTTGATAATTTAGAAAAGGAAATACGCTCTTGATTGCGGACTAAATAATCTCCTTCCACGGCTCGTCCAATCCCAATACATTTTCGACAATAAAGTTTGCCATTTGGTAATTCGCTTTTTACAGCCGAGCCACAACGATTGCATTTTCCATTTTCAATAACTGCAATTTTGCTAGTTTCTTTAAATATGCTAGAATCCATTTGACTGCTCAGCCATTGACGGCCTGCCAGCAGTTTTATATTTTCCATGTTTTTCACCCATTTATTAATACGCAAAAAGAGGCGATTTATTTGTCAACAAAAGATAATTTTTTAACAATTAAAGAAAATGGTAGTCATGAAATAGTGATCAAGAAAAGTAGATTTATTGCTAGTTTAGCAAGAACTAACACGGTAGAAGAAGCAAATGATTTTATCAAGAAAATAAGTAAAGAGCATCATGACGCCACTCATAATACTTTTGCTTATACAATCGGTCTTAACGACGATCAAGTAAAAGCCAGCGATAATGGAGAGCCTTCAGGGACTGCGGGTATCCCTGAATTAAAAGCGTTGCAACTAATGAATTTAAAAAACGTAACTGTTGTTGTTACTCGCTACTTTGGTGGAATTAAGCTCGGAGCAGGCGGATTAATTCGAGCATATTCCAACAGTGTTACAGAAGGTGTGGAACACATCGGTGTAGTAAAGCGCGTCTTACAGCAAGAATTAATTTTCCATGTTGCCTATAACAGATTTGATGAAGTAGATCATTATTTAAAAAATAATCAGATTTTCGTTGCTAACACTGATTATGGCGTCGATATTAAAATTAGCGTCTTTTTAGACGAAGATGATCAAGAAAGTTTCAAAAATGATCTAATTAATCTTTTATCAGGTAAAGTAGAATTTACTAAAGGTGAAAAGCGCTATAACGAAATACCTATTCAACACAATAACTATCACGAACAATAAAAATGAGCCATAAAGGCTCATTTTATTGTTTATTCTTTTTATTTTGCTTTTTCAATTGCTCTGGCTTTTCTTCTCCCAAATGCCAAACTTCAACTGTAGGATCTTTGGTACTTCTCTTATTAATAATTTTCTGAATAAGATGCATTAATGGTTTGTATTTTTCTCCCAACAAACCAATCGATTCTACAAACAATTCTAATGCAAATAAGAGCGCCACAATTAACGGCCAGACACCCCAAGTTGGAGAAAGCAAAAAAAGCAACGAGACAAATGAAAAGATTAAAGATAAGGCATAAATCGTCAAAACTGCTTGACGATGAGTTAAACCCATTTTCATCAATTGATGATGTAAGTGATGCTTATCTGCTTGAGAAACAGGCTGTTTATTTAGCCATCTTCTAATCATTGCATAAACAGTATCTGTAATTGGTACTCCTAAAATAATGATTGGGACAAGTAGGGAAATAAAGGTTACGTTTTTTAATCCTTTCAAGGATAAAACCGCAATCATAAACCCAATATATAGTGCTCCTGTATCTCCTAAAAAAATCTTAGCAGGATGAAAATTATAAGGTAAAAATCCTAACAAACATGCAGCTAACATAAAGCAAGCAATTGGCACATAAAGCTGATGCGTGTGTAAAAAGAAATATCCTACGATTCCCATCGTGATTAACGAAATCATAGAAACCCCATCAGCCAAGCCATCCAAGCCATCAATCAGATTTACAGCATTAGTTAAAGCCAAAATCCAAAAAATAGTAATTGGCAAACTCCACCAGCCTAAATGAACTTCATTATGAATGAAAGGCAAGTTGAGGACATTCATTCTGATTCCTGCTAAGAAATAAATGATTAAAGCCGCAACAAAAATTCCAATCATTTTTTGGCGTGGCTTTAATTCCAAAATATCATCAATCATTCCTGTTAAAACTACTACACTTGAAGCAAGCAAAACAGAAAATAATTCATGAGTGGGAAATTGCTCTCTTAAAAGCACAAAGGCTCCAATGTTATATGTAACAAAAATTCCCAATCCTCCCAGAGTAGGCATCGGTTTCTTGTTTACTCTTCTAGCATTGGGATTATCGACAGCCCCTAAAACAAAAGCTAAACGACGAATAAATGGTGTTATGGCAGCTTGAATAATAACTAAAAAGAATAATTCGACAATAATTTTAAACATATTCGGCTACTTTCCTTAATTACTTGTTTTCAATTATACAAGTAGTAAGATAATTCCTCAAATTTTGGTAAAAATAAAAGATGAATCTTCCAAGATTCATCTTTTTTATTTTGCAATTGCAACCACACGTTTTTCACGAATAACCGTAATTTTAATGTTACCTGGATAATCCAGCTCTTTTTCCACTTGATTACGAATATCTCGTGCTAATACAACAGTGCGATCATCTGAAATTTTATCAGGTTCTACCATTACGCGAACTTCACGACCAGCTTGAATAGCATAAGCTTGATTTACGCCTTGATAGCTCTTGGCTATCTTTTCTAATTCAGTCAATCGTCTAATATAATTTTCTAGACTTTCACTTCTTGCACCAGGGCGAGCCGAGGAAAGAGTATCTGCTGCAACAACAAGTTCAGCAATAAATGACAATTTCGGTACATCTCCATGGTGAGCGGCAATTGCATTAACTACTACGTCAGGTTCATGATACTTTCGAGTTAATTCAACACCAATTTCAACGTGTGAACCTTCAATATCATGATCGATGGCTTTACCAATATCGTGTAATAATCCCGCGCGAACCGCTAATTTTTCATCTAAACCAAGTTCAGCAGCCATAGCTCCTGCTAATTTACCAACTTCAATTGAATGAGCCAGTACGTTTTGACCATAAGAAGTACGATATTTAAGACGACCTAATATTTTAACGAGTTCTGGATTCATGCGATGGATTCCAAGCTCCATCAAAGCACTTTCACCCGCTTCATAAATATCATCATTAACTTCTTTTCTTGCCTTATCCACCATTTCTTCAATTCGAGCCGGATGAATACGACCATCTTTAATAAGACGCTGCATTGCACGTTTGGCAATTTCACGTCTAATAGGGTCAAAACCACTTAAGGTAACAACTTTAGGCGTATCATCGATAATTAAATCGATCCCTGTTAACGCCTCAAAAGAGCGAATATTTCGACCTTCACGGCCAATAATTCTCCCCTTCATCTCATCACTTGGCAAATCAACAACTGAAACTGTAGTTTCAGCTACTGTATCAGCTGCACTGCTTTGAATGGCATCGACAATTATCTGGTTAGCATAATGATCGGCCTTAGCTTTGATTTCTTCATTGCTATTTCGAATCATTTCCGCACGCTCTTTAACTAGTTCATCAGACAATTGATCTAAAACAAGCTTTTTAGCTCGTTCCTTATCTAATTCTGCCACTTCATATAGCTTTTGCCGTCTCTTTTCAATTAATTCGTCAGCAGCACTAATTTTTTTATCTAAATTAGCCTTTTGCTCCTTTAATTGGTTTTCACTTTGTGTGAGTTCACTTTCTCTTTCGTCCAATAAAGAATTTTTATGATCAAGAGTATCTTCTCGTTGTTGAAGTCGATTTTGTTGACGAGAAATATCATCTCGTTTTACATTCAATTCATCTTCAGTTCTTTGTCGATAATCTTGAATTTCTTCCTGGGCTTCCAGAATTTTTTCCTTTTTAGTATTTTCAGCACTTTGTTTTACAGCTTTAGCTGCTTGCTTTTGAGCATTAACCTCTGCTTGAGCAGCAGCAACTTGAGCTTTAGCATCCGCTAAAATATGGTCGGCATCGTTTTGAGCATTTTGAGCCTTTTTCTCCCATGAATTCTTACGAATACCATAGCCTGCACCAAAACCCACTACAATGGAAAAAATAGCAATTAGGGCGGGAATCAAAAATGTATTTGTCATGATTTCTATCGCCTTTTTTTAGATTATTTCACACAATTTAATGATAAAGAACATGCTAGCACATGTCAATTCGCAAGAAAAAACCTTGGAAATAAATTTCCAAGGTTTAAAGATTACTTCTTATCTTTTTTGTCAGCGTTATTTTCGGTTTCTTCACGCTTTTCTTTTACTTTTTCAGGATCTTCACGATCTGCAATTGAGTCTGCATCGATTCCAAAGCTTTGACGAACTTGTGTCTGAACATCTTTGTAAATATCGGGATGTTCTTCCAAGAATTTCTTGGCATTTTCACGACCTTGGCCGATCTTTTCGTCTTTGTATGAATACCATGAGCCGGCTTTATCAATAATATCTTTTTCAGCTGCCATATCAAGCAATTCTCCACTTTGAGAAATTCCTTTACCATACATAATATCCACTTCGGCAACTTTAAATGGAGGCGCAACCTTGTTCTTAACAACCTTAAGTTTTACACGGTTACCAATCACATCCCCGGATTGTTTAATTTGTTCTGCACGTCTAACTTCAAGTCTAATAGTTGAATAGAACTTAAGTGCACGACCTCCAGGGGTAGTTTCTGGATTACCAAACATCACACCGACTTTTTCACGAATTTGGTTGATAAAGAGTGCGATAGTTTTAGTCTTTGAAATTGTTCCAGATAACTTACGAAGAGCTTGACTCATCAACCTAGCTTGCAAACCAACATGTGCATCCCCCATATCGCCTTCGATTTCAGCACGTGGAACCAAGGCAGCTACAGAGTCAACAACCACAATATCAATGGCTCCACTAGAAATTAAAGTATCTGCAATTTGCAAACCTTCTTCTCCAGTATTAGGCTGTGACAAAATAAGTGAATCAATGTCCACCCCTAAAGCTTCGGCATATGCTGGGTCCATCGCATTTTCTGCATCAATATAAGCAGCTGTACCGCCTCGCTTTTGAACTTCTGCAACTGCATGTAACGCTACAGTAGTTTTACCGGAAGATTCAGGTCCGTAAATTTCTACAATTCGACCACGTGGATATCCACCCACACCAAGTGCCGCATCCAAAGCAATAGAACCTGTAGGTACAGTTGAGATTTGAGTATCTACCTTTTCACCCATTCGCATAACTGCACCTTTACCAAAGTTCTTCTCTATTTTCTTAAGAGCTGCATCCAAGGCAGCCTTTTTTTCGTCTTTGGCCAAATCCAATCCCTCCTAAAAAAATCTATCTTAATAATTATACTTTGACCCTCCATACTTTTGCAAGGAAAAAGCAAACAAACGTTTAACTTTTTTACCTCTATATTTAAGTACGCAATAAATCAAGCTTTTTCTTTTAGGAAGTTAAAAATTATAATTTTTCAGTTAATTTAACATCAGGATACTTATCATGGAAGAATCTTTCTGCAAACGCATTTTCAAACAAGAATAATGGGTTACCATAGCGGTCTTTCACTAATAAATTACGTGAATTTGACATAGCAGGATCTAGTTGTTCTGGATCAATCCAACGAGCTACACGTTGACCAATACTAGTCATTTCAACTTCAGAATTATACTCATTTTGCATTCTAAACTTGAAAACTTCGAACTGCAATTGTCCAACTGCACCCAAAATATACTCATCTGTTTGGTAATTACGGTAAAGCTGAATTGCCCCTTCTTGAACTAATTGGTTCATCCCTTTGTGGAATGACTTCTGCTTCATTACATTCTTAGCAGTAACGCGCATAAATAGTTCTGGAGTAAATTCTGGAAGCGCAGGATAAACAATTTTACGTTTGCCAGCATAGATACTATCACCAATTTGGAAATTACCAGTATCATATAAACCAACAATATCACCAGCTACGGCATCATTTACTTGAACTCTTTCACTAGACATAAATTCAGTTGCATTATTCAAACGAATTGGCTTACCCGTTCTAGCTAAAGTTACATCCAGTCCTTTTTTGAATTCACCACTTCCAATTCTGACAAAAGCAATTCTATCACGGTGATGAGGATTCATATTAGCCTGAATCTTAAAGACAAAACCAGAAAATTCTGGATCTTCTGGACTTAATTCTTCATCTCCATTAACTGTATGGTTTTCAGGAGATGGAGCTAGATCAACAAATGAATTTAAGAAAGTTTCAACTCCAAAATTAGTTAAAGCTGAACCAAAGAAGACTGGGGTTTGATCACCTAGAGCAATCTTTTCTGGATCAAACTTATTCCCAGCTTCTTTAACCAAATCAACTTCATCCAAGGTTTCTTCAAATTGAGGATCTTGACTCAAAGGTTCACTATCAGGTAATTTACCATCTTTATCCAGCGGAATAAAACGATCATCACCATCTTTGTGATAAAGTTCCACGCGATTATTGGCAATATCATACAAACCCTTTAAAGTTTGACCTGAACCAATTGGCCAGTTCATGGCTACTCCCTCAATACCAAGCAAATCCTCAAGTTCCGCAATTAAATCAAGCGGTGGACGGCCATCACGGTCTAACTTGTTCATAAAAGTAAAAATTGGAATGCCACGTTGTTTAACAACTTTAAATAACTTTTTAGTTTGTGGTTCAATACCTTTAGCAGAATCGATTACCATGACAGCAGAGTCAACAGCCATTAAAGTCCGGTAAGTATCCTCAGAGAAATCCTGGTGTCCTGGGGTATCCAAAATATTAATTCTCTTGCCTTGGTATTCAAATTGCATAACAGAACTTGTTACAGAAATACCACGCTTTTTTTCGATTTCCATCCAGTCACTAGTTGCATAGTTACCGGTTTTACGCGCCTTTACAGTCCCGGCTTGTCTAATTACTCCACCAAATAAAAGCATTTGTTCGGTAATAGTAGTTTTACCAGCATCGGGGTGAGAGATAATTGCAAAGGTTCTTCTCTTTTTTACTTCATCTAAAAGCTCTTTATTCATTAATTTTCTAATTCTTCTTCCTTATCTAAATTTTCTGGAATAGTTAATAACACCGTCAATAACCTTGAACCCTTCATTCTTCGAGTCGTCAAAGTCATTCCATTTTCTAATTCAACATCTAATTTCTCGCCTTTTGCTGGAATTACCTTTAAAGTATTGATCATATATCCAGCAATTGTATCTACATCTTCCATATGTAGATCGGTTCCAAATTCTTCATTGAAATCATCTAGAGGCATCTTGCCATAGATAATATATTTGTTTGGATCAATTTGTTTAAATAAAACTTTCGCATGATCGACTTCATCATCGATATCACCGACAATCTCCTCAATTAAATCCTCAATTGTTGCAATTCCGACCACGCCACCATATTCATCAGTTAAAACAGCAAGTTGCCGCTGAGTTTGTTGCATCTCCACTAGCAATTCTCCTAATTCCATAGTTTCAGGCGCATACAATGGCGGCGTCATTACATCGTCATAATCAATATTATTAAAGCCAATTTTTCTTGCTTTTCTTAATACAGTTCGAATATGAATGATTCCAATAATTTGATCTTTATCTTTTTTATAAACAGGAATCCGAGAATATGGCTCACGCAAAATCTCATCCAGATTATCTTGAAATTTTACGCTTGCATCTATCATAAAGGCATCAGTTCGAGGGACCATTACTTCCCGAACCATCTTCCCTTGAAAATCCAAAATACCTTCTAGCATTGAATATTCTTTTTCAGAAATTTCGTTATGTGCATGCAGTTTTTCTATTTCTTGCTCTAAATGCTCTCTTGAATCAACTGTAGTTTCATTAGAAAATCTGCTTCTTAATTTACCAAATAGATTATCGGCAGCTGGTTCGCCACTCATAATTGTTTGCTCTCTTTCATTAAAAAATCATTCTGAATTAAACTTAATTATAGCATGGAGCACAAGTTATTATGCTAAAATAACACGTAAGAAATAGGGGGGATTATCATTATGAAAAAAAGTCACATCCTACTTGTATTTACATTTTTACTTTTAGTGCCATATATCTGCAGTTTAGCCATTATTGGGATTGGCTACAATGCCTTGGTTTTACATGCGGCAGATCCAGTTAGAACAATTATTGGAGCAACAATTGGGGCTTTTATTATGTTCGCAATCAAGGCGACTATTCAACGGCCAGTGGATTTACTAGCCATGGAAACTAGCGATGGCTTCATTAAGCAATCACTGCGATTTTTCAGCATTCGCCGTCGCTATTTTTTGCTTGTTGCCAACATCATCTTCGATTTCTGCCTATGCATTTTTGCCACAATTTTAGTACGTGATTTTTTAACACTAGATCAAATCGCTGGAACATCCGCAGGGATTGTTTTATTAATTATGTTCATTTCAACCTGTTTAGGAGCTTATGTTGAATATGACAATCTCTCTATTGATCCACAGCAACATTAATTATTCACTGGCCTTCAAATATAGAGTTTGGGTCAGTTTTTTATTACCTAAATCTAGATCTTGAACCACATAAGGAGTATCGCTATCTCCAATATTTTCGTAAACTTTAACTCCATTTTCAATTAACTTCTTCAAAAATGCCTGAATAGTTGCGTTAAGAGGCATACTAAATGCACTTAAGCTTTGATTATCACTTTCTTCTTGAGCAACTTTTGCTTTTGGCAATTCAAATTTCATTAAGCCACCTGGAATATTTTCTACATTTGGTGCCAAAACTCCATACCAATACATAAAGTTTTCTGGTCCAAAAACAACCATGTTAGCACGATTATTTTCTAAATTATTGTCCTTTAAGAATTTTTGGAAAACTGGATCACTTTCCATTTGCATATTCGCTTGAGTAAAAGTCTTTTGTTCATCAATCAAACTGTCTGGAAATGGACGGCCTACAAATGTAACTTTATCTAATACTTTTTTATTCATCGAAAAACTCCTTTAATAATCTTCTAGTTCATCAAGTGGAATAACTTCCCCATTTAAAAAGGCTTCTATTTCTCCTGATGAAAAGCCATGGGTATACAAATACCTCTTAATTTTAAACTTTCTCTCTCTTTCATCAAAGCGCCTAAATCGTTTATATGCTTTGATGCCTTGTTTTTTTAAAGCTTCCAATTCATCATCAGAGCTTGAACTCAAATCAAGTACAGAGATCACACTAGATATCATATCCGAATTAAAGCCTCGCGTCATCAGCTTCGTTCTTATTTTTCGCTCTAGTTCAGTTTTAGAAACGCTCCCTACTTTATTAGTTAAAGATTTAACAGCCTTCACCCCAGGATCAATCCACGAATCTTCATCAATTTTCTCCAATTCATTTTCAATGATGTCATTTCCAATCCCTTTTTTAGCAAGCTTATTTTGAATTGAACGTGGCCCTTCGCTTCCGATATTCAAATTTTGTTTGATAAATAATTGGGCATACTGCTCATCATTTAAGTATCCTAGAGAAACCAATTCATCTACTGCATTTTGAGCGGCTTCAAGTGAGATTCCCTTTTTCTTTAAATATTGTAAAACCTCATAAACCGTTCGCATTTCATAGCTTAAATACTTAGCAGCTAAATCGCTGGCTTTAGCATTGGTATCAAATTCTTGAATTTTATTAATTTCTTCGTCAGTTAGTTCTTTTCCTTTTAAAAGCACAAATTCAGCCACGGTACGCTCACTAACTGAAAAAGCATAATGATTATCTAAAAACAAATTGTAGCGTCCTGGGCGCTTTTGGGCGCTTAATTTCGTAATAATTACCATCCTCTTCACCTCACTTACTATCTTTTCTCAATGCTAACAAATTTTCCTTTTGCTTGCTAAGAACTTTTCCTGCGTTGTACAATTAACTAACGTATTTTTAGATTATTGTAGAAAGAATTATCCATGAAGAATTTTAAACATCAAACTCATCAAAAAGAAAAAAATGTGATTGTAACCATTAAGCGCCTAGGCATTAATGGTGAAGGAATTGGCTACTACAAAAAGAAGATCATTTTTATTCCAGGGGCTCTTCCTGGGGAAGTTGTAGTCGCTAAAATTGTTAAAGACTATCCTCATTACCTTCAAGGAGAGTTGGTACGGATTAAAGAAAAAAGTCCTGACCGTGTGAAGTTTCCTAAGGATGTTAATCCCGAAATTGGCGGATTAGAACTGGCTCACTTGGCTTATGACAAGCAACTTGAATTTAAAAAGGATAACGTTGTTGAAGCCTTAAAGAAATACCATCCCCGTGGCTATGCCAAATATAAAATCAAAAATACCATCCCTGCACCTGATCAATGGCATTATCGCAACAAGGCGCAATACCAAATTGAAAAAGAGCGTGGCAAGACTAAATTAGGGTTATTTGCACCTAACTCCCATCGTTTAATTGACTTGCCTACAATGCCTACTCAAAACAAGGATACACAAAAGACTGAACGAGCAATTAAAGATTTAATTGATAAATTTCATGTCTTTATTGCTGATCCTCGCAAGCATTTAGACGGAATTAAGACTATTGCGGTTCGTCAATCCGAAGCCACAGGAGAAATTCAAGTTACTTTAATTACTGTTGGTCATAAAATCAAGAACCTGATTCCTCTAGCCAAGGAAATCATGAAATTACCAAATGTAGTAAGCGTTTATCAAAATGAAACCGATTGGAATAACCCACAAGTCTGGGGCAACAAAACTGAGAAACTTCTTGGTAAAAATCAAATTACTGAAGAAATTTTAGATAAGAAATTCGCTCTTTCTCCACGTGCTTTCTTCCAATTAAATCCAGTTCAAACCACCACTCTTTATTCAGAAGCCTTAAAGCTCCTAGATCTAACTCCGGATCAAACTTTAATTGACGCTTATAGTGGTGTAGGTACTTTAGGAATTTTGGCTGCAGATCGAGTAAAGCAAGTAGTAGGAATTGAAACTATTCCTGAAGCGGTAAGGGATGCTAAACACAATGTGGAACTCAACCATATTAAAAATGCCGACTACTTCCAAGGCAGTGTTGAAAAAGTTCTTCCTCAGCTGCAAAAAGGTGGTTTAAGCGTAGATGCTTTAATCGTAGACCCACCAAGAACTGGTTTAGCTAAAAGTTTGATCAAAACTTTGTTGCAAGTAAAGCCAAAGACTTTTGTTTACATTTCATGTAATCCATCTACTCTAGCGCAAGATTTGGTTCTTCTATCAGAAGCCTACGACGTTCGCGTGATTGAAAACGTTGATATGCTTCCTCAAACCCCACGTTGCGAATGTATCGTCAAACTTACTTTAAGAAACTAAAAAGCAGCTGCCAAATGGCAGCCGCTTTTTTGATCTAGCGGACGAGGTAGGTTATCAATTAATAGTTACGATTATCTAATGTTCATATTATTATGACTAAACAATGGCTTTCGCAACCAACATTAACATTCGCTTGTTCGGGTTTTTACGCTTAAAACGTAACATTTTAGAATTTATGCTTCAGCCATTTTTAAGTTGAAAACTAATAGGCTGACACCTCTATTTCTAGAGAATCTTTAAAAATCATACAATTCTTTTTCTGGAGATAAAAACTTACTTATATTGTTAATTCTATTTCTACCTCTCCCACGCCTTTATCATACCATATATGTAACCGCTTGCAAACATTTAAACTAGTTTTTAACATATTTATTTAAAAATCTCGCCACATGTTGTTCATATTGTTTAGGAGCAGTCTGATATGATTTAGCATGCTGAGCCTTTGGAACTATCCATAATTCTTTCGGTGACTTGGTAGCTTTATAATTTTGGTAAACCATCTTGGTTGGGACAAAAGTATCCTTTGCACCATGAATGAAAAGGATTGGTCGCGTATTTTTCTTTAATTGGTTAACAGAGGAGCCATCTTGGAAAAAGTATCCCACTTTAGCTTTATTAATACCACTAACAATTTCTACCATTGGAAAACGGGGAAAGGTTGGCATATGATACAAATCTTGCGCTTCATGTTCAATCTCATCTTTGACGCTAGTATAGCCACAATCTTCCACCACTGCTTTAACTTGTTTAGGGAGCTTTTCTCCACTTGTCATCATCGCTGTTGCTCCACCCATACTTACGCCAAAAAGGACTACTTTATTATTTGAACCATTTTTAGCTAAAACCTTATTAATCCATTTTTTGACGTCGCTTTTTTCAATCCAGCTATAGCCAATATATTTTCCCTCACTATCGCCATGAGCTCGTGCATCGGGGAGTAGAACATTATAGCCTAGTTTATTCAATAAATAAGCATAAGCAGCCATAGTATCTTTATTATTCATATAACCATGTAAAATAACTGCAGTCTTGTTAGAGTTAGCCTTAGGAATATAATTAGCATCAAGTTTATAATTATCACTAGCCGAAGTCATATACCACTTCTGCTTTTTTTCCTTAAAATACCAACTCTTCTGCTTATATAGAGGATCACTCTTTTTCACAACGTTAGAATTTGCACTGATAAAGCCCTTTTTTTCGGGGACGCAGGCTACCTTGAAAAAATAAAAGCCAGCAGCCACCATACTCAAACATATACTTATTACAAGAGCTACTATTGACAGCCAGATGTTTTTCTTTTTAAACTTCACTTTTTCAACTCCATCCATAATAGATGTTTTTAGTATACCATTTAAAGAAAAGTATAGGTAATTAAAAATGAAATTAACTAATTTACTTCAATTGATAAATAATTTAAACCAGAACATTAACTTTTTCATTCGAATCAATGATACTCGCCTTCCACTTAGTAAAATCACTATTACTAATACTGAATGCTTAATTTATCCTGGTAAAAAAGCTTTAACAAAAGCTCAAATTCTTTCTCTAATCAAGAATCTTCATCACAAAGGAATCTCTCTAAAAATTGTTGATAAAGAAAAAAGAATTCCGATTTACGGAATTCAAATTAATTTAGAAAAATCGATTGTAACTTTAGTGTGAGTCATCGTTTTCTTCAGCTTCATGCTTACGCATCGCTAAATCATTCTTATGTAAGGTAATGAAAGCAATAATAGTTAGGGTTAAGCCACCAACACAAATTAAAAGCAATCCTATTGGAACTAAAAAATCCAGTTGCGTCTTATTTACAACTGCGCGAATCACCCATAAGCATATGCCGACTATCATTAAAGCAATTCCAATTGAAATCGAAGTGGTACTAGGACGATATTTTTCCATTTTTATTCTTCTTTCAAGTAATTAATTAGATCCGAAAGACGCTTGCGCGCTTCTTCCCTTCCAACTTGGTAGACACGTGTAAGCTCTTTCTCATCACTTTCCATAGTACCAATTTTCAAAGGATATGGGGGCCGAATAGTGAAACATTTTCCAATTTTTTCTTCCTGTTCCATCTGATCCATTACTTGATTATAATCTTGAGAACGTGTTTTAATTTTTTCAAGAACAGCGGGATATTTGCGTAAAACCGCCTTTTCAATTGGCCAAACTTTGTCGTGTTTCTTACGATAATTTTGGGGCTGAGTAGTAATAATAACTTTTTTATCATAGTTTAGCTTACTAAAAAAGGTCAGCGGAATTGAATCAGAAACACCACCATCAAAGTAATAGTTTCCTCTAATGGCAACGGGATGAGCAAAAAATGGAATTGAAGCCGAAGCTCTAATCCATTCCAAGTCGAGATACCCTGCATTAGTTAATTTATGATAAACAGGTTTCCCAGTTTCAGCATTTGTAGCCACACACCAAAATTCCATTGGATCTTTTTGAAAAGTTTCTTTGTCAAACTTATCCAGTTTGTCAGGAATGATATGATAACAAAAATTAGCCCCATATAAATTACCAGACTTACGCCATGACTTCCAACTGGCAAAGCGGGGGTTTCCTGCAAATTTCAAATTATAACGTAAAACTCGCCCGATTTGATGAGATTTATAATTAACCCCAAAAGCTGCCCCCGCAGAAACCCCAACTGCGCCATCAAACTTAATGTTGTTTTCCATTAAAACATCAATTACACCTGCGGTAAAGAGCCCGCGCATAGCGCCGCCTTCTAATACTAACCCTGCTTTCATAATTTCACCTCTTCTTTTTATTATTTTAGCGCAAAAAAATGCCTGATTCCTTTGAATCAGACATTTTTCTTTTAACTTATATTACTTTAAGCCTTCCCATTTCCACTCAGTAACTTCAGGCATATCTTTACCATTATCACGAATGTAATAGTGGTGCTTTTCAAGCAAAGTATTCATTTCATCAATAAAGTCGGCATTCTTGCCAGCCAATTTTGGAATGCTTTCAACAGCATCTTTTGCCAAATCAAAGCGATCAAGATGGTTCAAGACACGCATGTCAAATGGAGTGGTAATATCACCATTTTCTTCGTAGCAATGAATATGAACATTGTAACGATGTCTTGCAAACCAAATTGATTCCATCATGCTCTTATAGCCGTGCCATGCAAAGATGACTGGCACATCCTTTGGGAATAAGCGATCAAAGTCATGATCAGAAATTGCATTCTTATTGTCCTCTGGACTCATGAGTTTCATTACATCAACAACGTTGATGTAGCGAATCTTAAGATCTGGAAACTTCTTATGCAAAATGTCAATTGCGGCTAAAGTTTCAAGAGTTGGTTCAGTTTCAGTTGAAGCAAAGACAACATCTGGCTTAGCACCCTTATCAGTAGAAGCCCAATCAACATAACTCAAACCTTGATCTACCAACTTTTCAGCTTCTTCAATAGAGAACCATTGTGGACGAGGTTGCTTTGAAGTTACCAAAACATTGATACATTCGCGATCTTGGAAAGCCTTATTAGAAACAGCTAACAAAGTGTTAGTATCTGATGGCAAATATTCATGAACTAAATCTGGACGATTCTTTTCATACATATGAGTCAAAATACCAGGATCTTGGTGAGTGTAACCATTGTGATCTTGTTGGAAAACAGTTGAAGTCGCTACAAAGTTAAGGGATGGATAAGTGTGTCTCCAGTATTGTTCCTTGGCTTTTCTAAGCCACTTCATGTGCTGGGTAAGCATCGAATCCACAACTCTACCAAAGGCTTCATAAGTAGCAAAGAAGCCATGACGACCAGTTAAAACATATCCTTCTAAGAAACCTTCATCTTGGTGTTCAGATAATTGTGAGTCAATAATTCGACCACTTGGAGCCAAGTTTTCGTCATTTGGTTCATGAATATCTTCTTCCCATTGACGTTTTTGATTATCAAGGAGTTGAAATAAACGATTAGACTTTGATTCATCCGGACCAAATCCACGGAAAGTAGTTGGGTTGAGCTTAGCAATTTCATCCAAGTATTTTGCCCATTCAACCATGTCTTGAGCTTCCATTTCACCTGGCTTGTCAAACTTCAAAGCATACTTGCGATAATCTGGTAAGTTAAGTCGACTTGGATTCTTTCCGCCATTAGTGATTGGATTCATTGCCATACGGTGGTCACCCTTAGCAGTATTTTCAGTCACAATAGCCTTTGGAGAACCGTCTTCATTAAACAATTCATCAGGTTTGTAGCTTTCAAGCCAGTCGGTCAACATATCAATATGTTCCATATTATCTTGTGAAACTGGAATTGGAATTTGGTGAGCGCGGAAGGAATTTTCAATTGGATTACCATCTAAGTCTTCCTTTGGACCAGTCCATCCCTTAGGACACTGGAAAATAATCAATGGCCAACGTGGCAAACTTGCATCGTTATTTTCACGAGCATTCTTTTGGATTGCCTTAATTTCTTCAATTACTTCATCCATGGTCTTGGCCATTTCTTCATGAACTTGCATTGGATCCTTTTCACCATCAAAACGACCACCCTTAAAGACAGAAACAAAGTGAGGATCCCAACCCATACCACGGAAGTATTCAGTTAATTCTTCATCACTCATTCTAGAAACGATGGTTGGGTTTGAAATCTTAAATCCATTAATTTGTAAAATTGGCAAAACTGCCCCATCATTAATCGGATTAATAAACTTATTGCTAAACCAACTTGCGGCAAGTGGGCCAGTTTCTGCTTCACCATCACCAATTTCAACAGCGGCAATGACAGCTGGATTATCTAAAATTGCACCAGTTGCATGAGAAAGTGAATATCCTAATTCTCCACCTTCATGAATTGATCCGGGAGTTTCAGGAGCAGCATGAGAAGCAACCCCACCTGGGAAACTAAATCTCTTGAATAACTTAGCCATCCCCTTTTCATCTTGAGTAATTTCAGGATAACGTTGGGTATAAGAACCATCAAGATATGAATTAGATACCATTACCTGGCCACCGTGACCAGATCCTTCAATATAAAACATATCAAGATCATATTTTTTAAGTACACGGTTTAAATGCGCATAAATAAAGTTTTGCGGAGCAATTGTACCCCAGTGTCCAATAGGCTTTGGTTTAATATCTTCAGCCACTAAAGGAGTTTTTAAGAGTGGATTCTTCATTAAGAAAAGCTGGCCAACTGATAAGTAGTTAGCTGCACGCCAATAAGCATCAACACTCTTTAAGTATTCTTTTGAATCGTAATTAACTACCATTTTTATTCTCCTTTGAGAAAACTTTTTGTCTACAGTTATAATAATACCAATTTCTCACAAAAGTTCAACTATTTTGAAAATTGGTACCACCCAATTTTACAAAAGAATATAAGATAAAACACTTATACGGAAACCTCACCATTATAGCATTTTAAATTTTTCAATCAGTATTTCTACTCACATATACTTACATATACAGAATTATAAATATATAATACAGATAAACACTTAAAACAATTTTTTATTATGTTAGATTATGAATTGGAGAGAAAAATGAATCAAGAAGAAAGAATTGCAGAAATCAAGAAATTATTGAAAAAAGAGCATAAATTGACTACTCGTCAATTGGCTCAACATTTTCAAGTATCCTTTGATACAGCAAGAAGAGATGTGCTCCGATTAACCACTACTGGCCAGGCAATTAGAATTCATGGTGGCTTAATGGAAATCAATCAAAATAATGTGCCTGATTTTCTTGCTCGTAATCAGATTCAATCTCCAGTTAAAAACAAAATGGCTAAAATGGCTAAAAAATTCATTCATCCAGGCCAATGCGATTTTATTGGATCATCCACCACTTTAAAACTTATGTGTCCTTTAATTAATGGCATGAATTTACAAGTAGTTACTAATTCAATAGATAATGCATTGAATATGATGGAATCTTCCCTCCCTAAAATCAGATTACTGGGTGGCGTAATCAATAAAGAACAACGCTTTATCTTTTCGGAAGCTGCACTTGATACTTTGCGTCGAATCCGCTTTAATACTGCTTTTATCGGGACAGCCAGCATTAACAAAGATGGGATTTACATGCCGAATATGAGCGATGCGAATATCGTTAAAATTGCGGCTGAGCATTCTAATTTAGTCGTTTTAATTGCCGAAAATTATAAATTTGAAAATCAAAATTCTGCTCCATTTAAATCAATTGGTTTAGACAAGATCGATGTTTTAATCACTGATTCTCCTCTTGCCAAGGAAAAGAAGAGCTATTTTGATTCTCATACTCAAATTATTTCAGTTTTAAAGGAGTAATTGATATGTTTAGTTTCAGCTTTTTTAAATCTAACCAAAATGATCAAAAAAACAAAGTTTACAATGAATTAGATAAGTTTTATCAAAGTTTTTTCAACGATACTTATAACGAACTCAATATTGATAAATATCGCCAGATTAGGGATGCAATCGGCTTAGTAATGCGTAAATTTGATAGCGATGATCATCCGTTGGAATATACCAGTAAGTTGGTTATGTACATTCAAGCTCGCGTAGTGCTCAAGCATTTACGTTTATCCTCAGTCCAACAAAAAATTATGCAGACATTAAGTGAACAAACTAAGTACATAAATTTGTCTTACGTCTACACTTGTCCTCTGGATGACGTTACTCAATTTGAAAATGCGTAATTGAATTTTCCCCTTTTAGATCAAAAAATGAGCTTCTAGGGGCTCATTTTTCTTATCTATCTAAATTTACAAAAGTATTGAAACGCATATATTTATAATGCACACGCATATTTGAAACTTCAAAAGGAGTTCCATCATCCAAAAAGAAAATTCCTTCCATGACCCCAACAGGTTCAGTCAATTTTAAATTCATTTCTTTTTGGTCTTCTTTATTTGATGGTTCAACTGTAATATTCAAGAAAGACTTAGTAACAGTTTTATTTTCTTTATCTTCTAAATAATTAAACAAAGATCCTTGCAAAGTTTCCGGCTTGAGTTCAGGCATAATTTTAATTGGCAAATAACCAGTTTCAATTAAAAACGGTTGTTTATCAAGGAAACGCAATCGTTTAAATTCATAAACAAAATCATTTTCATTTAAGAACAAATCTTGAGCAATTTCAGGGGAAGCCTTAATCACGTGAAAATCAAGCAATTTAACACTTTGCTTTTTGCCCGGCATCTTAAAACTATCAGTTAATCCTAAATTAGACCCCTCATAGCGAAAAAGAGCCTGATTTTTAAGGTATAAAGGGTTAATGAAGGTTCCACTCCCTCTTTTCTTAAAAACAATTCCCTGGTCTGCTAAAAGTCCCAGAGCTCGTTTCATCGAAGAACGACTAACTTGATAAGATTCGGCTAAGCTGCGCTCGTCAGGAAGCCGCATCCCTTTATAATTGCCATTTAAAATATTTTGTTTAATATCATGCATTACACTGCGATAAACAAAGTCTGCCATTATTTTCTTTCCTGTTCAGCATTTTGAATACTTTTAATAAACCAATCTGCAAATTTATCCACGTCAACATCAACTGCTACTTCTGCATTTGGCGTCTTACTCATAAAATCAATTACACTTGCTCCTGAAGTATACCGACCAGCAAGCTCAATTTCAACATCCGCTTGTTTCAAAGTAAAGGCTTCTGGGCATAAAATCAGGCCTACAGCGGTTGGATCAAAAATCTTAATTCGCGGATCACCGTCCGGTTCATGAATATTTGAAAACATTGAATAAAGCATGTCGCCAACTTTACCGCAAGCCTTAATTTCTTTCATTTGTTCTTGAGTCACGTGCGCTTTATTTCCAATTTCAAGCGGCGCTACTTTCATCTTTAAACCGCTGTGAAAGACAACTTGGGCCGCTTCTGGATCGCCGGCAATGTTATATTCTGCTAATGGACTGTGATTACCACGGCCGATATTTGCACCCATAATTACAACTTCTTCAATGTTATCAACCACATCTGGGTATTGCTTAAACAAAAGCGCATAATCTGTTAAAGGTCCAATTCCAAGTAAAGTTACCTTTTCTGAACTATTTTTAATTTCTTTATACATTAAAGTTGCTGCAAGACCTGGTCTAACCAAACTCTTGTCAGCCGTTGGAAATTCAAATCCAGCAATTCCTGTTTTTCCGTGAACAGAAGCTGCACTAATGGCTGGACGAACTAGGGGCTGATTAGCTCCCACAACAACTGGAACCTTAGTGTTGAGGAATTTTTCTAAGTTAAGAGTATTTTGCAAAGTATAGTTCAAAGCAACATTGCCCCAAGTGGGAACAATCATTCTGACATCTAATTCTTTTGCAAAAAGACTAATCGTCATCGCTGCAATATCATCAATACCTGGATCAGTTGAAATAATTAATGGCTTTTTAGTCATCTAAATTTTCCTTTCAAAGTTAGTGTTACTTCCATCATACCAGAAAAACTTGGGGTTAGTTTCAAAAAAAGAAAGCCATCTTCTAATGACTTTCTTTAAAAATTTATCTCTTTTTTTCTTCAATTTCACCATTGCTATGAGCAATAATTACTTCATCACACATATCAAGGAATAAACCATGTTCTACAACACCTACAGTGTGATCTAAATAATCGGCTAAAGCATGTGGAACCGGGATTGGATCAATTGCCAAATCAATAATGTAATTACCGTAGTGGGTTACATATCGATTTCCATTTTCATCTAAGCGCCATTGTGGCTTTAAGCCTTCTTCTTGGAATCTTCTGAAGTTTTGTTCACAAGAAATTGGTAAAACTTCTACCGGAAGAGGAAAGTCGCCCAAGCGATCAACAAGTTTAGATTCATCAACAATCCAAATGATCTTCTTAGAGTTAATTGCCACGTTTTTTTCTAAAGTTAAAGCGCCTCCACCGCCTTTGATGCCATTTAATTCATCGTCAACGCGATCAGCACCATCAACAGTTAAATCAGCTTGGTCAATATCACTAAGTTCATCTACTTTAAAGCCCAAGCTTTCAAGTTGTTTTTTACTGCGATTACTAGTAGTCACAATGTGCTTTAAAGAGAAGTTCTCTTCTTCTTTTCTTCTACCTAAAGCATCAATAAAAAATGCAACTGTCGAACCAGTTCCAACTCCCAAAACAGAGTCTCTTTCAACCATCATGGCTGCTTTAGTGGCAGCTTCTTTTTTTAATTCATCTTGTTTTTGTTTGTCCATTTTAATTCTCCATTAAATCTTGTACTTCTTTAGCAGTAGGAATTGAAGGTTGCGCACCAAGACGCTGAACGGCAATTGAAGATGCGCGACTGGCGATCTTTGCTGCTTCTTCTAAATTAGATAAATCCTTCTTCAAATTTCCTGCCAAAAAGCCAATAAATGTATCACCAGCGCCTGTCGTATCAACTGCATCTACCTTAAAGGGAGGCACAAGTTTTTGAATCTTTTGTGAAGAAATATAAGCACCCTTATCACCGTAAGTAATTACAACATTCTTAACTCCTAAATCATGAAGTTTTTGCGCATTAATGACCAAATCAGCATCACTTTTAATCTCAATTCCAGTTATTTTGGCACTTTCAGTTTCATTAGGAGTAATTAAATCAGTATGCTTAAGAAGTTCAGTAGGAATCTTCTCAATTGCTGGTGCTGGATTCAAAATTGTAACTGCACCTTTTTTCTTAGCAATTTTAAAAGCTTCGATAGTAGCTTTAATTGGTGTTTCAAATTGAGCAATTACACAATCAGCTTGATCCATTAAATCATTTGCTGCATCAATATCTGCACTACTTAAACTATAATTGGCTCCATGATCAATAATGATGTTATTTTGTCCTTTTTCATTTAAAGTAATATAAGCATGTCCAGTTTTTTGACCTTGAGTTGTTTCAAGATAGTCTAAAGATACACCATAGCTTTTCAATTGATTCATGATGAATTCGCCAAAACTATCTTCCCCTACCCGACTAATAAAATAGGTGTTAGCTCCACTTTTAGCTGCTGCAATAGCTTGATTAGCGCCTTTTCCACCACCTGCAATTGAAACCTCACTAGCATTGATAGTTTCACCAGGTTTGGGAAAATCTTCTACATGTAAAGTGGTATCGACATTACTTGATCCAATAACTACAATTCTTTTCATTAATTTTTTCCTTCTTTAAAATGCGAAACTCATTATTAGATCCATTATAACAAAATATTGAAAAAAATAGCGCCAGCAATTATGCTGACGCAAAAAGTAATTAACGATCAATGTTGGGAGCTTTGCCAAGTTCTGCAGACATCATCCAAATTCTCTTTTCAATTGCAGTATGGAAGCCAGTCAACATGTCATTAGTAGAAGCATCCCCTTCTTTATCGCTAACTTCAATTCCTTTTTCGTAAAGCTTATCTAAATAACGATACCCATCAATAATCTTGGCATATCTCTCATCAATTGTTTCATCCCAATTGCCTTTTTCATCTGGAATTTTAGTCATTTTAGCAATTTCACTCAATGTAGAAACAGGTGAACCATCTAAAGTCACTAATCTTTCGGCTACAAAATCAAGTTGTGAATCTAACTCATCCATTACTTCATCAAGGTAGGGATGCAATGTCAAAAAACGACTCCCACGCATATACCAGTGATGCTGATGAACAACCATATGTAATTGACTTAAGTCTGCTACTAATTGATTCAATATTTCTTTTGTTTCTGAATACTTCATTGATTTTTCCTTTCTTAAGATAGACACTTAATTACATTTTAACAAGAAAACACTTTCATCCCTAATTTAATGCACAAAAAAACTGGCATAAAGCCAGTTTTTATTACATAGAACCTTTGAATACGCCCCATGATGAATGGAAATAATCGTATCCTGAGTAAATAGCGAATACTAATGCTACATAAAGCAATACAGTACCGATGTACCAAGGATCCCCTACTAATAAGAAAATAATAGAGAGCATTTGAGCTGTAGTTTTAATTTTACCAGGCATCTTTGCAGCAATAACTTCACCATCATTTTCAACTACAATTAAACGAAGACCAGTAACTGCCAATTCACGACAAACAATGATTGCAACCACCCATGCTGGTGCTAAGTTCAAACTTACCAAGAAGATGAATGCAGTCATAGTTAACATTTTGTCAGCAAGAGGATCTGCAAATTTACCAAAATTAGTGACTAAGTGACGCGCACGTGCAATATGACCATCTAACCAATCGGTAGCTGAAGCCACTGCAAAAACAACCATTGCAATCACTTGAAGCCAAGAAATAGTTGTTCCGCTCACAATACCAGTAGGTGCTGTGTAACCACCAGTTGCATTTCTAAAGATTAAAAGCAACATGAAAACTGGAATCATAAAGATTCGAAACATTGTTAATTTATTAGGTAAATTCATTCTATACTACCCTTACCTTCCATTATTTATTATTTTGTTGTGTATTTTGGCTACCTGCATTATTCTCAGCTGATCTAGCATTATTGTTGTTATTTTCAGTTGATTGTTGTTGGGTAGTTGGTTGACTACTGCTTTGGGTTTCTTCATGACGTTCAGAACTGCTGCTTTGAGTTTGAGCGGAAGATTGTGTAGTGGCACTACTTTGAGTTCTACTACTTTCATGAGAACGATTTTCATTTGAAGTAGTGTTGTTAGAACTTGAGCTAGTAGTGGCACCACCATTATTACTATGAGTGGTAGTTGAATCTGAACTGGTGCCATTATTAGTAGTGGCACTATTATTAGTTGAATTACCACTATTGTTATGATGGGTAGTAGTAGACTTTCTCTTAGCGTTTCCAATCAACAAGGTAAGAGTAGCGTAACTATTTCTTACAGTGTAAGGGATCTTCTTTCCTGCAATCTTCATTGATGTATCCTTATCATTGCTGAAAGTAACAACAACTCTAGATGCATCCTTTGGAAGAGTAATAGTATGTTTTTGATTTGAAGTCAAGGTTTGTGACCATTTAGGAATACCGTTAATAGAAACAGTTGAGGTAACATTTTGATCACCTGCACTGATTACCAAATTACGGTTACTCTTTAAACCAGTAATTCTAAATTCATTATCTGAAAGTCGACTAACTTTTACTGGATTAGTAGTAGTGGCCAACTTTTTAGAAGATGAAGAACTACTGGTTTGAGTTGAAACCTTAACGTTATTGCTTGCGGTATTATTTCTTTGACCACCGGACGAAAGTCTTGCATAAAGAACGTAACCGATTAAAACTACAATAATAATTCCTAACCCAATTGCAATCTTAGGCAAGTAATTTTTCCATAAATTCTTCTTATTATCTGTAGTTTTCTTAACTTCTTCGCTCTTATTATCAATAGAATCTTCTACGTATTCATCAGGTTTAGATTCAGGAACGTCTTCTTGATATTCGCTTAATAACTTCTTCCCATCTAGCCCTACAACTTGTGCGTATTGTCTAATAAAAGCTCTAACATAAAAGTCGCCTGGAAGCTTATCAAAGTCATCATCTTCAATCGCAGTTAGATATCTACTTTGAATCTTTGTTGCCTTTTCAATATCTTCAATTGAAAGACCTTTGGCTTCTCTGGCACTACGTAATTTATCTCCGATATCTGCCATATTTACCTCTTCAAATTTTAGTTTAACAAATTGAGTATACCATCAACTTGGAACTTATAAAAGCCAACCACCACTAATATATATAGTTTGCCCTGTTAAGTAACCACTTTGAGGATTCAAAATAACTTTTACCCAGTATGATATATCCTTACCAGATGCAAAACGTCCTATTGGAATTTCATCTGTAACTTCGGCAATTGTTTCTTCAGAAAACATTGCATTCATTGGAGTGTCTACGGCTCCTGGCGCCAAAACATTAACAGTTAGATTAGTTGAAACCACTTCGCGAGCATATGCTTGACTAAAACGACTCAAGCCAGCTTTAGTAGCACTATAAACTGCTTCCATGGCGCTCCCTTGGCCCCCATAAACGGATCCTAAATAAATAATCCGGCTAAATTCTTGCTTAACAAGCTTATCTTCGAGCAAATGAGTCAACTTAATTGGAACGGTCAAATTAATATTAATGATTTTATCCATCATCGTCATTTTTTGCGTCCCTACAAAATTATAGTCAGTAATACCTTGAGCAAAAATAACTGCATTTACGGGAATAAGCCCATCTACAAACTTCTTTAATTCCGCATCACTGGAATTAAAATCTAATTTTACAGGTAAAAAATCCTGACTAGGATATTCATTAGCTAGCTTTATAGCTTTTTCGTATGCCTTATTCCATTTAGAATTAGTATGTAAATAAAGTGACCAGCCATCTTTGGCTAAATCTTCACATATACTACTACCTATTCCTCCAGTTGCGCCGAAAACAATTGCACGTTTCATTATTTTACTCCTTATTGACTAACATCGCAGAGCAGAAAACGCTATCCTTTAGTAAATCCTTACAAATTGAATCATATTTTTCAAAATTAATGAGTTGCAGTTGATTGATATTTTCAAATAAGTTTTCATCATCAAGGCTTTCTTCTGCAAGTTCAATCGCTAAATAAGAAATATTATTCATTGTTCGAATTTCATGTGCCAACCATTCGCGTTTCTTCAATTCAAAAAAGTTTTTTGCGTATTCGACATCATCTCTATCTAATGGTCGCATAATTTCTTCTTTAATTGCAGAAATAACTTTCTGAGCATCATCACTTACCCCAGAAATCGTCACAAAATCACCCTGACGAGTATAATTTACTGAAATTTGCGTAGAACTGCTCAATAACTTTTTCTTTTTCATTTTATCAAAGAATGGACTCATGATGCCTAGTTTTGATTCTAACATTATTTCTAAGAGAATTTGCGCTAAGTCTAGACTAGATAATACTTTCTTAAAGTTTGGAAGAAGGAGTCCTACCCCAAACAAATTGGATTGGCCATCAATTTCTAAAACTTCATCTTTTAAAACTAATTGTCTAGTCTGTTTTTTATACTTTATTGTAGCTGCAGTATTTTTAAAGTATTGTTCTTGCAACTTATTTACTTGCCTAAAAATAGATTTGATTTGATAATCAGAAAAGTCTCCACAAGCAATAAAGTGCATATTCTTTGGTTGATAATTTTGCTGATAAACTTCGATTAATGCTTCTACTGTTGTTGCCGCAATTGATTCTTCAGTCCCTGCTACATCAATTCCAAGTTCTGAATCTCCAAACATTTGCCTCATCAAATTATTATTAATAAGCCAATTTGGTTCATCCTTGTACATTGATAATTCCTGGGTAATAATTGGAATCTCTTTTTTTACATTTTCTGCTGTAAAATACGGCTCTCCTACTAATCTAAACAGCAAATTGATTAATTGAGGATTATTTTTGACCCCACTGCAATAAAACATGGTTTCATTAAAAGAAGTGAAGGCATTAACATCGGCGCCCAATTCTTCAAATTTTTGCGAAATGTCACCGTCTTCTTTAGCGAAAAGTTTATGTTCTAAAAAGTGAGCACTTCCTGCAACTTCCTGAGGATCACTACTTCCAAAATCAGTAATAATACCAAAAAAGCGCTGATTATATCCTGGTTTTAAAACTATTTCAGCAGAAAATCCTGATTTATATTGTTTTTTTATTATCTTTGGTGAAATCATTTCAACACATAACTTTCTTTTAGAAATAGGTCATTTGCAAAATCTGCCAACATCTTAGGGTTAATATCTTTGATTACATCCATGTAATCGTCATCAATGCGACCATAGCCGCTAAACATTTCCTGCCGAAGTAAGTTAGCTAATTGCCAATTTTCTCGATCTTGTGCTATTAAGCGGAAATTAATCAAACTCTTCTTGGATTTTTTAAGAAGATCTATGTCAATATCTCCTTTTTTAACCTTCTCAACTTCATCTTTAATAATTTTAATTACTTCATCAATTTGGTCTGGATCAATTCCAGTATTTATCAGAAATAATGAATTACGATGATAACTATTGGCATTTACTTGATAAGCAGCTCCAAGTTCTTCACGAATACTAGTAAATAATTTAGATGATTGATCTCCTGCAAGATACTCACTCAAAATCAACCCTACTAGACGCTTTTGATATTCGGTTTCTATATCTTTAACATGAATAAACTTTTCATCTCGCCCTTCTCGATAGCCATAACCTAAATAAACTTGGGCTTGTAAATTGCCATGATTTTCTTCTTCATAAATTCCTTCTTGAGGCCCTGCAGGAATATTAACAATCTCATCCATATCAAACGCCCTAATTATTCCCGCAAAATCAAGATTATTATTTTTACGCACCAGCATCTCTATTGAATTAGCGCTCTTCATCACACCTAATTTAGCGCCGGGAGCAATCCTAATAGAGCGAGAAAAAGTAAGAACTTCTTTAAGTGTGAGATCTTTAATTAAATTAATATCTCCCATAAAAGTATCTTCATAATCTGGCCGATCCTGATACCAAATTTTAAAAAACTTATCTAGAGCGTAACTTGAAGGTTCTTCCATCACTTCGCGATATTCGTCCTCTAGCTGCTTTTTACTTAATTCTAAAATTTCCTCATTGATTAAAGGATGGTGGGCCATCTTTTCAAAAGTCTTATAGATATTTTTATAAGTATATTCTGGATCTAGAACCTCAACTGGTTCTACAAAATTGGTCACATAACTCATTATAATTTCAGGGCCCATAATTTGTGGCACAACTTCGAAACTCATATCATAAAATTTAGACAAAACTTCTTGTTGTTGACTAATACTTGGAAAAGATGCAGTGGCATTCATTTGCATGCGAGCTAATAAATTAGCAAGTGCTAAATTTTTCTTATTCAATCGAATACGAAAAAAATCTCCAATTGTTCCAGTCGTAAATTTACGATCAGACCTATACTCAATATTTGGATTCAGCATTTTAATTACCTTCATTCTTTACAGGTGGAAGCAAAACTTGCCGAGGCTTAGATCCTTCAGAAGGGCCTACTACCCCTTTAGCTTCCATTTCATCTACAATTCGAGCTGCTCGATTATACCCAATTCTAAATCTTCTTTGAAGCATAGATACGCTTGCGGTCTGCTGGCGTCTAACTAAGTCTACCGCTTCAGAATAAAATTCATCTTCTGGTTCATCATCACTACCCGCGACGTTATTTTCCCCTTGTTTAGGAATCATATCTTGATCGTAATCAGGTTGTTGTTGCTTTTTAACCCAATCAATCACGCGCTCAACTTCATCAGAAGCAATATATGCTCCTTGAATTCTCTCAGGCTTGGACGCTCCAATTGGCATATAAAGCATATCACCACGACCCAGCAACTTTTCTGCGCCGGTTTGATCCAAAATAGTTCTAGAATCTACTCCACTTGAAACTGCAAAAGAGATTCTCGAAGGAACATTAGCCTTAATTAATCCAGTAATAACATCAACACTTGGACGCTGAGTTGCTAAAATCATATGAATTCCAGCAGCTCGGGCCATTTGACCCAATCTCACAATTGCTCCTTCAACATCGTGCCCCCCGACCATCATCAAGTCACTTAACTCATCAACCACCACTAGAATATAAGGCAGTTTTTTCATGGCCGGCTTTGACTTATCCTGATTATTTTGAGCTACTTTTTTATTATATTCTGCCATGTTACGAGCACCACTTGCTGCGAATAGCTTATAACGCCGCTCCATTTCTTTCACAACTTTATGAAGCGCGTTGGCAGCTAGTTTAGCATCTGTCACCACTGGAATTAATAAATGCGGCACACCATTATAAACAGAAAGTTCCACCATTTTTGGATCAATTAAAACAAGCTTGATATCTTCCGGATGTGCTTTCATAAGAATACTCGTTAAGATCGTATTAATGGCTACCGACTTTCCAGATCCAGTTGAACCAGCAATTAATAAATGGGGCATTTTTGCCAAATTAGCTGAAATGGTTGTCCCCGTTACGTCTTTACCTAATGGGACCTCCATAATATCTTCTTTAGACTTAGAATCTTGATGCTCCATTACATCTTTAAATGAAACAATAGATGTAGCCCGATTAGGCACTTCAATTCCAATAAAAGGTTTCCCAGGAATTGGAGCTTCAATACGAATATCTTTCGCCGCCAAAGCTAACGCTAAATCGTCTGATAAATTAACAATTCGACTTACCTTTACCCCTACTGCCGGCTGAACTTCATAGCGAGTAATAGTGGGCCCTAGAATTGCCTTCTTAATTATTACTTTAACACCAAAACTTTTAAAAGTAGATTGAAGCGTCTGAGTGTTCTTTTGAATAAGTTCTTTATCTGTACTCTGATCTGTATTCTTAATAGGGTCTAATAAATTCAATGGTGGCAATTGATATTGAGGATTGCTAGTTGAGTCCATTTTTAGCTCACCATGATCCACATTTTCTAACTCCGCTTTTAATTTTTGATCTTCTTCTACAAAAGAATGTGACTTAGGCAAAGGGGAATTTTCTTGTGAAGAATCAGGATCTTCATGTTGAGGAGCTACTTGAATTTGTAAAGGCGGGTCAGGTATTTCTTGTTTTACTTCAGATTTATGATTTTCTATTTTTTCTGAAGGTTTAACACTAGGAGATACCTTCGTTTCCTGCTTTTCTTCTGAAGATGAGGCGTTTCTTTCATCAAAATCATCTACATTTGGAAAAACTAAATTATTAGCTTTTTCCTCTTCACGCATCTGTTGCCTTTTGGCTTGTCTTTGTAATTCTTTCTGCTTAATTTCAGAATATTTATCCTTGAGCTTAGCTCCATTTACCTTATTCTGCTCAATAAATACTTGGCTAACCGTTTGAAATTTTTCAACTACTGTCCTAAATTTCACATCAAAGAACATCATAATTCCAATAGGAATAAACAATATTGCCAAAATTCGAATGCCAATTTGTCCTAATAAAGGAAACAGCAATTCAAAGCCGATCGCGCCAATTACTCCTCCGCCAACTGATGTAGTAACTCCTGCACGACCCAATTCCTCAAACATTTCATGCCAAAATGAATTCAAAAATGCGGCATTCACTGCTTCGTGAGCAAAATAAATGCTACTTTGAATTAATAATATTCCAAACAATGCTAAAGCTAAACCAAAACTACGCTTAATTTTTAAATGGGCAGGTTGATTGTAAATTAACATGACCAGACCAAAAAGAGCGAGCAAACCACTCGCTAGCAAATATGAATCTCCAAAAAACACTCTAATTAAGTTGGCAACTTGTTTTCCTAAAGTTCCTACTTTAGTAATCGCTAAAATTGCCAAAACAATTTGGACAATTCCAGCAATTGCCCAAGATAAACTTTCTTGTTTCTTCTTTTTATAATTTCTTTTGCTCTTTTTGACTGTTTTCTTTTTCTTAGGCATTTCTTCACCTAATCACTATTAAAAATTAGCCTTAAAGTTCAAATTAACCGGTTGATCCAAGGTAACTTGAGTAACTTCATAAGTCAAAGTTTCAATGTATTCCACTAATGGTCTTGAAAGTAATTTATAATCGTTACTTTCAAGATCATCACCTTTACCCTGGTAATCCTTAATTTGAACGATCTGGGTAATCAACCCACTTACAGTAAAGTCTCCAGGAACAGGTGCTACTTCAAATACAACCCCTACTTCATAGTAATTGCCGTCTTTAGGCTTAATAATATTACCGTTTTCATCTTGTTTATCAACTGGCTTGATAGCTACGTTTACTTCATTATCATTTTCTGGCTTTTCATTTAAATCGTAATGAAATGCTCTCACCATAACTGGGGTTTCTTTTTTAAATTCCATTATTAATTATCCTTTCCTAAATTTCGTTCATATCTTTCTGGACGATTATAATTATCCTTTAGTTTATCATTTTTATAGTGGTGTGTAGTTTCCATATTAGGAAATCCTTGTTGACGAAGTGCTTCCAACAAGACCATGGCTACGGAATTAGATAAATTATAGCAACGAATATTGTCAGACATTGGGATTCTCAAGTTACGATCATAATATTCACGCATAAAAGTTTCTGGCAAACCAGTAGTTTCTTTACCAAACACAAAGTAGTAATCCTTATTAGGATCGGTATAGTCAACATCAACATAGTTTTTAGATGAAAACTTTGAAATCAGATACATTTCATCCGTTGGCTTTAAAGTTTTCAAAAACGCATCCAAATCATCATGCATTCTTACATCAACTTTATCCCAATAATCAAGACCTGCACGCTTCATTCGCTTATTATCAATTTGAAAGCCCAATGGCTCAATTAAATCTAATACTGTATTTGTGCCCGCACAAGTACGCGCAATATTTCCCGTATTAGCGGGCATCACTGGTTCATACAACACAACATGATTTGTCATAATTTTTCCTCTTAACTAAAAAGCATGGCTACTAACCACGCTTATAATATAAATTGTTTACTTTTTATTTTCTGATTCTCCCGTGGTTGGAGAAGCAAGGTGAATGTCTTCATCATCAAAAACTTCAGACTCTCTCCGATAATAATTGTACACGCGTGAGACAATAATCTTCAAGATGGCATAAATTGGAATACCAAAAATCACACCCCATAATCCCCATACAGAGCTGGCGCCAATCAAAACTAAAATTGTAGTAATAGGATGCATTTCTAGTTTATTTCCCATTACTAAAGGACTAATCAATCTTGATTCAATTGTCTGTTCAATCATAAATACAACTAATACCTTAATCAACATTGAAGTTGAAGACATAATGGAAATCGCTAAGGCCGGAATGAATGCAATAAACGTTCCAAAATAAGGAATTAAATTCATAAATCCCGCTAAAATAGCCAAGGCAAGTCCATAAGGTAAACCTACAACAGTATACCCAATTGAAAACATTACGCCAACCCAAAATGCAACTGTAATTTGACCACGAATATATGAAGCTAAGGCATAATTGATATCATACAAAAGTTTGCTAAAACTTTCTTGCCATCTTTGAGGCGCAAATTTAGTAATATATGGTCTTAATTGATGACCGTCTTTTAACATAAAGAATAAAATAAATGGAGCAGTAAGTAAGGTCATCCCCACCATAGTAATAATATTCACAGCTGATGTGATATTTCCTAAGGTCGTATTAAAAGCATCTTGACCAGATCTAAATAAGGTCTTTTGCGCATTATCAACCATACTTTGCAAATTACTCTTTACAGAATGTAATCTCGGATCTCGTAATGCCTCTTGGACGGCATTAGTTGAATCATTCCAAATATGAGGCCAATTTTTAATTAAAGCATTAATTTGTCCCTGAGCAATTGGAATTAAAGTATTGATAATCCAAATTAAAATTGCGATTACTATTATGAATAAAACTACTATCGTTAGCACTCGTGGTACTTTGAGCTTTTTTTCTAGAATATCAACAAGTGGATTCATAATATAGTACTGAATAACTGCCAGCAGCAATGGTGGCAGAATAGCACTAAAAAATAACCACGCAGGGTTTAAAACAAAAGATATCTTATTGAACACCCAAATAATCAGGAAGAACAATAAGATATTCACTAAAATAATACTAAAGCGATTATTCAAAAACCATTTTTCAAAAACGGTTCTATGAGTTCGCTTTCTTTTATTTTCCATACACTATTCCGTTAAATATGTTCGTAAACAATCTCATCATTTACTTTAAAGTCTGGTAAAGGTTGTTGAACATCTGGATCAAAATAAACGCATTAGCAAGTGGAGCTTTTGGAACAGGACGCTTGAAGAAGAAGGTTGCGTGTCCTAAAGCTTTCATATTGCTTTCAACCATTGGTCCAACATAGTTTGCAACATATGTTTGACCATCGATAGTAACGGTATCTCCCTTCTTAAAAATAAAACTGTTGATAGGTGTAGATGGATTAAATTTTTGAATGATGGAAACATCTTTCAAATCTTCATTTGCACCCTCACCAAATAAGATTACCATGCCATCTTTAGAATCGACAGCTTTTTTACCAATTTTTTCAATAGTTGATATCCATTTCATAATATATTCGCTCCTTTTATTAAAATTGTACCATAAGAAAAAGCGCTTAACTAATTTTAGCCATCAATTTTTAAAGTGCTTTCACTTAAAAATTGATTTTTTTATTCTTTCTGCATGGTATACTGATTGAAGCTATTAATGTAAATGATATACGGAGGTAATCATGAAGGTATTAATTGGTGGCTATACAAAAAATAACTCAAAAGGTATTTATGAATTACCATTTGAAAATAATGATCAACCTCACCTAGATGAAGCAAAAAACATCATTGAAATTGGTGGACCAACTTATTTTCAAAAAGATGGTAATTTAATTTTTGCAATTAATAATGCTGGCGACCAAGGAGGAATCAGCACTTTTAAATTAAATAATAGCAACTATGAAGAAGTAGATACTTATTTAACTCCTGGCTCTAGTCCAGCATATATTGGAATTAATCCAGCAAAGAAACTTCTTTATACTGCAAACTATCATACGGCTGTATTATCTGTCTTTAGTTACAATGATGAAGGAAAATTAACTCTTTTAGATACGGTAACTCATCAAAATAGCAGCTTAGGTCCTAGAAAAGAACAAGCCGATGGTGCTCATCCCCACTATTTTGATGAAACTCCTCAAGGCAATTTAGTAAGCTGTGATTTAGGAAACGATACCGTTGATTTTTATCGTTTAAATCAAGACAATAAGCTTAAACACTTGGCAACTTATAAAAATGAAGCAGGCTTCGGCGATCGCCATCTTGTATTTTCAAAAGATGGAAATTACTTCTATGTAGTGGGTGAATTATCAAGTCAGATTAACGTGGTAAAGTTCAACGAAAATGATTGGACTTTTAAAGATATTACCACCTACTCTACTATTCCTAGTGATTGGAATGAGCATAATGGTGCTGCTGCCGTTAAAATTAGCGCTGACGGCAAATTTATTTATGTTTCTAACCGTGGAAATGATTCAATTGCCGTTTTTGCAGTCCAAGCCGATCACACTTTAAAATTGGTTCAGCGCATTTCAGTATTTGGATCTTTTCCTCGAGACTTTAATTGGGATGAGAGTGAAACATACGTAGTTGTTGCTAATCAAAATACAGACAATGCTACCCTTTATTCAAGAAATGAGGAAGACGGTAGTTTGACACCAATTCAAAAAAACATCCCTGTTCCTGAAGGAACAAGAGTACTTTTTGTTAAGTAAGGAGAAAAAACGAGTAACTTATGTTAGACATTATTAAAGCGATTATTCTAGGAATTATTGAAGGTATCACTGAATTCCTTCCTATTTCCTCCACCGGTCACCTTTATCTAGCTGATTATTTCATTAAGCTTGATCAACCCACTAGTTTCATCAATATGTTCATGGTTGTGATTCAACTTGGAGCCATCTTGAGTGTGATTCTGATTTATTTCAATAAACTTAATCCTTTCGCTCCTTCCAAAAGTCATAGGGAACAACAACAGACTTGGCAACTTTGGTTTAAAGTTATCATTGCTGTTATTCCGTCAGTAATTATTGGATTACCATTAAATGATTGGCTAGATGAACATATGACTACTTGGCAAGTTATTGCTACCACTTTAATTGTATATGGTATCTTGTTCATCATTTTGGAAGACTACTATGAAAAGAAAAAACCTAGCTTAGTTGATTTAAACAAATTAAGCTATAAGATGGCCTTTTTCATCGGATGCTTCCAGGTACTTTCTTTAATTCCAGGTACTTCAAGATCTGGTGCAACGATCATGGGTGCTATGTTATTAGGAGCATCAAGATATGTATCAACAGAATTCTCATTTTTCTTAGCAATTCCAACAATGTTCGGAGCTTCTCTCCTTAAACTTGGCAAGTATGTCATGGGAGGCCATGCCTTTGTTGGTAATCAATTAGCAGTTTTGCTGGTTGGGATGCTTGTATCATTTGTCGTAGCTTACATCTCAATCAAATTCTTACTTAAATATGTTCAAACTCATAACTTCAAGCCATTTGGTTGGTACAGAATCATTTTAGGTATTGTGGTTATCATCGTTGGAACTATCTTTGCAAGATAATTATTCAAAGCGTTGACTATAGTCAACGCTTTTTTGTTACGGTAAAATAAATAGAGATAACAACTAAGAGGGGGTGGAATTTTGAAACTTAAAAAACGTGCTCTTAGGATAATTTTATTTATTCTAGGAATATTCCTTGGGCTCTTAGTTTTATATCGACTATATTTAAATTTTCAACCTGAAATCAAGCTTCTGATGCATTTTGATCCACATAATGAAAAATTATTAATCAAAATGGTGCGCAGTCATGGCATTGAGGATCTAGCCTTTTTATTTATCTTGAATGTGGTGTGTGTAGCTATTCCGGGTTTATCAAATGGGATTTTTTGCGTGCTTAATGGTATTCTCTATGGTCCAGCGATTGGTTTTGGCATTAACTGGGTGGGAGATGTAATTGGACAGTTTGTTTTAATGCAACTTTTACGTAAACTCTATAATCCAGACAAATTAAAACATAGCAAAATCTATACCCTCTTAATGTCAGCTGAAGGTTATCAGCAAATCGGCCTAATTTTTGGCTATATGATTCCATTCATCCCAAGTGCCACAGTTAGCTATGCAAACTTACTTATCAATAAAACTCGAAAAAAACGCCTTATTCCCATTTTAATTGGAACTATTCCATTTGCTTACCTCTACGCTTACGGTGGTGACTCAATTTTACATTTAGATGGTCAACGTTTAATTAAAGCCGGGATTGCAATTATTGTAATTGCTCTATTAGCTATTTCATTTGTAGTAGTTACACGAAAATTCAAAAAGCATAAAAAATAAGCTTCGTACTTCATGTGCGAAACTTATTTTTTTGCTTAAATCAAGTTAGCTTCCTTAAGGAGTTCTGCTACCCAAGTCTTTTTGATTTTCTTCATCCCCGATTTAAGAGCTATTTTTTCTGGAAGAGGCATCTCTTGATCAACAAGTTTTTTCTTATCAGACATATAGTACATTGCTCGTAATAATTGACGAATATCAAAAATTGAATCGAATACTTCAGGAACACCTCTATCTACATTCAATAAGGTATATACAGCTTCCATTGCAGTTCTAACTGAATATTCGGTAGTAAAGACAGTATCTCTAGTTGGACTTTCCGCAAAGTTACCAATAAATGCAATATTTTCGGAGCCGTCAGGCACTACTGCTGGACGGTCACCATCACGACGTGGCATAAAGTAACTAGTAATGTATGGCATATAAACTGGAACAGTGTTCATGTTTTCTTCACTAGCATCTTCTTCAATTTCTTCAACTGGGACACCTAAATGATAAAGTAATTCTTCACAAATTTCTTTACCTGTGCAATCTACTATTCTCTTTTTAATATAATTTCCTTCGGTATCAGAATAAAGAGCATAGATCCAAATTACAATTTCGTTTGGCTTTTGACTCTTAAAGTGAGGCTGACGGTGAATTGTAAAACTAAGTCCCCAATTAGAATCCATAATTGTTACAATACCACCTGTATTTACACGACCATCATAAAGACTTCTCTTAGTTAAACGTTCAAAATATGGAGCTAATTTCTTAGTTTTCATCGTAGTAGTAGCAGAAACAAACCAACTACGTTCTGGAATATCCTCGCAAAAGACATCGGGATGACCAAAGTCACTATCTTGTGCAGCTAAATTTTCCCAGAGTTTCCAGGAACTGCCCTTTTTATGCGTAATTGGAGCAGGATTATTTTGATCCCCATAAGTTGAAGATTCAGTAATTGAGCCATTAGTTACAAATACTAAATCATCAGGAGTTAAATCGATATCACTTTGCTTACCATTTTTGGTCATGACAATCTTTTTAGCAATCTTCTTGCCATCTTTATGGTCAACAATTACGTTATCTACATGAACATCATAATCAATATGGACGCCATGATCTTTTAAGTAAGCTAAGACAGGTTTAACCATTGATTCATACTGATTATACTTATTAAACTTTAAAGCAGTAAAATCAGGCAATCCATCAATATGATGAATAAAACGCATGCAGTAACGGCGCATTTCAGCTAGTGAGTGCCATTTTTCAAAGGCAAACATCGTTGACCAATATGCCCAGAAATTAGTTTCAAAAAATTCATCACTAAAGAAATCTTCAATGGTTTTACCTTCAATTTCACTTTCAGGGGTCATAATCAATTTCACAATTTCTTTAGAGCATTTACCTAAACCATATTCTCCATCAGTAGGATAACGATTGCCACGTTTATAAATTAAACGACAATTTGAAGAGTTAGGATCTTTTTTATCAAGCCAATAATACTCATCCAAATATGAAGCCCCCGGTACTTCCAAACTTGGAATTGAACGATACATGTCCCATAAACATTCAAAGTGGTTTTCCATTTCACGGCCCCCGCGAACCACAAACCCTGCATTAGGACGGTCGGTTCCATCAAGGGAACCACCAGCTACAGGAAGTTCTTCTAAGATATGAATCTTGTCACCCTTCATCTTAGCATCCCTAATTAAGAAGACTGCAGCAGCGAGCCCTGCTAATCCACTACCAATAATATAAGCTGATTTATTATCTACACCTTCCGGCTTTTGAGTGTCTGCGAAAGCCTCATAATTACCATTAGAATAATACATATGTATCCTCTTCTCTGTCTAAATATAGCATTTCATCTTCACCCTTAATTCTATTGAAATCGATTTCAAATATCAATGCTTTTTACTTATTCTTATTTAACTTTACCCTTATCTAAAAAAATAAAGCTCACCTTTTGAGCTTCATCCATAATCTCTGCATATCAAGTGGATCATCAATTTTAACAATGATTTCTTCATCCCCAAATGGATCTGGATATTGTAAATAAAAGCAATTTAAGGCCTGACGTTCAAAATCATCCTCTGCTCCATATAATTCATCTCCATACAAAACATGGCCAATGGCCTGCATATGCACCCTAATTTGATGAGTTCGGCCGGTAAGAAGCTGCAACTCAACTAAACTTGCATCCTCTACTTGATCGAGCACACGATATTTAGTTTGAGCACTTTGGCCAGATGAAACTATTCCTCGTTTAACTCCATCACTGATCTTGCCAATTGGTTTATCAACTATACCTATCAATTCATTTAAAGCAAAATTTCCATGAACAATTGCATGGTATTTTTTAATAAAAATATCTTTGCTCAATTTACTAAAACGGGCATGTGCAATTGGGTTTTTTCCAACTAAAACCAAACCAGATGTATTGCGATCTAATCTAGTGATCACATGTGGCTTAACTGCTGTCTCACCCTTATTTTCAAAATATCCTAGCATTCGATTAACCACTGCATCATCATCTTCATAACGCGAAGGAATTGAAAGTACGCCTGCATCTTTGTTAACCACTAAATAATCTTTACTTTCTTTTACGATCTTTAGGGGACCATAAGACGGCTTTAACCAAGGATTTTCTTTTTCCTTGCCACTTACAAAAATAACTTCATCGCCTTCTTTTAAGTTATAACTTGTATAGCGACGTTTATGATTTACTAAAATCATCCCTTGATGATGCTTTGATTTATTTAAAGCTTGCCTGGAAAAACCATTCTTAAGTAAAAAGGCCCCTAATTTTTTGGGGTCTCTTTCTTTTACTGTTAATTTAAAGATTGCCATTGTTCTCACCAATAAACGCATCCTGAACACGTGACCAAAAATGGTGGTGACCAAAGCGATCAAATTGAATCACATGCCCTGAAATACGATAAACAATTTTCTTAGCATTGCGTACATCAATTCTTTCACCATCAATAGTCATTACAAAATGATCTGAATTAGGAACAATCGTAATCCATTGATCAGGTGCAATTACAATCGGAGCAGATAAAGTTCTAAACACCCGATTATTAATTGAAGCAATTTCTGTCATCTGCAATGCTTTTAAGCGGGGATGAATTACTGCTCCACCTAAAGATTTACTATAAGCAGTCGAACCGGTTGGAGTTGATACACAAAGACCGTCTCCACGAAAATTTTCAAATAATTGATCATCAATATAAACGTTAGCTTCTAAAGTATGTGAAACTCGCTTAACCGCAGATTCATTAAGGGCCAAGTATCTCTTTTCTTCACCGGATTCAGTAATTAAATTAACCTCCAATAACGGATATTTAGCTGATTCAGCTTTTCTTAGAGTGAGTGCATCCACCATCTTTTCAACATCATAATTGCGCCAATCAGTGTAAAAGCCTAAATGTCCAGTGTGAACACCAATAAATCTAATGGAATCAACTTGATTTTCGTAACGATGGAAAGCATTAATTAACGTTCCATCCCCTCCGACTGTAATTACAACATCTGGATATTTAGCATCAAAGACTACATTTTTTTCTTCTAAACATTCTCTTAAATGCTTAACAACCTTTAAAGTCTTTTCATTGTTATTATGCGCAATCGTTACCCTCATGATTTTTCCTTGCCTTTATTTCTTGTAAAAATCTTCTGCGCCTCTTGGACTTCGTCTTTGATTGAGGACATTTCCTCGTCTAATTTATAAGCTGCTTCAGCAGTTGATTTTAATCGTTGAGAAATATCTTCTGGATAAGACCCTTGATATTTATAATTCAAAGTATGTTCAACGGTTGCCCAGAAATTCATCGCCAAGGTTCTAATTTGAATTTCTGCGATTAAATTTTTAGGTCCCTCAGGAAGATAAACTGTATAAGAAATTACCATGTGATAGGAGCGATATCCTGATGGTTTGGCGTTTTTAATGTAGTCGCGCTCTTCAATTACTTCCATATCATCCCGCGCATGGATTAAATCTACCACATTATAAATATCATCTACAAATTGACACACGATTCTAATTCCCGCAATATCCTGCATATCCGTTTCAATTACTTCAGGACTAATTACTCTTCGGGTCATTTTTTCTTTAATAGAGTCCACCGTTTTAACTCTACCAATTACAAATTCAATCGGTGAATGTTCACCTTTTGTCAAAAAACTCTGTCTAAGAGAACGAAATTTAACTTTAAGTTCACGTACAGCCTCAGTATAAGGCCATAAAAAGTTATCCCAATCTATGTCCATGAGAAAAAATTCCTTTCTTAACCAAACACTCACATTTTACCATATAATAATAAAAGAAAGATTGGAGAGAATTTTAAAATGACACAAAATCGCGAAATTGAAGCAAAAACAATTTTATCAAAAACCGTTTATCAAAACATTGTTAAAGCCTTTCCCGTAAAGGCCGACTTTAAACAAGAAAACTATTATTTTGATACTACTAAGAGTCTTTTAAAACATCACAAGATAGCTTTGAGAATTAGAATTTTCAAGGATCATGCCGAACAAACATTAAAAGTCCCTGATTTGCGTCCCGTTCAAAGCAAATTCCATGAAGTTATTGAAATAAATGATAAACTAGAATTACAGCAAGCTAAATCTTTAGTTAAGCAAGCTTCTAACGATGAAGAAATAACCTTTACTGGAACAGTGGGAGCTTATTTATCTAAACATTTCAGCACGCAAAAATATCATTTATTGACATGGAGTAAAACTGAGCGTATTTTACTAAATGGACCAGAAAATTGCGAATTAACCCTAGATGCCACTTCTTACCCCGATGGATTTGAAGACTATGAACTAGAGATCGAAAATACTGATCCTGCACTTATCAAAAAAGTCTTATTAATGCTTGAAAAAGAATATAACTTTAAACAAACAAATTCAAACACTAATCAAAGTAAAATTGGACGTGCGTTTGCTCATCAGGGTTAAAATGATATATTAGAATATAGTGTAGGTGTATATAAGCATATTTTTTGTTTATCAATTTGTCATTTGCTAAAGTATCAATGAATAAATTATTCAACAAAGGTGTTTTAATATGTATGAGATTTTTATCTTTATCAACCCAATTGGCATCTATTGCTATGACATTGAAAAGCAAATTCAAGATACAATAAAAGAGCTAGACGTTGATGCATGTTATCATTTCGTCCCTATTACGAATATTAATGCAATCAAGGAAGATGTTTTTCGTAGACGTAAAGAATCTCAAAACGTCATTGAATTATCTAAATACACAATGGCTACCACGAGGGCTCTCCAAGATTACCATGCAATTAAGCTAACATATGGTAATAAGAAGGCTAGAAAATTTATCTTTACTCTTCAACAAAAATTATGTAAAGATTGCTCACAATATAACATTGAATTACCAGGTCAGGTAATTGATGAATTGGGTTTAAATTTAAAAAAGATAAATAGTGTAAAAGATGGTGATTATATTAATGACTCCATCCATCAAGATCAAAAATTAGCAGAACAATGGAATATTACTAAGACTCCAACTACTGTGATTTTTAAAGAAAATGATGAAAGTTGTGGAATTTTACTGGAAGGAACACTCAAACATGATGATCTAGTCAGTTTGTTAATCCCTGAACGTAAAATTATTGAACAACCTTCATTTTACGACAAAATGTTTTCAAATAATCATTTACGATTAATCTAAATATTGACTTACGCTATCGATGTCTCCAGGTTTGCGCCACTTCTCAAAGGGTGCATTAGGTAAAGATTCTAAAGAAAGATGTTTTTGATAAAGTTTTTTGGCAATCTCTAATCCTAATTTGCTTTTTTGCTTAATTTGAGTCTGTAAATACTCGCGCTGCAAATTTGGATTAACATGATAGACATTAAAATTAGGTTTAAAGTTCCAAAATTTTTGAATTCCAAGATCATCCAAATCAAAGCTTGCTATTTGATAATGTAGCTTGCGTGTAACGGGTTCTTGTAAAATATTAAATTTTAATCGAAATTGATCCTGTGTTGGATCAATTTCCAAAAAATATTGACGCCACGATTGATTTTCTCTCATGAATATCAATTGTGTCGTTTTTATTTTGTCCTTTAAGTAGTGACGTTGACCCACAATCCAAATATCAGTAATCCCCACTTGCTGATATAGAGCATGTCGATGATTAAATTCTTCCGTACTCAAAGGAGCACATTGAACTTCAAATGCTAATTTAGGTGAAGCCAACACATCGGCTCTAATTTGACCATCGGCTAATGGAATTTCAACTTGCGCATTAAATCCCGCAGCCGTTAGCGCAGATTTAAGCATCATTTTCGAATGATGGTGTTCTTCTTTTTCTCCCATCATATTATGGATTTTATTTAAATGTTTAAAAAATGGCATTTTTTGTTGAGAAATCACTAACATCATTCTTTTACTACAGCGTGGACAGCGGTAGTCTTCATAATTCAATCCCTTTTGATTGGTCATCACTAAATGAGCCTCATTAACGGCAGTTACTAATCTTTTATTTAACATTGCTGCGTACAAAATTATCGCCCCGTAATTAAGTACGCAAAAAAGGACGAGATTTCTCTCGTCCTTTATTTGTTGTTAACATGCTTTACAGAAATAAGTTCTAATACTATTTAATGCATCTCGATATAAAATGCATTTGCTGGTACGCTTAATCGCATCTAACTTTTCATCATTAATATTGATGCCGTATTCATTGGCGATAGCCCAAGCATCCGCTGGTTTTAATTCAGGGTAAATTTCATTAAGAAATGCTAACTCTAAGTAGTATTTGCCATCTTCATAATACAAGCTTGAGGCCAAATCATTCACTTTTAAGTTATCGGCTAATTCAATCAAAGCACCCAAATCGTCAAATTCATAAGCATGATGATTTTGAAATTTCCAAAATTCCTCTATTTCGCTATCAGAAAGTTCTTCTTCATCAACCAAATTAGGATCTGATAGATTCACTTTATCATCATCTTTTGGATTTAAATCAAAGAAGTGCGGTGCTTGAGGTTTATCTTTAGCCTCTTGTTGATCCATTGAATTTTCAGCGGCTTCTGGTTTCAACATCTTTTGAAAATCACCAGGTTTCATTCCATTTACTTTACTAATCAAGAGATCAAGACCTCCATTATTAGGCATTACCTGGAAAGTTACTGGAACATTATTTCCAAAAGTATGATCAGTATCTACTTCATCAAGAATGGAATAAAAGAAACGTTGAATTTTTCCTTTATCCCCTAGTAAATCTAAAACTTTTAAGCCACGATCTTCAAGTTCTTTTTTATCAATTCTAACTCGAATAGTATTTTCATCTATACGATTAACTTCCATGATTGTCACCCCCATCAGTGGAATCTCTTTTATTGTAGCGTACTTTTCAGATAAAATAAAAGCGTTAGTCTTGAAAACTAGCGCTTTTATCGCCCTTTTTACAAGTCGGCGATCTTTTGAGCTTCTGCAAGTTCTAAACGACGTACTTTACGTGGTAGGAAGCGACGAATTTCATCTTCGTTATATCCAACCTGAAGTCTTCTATCATCCATAATAATCGGTCTTCTCAACAAACTTGAATTCTTTTCAATTAAATCAAGCAATTGATCAATTGATAAATCATCTAAGTTAACTTTGAGTTGTTGAAAAGCCCTTGAGCGTGTAGAAATTATTTCTTCAGTCCCGTTTTCAGTCATACGAAGAATCTGAAGCAATTCAGCCTTCGTAAGTGGCTCTGAGAAGATGTTTCTTTCCTTATATGGAATGTCATGTTTATTCAACCATGCCTTCGCTTTACGACATGAAGTACAACTTGGTGATACGTATAAATTTACCATAAGCTCACGCTCCTTAGAACAAGCATTAACTTCCCTCAACTCATTAACAAGTATAACACATTGGTTTTCTTTTTATAAGTTGTTCTTTTTAAGATTTCACTGAATCACTTGTTATATCTAATAATAACGGTAAAGGGTGAATTATTTGTGAAATTTTTATTGATTAAACCATAAGTTTATAATTACTCCGGTCAAAAAAAGAAGATCAGGCAATTAATTACCTAATCTTCTTTTTGTTTACAAGTAAGCTACTTGATAAGCTTCTTCATTAAGTCTTCAACTAACTTTTCGTTTTCTTCAGCAGTTTCTGAAACGTAACATGCCTTGTTAGCTAATTCCTTAAGATCTTCAGTGTTAAGCTTCTTCATCAAGCTTCTAATACGCAAGATTGAAGTTGCACTCATTGAGTATTCATCAAGTCCCATTGAAAGTAAAATTGGGAACATGATATTATCACCAGCAGCTTCACCACACATACCACACCAAATGCCGTTTTCATGAGCACCATCAATAGTGTGCTTAATCAAACGAAGTACGGATGGGTTATATGGTTGGTACAAGTATGAAACATTGTCATTACCACGGTCAGCAGCCATAGTGTATTGAATCAAGTCGTTAGTACCAATTGAGAAGAAGTCAACTTCCTTAGCAAATTGGTCAGCTAAAACAGCTGCAGCAGGAACTTCGATCATCATACCAACTTGTAAGTCGTCACCGATCTTAACGCCCTTCTTAACCAATTTATCCTTTTCTTCATTTAAGATAGCTTTTGCCTTGCGTAATTCATCTAAAGTACCAATCATTGGGAACATGATACCAAGCTTACCGTATGCAGAAGCACGAAGCAAAGCTCTTAATTGAGTACGGAAAATTTCTTCGTTCTTAAGTGAAAGTCTAATAGCACGAACACCCAAGAATGGGTTCATTTCTTCTGGTAAATCCCAGTAGTCAAGATGCTTGTCACCACCAATATCCATAGTTCTGATGATAACTTGCTTACCGTTCATACCTTCGATAACTTTCTTGTAAGCTTCGAATTGATCATCTTCGGTTGGGAAGTCTGAAGAATCCATGTATAAGAATTCAGTTCTGTATAAACCAATAGCTTCAGCACCGTTTTCGTGAACACCTGGCATATCGTTTGGAGTACCAATGTTAGCAGCAATGGTAAACTTCTTACCATCAGCAGTAACAGAAGGTTGGTCCTTTAATTTACGCCATTCAGCTTTTTGCTTTAAGAAGTCTTCACCTTTTTGCTTGTATTCAGCAATTTGAGTTTCAGTTGGTTCAATGATTACATCACCATCAAGGCCATCAACGATTAACATTTGACCATTTTCAACATCCTTAGTGATTGAATCAGTACCAACAACAGCTGGAAGTTCAAGTGAACGAGCCATAATTGCTGAGTGAGCAGTACGACCACCAATATCAGTAACAAAACCCTTAACATATTTCTTGTTAAGTTGAGCAGTGTCACTTGGAGTTAAGTCGTGAGCTACAACAACAACTTCATGATCAATTGAAGCTGGATTTGGTAATTCTTTACCAAGTAAGTGGGCCATAATACGCTTTGAAACATCGCGTACATCAGCTGCACGTTCTTGCATATATGGATTATCTGTCATTGATTCAAAAATTGAGATAAACTTTTGTGCAGTTTCATCAAGTGCAGCTTCGGCATTAATCTTTTGGCTCTTGATTTCATTTTCAATAGCGCCAGTAAATTCTGGGTCATTCAAGATCATGAGGTGTGCTTCGAAAACTTGAGCTTCTTCTTCACCCAAGCTCTTCTTAGCAGTATCACGAATTTTTTCAACTTCAGCAGTTGAATCTGCAATAGCCTTCTTATAGCGAGCTACTTCATCTTCAACTGAATCTACTGTCTTTTTAGCAAATGAAAGATCAGGCTCTACCAAAAGATATGCTGGAGCAACGGCAATACCGTCACTTGCGGCAATCCCTTTTAAAGTCTTGGTCATTATTCAGCTAAACCTTCTTTTTTCATAGTATCTGCAATTGCGTCTAATGCGTCCTTTTCGTCGTCACCTTCAGCAGTGATAGTAACGTCAGCATTTTGACCAACACCAAGTGACATAACGCCCATGATTGACTTCAAGTTTACAGACTTACCGTTGTATTCCAAGTTAATGTCTGAACCAAACTTTGAAGCTGCTTGTACTAACAAAGTAGCTGGACGTGCATGAATACCTGTTTCTGCAATAATATGAAAATCGCGTTTTTCCATTGTGAATATCTCCTTTAAAATCGAAAAATTAAAACTGGTAATAAATACCTATTCGGTACTAGATTATCATTTTTTCACGAATTGCACAACCATTATGTAACAGTTTTCATTATTTAATCATCGCTATTTACAGCGGTATAAATAATGCTTCCACCTCGTTGGGCTTTCCCTGTTATTGATTGTCGTTTTTCGTAATTTCTTAGAGTTTTTTGAAATTCAAAAGCGTTATTCGCTTCAACTTTATATTCCTTCAACTCTTTATTGACCAATTGGTCAAGAATTTTTTGATAATCCATTATTTTATCACCACACTTTTAAAAAGTTTATAATTTTTTATCATTAAATTCTACATTATATATTCTTTTTTCTAAAATATTACTATTTTTTGAAAGCATTATCACATTTTTTCTTACAAAAAATAAGCTTTTTGCCGTTTAGCACTTGACATTAAAGAGTGCTAATTATACAATTCTATTGAAACTCTAAGCGAAAGGCGGTAAAAAACTATTGCTTTGTCAAAATTGTAATAAACGCCCTGCTGCCATTCATCTTTTTACAAAAGTGAATGGTCAGAGCCGAGAAATTGATTTATGTCAACAATGCTATCAAAAGTTAAGAAACGAACAAGGAAATATAAATATGAACAACAATAATGAATTCTTTGGCGACTTTGATGACTTATTTAATGCATTAAATGGAAATAATCGCAATGCCGCTAATAATATGAATAATAATGGTCCCGAAATGCAAATGGGAAGAGGCGGAAATGGTGGCGGCCAAGGTGGTCGTTCCCTCCTTGATCAATATGGTACAGATTTAACTGCTCTGGCTAAACGGGGCAAGATTGATCCTGTTATCGGCCGTGATCAAGAAATCGCTCGTGTAATTGAAATTTTAAACAGAAGAACTAAAAACAACCCAGTTTTAATCGGTGAAGCTGGTGTTGGTAAAACTGCCGTAGTAGAAGGATTAGCCCAACAAATTGTTGATGGTTCAGTTCCTGCTAAGTTACAAGATAAAAAGATCATTTCATTGAATGTAGTTTCTCTTGTACAAGGTACTGGAATCCGTGGTCAATTCGAACAAAGAATGGAACAATTGATTAAGGAACTTCAATCAAGAAATGATGTCATTCTCTTTATTGATGAAATCCACGAAATTGTTGGAGCCGGTAACGCTGAAGGTGGTATGGACGCTGGTAACATTATTAAACCAGCTTTAGCCCGTGGGGAACTTCAATTAGTAGGTGCTACTACCATTAAGGAATACCGCGATATTGAAAAGGATTCGGCTTTAGCAAGACGTTTTCAACCAGTTGAAGTTAAAGAACCTTCAATTGACGAAACTATTCGAATTCTTAAAGGTATTCAAAAGCGCTATGAAGATTACCACCATGTAAAATATACTGATGAAGCAATTGAAGGGGCTGCTAAACTTTCGGCTCGCTACATTCAAGATCGCTTCTTGCCAGACAAGGCTATTGATCTTTTAGATGAAGCTGGTTCAAGAATGAACTTAACTATCCCTTACGTAGATAAGGAAAAGATGCAAGAACGTATTGAAGCAGCTCAACAACTGAAGCAAGATGCTTTGAAGAATGAAGATTATGAAAAGGCCGCTTACTACCGTGATCAAATTGAAAAGTATGATAAGATGAAGGATCAAAATGTAGACCCTGACAAGTCTCCTATCATTACTGATAAGATCATGGACAAGATTGTTGAAGAAAAAACCAACATCCCTGTTGGTGATATCCAAAAACAAGAAGAGAACCAATTGCAAAACTTGGCTTCTGATCTTGAAGGTCATGTTATTGGTCAAAACAAAGCAGTTGAAAAGGTTGCCCGTGCTATTCGTCGTAACCGTATCGGTTTTAACAAGTCTGGTCGTCCAATTGGCTCATTCCTCTTTGTTGGCCCCACTGGTGTGGGTAAAACTGAACTTGCTAAACAACTTGCTAAGCAAATGTTTGGTTCAAGTGACGCAATGATTCGCTTTGACATGTCCGAATACATGGAACAATACTCAGTTTCTAAATTAATCGGTTCTGCACCTGGTTATGTTGGTTATGAAGAAGCGGGTCAATTAACTGAACAAGTTCGTCATAATCCCTACAGCTTAATCTTACTTGATGAGATCGAAAAAGCTCATCCAGATGTAATGAACCTCTTCTTACAGATTCTCGACGACGGTCGTTTAACCGACTCGCAAGGTAGAACTGTTTCCTTTAAGGATACAATTATCATCATGACTTCAAATGCTGGTCAAGGCATTAAAAACGCCAGTGTCGGCTTTGCAGCTGAAAATAGTGATGAAGAAAAAGAATCTGCTAGAAATTCAATGACTCAATTCTTCAAGCCAGAATTTTTAAACAGACTTGATGATGTAATTGAGTTCAATGAATTAGACAAAGAAGATTTAATTAAAATTGTTAACTTGATGCTTGATAATACTAATAATATGGTTAAGGATCAAGGTCTTCACATTGATGTTACTGAAAAAGCCAAAGAAAAGCTTGTTGATGAAGGATTTAACCCAGCAATGGGTGCTCGTCCACTTCGTAGAACTATTCAAGAAGAAATTGAAGACAAGGTGGCTGATTACAAGCTTGATCATCCAACCAGCAAGAATTTACTCGCTGATGTTAACGAGGATCAAATCACAATCAGTGATAAAGACGAAACCGTTGAAGTAAACAATTCTGAAAACTGAAAACTCAAACTTCAACTACAAAAGAGGGATATTAATCATCCCTTTTTTTATATATTTTTTGAGATATTTTTTGCTTTATATCTTCTAAATTAGGGTATACTAAAGTTAAAAGTAAAAAGTAAATAGTACAAGAAACGGGTGAAAGTATGCACTTAATTGATGTAACTAATAGTTATGCGGATTTAGTTCACAGTCAACTCAACACAACCAACGCTACTTACGTAAAAGTGTATTCTCTTGGCAATACTTCCGTAATTTATACAGAAAGTAATACCGGAATCGGAATTGCGTTAGAAAATCATGATCGACGTATCCGTGAAGAAGAAGTTGAATTTGTGATTAAGCGATTAGTAAAAGATACTGACACAACTTACACATTAACTGTTGATAAAAGTCGTCACGTGGTTGAAATCCATATCGACAAATAAAAATAGGCTAGGATGTTTCCTAGCTTATTTTTTAGCAATCGATAGCAAATACCGTCTTTATTTAAATTGTATTTTTGGAAAATTTGTCCTAACAAGACATTGAAATGTTCAATATGTTCATTTTGATTTTTAGAGGAAAGTGCGTCACTAATCTTTGTCAAAATTTGCTCTTGAACTCTTTCATATTCTTGAGCACTATCAGGAGAAACACCAATTTCTTTCATTAATCCATTCAAAGAAAATTCTGATTCATCTTTTAAGAAATTTAGCTTAGAATCAAATCCCAGCTTATAAGAATAAGTCATTTTCCCAATCAGATTATGTCTGTCAGGATGAACATTTAAATAGAGAATCAATTTCAAATTATCTAAATCTAGATCAGGATTTGTTAATTGCTTAAACCTTAACAAATTTAGGAAAAAATCATAAAAATCCCCATAAAAATCATCACTAAAAAATTCAAATCGGGGATCATCTTTACCTATTATTTGTTTTTGCAAAATTGCATTTAGTTCCTCATTCATCATCTTTATCCTTCATAAAACTAGTATTATCAAACAATCCTGACAGCTTACCCCATCCTTTATGATCCGGAAATTTATTTCTTAAAGTATGAAATTTTTCTTCAGCTAGTTTCTTAAATTCGTTCTTTTGCCCCATTCTTTCTACTAAATTAGCTAAATCGTTAGATTTGGTTAACAGTTTATGTTCATTTTGACTTTCAGTTAAAAAAGCCTCATCTATTGGACGTAATTTTAATTTGCCATTTTTATCAAATTGGTAGCCGCCCCACATATGTTGCTTAATGGGATTATTTAAAGGTACACTGTCCACATACTGCAATTTTCCAACCATATGATGAGTGGCAGTTATTCCCAGCGTTACTGGATCATAAATATCAACATAATTAAAAATCTTCGATCTAATTTTTGCGACTCTACTCCTTTGGTTTTGATTAAGGAGTAGCCAGATATTCGTCCCCTCATACAAATATGCCGCAATAATTCTTTCAGGATGGCGACAATTTGCTAATGCATATTGCGCATTGATTGACCCCAAAGAATGGCCATAAATATAAACATGGGCATGAGGAAATTGAAGAATTGTTTTATTTAAAAAATGAGCCGCTGTCTTTAATTGACTGGGAATTTTACGTTCACGAATGAGGAGCGCCAGCAAAATCGGCAAATTAGTTCTTAGCCATTCATCTCGCCAAGTCTGCGGATTACCGCGCACAAAGCCATAAGAACCTTTAAATAGAATCGTAATTTCATTGGAATTAGCGATGACAAATGCACGCATCCCATCTTCGGCATAAACTGACTTAACGACAGTTCCGATGTGAAAATTCCCTACTTTAACTTGTTCGCCTAATTCTAATTCATCGTAGGCTTTTTTTGTTAACTGAATTCGATCATAATCTGTAAGTTGTTTATTAATATCCATAATTTTGCCCAAAAAAATACTAACCACAATAAATATAACATGCGGTTAGCCTTTTTTGAAAAATATTAATCGTATCTTTTACTTAAGTAATTAGCAATTTGTGATAAGCAGAAACATACAATGAAGTACATTACAGCAATAATTACGTACATTGGAATTAAATAAGTCGTATTTTGACTATAGATAATTTGAGCGTGGTATAACAATTCTGGCAACACAATAATTGTTGCAAGTGAAGTATCCTTAACCAAAGAAACAAACTGGGAAAGTAATGCCGGAATCATGTTATGAAGTGCCTGTGGCACAACAACGTGATACATTGCTTGACCAAAGGTCATACCATTTGATCGAGCACCTTCCATTTGACCATCAGGAACTGCGATAATTCCACTTCTAACGATCTCACATAGCATTGCCCCTTCAAATATTACCAAGGCAATAATCGATGCAGTAGTTGGATTCGTGACAATTCCCATCTGTGGTAGACCAAAATAGGTAAAGAAGATAATCAACAACAGTGGCAAGTTACGAATGATATCAACTATAAAACCCACAATAGCTGAAACATATTTGATCTTCATATATCTAATTAAGCCTAAGAATAGGCCCAAAATAAAGCTTAAAACAATTGAAATAAGCGAAACATAGATTGTAACCCACAAACCTCGCAATAAGAAGTGAATGTCAATCCATGAATAAGCATGAATAAAAGTTTCCATTTTTCTTCCTTTCTTTAAATACTAGTCTGCAAGTTTCTTCTCTAAATGACGCATGTAATAACTAAGTGGGAGAGTCAAAATCAAGTAAAAGATTCCCACGATCACATAAGTATCAATCGTTCTAAAAGTAGCAAAAGCAATTAATTGAGCTTGATACATCAAATCAAATCCTGCAACAAAGGCTAAAACTGATGAGTTCTTAACCAAGTTAATGAATTGGTTACCAAGTGGTGGAATAACTATCTTCATAGCTTGTGGCAAAATTACGTATCTCATGGCTTGAGTATAAGTCATTCCGTTAGATCGGGCACCTTCCATTTGACCATCCCCAACAGAGTTAATTCCTGAACGTACCGTTTCAGCAATAAATGCGGAAGTATATAAAGTTAGTCCAATTGTTCCAGCCGCAAAACCGGAAAGTTTGATGAAGAATCTTGGAACAATCAAGTAAAAAATCATAACAATTACTAGTAATGGGATATTTCTAAAGACGGCAATATAGATTCTAGCAACTACTTTACCAAATTTTGGTGGAGCAACTTCCAATAATGCGAAAACAACTCCTAATATCAAGCTAAAAATTAAGGCGATGATACTACACAAAATTGTATTCCAAAATCCAGTTAAGAAACTAGACCAGTTATCGGTTATAATTTGCCACATTATTTTTCCATCTCCTTAACATTTAATCCTGGTATACCCTTAAACCACTTATTAATCAAGCGGTCATAGGTACCGTTTTTCTTTAATTCGTCTAAAGCCTTATTAATGTGTTTAACCATGCGAGTTTGGCCTTTATTTACGGCAATACCGTATGGAGCATTTACATAAACTCCACCTACCATTTTATAACCTGGATTTTCTTGTGCAATACCCGCAAGCAATCCGTTATCAGTAGTTAAAGCTACCCCTTGCTTGGCTTTTAAAGCTGACATAGCTTGGCCATAGTCATCATACTGCAAAACTCGCGCCTTAGGAGCAAACTTATGAACATCGTCAACCGCTGTAGTTCCTTTGACTGCCAAAACAGTTTTTCCATTTAACTGGCGAACATTTTTTATTTTACTATCATCAGGAACTAACAAAGATGATCCAGCTGGGAAATATGGCTTACTAAAACTTACTTGCTTTTCACGTTCTGGAGTAATTGTCATCGTTGCTAAAACTGCATCGATATTATGATTCTTCAAGAGCGGAATTCGAGTGTTAGCAGTCGTGGTTAAAAATTCAGCTTTCCCGTTCTTTCCAAGAATTTGCTTAGTTAATGCATTAGCTAAATCAACTTCAAATCCTTCAATTTTCCCAGTTTTAATATTAGTTAATCCAAACAATCTAGTGTCGGCTCTAATTCCCCAACAAATAGTTTTTGTTTGTTCAACATCTTGATAAGTATCATCTAATCGGTTTTGGCATCCTGCTAAAACAAATACAGCAAAAAATGCAATGCTCAGCAGAATATATCGTTTTGCTTTTTTCATAATCTTTCATCCTAGTCTTTTGAAATAACCTTGCTCAAAAACTCCCGTGCACGTTCAGTATTAGGATGATCAAAGAATTCTTCTGGTTTTCTATCTTCTAAAACTTTACCAGAATCGAAGAAAATCAAACGATTACTTACTTTTTTAGCGAAGCCCATTTCGTGAGTAACTACTACCATAGTAATTCCTTGGTCAGCAACAAACTTCATAACATCAAGTACATCTTGAATCATTTCAGGGTCAAGCGCACTTGTAGGTTCATCAAAAAGAATAACCTTTGGATTCATTGCAAGTGATCTTGCAATAGCAACACGTTGTTTTTGACCACCAGAAAGTTGACGTGGGTAAGAATCAATCTTATCAGCCATTCCAACCTTTTCAAGATATTTCATAGCGATATTCTTATTTTCGTCATCGGGACGCTTTAAAACGATCTTTGGTGCCAACATAACATTTTCTAAAACAGTGTGGTTGTCATAAAGATTGAAATGTTGGAAAACCATTCCTACATTTTTACGAATTTTGTTAATATCGGTTTTCTTATCAGCCAAATCATAGCCTGTAACAATTAATTGACCGCTGTTAATTTTTTCAAGTCCGTTTATTGTACGGATTAAAGTACTTTTACCAGAACCGGATGGTCCAATAATAGAAACAACTTCACCTTCATTAATTGTTAAATTAATGTCTTTTAAAGCATGAAATTTACCATAATACTTATCAACATTCTTAAAATCTATAATTGCACTCATAAGTTTTTACCTTTCCTTTGCTAAAATTAAAAAGCCAAATACGATAATAGTTCTATTCTAACCTTTTTTAAAATAAAGAAAAACTATATCCAACTCAAAAAATGATACATTCTATACCCAAGAGCATCTTTTTATTCGTCTTTAAGTCCCATTTTTCTAAAATTAGGTAAATAAAAAAGTCAATCATCCGTAAATCAGGACGAAAGACTTTCTTCTCCGCGGTACCACCTAAATTGTCTAATTAAAGACCTACTTAAAAAATCAAGCACAAATAATGCTTTCGCGGCTTGATAACGTACCGTTGACGTCTCGGCTTACTATAGGATTTACTATTTCGGCGAGCTGCTAAAAAGTGTTTTTCAATGATTCAGGGTTTACTAGTTTCTCACTATCACTAGCTCACTTTGAAAGATAAATCATCTACTCCTCTTTTTCATGGCCTTTTTTAGTTTTTGCTAAAGTAATTTTAATAAGAATTCGAAAAAAAAGCAAGCTTTTTTAAATTTTCAGCTAAAATATTAAAATTTAAGTGCTTACATCTCCTCAAAATCCTTTTCTAAAGGGATTCGTATGTAGTATCATTATATACAGTATGCAAAAAGGAGTAAGCTGCAAATGAATCAACCTGAAAAACCTATTATTATTGGGATCACTGGCGGATCTGGAAGTGGTAAAACTACGATTGCACATGAAATCGCAAACCAAATTGAAGCTAATGATAGAATCGTAATTATGACCCAAGATTCTTACTATAAAGACAATACTGGTTTGCCAATGTCAGAACGTCAAAAAATTAATTATGATCATCCTAATGCTTTTGACATGCCACTTTTAGAAGCTCAATTAAATCAATTGCTTCACAGAAAACCAATTGAAATGCCTACTTATGATTTTACTGAACATACTAGAAGTGATAAAACAGTTCATATTAATCCTGCCGATATCATCATCCTAGAAGGTATTTTGGTTTTATTCAACGAAGAAATTCGTAATCTCATGGATATTAAGGTTTATGTAGATACTGATGATGACATTCGTTTTATTCGTCGTCTAGAACGTGATATGAAGGAGCGTGGCCGCTCTCTTGATTCTGTAATCAATCAATATTTAACTACAGTCAAGCCAATGTATCACCAATTTATTGAACCTACTAAGCGTTATGCAGACATTATTATTCCTGAAGGCGGAGAAAATAATGTAGCTATTGATATGCTCACTACTAAGGTTAGATCAGTTTTAAATCGAACTCACAAAAACTAATAAAAGCTAGGTTTTATACCTAGCTTTTTGCTTACTATTGAATAACCGGTTTTAGAGATCTTTCAAATAGATTGGTGATCAGTTTTACCAAAACACCATCAAAAACAAGAGAAGAAATCACACCAGTAATAAACATTACAATTTGAAGATTGATGGAATACTTGTACCAACCATACAAAAAATATGATGGGACAAAACCGCCGATACTAGCAAAAAATGCCCCGGTTAAAACGCTACTCCAAGAAAAAGCTTGATAACGAGATTTTTTAGGGAAAAAGCCAATTTCATTAGTAGCTCCTTGAATTAAACCTTCTAATACAGTTAATGCGCCCCATTGACCTCCAATAGCCATTTCTACAATTGAAGCAAGCAATTCACCAATTGTTCCTGAACCAGGCGTAGGCACAAAATACATCGCAAGTGGCGCAGCCATGTACCACAATCCTGAAAAGATAGTATCCATTACTGGAGCATAACCAGTTGGCAACAAGGAAATTTTAGCTACATTATAAATATTATTAAAACCATAAGTATAAATGACCCCCATAATAATTCCAATTAAAGCGACTAAAATAATAGATTTCACATTCCATTTTGAAGATCTTGTAAACATAAAAAACTCCTTTTAACTAACCCAAATAAGTCAAAAGGAGCTTAAAATTCTCTTCTAGTATTGCACTTTCCTTTCGCAAGCATTACCTTGTTCAAGTTCAAAGGGTATGTCTCAGCTAAAATAGCACCCCCTAGTGACTTATCTTTATGATGGACTCATTATAACACTAAGCCCAACCAAATGAAACGTTTTCATTAGTCAAAAGCAGTTTGATCAGTATAAAGCTTATAATAAAAGCCTTTTTGAGCTAAAAGCTCTTCATGATTTCCTTGTTCAAGTACTCTTCCTTGCTTCAAAACAACAATCTTGTCCGAGTTAAGAATTGTCTTAAGACGGTGAGCAATTACAAAGCTAGTTCTACCCGCAATTACACGATCCATTGCTTTTTGAATATTTTCTTCAGTAACCGTATCAACGTTTGAGGTAGCTTCATCCAAAATTAAAAATGCTGGATCTGTTAAAAGAGTTCGCGCAATTGAGATCAACTGTTTTTGCCCCGTAGAAAAGACAGAATCACTTTCAGACACTTTAGTTTTATATTGATCTGGCAAACTCATAATAAAGTCATGAATATTTGCTTGCTTAGCAGCCTTCACAACTTCTTCCATAGGCGCCTCTGGCTTCCCATAGCGAATATTATCTGCAATAGTTCCCGTAAATAAAATTGAATCTTGTAAAACAATACCCACATTATTTCTCAATGATTCTAGTTGAATATCTCTGATATCTGTACCATCAAAGGTGATTTTCCCAGAGTTAACATCATAGAAACGATTGATCAAATTCATGACGGTAGTTTTTCCCGATCCGGTTGGACCAACTAGTGCTACCGATTTTCCTTTATCAACTGAAATACTTACATCATGCAAAACTTCTTTATCTTTTACATAACCAAAGCTAACATTTTCCAGTTTCAAACTCTTCTTCAAACCATCAATCTTCTTACCATTTGGTACTTCGTCTTCATCTTTTTGAGATTCTACATTAGCCAATCTCTTAGCTCCAGTTAAGGCTAATTGGATCATAGAATAAATAGAAGTTAATTGAGTCAATGGTTCAAAATAAGTTTGTGAATATTCTACAAAAGTTACAATCAAGCCAAGTCCCACAGCCGCAGTTACTTGATTAGACATAATCATCCACGCACCCATGGCAATCACAATAGCCAAATTTAACAAGTTAAACCCATTCAAAAGTGGGAATAAAATTCCTGAATAGAATTGACCCTTAAACATCGCAGAACGCACGCGATTATTGTATTTCTTGAAATCTTTGACTGAATCTTCACGCAAACCGTTGGTAATAATTACTTTTTCACCATTAATTTGTTCAGTAATGTATCCATTCAAATCACTGATTTCATCCTGTTGTTTATCAAGATAAACGCGTGCCTTCTTCATAATGATTACACTCATAATCAAAATAAATGGTGTGGTCGCAATCGTTGTTAAGGCAAGCTGACGATTTACCATAAACATAATTATGATGGTTCCAATAAATCTTATTCCCTGGGAAATAACTTCAAAGATAGCATTGTTCATCGCATTGAAAATATTATCTAAATCTGAAGTAAAAAGTGATAATAATTTACCATCTTGATGTGTGTCAAAATAACGCACTAACATTCTTTGGAATTTAGAAAACAAATTTTCACGCATATCATTAGTGGAGTCTGCATTAAATTTTGACATTACCATCCAAGCAATAAAAATGGCCACCATACTCAAGCAGTAAAAGAAGAGCATTGAGCCCAAAGCACTATAAAAAGTTGATAAACTAGCTGTTCCTTTTCTCAAATCACCAAGGTAAGTAGTTAAATCAGTCACTGCTCGACCTAAATAAGTTGGCGCAATAACTGCAGCTCCACTAGACACCAGTGATAAAAGGATAACAATTAAGACACCTTTCCAGTAAGGCTTTAAGTATTTGTAAAAATATTTAAGAGCTTTCTTAGTGTCACTCATTACTTTTCACCCCCAGCGTTTTTTGCTCGTTGCGTATTATAAATTTCTTGATAGACAGGAGAAGTCTTGAGAAGTTCTTCATGCGTTCCTTGAGCTACCAGTTTACCTTCATCAAGCACTAAAATGGTATCTGCATTTTTAACAGAAACAATCTTTTCCGCAATGATAAAAGTTGTAGTATCAGGTAATTCATGTTCTAGGGCTTCTTGAACCTTCTTTTCTGATTCTGCATCCAGAGCAGAAGTTGAATCATCCAAAATCAAAATTGGTGATTTAGAAATTAACCCTCTAGCAATTGAGAGACGTTGCTTTTGTCCTCCAGAAAAGTTGGCCGAGCGTTCTTCTACTTCATGATCAAAAGAATCGTTATAACGCTGAATAAATTCGCTAGCTTGTGCCATGTCGGCCGCTCTTTGTAATTCATGGAGTTTAGCACGAGAATTACCTTGTTTAAGATTACTTGCAATTGTTCCTGAGAATAAAATTGCCTTTTGTAAAACAAAAGCGACAGTTTTTCTTAAGCTTTCCTCACTAACGTCTCTTAAATTATGACCACCAATTTCGACTTTACCTTTAGTTGGATCATAAAGTCGCGCAATCAACTGAGCTAAAGTAGATTTCCCTGAACCAGTTGCTCCAACAATTCCCACCATTTTTCCGGCAGGAATTTTGAAAGAAATATCTTCTAAAGTAGCCTTATCTCCATCAGGATAAGTAAAGGAAACATGGTCAAATTCAACGCTTCCACCAAGTGGCTTTTTAAAAGCTTTTTCATTAAATTTAACTGTTGGTTCAGTTTTTAAAATTTCATCAATTCTCCCAAGAGAAATCGTCGCACGCGCAAACTGCATCATTACCATTCCGGCAATCATTACAGCCCACAAAAGTGTCAAAACATAATTTACAAAAGGACTAATTACAGTTACATCACTTGGATGAGCAGTAATACTTTGACCAATTAGATAGACAACTAAAGTAATTACTAAGTATGCAATTAATTGAAAGGCTGGCATAACTGCTGAAAACCAATATCCAATTACAATATTGTAATCATTTAGCTTGTTAGAAGTTTGATTAAACTTTTTGATTTCTTGTGGGCCTTGATTAAATGACTTAACTACACGCACACCTTGCAAAGTTTCTTGGGCTTGGTTAGAAATTTGGTCCATCTTTGCTTGATACTTTTCAAACAAAGCATTCATTCTTTTTAATACAAAAAAGCCAAAACCAAAAATCAGAGCCACCATGAAAATAGTAGCCCACCAAAATCTCGGAATAATGATAATACAAAAAATAAACGATCCAACAATTAAAATTGGCATTCTCAACATCTGCATAAATAATTGCATAATCATGTTCATAATTTGGTTCATATCATTGATTAAACGCGTAGTTAATGAACCGGCAGAGAACTTTTCAATATTTTCTAAAGAAAAGCTCTGAATTTTAGCGTATGTTTCTTCTCTAAGGTCACTGGTTACTCCTTGAGCTAGCCGTGAAGCATAATAAACATTAAAAATTCCGGCAATAATTGCAATTATTCCTAATGCAATCAATAAAATCTCATCTTGAATTACACTTTGTCTTTGCTCTGCCATCAGTGCTTTTTGAATATTTTCAAGTAGCTTGGGTTGATACAATCCTGATAACGCTGAAACAAGAATTGATATCAAAGCAAAAACAAGGTCCTTTTTATAATTTTTAAAATGTGGAATTAGTATTTTAAATGAATTCACCTACTCACTCCCTTCCTTCAAATACTGCCAAAAGGTATTACTCCATTCTTCATTAAGCTCAGTAAGTAATCTCATCTTTTTAGCACCCAACTTTTGAGCCGTCTTTTCTTCGATTTTAAACAAAGAAGCCATTTTAGTCTTAGCATATTTCATCCCGCGGTCAGTTAACTTACAAAATTTTGTTCGTTTATCCTCAGGGTCAGTCATCAATTCCAAATAACCATTTTCTTTTAAATAATGGATCCCCTTATTAATAGATTGCTTAGGCATCCCCGTTACTTCAACCAGGTTTTTTTGAGTAAGTTTGTCACGAATTATCAACTCATACAAAACCACACTCAAATAATTAGTAAGATCATTTTGATGACTCCATTCCTCATAGCCCTTACTGCCATGTATGATTGCTAAATTTAACTTTTCTGTTTCACTAATCTCCATCTCTCTCACCGCTTTCTAAAATTAGTACCTGTATGTACCATTAAGAATGTATTTTAGTATGTGTGGAGACTATTGTCAAGACAAAAAAATAAGGACCTTTCGATCCTTATTAATAACTAAACTAGTTCACTTAACAATGTTATTTCCATCCATCGTCTTCATATACATAATATTTTTAGCACGCGTATTCGTTTCTAGGTGACCTTGACGACTTTGATCAAATAAAACATTGTCACCATCAAGGGTATCTAGAACATAACCATAGTCATCATTTTTGACACCCTCAACTTCATTATCACCTTCGCTATTTCTGACATAATACTTCCCATTAAGATGGCTATCCCATAACTTAAAGTTTCCATCAATAATGTTCATACTGCCAGAATCTAAGTTCATTCTCTTCATATCGGCATCACCATCATCAATTTGAACGGCAACACTGATCAAATCAGAATTATCAGACTTAAAGTCACCATCTAAAGCAAAAATTTCACCCGCATGGATTGTGCTATCTTCAACGTTAATATCACCATCGCCGCTCTTAATGTAAAGATTGTTAACATTAAGCTTTCTTAATTTGATATCACCATCAAGAGAAGTAATATTTACCTTATCTAGTTCAGTACCTTTAGGAACCGTAATTTCCACGCCGAGGTCATAACGGTGATTTAGTTTATAAATATAATCTTCAGATTCATCAATATTTTGTTCAACATTCATTGTATTCCCAACAAGCTCAACCTTAGGAATTTCTTCTTTAATTCCTCTAAAGATTACTTCAAAACGATCCCCTTCTTCAATACGAGTATCGCTATCAAGTAAACGAATATTTAAATTAGTAAATTCTTTGCTAGAAAGACTGTGCTTAATAATATCTTCGTCAGTAATACGCTTCATTTTCTTTTCTAATATTCTAGACCCTCAATTCTATTATTTACTATCTACAAATCACTTTAATTATAGATTATTTAAGGTATTAACACACACTATAAGCACCTACAGAAATTTACCAGAATATAACTATAACCTTTTCCTTAATCTCTCTAAATATTTTTCGTGTTTTAATGTATCCACCGGATTCTTATTAATAAAGAAGTAAAGAACCGTTGCTAAAAGTGCAACTCCCAATCCAACAATTAAAGTTTTCCAAGTAAAATTAGTTATCATGTAACAGGAAATAATTAAAGCCAAAATTGGAATGGTATAGCCACCTGGCAATTTAAAACCATGGTTTGGAAACTCATCAGTATGCTTAAATTTAATAACTGCTAAAATTGATGGAACGTATTGAATAAAGGAAGCAAGCACAATGCAGGAAACCAAGAACAAGTATGATTGAGTGATCAAAACCATAGTTACACCTGCACTCAAGAGAATTGAAATCCAAGGGGCATCATATTTATTTTTCTTACCAACCCATTTAGGAAGCATTCCATGTTCATTAGCCAAAGAAGCAATTAAGGCAGGCGTATTAAAGGAGCTGGCAAATGCTACTCCAAAGATACTTGTAAGCATCCCAATAATTACTACAATATAGCCCCAATTTCCGACAGCTTTTTGAAAAGCTACCGCAATCGGTGTACTGTAATTGGACATGCGACTTCCCAAAATTCCGATAGCTACAATTAACATCAAGGAATATAAAATCGTTACTGTAATCATTACAGAGATCAAAACTTTAGGAATATTCTTTTCAGGATTTTCCATTTGGGTAGCTGCAATAGGAATAAATGAAAATCCAGTAAATAAATAAAATACCACACTAAAAGCTGCACCAAAATGCTTAAAGTAAGGTACAACTCCAGTAGTAGCTGCTTTCGGAATTACTGGAGTAAAATTTATTTTATGAATAAAGAAAGCCCCAATTATGATAAAGCCAATAATCGTGATTAATTTAGCAGCAGATGACAAATTATCAACAAATTTTACTAAAGATCTCCCAAAAAAGTTAATAATGGAGAATAGCACGATTAAACCAATAGCCGTTGAGAAATATACTATATTATTATTGTAAGCTGGCCAAAAACTTCTCAGCGTTGTTAATAAAGCTACAACTTCGGCTGCATACGTGCAACATCCCAAGAACCAAGTGAAAACACCTAATTCATAGCCCATGAATCTACCAAAGGCATTATAGGAATAAAGCCATGCAGCTCCTGCTCCAGTAAATCTACTTGATAAGTCAGCATAACATAATGCGATCATACTCACCGTCAATGCTGAACAAATCGTTACAAAGACACACATTAAATTCATATCTTTATACATGGTTTGCGGGAGCAAAAAAGCACCTGATCCAATTACCCCGTTAATTCCCAAAAAGTAAATAGATATGAAAGAAAGCTTTTTGGGAGTTACACTTTTTTTGCCATAATAATCCACACTTTCACATAATTTATTGATTAATCCCTTATAACTTCACAATAAGACTTACAATATTTAAATGCAACTAATTTGACATAGTAAATATAAACTATAAATATTATTTGATTTAATTTTTACTATACTTCCACTAATTATTTTTAAAATTTTTCACGGAATATTATTCTTTAGCTATATCATTTCAAGCATTTTTCTCAATCCCAATAACGCCTATAATTAAGTTATTCTGTATATAGAAAGGATTTTTTGTTTTGCAAAAACCCATTTGGAAGCGAAATTTATTTGTTTTATCAATCGCTGTTTTTATCGCGGGAATTGCTTTCTCCGAAATCATGCCTTTCTTGCCTCTTTATATCGATACATTAGGGCACTTTTCCCATAGTCAACTGAACTTTTGGTCAGGCATCATCTTTTCAGGAGTATACTTTGTTTCCGCTATTGTTTCTCCTTGGTGGGGAAAGTTAGCCGACAAAAAAGGCCGTAAGTTAATGACTTTACGTGCTTCTCTAGGTATGGCAATTGTCCTAGGAGCAATGGGATTAGTTCAAAATGTTTGGCAATTACTTATCTTGAGAATGCTTCAAGGCGTTTTTTCTGGATTCGTTTCAAATGCAAATGCATTAATTGCAACGGAAACTCCCAAAGATAAATCCGGACAAGCTTTAGGAACCATGATGTCCTTTTTTACTGCCGGAAACCTACTTGGTCCCTTTGTTGGGGGAGCTTTAGCCAGTATGTTTTCTTATCGGATCACATTCTTTATTACTGGACTACTTTTGCTAATTGCCTTTTTTCTATCACTCTTTTTTGTTCACGAAGAAGGCTTTAAACCAATTACAGAAAAGAAACTCGAATCCACTCGCGGCGTTATAAGAGAACTCCAACAGCCTAAATTAATCTTTGGTCTATTACTAACTACTTTGATTATTCAAGCTGCTAATAATTCCATCAATCCTATTGTTTCACTCTATGTGCGTCAACTAATGCATGGTCATGGTGACGTTGTCTTTATTTCAGGAATCATTGCTGCTCTTCCAGGAATTGCAACTTTTCTAGTTGCATCCCGTTTTGGAGCGCTTGGTGACAAAATCGGCACCGAAAAGATCATCGTTGCCGGATTTATTGGTGCTACAATTTTCTTCTTTCTTACCGCTTTCGTACAAAACACTTGGGAATTAGGAATTTTACGCTTTTTAGTCGGCTTTACAGATGCATGTCTATTCCCTCAAGTTCAAACGATGCTTACCAAAAATTCCCCTACTCCAGTTACAGGGAGAGTTTTTTCTTGGAATCAATCAGCAATGTATATTGGAAACATTATTGGTCCGCTACTAGGTTCATTCGTTTCTGGCTTATCCAGCTACAGCATGGTTTTCATTATTACTGCCGGAATTGTCATTTTAAATTTGATCTTATTCAAAATTAATGTTGTTCAAAATTTGCTTGACAATCCTACTAAAAGCTAGTTAAATAAATTTAACAATATTAGATGACCTTTAAACTAGTCCCGTGAGGCTAAGAAGGAAATCTGCGCTAACATGCTTTTTTGCATGTCTAACCAGAAAGACCATCTTGGACTCAGTGTCCAGGTGGTCTTTTTCTATAGGTCATCTTTTAGAGAAAGGATGAATTTATGAAAGAAATTATTGATGCTTCAGGGATGAAGCGAGCTCTAGTAAGAATGACCTATGAGATCATTGAACGCAATAAAGGTGTCAATGATCTAGTAATTGTCGGGATCAAAACTAGAGGATTATTTTTAGCTAATCGGCTTGCTGCAAATTTTAAGCGAATTGAAAATGTTGACGTACCAGTTGGTGCATTAGACGTTTCTGATTATCGAGATGATTTATCTAAGCAAGAAAAGAAGAATCTCATTCATAACCAACAATTAGACTTTGACATTACTGATAAAAAAGTGGTTTTAGTTGATGACGTTCTTTTTACAGGTCGTACGATCAGAGCAGCCCTAGATGCTTTAATGGATCAAGGGCGTCCAGCCACGATCAGTTTAGCCGTTTTGGTTGATCGCGGACATCGGGAATTACCTGTTAGACCTGATTTTATTGGAAAAAACATTCCAACAGCCATGAATGAGAGAATTAAAGTTTCTATGACCGAAGTTGATGATCAAGATAGTATTAACTTGGTCACTAAATAATATCTTTAGGAGTAAAAATGAATAAAAAAGAACAATTTCATAATCCAGACGCAATTTTAGACGTCTATGAAAAGCCACCTCTAGGCCAAGGAGTGCTTCTCTCCCTCCAGCATATGTTTGCCATGTTTGGTTCAACAGTGCTGGTACCAATTTTAATTGGTATTTCACCAAGTATCGCACTTCTATCTTCTGGTGTAGGTACGTTAGTTCACATGCTTTGTACCCATTTTAAGATTCCAGCATACCTCGGTTCAAGTTTTGCTTTCGTTGCTACAATGCAAGCATTAATGAAAACCGATGGTTATCCTGCCGTTGCACAAGGTGCAATTGCTGCTGGTCTTGTATATGTTATTGTTTCAATTGTAATTGCTAAAATTGGATCTGGCTGGGTTAACAAAGTTTTACCACCAATAGTAGTTGGGCCAATCATCATTGTAATTGGTTTATCTCTTGCAACAACGGCTGCAAACGATGCAATGCTTAATAATCAAAAATATGATTTAACTTATTTTGGAGTAGCTATCTTTACGCTAGTAATGACCTTAATCTTCCAAATGTGCTTCAAAGGTTTTACTAGCTTGATTTCCATCATGCTTGGAATTGTGTGTGGCTATGTCCTTTCATGTATTTTAGGGATTGTGGACTTTTCAGGCGTTGCTAAAGCTGCTTGGTTCTCAATTCCAGCTCTAGATGTTCCCGGAATCAGTTACCACTTTAAATGGTACCCAGCAGCCATCTTGACTATGGCACCAATTGCCTTTGTTACGATGACAGAACACATGGGTCACATCATGGTACTTAATTCCTTGACTAAACGTGACTTCTTTAAGAACCCTGGTCTTCACAGAACTATGCTTGGGGACGGTTTATCAACAATCATCGCTGGGTTCATTGGTGGTCCTCCTACAACTTCCTATGGTGAAAATATCGGTGTTTTAGCAATGACTAAAGTCCACTCTGTCTGGGTATTAGCCGGAGCTGCATTCTTTGCCATTCTATTCTCCTTTATTGGAAAAGTTGCTGCTGTAATTGAATCAATCCCAATGCCAGTAATTGGTGGTATTTCTTTCTTACTATTTGGAACAATTGCTTCTAATGGTTTGAAGATTATCGTAGATAACAAAATTGATTTTGGTGAAAAGCGTAATATGTTAATTGCTTCGGTAATTTTGGTTATCGGTATTGGGGGTGCTTACCTTCAACTTGGAAGCTTCCAATTAACTTCAGTTGCTCTTTCAACTATTATGGGAATGCTTTTAAACTGGATCTTACCAAAAGAAGCCGCAAGTGAAAAAGCTCTTGAAGAAAAGAAAGACAAAGAAAAAGAACAAAAATATTTTAATTAGTTAGAAAACAAAAAAGTGTTGCTGTCATAAGTACAAGCAACACTTTTCTATTATTTTTCAATTTTAAACTGGTAAAAACCAAAACTCATATCTTTTAAAGTTTTAGCAAATCCTGATTTATCAAGTTTTTTAGCAGTTGTCAAAGCTTCAAATTCTCCATCTTGATCTTTTAGTTTTTGATCAGTGCGGTGAAAACCATTACGCTCGTAAAACTTCAAGCGACTCACACGCTGCTTATAATTCTTAGCCGTCGGCACCACTGGTTCAATATCGATCACAATTTGTTTATCAGGATACTTCTCCTCGAGCATTGTTAAGATCTTAGAGCCATAGCCATGACCACGTAGATCTTGATTTACCGCTAAATAGGTCAGATAAACAGTCGAACTACTTTCTACATAATAGGCAATTCCACAAAATACGTCCTGATCATATAATGCATGAAACTTTACATTTGCTTTAAGTGACATTGCTAACAAAGAAAACATCGAAAAACGTTCATTTGCTGGAAATGCACTTAAATACAACTTCTTTGCGTCATGATATGCTTTTGTACCCCATCGGGCAGGTTTAGATTCTAAAATAATATCCTTCTTTTCTATTTTCATAAATCTATTACCTGCCCATTATACAACAAAAAGCTATCTTTGCTTCAATTACAAAGATAGCTTTTAATTGTATTTTTTACATCAATTTATATTGCTTTAGCAATTCTTCAATGTAGGTACCTTTTACCTTCTTGAGCATCCCTTTAATAGCCAACTTTTCAGTCAATGGTAACTCAAGATCGGTCAATTTCTTTTGATCATTCAAATAGTACATTGCATTCAAGAGCATTCTAACATCAAAGGCAGAAGCGAATACTTCAGGAACTCCACGATCAATATCAAGCAAAGTATAAACTGCTTCCATCGCGGTTCTAACGGAGTATTCAGTAGTAAACACCGTGTCTCTTGGAGTTTCTGCAAAGTTACCGATGAAGGCCAAATTCTTTGAATTATCTGGAACTACCTTTGGTCGATCACCTAAAGCTCTTGGCATGAAGTAAGAAGTAATATACGGCATATGTTGTGGAATAGTAGTTGCAGCATGAGCCATTTCTGCAATCTTTTCTTCAGGAACTCCCATGTGATATAGCCATTCTTCACAAAGTTCGATTCCGTTACATTCAGGCATTGTCTTTTGAACATAATTTCCCTTTGTATCGGAATACAAGCCATAGAGCCATACAATCAATTCATTTGGCTTTTGCTTTCTAAAGTGAGGCTGACGACTAATAGAATAACCTAGCAACCAGTTAGAATCTTTAATAGTCGTTGGACCGCTACTTACAATTGAGCCACTATGAGGATCTTTTTTATTAACTTTTTCAATAAATGGAACAATATCATTGTTCTTAAAAGTGATTGTTGCAGACATTACCCAATTAGCCTTTGGAATATTATCGTAAAACTTTTCTGGATGTCCAAAATCACTATCCTGAGCAGCTAAATTCTTCCATAATTGCCAACTTGCACCCAACTTATGTTCTTGAGAAGCAGGATGTAAGTTATCTCCATAAGTTGTACTCTCCGTGATCGACCCATTTGTTACAAATACTAAGTCATCTTCACTAAGATGGATTGTCTTTTCCTTCCCATTTTCAGTCAACTTGATTTCAGTTGCGACTTTTTTACCTTCAGAACGGTTAACAATGATATTATCAACAACTGTATCATAGTGGAATTGAACCCCATGATCTTTCAAATAACTTACTAAAGGTAAAATCAATGATTCATATTGATTATATTTAGTAAATTTCAATGAAGAGAGATTTTTAAGAGTAGCAACATGTTGAACAAAGCGCATCAAGTACCGACGCATTTCCATTGCACTTGCCCATGGTTCAAAGGCAAACATGGTTGACCAATAGAGCCAGAAGTTTGACTCAAAGAATTCCTTGCTAAAGACTTCATTAATCTTTTTATTTTGCAAATCTTTTTCTGGGGTTAAAACTAAATCAACAATTTCTTTAATCGCTTTTGGAGTAAGAAGCAACTTTCCATCAGTTGGCAATTCTTCTCCACGATTTACAATTACACGCGTCTTTGAGTAGCTTGGATCTTTTCTATTTAAACGATAAAATTCATCCAAAACAGAAATATCTTTATTTTCAAGAGATGGAATTGATCTAAACAAATCCCACAAAGTTTCAAAATGAGATTCCATTTCCCGTCCACCACGAATGATGTAAGCTTGCTTTTCAGGATTATAAATCCCATCCATACTTCCACCAGGAAGAGCCAATTCTTCAAAAATATGAATCTTATCTCCAGGCATTTGAGCATCCCTAATCAAAAACACAGCAGTTGCAAGGGAGGCAAGTCCTGAACCAACGATATATGCTGATTTATTCTCAACATCTTTCGGTTTTTCAGCTTGAACAAAAGCTTCATAGTTACCATTAGTATAGTGCATATCAAAATACTTCTTTCGTTAATCCTAACATCTATAACTACTACGCCTTCATACTAATGTAAGTGTTTTCATATGTCAAATTTTATACTTCTATTAAAAAAGAAGCAGTTTCTCGCTGCTTCTTTGATTAATTTTCAATTTTACGACTTTTACCATTGTAATAATAATTAAGAAAGATCGAAATTACAAGTAAAATCGTAGCACACAACATAATTTCTCTCAAACCCTTATAGAAAATTTGTCGCATAGTTGGTAAAAGCTGAGTTGGTAAACTTTTAGCAGATTCTGCATCGCTAAGTTTATTCAACATTCCCATAGTAATACCTTGATTTTCTTTTACGCCGCGTGCCAAAGCCATATTCATAATTACGCCATACACAGCAGCCATTACTGTTTGGGCAAGAATTCGAATTAAATATGATAAGGAAGTTGCAGGAGCCATATTTTCTTCACCTGCATCGACTTGCACCTTAATTTGTAAGATTACAAAAATAAATCCTACTCCAAAACCAGAAAATGTTGCCACTAAAGTAATAACCCAGAAATTAGTATTCATCGGCAAAATTACTAAACCTAAACTGGAGATAATCATACAAATAATCGCCATCATAATAAGCGAATATTCACTAAATCTCGCTTTCATTGGATTAACTACTTGAGTCCCAATCGTATCCGCAATAGAGTTAGGAACTAAGGTTAGGCCTCCAATTAAAGCAGTAGTTCCTAGAAGCCCTTGAGCCCACATTGGCAAATAAGTGTTTACTGCTAAAAACGCACCCCAAGTAAACACAAATAGGAGCAGATCACCCATTAAAGCTTTATTTTTAAACATTTCAATTGGAATAACAGGATTACTATCATGCGATTCATGTTTAAAGAAGAAGTATAAAATTATTATTCCTGCAATGATTAGTCCCACAATGGTCCATACTGAAACCAGTCCTACCAACTGTATTCCCAGTAAAACTAGTACCAGTCCCACTACAACCAAAAATGAACCTAAAATATCAAACTTAGGCTCTTTATCAATTTGCCCTTCACGATAATACAAAACTGATAAAAGCGCAGCCGCCAAACCAATTGGAATATTGATATAAAATACCCAGTGCCAAGACAAGGAATCAACTAAGTAGCCTCCAGCAAGCGGACCAATAATAGCTGCTACACTAAAACTTGCTCCCAAATATCCCAAAACCTGAGTCCGCTTTTTAATATTATCAAAGATAAAGCCAGCCATAATATACGGAATTGAACCCATGCCTCCGGCTCCAATCCCCATTACAGTTCTTGCAATCAAGAAGAAATACATATTCTGGGCTAACCCCTGAAATAAAGACCCTAAGACAAATAATACCAGCGAAATTTCAAAGGCAGCTTTATTACCAATTTTTTCGCCTAGTTTGCTCCAAATTGGGGTAGAAACTGACATCCCCAATAACATCAATGCAATAATCCAGCCCATAAACTGAATTCCATGCAAATCGGCAATAATCGCCGGAATTGCCGTATTAATAATAGTACTATCCAATCCTGCCATTACATTGGCCAAAATCATGGCAAAAGTAACCATTGAAATTTGCTTCTTATTCATCCTCCACCTGTCTTTCTAAAATAAAAAATAATCTTGGCTTTCTCAGCCAAGATTTAAATATTAATTACTAATTATGCTTGCTCAAATGCATATTTGCAACCCTTTTATTTTAATATCTTCTTAGGCGTCTTCTTCCAATTAAAGTAAAAATTAAATACTGTTGCAATAATCAATAATATAAAGGACACCAGCATAATTTCTTTTATTCCTGAATGGAAAATTTGACGCATATCTGGAATTAGATGTTGTGGCAAACTACGAGCTGATTTTGCATCACTCAATTTATTCATCATTGTCATCGTAATATCAGTTCGATGAGCAATCCCATGTTCTAGCGAAAGGTTCATAATGACTCCATAAATTGCTGACATCATGGTTTGGGATAAGATCCGGATTAAATATGAGGTAGAGGTTGCTGTCGGCATATCTTTCATTCCCGCGTCAATTTGAACTTTAACCTGCAAAGCAACAAAAATAAATCCTACTCCAATTCCTGAAAAAGCAGCAATTGTAGTTAAAAGCCACAATGGCGTTTTCAAATCTGCTAAAAACATCCCTCCCGAGGAGATCATCATTGTAACAATTCCAATCATAACTAAAGTAAATGTTCTTAAGTGCTCTTGAATAGTAGCAACTGTCTGGGAAGCAATAATTTCCACCACTGAGTTAGGAATTAAGGTCATTCCTCCCAAAAGGGCTGACATTCCTAGAAGAGCTTGGGCCCACATGGGTAAATAAGTATTTACGGCAATAAATGCACCCCAAGTAAATGCAAAAAGTAAGAAATCTCCATTTAAATCTCGCTTTTTAAAAATAGATAGCGGGATAATGGGATTTTCGGCTTGTTTTTCACGATAAAAGAAAAGTGCAGCCAAGAATAAACTACAAATAATGGACAAGACCACAACCCAATTTGAAGCTAAACCTAAAAGTTGAATTCCCATCAAAAATGATAAAAGGCTAATCACCAATAAAATTGCTCCGGGAATATCAAAAACTGGAGAAGATTTTGGCGTAACGGGTTTATAGAAAATTAAACAAATTATTAAGGCTAGAAGGCCAATAGGAATATTGATATAAAATACCCAATGCCAAGACAATGCATCGATTAGATATCCCCCGATTAAAGGCCCCATAATTGCAGCTCCATTGAAGCTAGCAGTTAGATAGCCCAAAATTTGGGTCCGCTTCTTGATATTTTTAAAAACATATCCAACAATGATGTAAGGAAGAGACCCCATACCACCGCCACCAATTCCCATTATTAAGCGAGCAACCAGGAAAAAGTAAATATTTGGCGCTATTCCTTCTAAAGTTGACCCCAATACAAATAAAATCAAAGCAATTTCAAAAGCTAATTTATTAGTAATTTTTTCACCAACTTTAGTCCAAATTGGAATCGAAATTGACATTCCTAATAAGTAGATCGCTACAATCCACCCCATAAATTGAATTCCATGAAGTGCGGAAACAATTGCAGGAATTGCAGTGTTGGTGATTGTTCCATCTAATCCAGCCATCACATTTCCTAGCATTAGGGCTATAGTTACCATTGTAATTTGCTTTTTATCCATCCAAACGCTCTTTTCCCAAACTAAAACAGCCCCATCTCGGGACTGCTTATTACTTATGTTCCATTATTACTAATGGAAGCGCTTGTTGTAAAGAACTATTTTAATCTTTTTGTGATAAAGTCCAGCAATTTAAACATTACATCCTTATTTTCCTTAGGAACGCCATGTTCAATGATTTCAGTGGCAGTTTGATTAAGATCATTATGATCATCAGGATACGAATGATCATTCACCGCAATTTCACGCACATTATCTTCCTCTGGCTCAAAGTGGAATTGAAGCCCAATAACATTCTCACCAAGTAAGAAACCTTGATTTTTGACTAAGTCACTTGAAAATAAAAGCTCTGCTTCTTGTGGCACTTCAAACATTTGCTCATGCCAATGAAGAGCAGTCAATTTTTCAGGAATATCTGGAATGGTATTGCTTTGTAGATATACCGGCGCCCACCCCACTTCTTTATGAGGTGCATCAGAAATTTTATATCCTAAAGTCTTAGCAATTTGTTGGGCACCAAAACATGCACCAAAGATTGGCTTATGAGCTTTTAGCAGTTCACTAATTAAATTACGTTCTTGCTTAATCCAATCCAAATCATCATTGGGACTCATTGGACCGCCTAAAATCACTAACAAATCAGTTTCATCAGCAGTTGGCAATACACCAAAAGTTTCTGGATGATAAACATAAAACTCATCGTTATGCATATTAGCCCAAGTTTTAATTGAACCAGGCCCTTCATTTGGAGTGTGTTGCAATACATTAATTCGCATAATTTCCTCTCTTTTTTATAGCTTTTTATACATTCTATCACTTTTATTTTTAAACTATACAAAAAATACTTGTTTCACACTGTTTTTCCTGTATAATCATTTTTGCAAATTTATTTTTCATCTATTTTTTCAGGGAGGAAAAAGTACCTATGGAACACACGTGGGTGTTAAAGTATTTTGCCGAATTCTTCGGCACTCTAATAATGGTTATGTTTGGTAACGGCGCAGTTGCTAACTCATTTTTAAAAGGAACTACTGGTAATGCGCATGACGGTAAAGCCAATGGTGGTTGGATTTTAATTGCCTTCAGTTTTGGTTTTGGTGTTATGTTACCTGCAATGCTTTTTGGATCAATTTCGGGTAATCATCTTAATCCAGCAGTTACATTAGCTCAAGCTACAGCAGGAGTTTTTCCATGGACACATGTAGCACCATATATTATTTCACAAATTTTCGGTGCAATCTGTGGTCAACTTCTTATTATTACTATTTATTGGCCTTATATTAAAAAATCTACTAACGCAGACATTGTATTTGCTTGTTTTGCTACTAGTGACTGTGTTAACAGTAAATGGAACGGTTTCATTTCTGAACTCGTCGGCACCGGTGTTTTAATGTTTGTTGCAATTGGTTTGTATAAGGGTATGTTCTTTAAGCAAGCCGTTGATATTGCCAATATTGGTGTAGGATTCTTAATCACCGCTTTGGTTATGGCACTTGGTGGTCCAACTGGTCCAGCACTTAACCCAGCTCGTGATTTTGGTCCAAGACTTGTTTACTCAATCTTACCAATTCCTAATAAAAAAGATGCTCATTGGAGTTATGGATGGGTACCAGTTGTAGCACCAATTCTTGGTGCCGTTATCGGAATTTTCCTTTACAAGATTCCATTTGGTCTCTAATTTCCCAGGAAATATAAAAGTAGTCACATTTAAGTGACTGCTATTTTTTTACTTAATTTCAGCTAATGCTTTCTTAATTGGCGTATTTCCATTACTCATTGGGATTACTTTGCCAATTGTATTCGGAGCATCTCTTAAATCAGCTAAAACTTGAGCGACATCGGCAATTGTGTTTTTAGCATTTGGCTCAACGCTCAAAGTAATCTTACCTGTCGGATCTTCTTCTGTTAAATTACCTGGTTGCAAGATTGTGTAATCCAAGTTCGTTGAGTCCATCAAATAAGTATCTGCAAAGAATTTAGCTGTTAAATAATCTTCAAGGCCAGGAATCTTTTTCCATTTATCGACATCTAAGCTAAGCATTGAACTAAGCATAATGTAACGCTTAATACCCGCTTTTTCAGCAGCCATCATAGTTTTAATAGCGCCCATTGCATCAGTTTGAATTAAATCTTTCCCGCGCGAGCCAGCAGTAAAATAAATAACTTGGTTACCCTTAATTTGTTCAGCAATTTGGTCTACATCTGCGTGTAAATCAAGCTTATCTTTTTTAATTTCAGCCAAATCAACAATATTTTCTGGATGACGAGCAGCGGCAGTTACTTCTTCCCCATCAGCAACTAAATCTTTAATTAAGTCAGTACCTACGCGGCCGGAACCACCAAAAATAAAAATTTTACTCATAAGATTGCTTCTTTCTATAATACTTACTTTTTATAAGCATTATACATAAAACGATTTCAAAAGTAAATTAAAACGAATTTAATTTGGCCAAAATAAATCATCCAAGGTTTTATCAAGAGCCTTGCAAATACTAATACAAAGATTAACTGAGGGATTATAATTTCCTTTTTCAATTGCCGAAATCGTCTGACGCGACACTCCAACGATTTCTGCCAATTCTTGTTGAGATAAATCCTTACCCGCACGGGCAGCTTTCATTTTTAAATTTTTCATTTTTCGATTTGATTTCTATAGTTATAGTACAATTGAGCCATTCCGGATAACATTAAAAAAAGACCCAATGCCAAAAAGATAATATGATTATCCCACTCTCTTGGGGTAATCAACAGTCCCTGAATTCCCCTATACAATTCTATGATACCCACGGCTAAATAAATAATTGCATCACGTTTTAGATTACTTTGATTAAGGCTAAAGTAGGCACCCTTAATAATTGAATACACTGAAAATACTGTTATTCCCACCATAATTGGCATGATAAGAAGAAAATCATACGATAATTTTAGATTAAAAATTTTTGAAAGCCATAGAATTAAGCAATTATAGATTGTCATCGTAGTGAAACCATATTTAAATCCGCGATTACGAACTGCTTCTTGCCTTTCATCCCACTTAAGCTTGGTCTTCGATCTTTTCGAAAATAAAACAAAATAAGTAATTACCAATATTAATATAAAAACAATTACATTTATGGCATCCATTTTAAGGACCTTCTTTCTAAATTTGATTTTATTGTAAATAATATTTGTTTAAATGTAAAGTATATTTTACATTATAACAAAAAAATAAGCACTCTAGTATTTCACTAGCGTGCTTTCTTATTTAAGCATAAACTTCGTGCTTTAGTACACCAACGTAAGGCAAATTACGGTAAAAGCCATCATAATCTAAACCATAACCAACCAAAAATTCATCTGGAGCAGTAAAACCATAGTAATCCGCATGAAAATCAACCACACGAGTATCTGGCTTGTCAAGCATTGCCACAACTTCTACGCTCCGGGCACCACGATCCTTCATCACCTCACTAAGTGCTTTAAGGGTGCGACCTGTATCAACGATATCTTCCATAAAAATCACAGGGCGCCCTTTTACATCAGACTTTATATCTTGGACGATTTTAACATGTCCGGTTGAATTTGCACCGTTATAACTAGATGCCTTGATTGGATCGACGTTCAACTTAAAATTAAGTCGCTTAATCATATCACTTGCAAAAATCATTGCACCATTAAGAACCGGAATCACGATTGGTTCTTGACCTTCATACTTATTATTTAATTCATCGGCCATTTCATCCATACGCTTATTAAGTTGATCTTGACTATACAATACCTTTTCAATGTCGTTATTCATTCTGAATGTTTTCCCTCTCAAATTAGTTAACGATCAGATTTTAACACATATAAAAAGTTTTTTCAGCATTTTTAATAAAAATCCGTCTAATTTATTAACAAATCTCAAATTATTATTTATTATAGTTCGTATTTTTAGGAACAAAAATCAAGGCTAGTATTAAATTACTGATAATTAATATAATCAAAACAATAAACGTCCATCTCGCTCCCTCGGCAGTTGTAATACTTTCAGGCATAGATTTATTATTTTGACTAATTGAAATTAGAGTCCCGGCCAAAGCTGTCCCCACTGCTCCAGAAAATTGTTGAAGAGTATTAAAAATTGCATTTCCTTGAGCATGATTCTCTTCTGAAAGAGAAGTTAATCCACTTGTCATCAAGCTGCTAAAACACATCCCATAGCCACCATAATAAAGTGCATATAACCACATAACACCAAGATTAGTTAGACTTGAACTTAAGCACATAATAAACAAGCTTGTCAAACTAGCTATAATTCCTAATAAAATTGGGAGTTGGGGGCCTTTTTTATCTAAAACTTTCCCAGCAATTGCAGCCATTAAAGCATCAATAATGGCTCCAGGAAACATGATCCATCCAGCTAAAGAAGCAGAACCATGATTAACAATTTGAATATATATTGGAAAAATAAATCCCAAAGCCAATGTAGAAATCTTTGCAAAACAATAACATATCAATTGCATACTGAAAGTTATATTTTTAAAAAGGCGGGGACTAATCAAGGCAGCTTTATCGTTCCAAGACACCTTAATCCAAATAAATAAACTAATTACTCCGACTAATAAAAAACCTCCTACTTGGCATGAAATCAAATTATTTTTAGAAAAATTCGTAAAGCCTAGCATCAAAAAAATTAAACTAACCGCAATTGCAAACCACTGTCCAAATTTAAAACGAACCTTTTTCAATTTAGTAAGTTGTTCAATTGAATAACAGCCTGTCAAAAAACTAATAATAATTAGAAATACTGAAATAATAAAAATCCAGCGCCAATTCAGAAAATTGGTAACAATCCCACCAAAAACTGGTCCTAAAGCTACGGCAGCAGCAGTGATCATAGTTCCAATCCCCATCATGAAGCCTAATTTACTTTTCGGAACCTTAGTTAAGATAATGTTATACATTAAAGGCAATCCGATACCAGTTCCTATTCCTTGGAACGCACGCCCCAATAACAAGAGATCAAAACGAGGTGTAAAAATATCAACTATTAATCCCAGCATAAAGAAAAGAATGCCAGCAATAAAGATTCTTTTAGTAGAAATTCGAAGTCTAATTTGGGAACTTAAAGGCACAATAATGGCAATCACTAGCAAGACCAGCGTATTAACCCATTGCACTTGGCCTGTGGTAATTTTGAATTCTTTAATTAAAGTGGGAAAAGTTACCGTTGTTGCCGTCTCATCTAAAATCCCTAAAAATGATAACATCCCGGCTGATAAGATGGCGACCAGCAATTTGAAAGTTACTTTTTTCTCCATAATTTGCCTCGTTTTCTTTACATGATCAGTATAAGCCTTCTCCCTCTTTTAAAAAAAGAAAAAAGCTAGGCTACCTGCCTAGCTATAAAAATATTGTTTTAAACTTCTTCACCAATTCGACGATGCCAAACAAAGAAGCCAATACCAACAATTAAACTAATTACTGCATATAGGAACATCCATCTATTGAAGAAGCAACCAACAAATCCCACAATTGCGCCGATAATCAACAAAATAAAACACGTAATGTCACCGCCCATAAAAGGATCATTTTCTAAACAAATATATACTATGCCAGCTCCCATAAATAGGCCACCTAAGATTATTTCTAAAACTCCGCTGGCAATATTGCGCTCTGTCCAGACTCCCAGTATGCCATTCATCAGACCTTCAACTAGAAGCCAAACAGACAACATTATTAATAATATTCCTGTAACTAATTTTGTGATTCTCATTTTAAGCCCCTCTTTTCTCTACTTCCATTATTAAAGAGAGAGACAAAAAATTCAAAGATATGTGCTTTCAAATCACGTGATAAGCTTATAATTATTTTAGGAGGAAGAAAATGAATACAATTTTTACGATTATGAGTATTATCAGCGTGATTGGTATTATCCTAGTCTGGTGTTCTTTTTGGGAGAATTTGAAACAGCTAACTGTTTTTCAAAAAACATCATTGCTGATTACAAGTGTTGGAATTCTAATTCCATTTATAGTAGGTTTTATTAATGGATTTCTTGGTCACTAAAAAAGTAGTCTGATTATCAATCTGATCAGACTACTTTTTCTTTATTGAATAAATTACCGTTAAAAACACGGGATTTTAATCCCGTGATGAAAACG
>CAOOYH010000001.1 GCA_948500755.1 uncultured Lactobacillus sp. | reverse complement strand
AATCAATTATCCCGTCGGATAACTAATTCACTATTTAGCTTAGAATGTTTTATATAGTGATTTTTTGGTATTATTATGTTATTGAATAAAAAATGTTATTTAATAGAAAAAGGAGATGACAATGAATAATAAACTAAATCTTTTTAACATTGGTTTACCAACTAATGAAGACTTAAATACTTGGTCTAAAGACTGCATTAAGCAAAGGTTAGATCACAATATCAGTGGCAATCTTCTCGCCTTTGTGTCAGAAGCACCAGATTATGAACTAAATGAGAATATGGTCGCCTTGTATGACTTCCACACTAATCCCATTAAGGGGAAATACCAGTCAGTAATTTTTGATAAAAAAGCTGGTATTATTTTATGCCAAAAAAATAGCCGCCAGCTGATTAACCATCTTTTAAAGCACAAGCTGATTTTAGGAGCAGTTTTACAAAAGAAACTACAAAAAGAACTGGGCTTTTACTATCGCCATACAATTTCTTTAGGAGAAATTGCCTACTTTTCACTTCGAGCTCATTCAGAAAGCCATACCTCTTGGATTGGCTTGCATCATATGCAGACGGTACAACAAGAAAATGGTCGCGTTACTTTTTCCTATCAAGAGAATGGTTATAGTTATAACTTTGAGTTTGAAGACTGTGCACCGAACATGTATAAGCGACTGGGAGAAGCAATTACCCGTAATCATGTTTTAGGATAAATGCTAGTAGGCTACGCTAAGTCGCATGGTTTTCATTTGAACTTATGTAAGTGCAGAAAGAATAGTCTCGTAGCTAACCAAGAATACTTTTACTTAACTAAGATTCAAAATGCCTTAAATTTAACTGAACTTGCTGAAGAAGCAATTGAAGAATTTCATCGAAATTATGGTCGACACTGTGCTGACTTCTTTGATATCAAAGATTGGCAGATAAATGACCATAATTTGATTTATCGATTATCTAGAAGAATAAAATCAATTCTGTAGCACGCTTAAAAAGCGTGCTTTTTCTTTACAAGAAGTACCGTGAAGGATAAAGAGATAGAAAGGAAAAAGAGTGAAGAGAGAAAAATAGGAATTGCAGTGTATCGTGCTTTTGTAGGGGTCGGTCTTGGATTTTAGAAAAATTGCGTTCCTGATAATCTAATATCTGCACAAGCGCTTGTGACATTACTTAAAGGAATGGTCACATGATTAAAGAAGAGAATTTTATTAAAGCATGGGAAAATCGGCGGTTGGTTTGCGGAGCAATTAAGGCTGCTGGCGTGAGGAAAGACTATCAAGAGTATGCGGACTTGGTCCAGGATGGAGTTTTGATTTATGCGGGGATGCTTGAGAAGAGTCAGGACCACGATATTGATCGGTTTGCCTTTAAGAAGATTCTTTGGCATACGTTAGATGAGTTAAGAAAGATTCAGCGCCGCGAAGAAAGAAGTGAAGAGATAAATAACGAGCTTGAATTTAAGAAAGAAAAAATTGAATGGGATAACTTAATAATTTTGAAAGATAAAGTCTAGGAATTAAATGAAATTGAAAAACTAGTGTTTTTTGAACATTTGCTCATACAAAAAGAAATTACAAACTTGGTTGAAGTGGCGGGATGTTCAAGGCGAACTCTGCAGAGGGTAAAGAAGAATTTACTGGTTAAATTTAAAAACGCTTTGAAAAATTAAATAAAAAACGCAGCAAATTAAATAACGAAAACTATATTTTTGCCGAAGTTAGGTTGATTTCTGGGGGGGGGTGCCAGTATACTTATCAACGTGAAGGTGGTTAGAGCGCTATTTAGAGCATGTTCTGATTCAATAAATGTGTTTTTTTATGCTAATTGTGAATTTTTTTATGAATTTTCATATATTTTTTGTATAATGATTTTTGGTGTTACTAAAAAGCAAAAATAAAAGAGGAATAAAATGGATCATAAGAATAGTGATAATGAATTAAGACATCGCTCACATCATCACCGTCATCATCGACGTAAAAAGTTTTGGCGTATCTTTTGGATTGTATTAGGTGTCTTCCTAGCAGTAGACATCATTGCGGTTATTATTGCTTGGCACAATATCCATGTTGCCACGAATACCATGTATAATCCTATTAGTGGTGATATAAGTGATCGAAACTTTACTAAGACTCTTAAAGAAAAGAAGCCAGTGAGCATCTTGCTGTTAGGAACTGACACTGGTGAATTTGGTCGTGATTATAAAGGTAGAACAGACTCAATAATGATAATGACTGTTAATCCTAACACGGATAAAACAACTATCGTTAGTGTACCTAGAGATATGAAAGTTAATTTACCAGGCTATGCAGACTATTCACCAGCGAAAATAAATGCAGCTTATACTTATGGAGGAGTAGATGAAACAATAAAAACATTAAAACAATACTTTAATGTTCCCATCGATGCTTATGTTCTGGTAAACTTAAAAGGATTAGTTAAAGCCGTAGATCAAATTGGGGGAGTAGATGTAACGTCACCATTAACTTTTACTAATTTGGGCTATTCATTTGAAAAAGGAAAGCAATATCATATGAATGGTAAGCGCGCATTAGCTTTTTGTGATATGCGATATGATGATCCAAGAGGAGATTACGGTAGACAGGAACGTCAAAGACTTGTCTTAATGTCTATATTAAAATCATCTATTTCATATAAGACTGTATTGAATCAGAAGTTTTTAAATACTTTGTCCAAAGAAATGCTGACAAGTTTAACTTTTGATAATATGACGCAGTTGGCAACGGGATACCGTTCTGCAACCAATAGTACGATCAGTGATCATACGCAAGGCCAAGGTAATTGGGAAAATGGGGTTGCTTATGAATCAGTGAGCTTGGCTGAACGACAGAGAATTAGTAATAAGTTACGTGCTGCCTTAGGGCTTAAGCCGAAAACCTTGAAGACAGGAGAATAGGAAAAAGTGGAAAACAGTACAAAAACTGAAAATACAATCGATTTACGTAGATTATGGATGCTCCTTCGAGCACATATCTGGTCTATTATTTTATGGGCAATTGGTTTAGGAGCAGTAGGATTTGTCTTAGCTGCTTTTGTTGTTGAACCCAAATATACTTCAACTACTCAAATCTTAGTTAACCAGAAGCGTAATGAAAATGATGCTAATCAAGCATTTAATGCACAACAAGCTGATGTGCAAGTAATTAATACCTATAAGGATATTGTTACGAGTCCAGTTATTTTAAAGGACGCTTCTAAGTGGATTAAGAACCCTACTAAGGTAGTAAAGCCTGCTAAGAAGGCTAAATATAAGACTTTAGCTGATGGAACTAAGAAGTTAGTTAGTCCAGCTGAACCAGCTGTAGTTAGAAGAGCAGGACGTGGCTATGATGTTAGCGCTAAAGAAATGCAGAAGGCTGTTTCTGTTACTACGCAACAACAATCACAAGTTTTCACTATTAGTGCAAAAAGTAATGATCCTGAAAAGGCTCAAGCTATTGCTAATGCTGTAGCTCAAACTTTTAAGAACAAGATTAAAGGTATCATGAATGTTAATAATGTAACTATTGTTTCGCCAGCTGCACGTGGTATTAAGACTTTCCCTAAGACGACTCTGTTTACTTTAGCGGGTATTGTATTAGGCTTGATTATCAGTATTGCTCTAATTGTCTTACGTGATTCATTTAATACTACTGTTAGAGATGATGATTATCTAACTAAGGAACTAGGATTAACTAATTTAGGTCATGTATCACACTTCCACTTATCTAATAAATTTAGTATTAAGGGCAATGATAATAATTCAGGTAAAAAGAAACGAGTATAGGAGCGTATAAATGGGATTGTTTAATAGACGTAAAAAACGTGGTACTGATGAAACCATGCAATATGGTGCTAAGTTAATCACTGTGGCAAAACCGCAAAACCCAGTTAGTGAACAGTTTAGAACTGTAAAGACAAATATCGATTTTACAAGTGTCGATCATCAGATTAAGGCCTTAGCCTTTACTTCTGCCAATATTAGTGAAGGTAAGTCGACGGTGACAGTTAATACAGCTGTAACTATGGCTCAATCAGGGAAAAAAGTCTTATTAATTGATGCTGATCTTCATAGACCTACTCTACATCAAACCTTTGATATTCCGAATAGAGTAGGATTGACAACAATTTTGACTTCACATTCTAATGAAGTAGACATGGCAGATATTGTAAAAGAAGATATTATTCCTAATCTTTCTGTTATGCCAGCTGGTCCTATTCCACCTAACCCAGCACAATTATTGGGTTCTAACAGAATGCGGGCATTTTTAAACATGGTTAAAGAGCACTATGATTTAGTTATCTTAGACCTTGCTCCAGTTCTTGAAGTTTCTGATACTCAGATTTTGGCCGGTGAAATGGATGGAGTAGTGCTAGTAGTTCGTCAAGGCATTACCCAAAAAGCTGGTGTTGAACGAGCAATTGAAATGCTTAACTTAACTAAGACACATGTTTTGGGTTATGTGATGAATGATGTAAAAACTGGCCCAAATGGTTATGGCTACGGTTATGGCTATGGTTATGGTTATGGTTATGGTTATGGTTATGGTTATGGCCAAGAGAAAGATACAGAAGCGAAGTAATAAATAATGGTATTAGTTGATATTCACTCACATATATTACCGGGGATCGATGATGGTTCTCCTGATTTAGATTCATCGTTAGGATTAGCTGAGGCAGCAGTAGCAGATGGAATTACTCATGCGTTAATGACGCCTCATACTTTAAATGGAAAATACCTAAATCATAAAAAAGATATCATAAAAGAAACTGCTGATTTTCAGAAAGCGTTAGAAGAAAATCATATTCCTTTAACGGTCTTTCCTAGTCAAGAAGTTCGTTTAAATGGTAATTTACCTCAAGCTTTAGATGATGATGATATCCTCTTTTGTGATGAAGATGGCAGATATATGTTATTGGAATTTCCAAGTGAAGATGTACCAACTTATGCTAAAGATATGACCTTTAAGTTGCTTAGCCGAGGTATTACGCCAATCATTGTTCACCCTGAAAGAAATTCAGGAATCTTAGCCCATCCTGAAAAGTTGCAAGAATTTCTCGAACAAGGATGTTTAACACAAATTACAGCTAGTTCGTATGTGGGAGTATTCGGTAAAGAAATTGAAAAATTAGCTGACAGATTTGTAGAGGCTGGACAAGTAGCAACTTTTGCTTCAGATGCCCATACATTGCCAAAACGTGAAAGTCGAATGCATGACGCTTATGAAAAGTTAGAAAAGACGCAAGGATTGGATGTTGCTAATAGCTTTAAGCGGAATGCAAGAAACATTATCAATTCTGATAATGTTAATTTAAATTGGAAACCTTTAAAGAAAAAGAAACATTTCTGGATATTTTAATTTTATTATTGGGGGGATAGAGTTTTAAATGATGGCACAAGAGGTTAAAAAGGTAGAACTAGATCCGTCAAAAGTTAAAGGACGCTTAGTATATCATACTGTAAAACGTGGATTTGATATCTTAGCTAGTGGGGTTGCTTTGATTTTATTATCACCACTATTTGGAGTTTTGACTGTAAAAATAAAAGAAGAAGATGGTGGTCCAGCATTTTATTCACAAACAAGAATCGGAAAAAATGGAAAACCATTTAAAATGTGGAAGTTTCGTTCGATGATTGTGAATGCCGATAAAATGGTAAAACAGTTAGAAGAACAAAATGAAATTGACGGGGCAATGTTTAAGATCAAAAATGATCCTCGAGTAACAAAAATTGGTCATGTAATAAGAAAATATAGCTTAGATGAATTACCTCAGCTTTGGAACGTCTTGAAAGGCGATATGTCTTTAGTTGGACCAAGACCACCTCTACCAATGGAAGTAGAAGATTATACTGATTATGATAAATTGCGTTTAACTGTTACACCTGGTTGTACAGGACTTTGGCAGGTAACAAAACGTAATGATGCAGATTTTGATGAAATGGTAGAATTAGACCTTGAATACATTAACAAGAGTAGCCTATGGTTTGATTTTAATATTTTGTTGAAAACTGTGGGAGTTGTTATTCATCCAAATAGTGCGTATTAAAAATAATGAAAAAATGATTTGATCATTTTTCATTATTTTTTCTTAATCGGGAGAAAAAAATCGTGAAAAGAATTAAAGTTCTTCATGTTGGTGAGGCAGCGGGGGGAGTAGAGCGTTACTTAGAGACCCTATTTAAATATACTGATCATGATAAGATTAAAAATATATTAATTTGCTCACAAAATTATGATGATAAAAAAATTAGACAATTAGTCGATCGACTAATTGTAATTAGAATGGAACATCAGATTAGCGGTAAAGCCGATTTCAATTCAATTAGAACTATTCGACATTATATAAAGAAAATTAAGCCGGATATTATATATGCACATTCTAGCAAGGCGGGAGCCTTAGCGCGAATAGCTGATTTAGGAATTAACAATAAGATTATATATAATCCGCATGGGTGGGCTTTTAATATGCAGCAACCTGCTGGTAAAAAAGAAATGTATAAGTGGATTGAAAAATTCCTATCTTGTTTCTGTGAAAAGATTGTATGTATATCAGACGCTGAAATGGAATCAGCATTGAGAGAAAAAATTTGTAAGTTGAATAAATTACAGGTTATTTATAATGGAATTGATCTAGAAGCAATTAAAAAAGTTAGAATTAAAACGAGACAAGAATTTAGAATTCCTAAAGATGCGTTTGTTATTGGCCAGGTTGGTAGATTATCAAAACAGAAGGCACCAGATACCTTTGTTAAGGCTGCCAAGATAATTAAGCAAAAAATACCCAACGCTTATTTTTTGTTGGTAGGTGATGGCGAGCTTCGTGGGAAAATTGAAAAGATGGTTCACGAAGCCGGATTAGACAATAGTTTTATGATTACTGGATGGGTGGATAATCCGATTGCATATATGAAGATTATGAATGTGGGTACATTATTATCTAGATGGGAAGGATTTGGATTAGTTCTTCCTGAATACATGTCATGTAGTGTTCCAGTTGTTGCTACGAAAGTGGATGCCATTCCGAATATTATTCAAAATGAAAAAAATGGTTCATTAGTATTGAAAGATAAACCCGTAGAGATTTCAGAAGCAATAATAAAAATTTATGAAAATTCTGATTATAGAAAATCTATAGTTAATCAGGCAAAAAAAGTTGTTGATGAAAAATATGATGCACGTAGAGTGAATGATGAGATTTATCAATTATATATGGAGGTATTAAGCAAAAATGAAGCCTAATATAGCAATTATAACATCTGGATATTTACCTTTACCTCCAGTTAAAGGTGGTGCTGTAGAAAATTTAGTGCAACTATTAGCAGATGAAAATGAACAAAAAAACAAATTGGATTTAACGATTTTCAGTATTTATGATAAAAATGCTAAAGATGAATCTGTGAATTATAAAAATACGCATTATGTTTTTATTAAAATACCAGTGATAATTCAGTATTTAGACTTAATAATATATTTCATATTTAAAAATATATTTAAGAAAAAAAATATTAGTTCATATAGATATATTGTTCAGAGACTTTATTTTATAAATAAAGTCTCAAAACATATTTCTGATATTACCTATGATAAATTAGTTATTGAGAATCACCCCACACTGTTATCTGTGCTGAGAACAAGAAAAAATTTCTTAAAATATAAGGGCCGATATTACTATCATGCACATAATGAAATAACTAATGAATTTGGTAATCATAAGTATTTGATTAATGTAAAAGAGTTCATTTGTGTGAGTCAATTTATTGCAGATAGTATAAGTGAAAAATTAGGTATTAAAAACAAAACTAAATTTGTAATTTTAAGAAATAAAGTTGATGAACAAAAATTTAGAAGTATAACTGAAGAGCAGAGAAAAAAATTTAAAGTCAAATATAATATTCCAGATGATCATATAATATTTACATTTAGCGGACGGTTAAATCCGGAAAAAGGTATAAAAGAGTTGTTGCTTGCATATAAAAAAGCTCGACCTAAAAAATCAAAATTGATTATTGCTGGGGGATATTTTTTTGGAAGTAATTTGAAATCAACTTTTGAAGCAGAACTGGCTAAAATTAGTAAAGATATATCTAAAGATATTATTTTTACTGGAAATATTGATTATAAGGATATGCCATGTTTGTATGCTATCTCCGATGTAATGGTATTACCCTCAATATGGAATGATCCTGCTCCATTAACTGTTATCGAAAGTATAACAGCTGGGAAACCATTGATTACAACGTATTCAGGGGGAATACCAGAATATGTTGATACAAATGATGCAATTATATTGCCTATTGATAATGTCCTTATTTCAAATTTGACTAAAGCTATAATTAAAATAGCCAGTCAAGAACAAGTACGAAATAAATTAGCAATGGCCGCAAAAAGAGAAAGTAAAATTTGGACAAAGGTTAGTTTTTATAATGATTTTGTTAGAATTATCAATAGTAAATAGTATAAAGGTGATAGTATTGTGAAATCAGAAAAAGTACAATTAAGTGTAATTGTCCCAGTTTATAATGTTGAACAGTATCTAAAGCAATGTATTGATTCTATTCTTAATCAGACCTTTAAAAATTTCGAATTAATATTAGTTGATGATGGGGCTTTAGATTCGTGTCCACAGATATGTGATAATTATAGTAAGCATGATGATAGAGTTAAGGTTATTCATAAGAAAAATGGTGGGCTGTCTAGTGCAAGAAATGCTGGAATAAAAGTGGCTAAGGGAAAATTTTTAACTTTTATTGATTCTGATGACTGGATAAGTAAAAACTACTTTGAAGAAATGATGAAAGAACAAGATAAATATAATGCTGATATTATTTCAATAAGGGAAACAACTGTTAATTCGAATGGAGAAGTGGATCATCATAAATTAAATGAAAAAAGTAAAATTAAAATATTTAAACTAAATTGTATAGATGCATTGTTTAGCTTTTGTGATACTAATTTTGCGTGGGGAAAGTTGATTCGAACTAAAATTATTTTGGATAATAAGATACTATTTCCTGTGGGTAAAAATTATGAAGATGTAGGAACAATGTATAAAGTATACGATAAGGCAAATGTCTTAGTCATCTCAGATAGAGCAAGTTATTTTTATAGAATAAGAGCAAATTCAATAACAAATAATATTAAAAAAAGTGATATTTATGATCAAATATATTTTTTAAATCAAATAAAAAGTTATGTATTTAAAGTTTCTCCTAAATATTTAGATTGTTATATTTTATGTAGAGGATTTATTGCTTTATCATTTTTATATAAAAGCAATCTAGATGATAAGGAAAAAAATAAACTTACTAATTTAATTTATAAAAACACTCAAGGTTATAAATTTAAATTTAGATGGATTAAGGTAAAAGAGAATTTCTTAAAAATAATGTTAATGCATTTTAGATTAGCAGATAAAGTATTAAATCTAAAATCTAAAAAAGCATAAAGAATTAATTTATATCGATGGACCGAATAAGGTTAGAGTATAGGAGATGTATTTTGAAAACTCTAATTATAAAAAGTAATGAAGATAGTTTTGAAAGATATTTTTCCAGACATATGAAAAATAACAATGTTGATATTGGGACTATAAAAAAGGGAAAATTCGAATTTTTTAGAAGAGTGATCAATAAATTACAGATTTTTCCTTTATATACTTTTTGGCTAGGAAACTGGAAAAAAAGTATAAAAGAATATGACAATATTGTTATTTTTGATAGAGTTTTGTCATTGACATTAGTTAAATGGATAATTTTCGTCAATAGAACTTGTAATATTAAAATTTGGTTATGGAATATACCTAATTTTGATGTAAATCTTTACAAGAAATACGCTACTATATATTGTTTTGATAAAAAATATGCTGCAGACAATAATATTAATTTTTTAGAACAATTCTATATTCCAAAACCTCTGTCAAGCATCAATAAAAAAGATGGAGTAGTTTATGTTGGCTACGATAAAAATAGGTATAAGATATTAAAAAAAGTTGCTCAGCAATTACATAAAAATAATATTTCTTATAATTTCACTTTACAGAAAGATGCTCAAAAAAGTTATTATTCAGCGAATTATGGGATTAAATTAGTTGATAGACCGATTGACTACGAAAAAGTTATTGATATTTCAAATGCATATAGTGCAATTTTAGAATTAAATATTTCTGGACAAACTGGGTTGACACTGCGGACAATGGAAGCTCTATTTTACGGAAAAAAACTTATTACAAATAATGAAAACATAAGAAATTTTCCATTTTATAATGAAAATAATTTTTATATATTGGGTAAGGATAAGCGAAATATAAAAGCATTTTTAAAAGAAGAATATCAAGAGATAAATTCTGAACTTTTGTCTGAGTATACGTATAAAAAATGGATTAATGATATATTAAAGTAGGTTAGAAAGTAAAAATGATAGATAAAGTTGTTAAATTTGCACAGAAGAAGATTAATAATTATGGTGATGTTAATTTTACTAGACTCACACCTGTAAAATACCGTAAATCAGTAGTGAATAATGGAAATATTAGACTTAATTTGGTTTTACCTAAAATAGATAAAAAATTTGTTTATGGTGGTATAAGTACAGCTTTTCATTTTTTTGATGAATTGGCAACAACTTTGAATGCTGAAAAACGTGTAATTACTATAGATGCACCATTGGGTAGCAACATAAAAAGAGAATATCCGAATTACACATTAAAAAATGCTGCAGAGGATTATACTACTTCAAGTGATGTATTAGTTGCTGCTGATGAGAAGTGGCGCTTAAGTAATACGTTACCTGTTCGTAAGACTGATATTTTTGTAACTACTTCTTGGGATACTCATTTTATTATTTCTGATGTGACTAGCTTTCAACAAATAAATTTTGGTAATAAGAGTGATATTATATATTTAATTCAAGATTTTGAACCAGGTTTTGCAAATTGGTCATCAGATTATACTTTGGCAGAGTCAACTTACAAAACAGGAAACACAGTTGCAGTTTTCAATTCAAATAATTTAAAAAAGTTTATGGATAAGCATGAATATAAATTTGATAAAGAATTATATTTTGATCCTGTTCTAAATTCGTCTATGGCCGATATATTAAAAAAATCATCTTTAAATCAAAAAAGAAAGAATAATATATTATTATATGGTCGTCCATCTACTAGCCGTAATGAATTTGAAATTGCAGTAAAGGCTTTTAAGATTCTAGTAGAGCAGTATGATATTTCAAAAGATTGGAATTTTATTTCAATTGGAGAAAAGCATAAAGATATATCTTTAGGAAACCATTTTACACTTAAGTCGTTAGGAAAGCTCAGTTTGGAAGAATATTCGAATTTATTATTACAAAGTAAATTAGGAGTTTCCTTAATGTGTTCACCGCATCCAAGCTACCCGCCATTAGAAATGGCTACATTTGGTGTGAAAACTATAACTAATTCTTTTGAATGTAAAGATTTATCATCATTTAGTCCTAATATTATATCAGTGAATAATCTAAATTTTTATAATCTAGCAAGGGTACTTAATGATGCTATAAAAAACTATAAGAATCCAACTTTTGATCTGGATACTAAATATGTGAATGACGATAAGCAGTTTGATGTAGTGTTTAACGAATTGAAGCAGTTTTATGTGCATGGGCTAGATAATTAATGAATATTCAGATTTATGGAAAAATAATTAGAAAAATAAGAAAAATAAATAGTAAAATCTTAACTAATTTAGAAGTTCAAAAGATAGAACGAATAGGAGTAAAATGTATATTTGAAAAAGACTTAACCATTATTGGTGGTGAAAATATTACCATTGGGGATAATTTCTTTGCAGGTCCTAATTGTAGAATTGAAGCTTGGAAAGAATATAATGGAATACATTTTAATCCTATAATCAAAATTGGTAATAATGTAAAAATAAATTCTAAGTGTCATATTGGAGCTATTAATGAGATTTCTATTGATGATGATGTGTTAATTGGAAGCGGAGTATTTATTACCGATCATGCTCATGGAACTTCTCATTTAAAGGATTTAAAATTACCTCCTAATAATAGAAATTTGTATAGTAAAGGAAAAGTTAAAATTGGTTCTAAATGCTGGATTTGTGAAAATGCAGTCATTTTGCCGGGGGTAACTATAGGTGAAAGTTCTATAGTAGGAGCCGGGGCAATTGTTACTAAAGATGTTCCTCCATATTCTGTGGTTGGTGGAAATCCTGCTAGGGTATTAAAGATAATAAATTAATCAAAAGTGAGTAGTATTTAATGAATAATATAAATAGTTTAAGCAAAATAAATCAGAAAGAAAAATGGACGTATGTAATTTTTGCATTTACTTTATTTATCTACCTATTTATTTTTACACTGAAGAGTTCAACATATAGCTTTTATTATCCTAATCTACCTGTCTCTAAAGTTTATCTTTTATCTATTGAGATAATAACAATTCTTGGGATTATTACAATGCGTAATTTCTCTTCATTAGAACTTGTTTTTTTTATGTTTGCATATATAATAGCTTTTTTAAGCTACTATTTAAGCCATTCTTTTTTGGGCTTGATGTGTGTTTCGATAGCATTTTTTGCTAAAGATAAGAATACAAAAAAAATTTTACAAATATATTTTATATTAATTTTATTTAACTTATTATTTGTAATATTTTCGTATTTTATACATGTAATTCCTCAAATTTCATATACAAGAGAGGGCAGTGTAAACAGAAATTCATGGGGGTTTTTACATCCCAATACTCTATCATTATATATTTTAGCGTTAAATGTAGTATTTTATTTTATAAAATCTCTAGGAAGATTAGCTTGGAAAGATTTATGGTTGGTGTTATTTAGTACTTTTATAACCCTTTATTATTCTAAAAGTTATACTACATCTATAATTCTTTTAATTATTTTATTTTCTATTTTTATTAGTATCAATAGTAAACCCGTGATGTATGCAGAATTTGAATTATTTAAAAAATATTCTTTTTTAAAATATTTAACATTCTTTTTTATATTCGTATTATTAATTAGTTACATATTTTTTGTATGGAAAAATCCAACTAATAATGTAGTTTCTGCTTTGGGTTCTACTATTTCGAGTCGCTTACTTATGGGAAATGAAGGATTACATTGGTATGGAATATCACTATTCGGACAACCAGTAAATTTTGTAGACTCTAGTTATATAGTTTTAAATAGAGCATATTCATATTCTACTTATTTTACGGTGGATTCTTTGTATATTAAGTTACTTATCAATGAAGGTTTATTTGTAGGATTTATATTCCTATTTTTTATATTTCGTGCATTAATGAAAAGTATTGAAAGCAATAAACTTATATTTTTAATTATTCTAAGTTTATTAATTTATTCTATTTTTGAAACAGGATTAAGCAGTCCGATTTTATCGTATGTGGTTGCATATGCTTTTTCAGATGGTTACGTTAAGATTAAAGCTACTAAAGGAGGAAAAAATAAATGAAAGTTTTGTATTTGTTAAATTCTACTAAAATGGGTGGTGCAAATATTTCCTTCATTAATTTAGTTAAGGAACTTTCTGACAAAGGCGTAAAGAGTTATATAATTTATCCTGATGAAAAGATTGATAAAGTTTTCAAAAGAAAAATTAGTCCTTATTGTGAAAAAATGTATTCAGTCCCTATGAAAAGTCACTATCATGACTCTCAACAAAATAAAATAAAAAAATATATAAAGGGGACTAGAATTTATGAAAATCTGAGATTCTATCCTGAAAATAAAGAAGTTGAAAAAATAGTCAAGCTTGTGAATCCAGATATTATACATACGAATGTAGGAGTTATCCAAGCAGGCTACAAAGTAAGCAAAAAGTTGAATATTCCTCATATATGGCATTTGCGCGAATATCAAACTAAGGATTTTGGATGGGAAATAGAACCATCCAAAAAGGCGTTTATAAAGAGATTGAATACGTGTTATACAATTGCTATTACAGAAGGCATTCAACAGTATTTTCAGTTAAATAATTCACCAAAATCAAAAGTAATATATAATGGATGTTTTTCTGAGAAGGACACAAATTTTTCTTTTCCTAAAGAAAAATATTTCCTTTGTTGTAGCAGAGTCTCTCCAGAAAAAGGGCATGAAGAAGTTATTAAAGCTTTTGCTGAATTTCATAAAACACATTTAGATTATAAATTATTAATTGCAGGTTTTGGCACGAATGAATACTTAAAAAAACTAAAAAAAATTGCTAAAACTAAAAATTGTGCTGATAGTATAAAATTTTTAGGATTTCGTAATGATGTACGTAGCTTAATGGATCATGCTATGGCTCTAATCGTTGCTTCTAAGTTTGAAGGATTTGGAAGAATGACAGCTGAGGCTGCTTTTAGAGGATGTATGGTGATAGGACATAATACAGGAGGAACCAAAGAAATATTATCAAAAATTGGGGGCTATTCATATGATAATGGAATAGCTGATTTGATAGATAAAATGAATAAAGTTGCAGAACTCGATGAGAGTAAGTACGTATGCCAAGCAAAAATGGCACAGGAAAAAGCTGTAAATATTTTTTCTAATGAACAATCCGCAAAAAAAATATTTGAATTTTATAAGCAAATAATGATTAAAAATAAGAAATAGAGGAAAAATAGATGGAAAAACAATATAAAATTGCAGTTGCAGGAACTGGATATGTTGGGTTAAGCTTAGCAACTTTGTTATCACAGCATAACAAAGTTACTGCTGTGGATATAGTTCCTGAAAAAGTCGATTTAATTAATCATCATAAATCACCGATTGTAGATAAAGAAATTGAAGATTTTTTAGCTAATAAAGATTTAAATTTAAAAGCTACTTTAGATGCAGAATCAGCTTATAAAGAATCAGATTTTGTAATTATTGCGACGCCAACCAATTATGATAGTGAAAAGAATTTCTTTGATACATCTGCAGTTGAAGCAGTCATTAAACTTGTGAAGAAATATAATCCGAATGCTATTATGATTATTAAGTCTACTATTCCAGTTGGTTATACTAATCATATTCGTAAAGAAATGGGTTCTGATAATATTATCTTTAGCCCGGAATTTTTACGTGAAGGACATGCACTTTATGATAATTTACATCCATCTCGTATTGTGGTGGGAACCGATAAAAACGATGATAAACTAGTAAATGCTGCTCATACATTTGCTTCTTTGCTTCAACAAGGTGCTGAAGATAAAGATGTACCAACCTTGTTCATGGGTTTTACTGAAGCAGAGGCTGTTAAATTATTTGCTAATACATATTTAGCTCTTCGGGTAAGTTACTTTAATGAATTAGATACTTATGCTGAAAGTAAAGGACTGAATACACAAGAAATAATTGACGGTGTTGGACTCGATCCACGTATTGGTACACATTATAATAATCCATCATTTGGTTATGGTGGTTACTGCTTGCCTAAAGATACTAAGCAATTGCTTGCAAACTATAAGGATGTCCCAGAGAACTTAATTGAAGCTATTGTAAAATCAAATGATACTAGAAAAGACTTTGTTGCTGATCAAGTATTAAGTAAGGCTGGATATTATGACTATGATGATAACAATACTTATAATCCAGCTGAAGAAAAACAAGTTACTATTGGAGTTTATAGATTAACTATGAAGTCTAATAGTGATAATTTCCGTCAGAGTTCAGTTCAAGGTGTTATGAAGCGTGTTAAAGCGAAAGGAGCAAAAATTATTATTTTTGAACCTACTCTTGAAGATGGTACTACTTTCTTTGGAAGTGAAGTTGTGAATGATCTTGAGAAATTTAAGAATGAATCTGATGCAATTATTGCTAATAGATATAATCCAATTCTTGATGATGTTAAAGATAAAGTTTACACAAGAGATATTTTTAGAAAAGATTAAATTCCAAAACAAGCTTCATAATTAACATGAAGCTTATTTTGGTTGGTTAGAGGAAGTTTTTGATTTATGAAAAAAAAGTCATTAGGAGTTAATGCACTACTGAATGGCCTTAGAAGTGCTTTAAATTTAATCTTTCCGTTGATTACTTTTCCATATGTTTCTAGAGTCTTATCAGTAGATGGTATGGGAATTTACAATTTTTCTAATACTTATGTGAACTATTTTGTTCTTATTGCTGGTTTAGGTGTAGCAACATATGCTGTTCGTGAAGGGGCAAAATATAGGGACGACAAGGAACAAATTAGTGAATTTGCAAGTCAGATTTTCACCATCAATATGTTTTCAACCCTAATTGCATATATATTACTTATTGGAAGTTTATTAATATTTAGTAATCTACGTAACTATGTAACTTGTATTTTAGTCTTTAGTTTACAGTTGTTCTTTACAACTATTGGTACTGAATGGCTTTATACGATTTATGAAGAGTATCAATATATTACTGTTCGTAGCATAGCTTTTAAAATTATTTCAATTGTATTGCTATTTCTTTTAGTTCATTCTCCCAATGATTATCTTTGGTATGCAGCAATTACTGTGTTCGCTAGCGTAGGATCAAATATTTTGAACTATATTCATGCTAAATCTTTTTGTAAAATAAAATTGGTGAAAGATACAAATTGGAAGTACCACTTGAAGCCAATATTAATTATCTTTGCTTCAGCTGTAGCTATTACTCTCTATGTTTCTTCGGATACTACTATTTTAGGTTTACTAAAAAATGATTATGCGGTTGGGATATATGGTGTAGCTGTAAAAATTTATACCATTGTAAGTGGGTTAATTTCTGGGCTACTCGTAGTTACTATTCCTAGATTAGCAATGTTAATTGGTAAGCGAAAAGTTAGGGAATATAATCATGTTTTGCAAGAAGTAATAAACAGTTTATCTATTCTGGGGCTACCAGCAGCTGTTGGTTTAGTAATGTTAAGTCAGGAAGTAATTTTGATAATAGCTGGTAAAAAGTATTTAAACGGTACTTTGTCTCTTCAAATAATTACTTGGGCACTTATCTTCTCAAACTATAGTACTATTTTTAACCAGTGTGTTTTAATTCCATTAAAGCGTGAGTCAAAGGCTCTAAGAAATACAGTTATTACTGGATTAATTAATGTTGGGCTAAACTTTATATTTATTCCGTTGTGGTCATATGATGGAACGGCCTTAAGTACAGTAATTGCTGAATTTATGGTAATGTTCCTTAATGGATGGTCTGGTAGGGATTACATAGGACCAATTTTGAAATCTCGACGAACATTTAAGAGTATGGTAGATTCAATAATAGGTTGTATGGGGATTGTGGTAGTATGTATTCTTCTAAAAATAGGCATTCCATCCTTAATTCTAAGAACTGCATTATCTGTAGTGCTCTCAGTGATAATGTATGGTGCTATTTTGGTGTTTTTGAAGAATGAAATAGCATTAGAATATTTAGATAAAGTGACCAATAGATTGAAAGGACATTAGTTAAAGAAAATTTATCTAAATAACTAAGGATAGCTTAAAAACCTTTTGGTTAATTTATTTTCTTAATGGTAAGGTATTGTTTAATCGACTCTTTTGCAAATACCTTAAAGTATAAAGGTAGATAGAAACATGATGATGTTTTATCTACCTTTTTTGCTCTTTGTCAAATATTGTTGATAGAAAATTTTAGTAAGGAATTAAGCAGCTAGGAAAAAGTTGTTTGATTCCTTTTCTTTTACAATAATTTCTTCAAGTTTGGTTCTAATTAAGAGAGGATAAAAGTTTCTATAGGCATAAGCAGTACGTTCAATTTGTTTAATCTTACGGTTAACTCCTTCAAGACAACTACTAGAATAAGTTGATGTAATATCGTTTAGGACTTTAGAATAATTACGTTTAAAAGTTAATAAAGTTTTATGCATTTATTTACTAATAGTTTGTTTTGAATGAAGTAGATGAATAACTTTCTTTTCATCTTTGTCCTGAATAGTCATTCATAAAATTTTGCATGAACCAATTTCTAAGGTTTAGTCACAATCTAAAGCTTCTAAGTGAATTTTAAAAGTTTATATTTACGATTTGCTTTTTTGAAGTTTTTTCATATAAGTATTTGAACTATTTTTATAATGGCAGGAAATACAGTTTTTAAGAAATTAAATTCGAATAATAACATAATATTACATATTAAGAAAAAGATATTAAGTTAAATAGAAATTTCAAAATTCATATTAGTATTACAGTAAAAAATAAATATGTTTAGTAGCTATTATTGATATTAAAACAAAGTGTAGAAGCTAAACTTTTTTAGAAGTTTATGTATGATTTGCTTTGACTTTTATATTTATATAATGTATCATGAATAAAATTTTTATCTGAGTAAATTTTAGAAAAGACGAATCATTTGAAGACTTACTACACAAGCGGTGAATTTGCGAAGAAGGCGCATGTTTCAATTCGTACAATTCGCTATTACGACCAAAAAAATTTATTAAAACCATCAACACACACGGCAAGTGGTGCAAGACGCTACACTGATGCTGATTTTGCCAAACTACAACAAATTCTTCTATTAAAATATCTTGGATTTTCTTTAACAGACATTCGAGAAATGACTTTAGGATCAGGGGACAGACAACTTTTACTCGATTCTCTGCAGATCCAAAAAAGACTAGTGGAAGAACGTCTTAAAGAAATACAAAATGTAGCTGCAGCTATTGATTCAACTAGTAGCACTTTGAAGGCAGGGCACGAAGTAGATTGGAGCAAGATGCTAGACTTGATTCATTTGACTTCAATGAATCAGTCTCTAAGTACTCAATACCAAAATGCTTCTAATATTTCTGCGCGAATCAAGCTTCACCGGGATTATTCTCTTAATAAAGAGGGATGGTTTCACTGGTTATTTAGACAACTAGACTTAAAGCCGGGGATGAAGATTCTAGAACTAGGTGCGGGTAATGGTACTTTATGGGCACAAAATCTAGACAGAATTCCAAAAGGATTAACCATTGTTTTATCTGATATTTCTGAAGGTATCTTAGCTGATGCGAAGAATGAGATTGGAGACAGAGCAGAATTTCAATATGCTGTTTTTGATGCACAAAAAATACCTTTTGCGGATAATACATTTGATTTGGTAATTGCTAACCATATGCTTTTTTACTGTGACAATATTCCTAGGACTTTGAAGGAAGTAAAGAGAGTAATGAAAAAGGGCGCTTCTTTTGCGTGTTCTACTTATTCTAAGAGGCATATGCATGAAATTACTGATTTAGTTCAAGAATTTAATCCAGAGATTGTTTTGTCTTCAACTAACTTGTATGATCGCTTTGGCTTAGACAATGGGGCAGAAATTTTATCTCATGATTTTACTAATGTTAACTGTCATAAGTATGAAGATGCGATTGAATTGTCTGAATCTACACCGGTGATTTCTTACATCTTATCTTGTCATGGTAATCAAAATTCAATTTTACTCGATCACTATAATGAATTTAAAAATTACGTTGACGATAAAGTAAGCGATGGTTTCCACATTACTAAAGACGTCGGATGTTTTATTTGTAAGAAATAAACTTAAGATCAAGCACTAAAAAGCAAAGTGTTTGGTCTTTTTGGTTTAGAATTAAAAAACAGCATTTTTTTATTTTATCCTCTTGAGGGTGACGTAACGTAATGTTATATACTTCATATGAACTCAAAAATTTGGAGGATAAATATGAAAGTTATTGTTACTGGTGGTGCCGGTTTTATCGGTTCAAACTTTGTTTTTTACATGTTAAAGAAGCATCCTGATTACGAAATTATCTGTTTAGATAGTTTAACTTATGCAGGTAACTTATCTACCTTAAAGGATGTTATGGATAACCCTAACTTCAAGTTCGTTAAGTTAGATATTCGTGACCGCGAAGGTGTTTACAAGTTATTCGAAGAAGAAAAGCCTGATGTAGTAGTTAACTTTGCTGCTGAAAGTCACGTTGATCGTTCTATTGAAAATCCAGAAATTTTCTTAGAAACTAACATTATTGGTACTTCTGTCTTAATGGATGCTTGCCGTAAATACGGTATCAAGCGTTTCCACCAAGTTTCAACTGACGAAGTTTACGGTGATTTACCATTAGATCGTCCAGATCTTTTCTTCCACGAAGATACTCCACTTCATACTTCAAGTCCTTACTCATCAAGTAAGGCTAGTGCAGACTTGTTAGTTGGTGCATACGGCAGAACTTTCAACTTGCCAGTAACCATCTCACGTTGTTCTAACAATTATGGTCCATATCAATTCCCAGAAAAATTGATTCCATTGATGATTCAAAGAGCATTAAACAATGAAAAATTACCAGTTTACGGTGATGGTAAGAACGTTCGTGACTGGCTCTATGTTGAAGATCACTGCAAGGCAATTGACCTTATCTTAGAAAATGGTAAGCCTGGTGAAGTTTACAACATTGGTGGTCACAACGAAATGGCTAACATTGATATTGTTAAACTTATCTGTGATTACTTAGACAAGCCATACTCATTAATTGAACACGTTACTGACCGTAAGGGTCATGACCGTCGTTACGCTATCGACCCAGAAAAGATTCATAACGAATTAGGCTGGCTTCCAGAAACTATGTTCAAAGATGGTATCAAGAAGACCATTCAATGGTACCTTGACAACAAAGACTGGTGGGAAAACATCATTTCTGGTGATTACCAAAACTATTACGACGAAATGTACGGCAAGAAGCAAGTTTTAGATAAGGACTAATTCAGCATGAAGGGAATTATTTTAGCAGGCGGTTCAGGTACTCGTTTATATCCATTGACTTTAGTAACTAGTAAGCAATTATTGCCAGTTTACGACAAACCAATGATTTATTACCCATTATCTACTTTAATGTTAGCTGGTATTAAAGATATTTTAGTTATTTCTACTCCAGCTGACACTCCACGTTTTAAGGAACTATTAGGTGATGGTTCACAATTTGGTGTTAACCTTTCTTACAAGGTTCAACCAAGTCCAGATGGTTTGGCTCAAGCATTTACATTAGGTGAAGATTTCATTAATGGTGAAGCATGTGCCATGGTTTTAGGTGATAACATTTTCTACGGTAATGGTTTTACTGACTTACTTAAGAATGCTGCAGAAGATGCTCAAAAGGGTAAGGCAACTGTCTTTGGTTACTACGTAAATGATCCAGAACGTTTTGGTGTTGTTGACTTTGATGAAAATGGTAAGGCCGTATCTATCGAAGAAAAACCAGAACAACCTAAGAGTAACTATGCTGTTACTGGTCTTTACTTCTACCCAGCTGGTGTAAGTGAAAAGGCTGCTCAAGTTAAGCCAAGTGCACGTGGCGAAGTAGAAATTACTAGTCTAAACGATATGTACTTACAAGACGATAACTTAGGTGTACAACTTTTGGGTCGTGGTTATGCATGGCTTGATACTGGTACAATGCAAAGTTTAGTTGACGCTTCTAACTACGTTAAGATGATTGAAGAACGTCAAGGCGTTTCTGTTTCAGCTCCAGAAGAAATTGCATATGTTCACGGCTGGATTGACAAGGATCAATTACTTGAAGCAGCTAAGCACTATGGCAAGAGCCCATATGGTAAGCACTTAAAATCAGTTGCTGAAGGTAAAGTTCGTTACTAAAATTTTTAATTAAGAAAGAAGCTTTTTAAAATGGGACAAATTAAAGTTGAAAAAAATGTTGGTGGAATTGAAGGTTTAGCAGTTATCACCCCAACTGTTCACGGTGATGATCGTGGTTACTTCATGGAAACTTTTAACCAAAGAGATATGATGGATGCAGGTTTTAGCATTAACTTCGTTCAAGATAACCAATCAAGCTCAACTAAGGGTGTGCTCCGTGGTTTGCACTTCCAAAAGAAATACCCACAAATTAAGTTGGTTCGTGCTGTTCGTGGTAGCGTATTTGACGTTGCTGTTGACCTTCGTAGCGACTCAAAGACTTACGGTAAGTGGTACGGTGTTGAATTGACTGCTGAAAACAAGAAGCAATTCTTAATTCCACAAGGTTTTGCTCATGGGTTCCTTGTTTTAAGTGATGAAGCAGAATTCTGCTACAAGGTTAACGATTTCTGGCACCCAAACGATGAAGGTGGTATGGCTTGGAACGATCCTGAAATTGGTATCGAATGGCCACATCTTAAGGGTGATTACCCAGGTAGTCCAGATGCTAGTGGCTACACTCTTGATGACGGTACTAAGCTTACTTTATCTGACCGTGATCAAGAATGGAAAGGCTTAAAGGATACTTTTAAGTTTTAATTAGTGAGGTAAATTAATGAAAGTTTTTGTAACTGGCGTTAATGGTCAACTTGGCCATGACGTAATGAATGAACTTGCTAAACGTGGCTATGAAGGTGTGGGATCAGACCTAGCACCTGAATATGCTGGTGTCGCTGATGGCACTGCAGTGACTAAGGCTCCATACGTTTCTTTAGATATTACCGATGTAGACGCAGTAGACAAGGTTATTTCTGAAGTAAATCCAGATGTTATTGTTCATTGTGCTGCTTGGACTGCAGTTGACATGGCTGAAGATGATGACAAGGTAGCTGCTGTTCGTAAAGTTAACGTTGATGGAACTCAAAACATTGCTAATGTTGCTAAAAAGCTAGATGCTCCAATGGTTTACTTATCAACTGACTACGTCTTTGATGGTCAAGGAACTACTCCTTGGGAACCTGACTTTAAGGGTTACAAGCCATTAAATGTTTACGGTGAAACTAAGCTTGGCGGAGAAGAAGCTGTTGCTAATACATTGGACAAGTACTTCATCGTTCGTATTGCTTGGGTATTTGGTGTAAATGGTTCTAACTTCATTAAGACAATGCTTAAAGTTGGTTCAAACCATGATGAAGTTAAAGTTGTTAGCGACCAAGTAGGTACACCAACTTATACTTTTGATTTAGCTCGTTTATTGGTAGACATGATTGAAACTGATAGGTACGGCTACTACCATGCAACTAATGCTGAATTACCAGCAAGTGAAGGCGACCATGATGAAAATGGTACTAAGACCGGCTATATTTCTTGGTATGATTTCACTAAAGAAATCTACCGCCAAGCAGGCTACAAGACTAAGGTTACTCCTGTAACTACTGAAGAATATGGGTTATCAAAGGCTGTTCGTCCATTTAACTCTCGCTTAGACAAGAGTAAGTTAGAAGAAAACGGCTTTAAGCCACTTCCAACTTGGCCAGACGCCATTAGCCGCTATTTAGACATTTTAAAAGCTGATGGTTTCTTTGATGAGTTGGGAAAGTAAAGTTTTTAACTAAATAATACCGAATGAAAGATCAAGCAATTTTTGCTTGGTCTTTTTTGGTGGGAAGAGAAATTTATTTTTCAGACATAGAAATGGAAAGTTTCATGGTTTATAAAGATGACAATAATTTAATCTTATGATACCATTAAACAGAACATATGTTTGATGAAGAACGAGGATAAGGAAGCGAATAACGTATGGTAGTAGAAAATTTTACGGGGATAAGCTATGAATCATGGAAAGAAACTTGTGATATGTATCTTTCAACAGTAACAGATATTTCTTTGAGACGAAGTTTTGCAATGTATTTACAATTATATCCATTTACAAGAATCACATCCGTAGATAAGACAATTATTTCAAGTAAAGGCTTTTATGATAATTTCATTAAAAGCGGAGCAATTTTTCACAATGATAGCGTTTTGAAGCGAAGTAATAATTTTATCCTTAAAAACAATGGGGGTTTTCGAGATGCACAGTTATTATCTCCCCTTATGTTCTTAATATTGCAGGCTATAGGTGTTGAAATCTGTAAAAGATATCGTCAAAAACGAGAAACTGATGAAAATATTGTAGCCTTTTATGCTGGAAATTTTTTAGATCATAAAAGTTTGTATAAAAGTCAATATCAAGAATTCTCAAAATGGAATAATTATTATGCAGAAGAATATCCATATTTTATTAAGACTGATTTAAGTGATTACTTTTCTAATATAAAATTTGATAAGTTACTCAATTTAATAAATAATAACGTGCAGGCTAAATTTACGCCCATTCAGCAGAAAACAATCATTGATATTTTAAACTATTGTGGGGATGGTAAGTTTCCTTTAGTTCAAAATTCCACGGCTTCATCATTCCTTGCTACTATTGTTTATTTGGATATTATAGATGTGAAGTTAGGAAACTTTATTAAAAAATTACCAAATATTGAAGCTTATAAATTAATACGGTATGTTGATGATTTATATATATGGTTAAAGCCAAAAACAGAATCAAATTTAAATCAAGAATATAATGACATTAGAGCTGAATATTCATCGATATTAAACAGTTATGGACTTACTTTAAATACAAAAAAGACCGGCTTGTATACTGGTTCAGATATAGACGAAAAATTAAAATGGTCTATTTACAATGATGTTGTTAATGAGCAGGGAAATGCGGTTGAAATGTATTTAGATAATAAGAATTGGACTGAAAATGTGAACAAATTTATCACATCACTTTTTGAAAAAAAGTTCGATAGTACTTTAACCAAAGAAAGTTTTCAGAAAGTTATTAATAATAGTTTTAAAAGTGATGATATTGTAGGAATTAGTGGAGATGAGATCTTCAAAAGAATAATTTATGATCATAGTGAATATCTCCAAGATGATTTCGTAATTGAGAATATGTCTTCATTGTTAGTAAGACAAGGAATTTCGACGTTCTATATGTCTCCACAAATTTTAACTACTATGGTTTTAAATACTAGTCCTGGAAAAAACAAAAATATTGCGGTGAAATCGTTATTAAATCAACTTTTCATTCGAAATAAGAACCAAGTAATTAATAGATATGATATTGTTATCGCTCTTCAATATTTGCTGAATACAGGTTTTAGTCACTATGATTTAAAAGAAAAAATTATAAATAGAAATGAACATAATTTGTATTTATATATTAAAAAATTCTGTTGTCAAAATTTTCTTATAGATTTTAAAAAACATAATGATTACACACACTTCAAAATAATAAATGGGGATTGGAAAACATATTATTTATATTTTAATTATTATGTTGAAATAAGTAAGAAGCAATACATGGAAGCTTATGCATATTTTAAGACTTATTTTGATCGAATGACAGCATTGATTGCCGCATATAAAAATAATAAAAAGTTAAATGTGAATAAATATTTTAAGACTAAGCAACTTGAAAAGTTTTATAAAACAATAATAGGTAAAAATGTAGGAAAGACTCTGGAAAAGGCAGGAAAATTAAGAAATAAGAATCCACTTGTTCATTCAAGCATGGAGATGGTAGATTGGTCTGATTGGACAGAGATAATTAATAAGATGATTAATGATTTAAATAAGATATTACAAGAAACATTAACTGAATTAAAGCAAAATCTATAAAGAAGTTATAAATACTTATATTGATGAAATCATAAACAAATAAAAATAGAGCAAAAAAATAAAGATAACCCCAGGAGCATGAGAATTCTCGGTTGATACCTTACTCCCATTCGGGAACTCAGCTTAATCCTTCACAAGTTATCTTTGTTAACAATATTATATCAAAAATATATTTTAAATGTATATTTATTTAGTTTTTAGCTAAATAAATGATGGGGACTAGAAATTACATTAATTTAAAGCAGATATTCTTAAGACTATCTATAAGAAAAAATATAAATAATATCCTTTTAACCTTAGAAAAAAATAATCTTTCTATAATCTTCACTTTCTTCCATATTAGAAAATAAGGTTTTGATTATATAGTATAAACTTGGTTAAGATAATTGATAAGGTTGAAATTATTCGAAGAAATTATGGGTATAAATAATTGGAGGAATTATGGCAAATAACCTTAACACGCAACAAGAGTATTCTGAATCTAGAAGAATAATAAGACAAGCTCAGCGTGATGACCAATTAGTGCTATTTGTTGGGGCAGGAGTTTCTATTAATTCAGGGATGCCATCATGGGGAAAAGCCATAGGAGAAATTCAGAAGCATTTAAAAATAAATGGCAATTTAGATTATTTGGCAATCCCACAATATTATTACAATTTAAGAGGAAAAAATGACTATAACTCTCTGATGCGTAAAGTATTTAAATACGGAGAAAGATTAAGTACTAATGAACTACATAAATTGATAATGAGATTCAATTCTACGAGTATAATTACAACTAACTATGATAATTTGCTTGAGCAAGCGGCAGAAGAAAATGGTGAGATCGTGCAAGTTATTAGTTGTGATAGTGACCTGCCATATAGATCGGCTGGAAAAGAATTGATAAAGATGCATGGTGACTTTGAACATGATAATTTTGTATTAAAAGAAGACGATTATTCACATTATTCTTCAAATTTCAAACTAATTGAGAATTATATCAAGTCAATTATAGGCAGTAAGGTAGTCTTATTTATTGGCTACTCTTTTAGTGATCCAGATCTTCGACAAATATTTTCATGGGTTAAAGACATATTAGGAAATAATGTTCGACGAGCATATTTAATTGATCCTGTTAATGAATATGATAGTGGATTGGAATCTTATTATCGAAATTGGGGAATTAATGTAATTTTTTCAAAGGCTCTTAATAAAGATGGTTCTGATTCAATAGAATCTAGACTAGCAGGTACTCTAAATTGGTTATTAGAATCTGAAAATTTAAATGTATTAGGGAGAATTAACGATACTCTAAAAGATTATAAAAACTTGAATTATGTTTATGAGAAGTATATTACTCAGGTATTTGAAAAAGAAAATGTCGATCTCAAGAATAATTGTTTAGTAGGAAAGGACGAAAAATCAAAAAAGGCATTAAATAAGCTTTTTTCATGGTCAGATGAGGTGGAGAAAAATGCTGCTGTATCGATTCTAGAGATACTTAAGCGAAGTAGTATAAAAGGAATATCTAGGAAGCAGAATACTATCTTCATTCCGCATAAAAAAATAGAGAATTGGCAAAGTGCATTAGAACAATTTGATTACCAAAAATTAATAGAACTAAAAAAAGAAAATGACATATATTTAAGCGAAAATAATCCATTAGGATATTTAATTCAAGCAATTATTTCATATTATTTGACGGATTACGTTGATGCCTATAATTACTTAAAAAGAGCGTCACAGCATTTATATCATTATCATATGTATGAATATTATTTTATTTCTCAACTTAATAGAGAAAGAATAGGAAAAATAATTTTAAAGGATTATTCTGTAAGTAGTAATATTCGCTGTAAGGTCAAACGAGAAATTGCTGCTATTAATTTAGAGAAAACAGTGGATGCGATACCACATTTAAATGAAAATAACTTTTTAAGAGATATTTTACATTCGAGATATTTATATGAATTATTTCAGGATGTTTATGAAAAAAGTCAGTCTACTAAAGCTGAAGCTAATACTTATTCTATAGGCCTTGAAAGTCCCCCAGCTTATCAACAATTAAGAGAAACAATGGAAGATTTTTGGAAATTTGAACAAAGAAATTATATAATTCCAAGAACTCAGGACTTTTTCATATACAGAATGTACATTCATCATATTTTACTTTCTACTCTTCAACCTGATAAAGAAGAGAAATTCATTAATCTTTTTTCTGTGACTAATAGACATGCACCATGTATTACAAAGTTTGATTTGCATATCATGCTGCAATATATGAATCCTGGAGAGTGGGAAAATGACGAAATACGTAGATATTTATATGCGCCTATAAAATTAGATGACAAAGCACAAGATTATTTGAATACTATTACTCAGAATCTTTCATCGTTATCCAAAAACACTAATTTAGATGATATGTATTGGCATTTAATAATCATTTGTGGTTATATCCAACTCTCTCCAAAAGTGGTAGAGACGATATTAAATAGTTTCATTGATAGGTATAGTTTGTATAACTTTGTGACAAATATGAACAGCATTACAATGTTTATAAAAAATATAATAGATCAGAAACTATATTCGAAGAAGGTAGCAGAATTTTCAATTAAACTCTTAGATTTGATTTTTGAAAAAAGTATTGAAGAGAAAAAAGAAGATCTTACTAACATAGTGATATCCTTACGCAATATTTTATATCATTCAAAAATGAAATATAAAAATTTTTCTTTGTTGAAGGAGTTGAATAGAAATAACTTACTAAAAAGTATAGTAAGGATTTATGATGTATGTGATCTACCAACTCAAAAGAAGATAAAGGAATTATTTGAAACTTACGAATTTAAAAAATCTATATTAGATTGGCAGTTATATCAGGATTTAGTAATCTATAACATAATTCCTCCTCTACAGAACGTTGAGGATGAAATTTTAGCTGAATATTCTAACAATCCTAATTTGGATAAAAAAGCTATGAGGATAGTCTTATTAAACCTATGCTTAAATCAAAAGGAACTTTATAGAATGAAAATTGAAAAAATCTTCGAAGAAGATGGCACAAAAGATGAAAAATGGGTAATTAATCCGAAAGAATATAATTATAAGGATTTTTCAATTAATTGGTTAAAACATTATAATGCGCCTTTAATAAGAAAGTTATCTGAAAATAAAGACATAAATAAATCTATAAGAAATTGTTTTATTGAGGCTTATGGTGAAAGAAAATTAGATAGCGAATTAATGGATATATATTTTCACTATTTTGCAAAGTAATTAAGAAAAGGAAAATCTAACTCAGAAATATGAATTTTTAATTGGATGCACAACGAAATTGTATTAGACTAGCTAGGTGAAAATTATAATTTAAAAATATACGAGATATTAATTTACTGAACAGTCAAGGGATAAAAAGATCTCTTGGCTGTTTTTGCTAAAAAAGACGTAGCTATGAATAGATCACTAAATTGCACCCCTCCGGTGCAAAAGATAAGTTTAATGTAAGCGGTTAATTTAATAGTATAAACATGTAAAGAGAAAAAGAAATAATGGATTATAGGAGGAATTCAAAATGAGTAAGAATATTTTATTAATTTGTGGTTCAGGTGCTTCATCAGGTTTTATGGCAGCAAATATGAGAAAGGCTGCTAAGAAAGGAGGATTAGATTATAAAATTCAAGCTAGAAGTGAAGCAGAATTAGGAGAATACGCTGATAAAATTGATGCTTTAATGGTTGGTCCGCACTTAAAAGCAGAATTTGATGCAATAAAAATGAAGTTCCTGATAAAGTAAAGGCTATTTTGATGAAAACAGATTATTATTCAATTTTAGATAGAAAATCTGCAATTGATGATTTAAAAACACAATTGGAAAATTAAAACGGTAAATCAGAAATGAGGTAAATAAAATGAATGGCTTCATGCATTTTTTTAATACAACATTTGCACCTGGTGCTTAAAAAAGATAATTTTGTTATTAATCTGGCTTAGAAATTGGAGACTTAAATATGGAAAGTTTAAATCTTAAAAAAATCAATCGATATAGTTTAATAAATCAAATTATTCCAATAATTTATTTTTTTGTAGAGACAAGATGGATCATGAATTTTATTGGTTTTTGTGTCTATACAATTTGTAGTGTAGGTATTATAACTATCTATTTTTTATTAGGAGGACACGTTATAAATTTATTCAATGGAATATATAAAAAGTGGCCTTTTGTGATTCCATGGATTTTTGGTGGCTTGGCAATGGTACTGGGACTTGGAGCATTTATTGTTGCAAAGCTAAATTACAGGAATCTTTCATTGGTATTAATCTATGGGTATATATGGTTGTTTGCAATAGATATTGTCTTATACTTATTTCCAGGATGTTTATTAGGAACCTATACATCAAAATTTATAAATGACGAAATCAGTAACTTTTAATACATTATTTTCAAAAAATCCTGCATATTTTGATATAAGTTTGGTAACTGAAATATTGAAAGATCCATCAAAGTTAGAACTTTTTTACGACAAGTTGATAATGGAGAGAAAAATGGAACGAATATTATTTATAATTTAAAAGTATTAAGAGATAAGAGTATAGACGATTTTATCGATTTAAAAACAGAAATTTCATTTAAGTCAAATATAAATCTATTTTCTGAGGCCTCTTTGTTTATTACTGTAGTGAATCTTTTTATATTTAGATATTATAGTCAGATTATTTCTGTTTTTATAAAATTACTACTTGGGAAGACTGTAAATTTGTGGAAAGGTTTAGTATGCGGATTTGGGCTAGGCTTTATTTGTCTTACAGTTATTGGAGCATTTTTTGCTTTTAAAAAAGAAGTCGAAAAAAGAAAATTCAAAAAAATGGAGGAATATATTAAATATGCAGATAAGGATTAGCCAATAGTAATGAGACATGGTTATTTAAACGATAGTGAAACTTATGAAATGATGTAAATGAGATGTGGTTTGATTTCGCATTTGAAATATATTAATTTGATAATTATTTTCTGTTAGCACCTTTTTGTACATAGTTGAAAATTTATTCTGTAAGATAGATAAGAATTATTTACAGCTTATTTCAAGTCTTTATGAGCAGTTTTATAGTCTGTATCCCTGTCTTCATAAATATGTAAATCGATAATGGAATTTTCACTAACTTTATTGACGAATTGCTGTATAAGGAATTTTTGGGCAAATAATAAAAGAGCACTATTTTGTAATTTAGTATATTGGGAAGAACTGTATTGGACCTTTAACGCAATTTGCCATGCTGAATTAAATTTTAAGTATCGTTCAGTAAGTATAGTTTTATAGGGTGCATGTGGTCGATCGGGACATTTATTAATTGCCTGTTGAACACTCATGACAATCAAATTTGCCTCAATTTGTTGGGTAATCAATTTTTCTAAAGCATCAGTTCGTCTAGTTTGGGTAACATATGGTTGAGTATAATCAATAGATTTTAATTCATAATTTGTAAGATCACTCAGATTAAGATAATTAGGATAATTGTAATTAAAGAATGATCTAATTCGTTGTAAAGTGGCCTTTCTATTAATATTGAGGGTTGTTTTCATATTAATAATCACCTGACCTTGTATAAATTAAATTATTAAAAATAATTAAATACTCCAGTTTTTATAGAAATAAACATTTTAAATAATACTATTTTCTCTTAATTGTACATTATAGTTATTAGAAAAATGTCAATAAGAACGAGAAATGTGAAATTTAATTCAGTCATTTAAATAAGGAGATCCTTATTTTCATTGGCTTGATAATCCTTTAAGGAAAAAAGATCTAAACAGGAAAAATTATGTACCCAAAATTCATTATTGAAAATAAATTTTTGTACGGATAACGCAGTAAGTAAAAAATCTAATCCTTTTATTAAGTTTTATATTTTTTGAAATTACTGCTATAGTTAAACTGTTCTCATAGATAGAGAACGATATTGCCAGTGATCTCTATAATTGATAGAGGTGATCCTTTAATTAAAGGATTAAAATTAAGTGATTAAAATTAAGTGATCTCTACAGCTTGTGGAGGAAAAAATAAATGGAGAAAAAACTATGGATAGGAAAAATACCAACGTTACGTTCACAGATAAGGAAATAAAAGAAGAAGTACTAACGTTAGAAAATTACGAAGTAAAAGATATAGATTATGATCATGGAGTATATAAGTCGACTTTAAGCTTAAGTACTGAAGATGAACAAGAAGAAAAAAAGATAATTGCACAAGCATATTGTTTCTTGGTGAATGGCGCTGAAGAAAATATAGTGGAAGTTGCAGATGATGAAAGCGGGGATCTATTTACAGTCGCTGATGTAATGGTTAATGATTACAAAATAGATAGTGGAAGCAGTATTGCTATCATCGATTATTATTACTTATATTCTTCAATAGCTACAGTTGAGAGTAAAAAATACTTGCTGACAAATTTTATTTTGCCTTATTTTAAAGATAAGGGAGTTGATTATGTAGGTTTCTGCAATGCAGGCTTTGAATTTACTAATGATACAAGAAATCAAAGAACTGTAGACAAAGCATTAGAAGAGACTCCTATAATTTTCACTAAAAAAACAGAAGGAGACGAATGGAAGTCAACGGTTAATATCATTGATTTGAAAAATATTGATGATTACATGCTAGAAAAGGACTATGGATTAGAAGAGTATGAGAAAGAAAAAGGAATAGAATTATCTGATAATTTTAAAGAGGAATATGATAAATTTATTTTTGAAGAAGATCCCAAGATTGCAGATGATGTATTGGCTCAAATAAAAGATGTGTATAAATTTAAGAAAAATTTATATTACTCTGAAGATGGAAGAAGAGTAAATATCACTACTGAAGATAGAAAAGAAATGAATCGGTTTCAAACTATCAGAGGAACTTTTGAAAATATTGAAGAGCTGTATGATAGAGTGGTTTCTTCGTATAAAAATTTAATAAAAACATCTATTTCTCAAGATATGGAAATAAATCCTAATACAATTATTGGAGCTTTTATTTCTGATGGGAATGCCTTTATAGATTATCTTGACCAACAATGGCTAGAACGGTATGTACCTAACTTTAAAGATAATTGGAAAAAAGTTTGTTCATATATCTATGATAGTAATTTAGGCTACAGGTTGTGCTATAACTTACGTGATTTTGACCAGCATCCTCAGGGACATGCAGCACGACAAGTGATAAAAGAAATAGGAGAAGATGTAGGAACAGAAAGAATAGATTATTATCTGAATGTAGCCGGGATTTTTTCTGATGATAAAATCAAGAAAAAAATGAAACAAGATTTTCTTGATTTACAAGAAAATGATTTATTTACACCCTATGCAAGTAATTACATGATTAATTTAACAATACTTTATAATTTAGCTTTAAGTCAATTTGTAGCTAATAATTTGGAGGATATTCAGGAAGTTTACTACTACCTAGTTACCCATAATTTTAATGAAAGATTGATAAAAAGTGTTGATGATTATGAATTCCGAATTACCGGAGAAGACTATGCTGATGATGTTATTACGACTTTTGATGTAGATTACTTTTTGCATAGATTAGAGAAAAAAGGGATTATTAATGCACAAGTCATTTTAGATATTCGGAACGGCCAAGAAGATACCCCAGATATAAGAATGGCTTCAGGAGACGCCTTAAAGAATGTACTTAAAACCCATTTGCTTGGAAGATAATTAATTATTTTTAAGGGAGTAAATTTATTTGTCCGTGATTCACTAGCAATGGTTGATAAGAATGCAAAGAATAGAAAATGAAACTTAGGATATTTTGTACAGTATAATTACATAATATTGATTATTTGCGATTTGAAAATTAAATATAATTAAAAGGTGTACTGCCTTTATTAATTGAAGCAGTGATCACTTGCGTTAAAACCATGAACAAAAAAATATATAAATGATTTTTGAAATCATTATTCTTTAAGAAGCCTTTATGAATTTAGTAAAACTAATGAAAAATTGTCGTATTATAAACTATGAATGTGATAAGAACAAAGAATATTTAGTGTGTTCTCCACGTAGGTGGAGATGATCCTATCTGAAATAACGCCTTCGTGTCTATCAGAAAGTGTTCTCCACGTAGGTGGAGATGATCCTCAACGGGAATATTGACACCATTAACCATAGTGAGTGTTCTCCACGTAGGTGGAGATGATCCCAATACAAGGTATCTGCATTTTTGACTAATGGGGTGTTCTCCACGTAGGTGGAGATGATCCTGATCCTATGAAGCTTAAGTCCAACATAGTTGGGTGTTCTCCACGTAGGTGGAGATGATCCCTAACAATATATTCCCTAGTCTTCCACTTCTTAGTGTTCTCCACGTAGGTGGAGATGATCCTGATGGGGATTTATATCCAATCATTAACTCTGAAGTGTTCTCCACGTAGGTGGAGATGATCCTTTCATAAAGCTTTTAATGAAATAATGCGAGTGGTGTTCTCCACGTAGGTGGAGATGATCCTGCTGTACACATGGTACCTAGCGTAAGTATTTCGTATTCTCCACGTATGTGGAGATGCACTCCCTTTGATGTATATTTCCAAACTTTTCGAATTCTTTTCTTTTCATTGTGCTATGCTTTCATAAGGCTTATACAATCTCATCTCTCATCGAAAATACACAGAAATAGTTTGTTTAAAGACCTACGTAGGTCGATATTTAATTATTACTTGTATTCTTACTAAAAAAAGGTGTATCTATTTTATTTTCATTTAATCGCTCAATGATATAATTAGCATAAATTATCTTTTGTTCATTTGTAGCATTACTTTTCAATATTGGCAACGGTGCATAATCAACATACACTAACACACCCTCCAGTTCTTTAGGTGTTAATATCATGAGCGAAAACCTTCTTTAGTTTAATATTTCTATCTTTTTACCACAGGCTTTCGAGCAAGCTGCTGCGGAATTTGAAAAATCAAATAATACTTTATCATAAGATCATTGAGGTAAACAGTCTACTAGAGTTTCCGACGAACGGACAAAATAAACCTAAAATTATTCAATAGAAAGAGTAAGTGTAATGAGTATGTACAGGAATGATGATGTTTTAATTACAGATTTGATGGATCGAATTAGTAATTTGGAAAATCAAATGACTGAATTAAAAAAGATATACTATAAACAATCTGGAGAAAGTCATAGTACATTTCTATATGGATGTGAGGTACGTGGCTCAGACTATTTGCATTTAGAAGATAAGATAGTTCCTCGCTTAAAGGAAAACGACCCAGTTTTGCTAGTACGTGAAGCAGATAATAAATACGACAAGAATGCAATTTCTGTTACTACACCTTCTGGCCTAAAACTGGGCTATATTCCACATGAACATAATTTGATATTTAGTCGCTTAATTGATGCAGGAAATCTTTTATTTGGTCGTGTAAAAACTTTTCATTGGGATGGTAAAAATTTAGAATTAGTAATTAAGATTTATTTGGCAGGTTAATATTTGTAGATAAAAAGATAGTCCTTTTGTTCAGTGGACTATCTTTTTAATATGAATAATTATGAAGAATTGTTGATGTACTTAGTTGGGATTTTATTACTTCCTCATCTGCGGGAGTGTAGACTAAAAATAAAATAAATAAGAATAAATGTGCCTGTTAACTTATTTTTAAAAGGGGGTAAAATAAGTCTGAATAGTACTTGGAGTGAATAGAATGCTTTATAAACAAATTGAACAGAATAAACGAAATACTTGGATTATTTTAGGTCTATACACCTTGTTGATACTAATAATAAGTATTTTTCTTGGGATGCTTTTTACAGTTTATATTGGAGGAGCTTTCTTTGTTATAGGTTTGATTTACATTGCGCATGTATACTTTGATGCAACTCGTCATCTTATGAAAGTAACCAATGCTGTTGAAATTACTAAAGAAACAGAGCCTCAAATTTATGAATTAGTGGAAGAACTCTGTTTAGCAGGTGGGTTGCCAGTGCCAAAATTATATATTACTCCTGATCAGGCGCCGAATGCTTTTGCTACCGGACGGGATCCACAACATGCAAGTTTAGCTTTAACGCAGGGACTATTGAATATGATGAATAAAAAAGAAGTTCAAGGTGTCATTGGCCATGAACTTTCTCATATTCGAAACTACGATACTCGTATTACAGTTTTAGCGAGTGCGCTAACCAGTTTAATTACAATGACTGGTGTAGGAATCGTTGTATTTGGATGGGGTGTATTAACTAGTGAGAATAAAGGTTTGTTAGGTCTTCTCATCAAATTTTTTGCCTTATTTTTGATTATTGTAGGTGGAATTATTTCTATTATTGGAATTCCTATAGCAAAGTTACTATTTTTACTAGTATCACGTCAGAGAGAATATTTAGCGGATATTGGTTCAGTTGATTTGACACGTGAACCAAGTGGCTTAATTTCTGCCTTATCTAAACTTGAAAAGCTAGAAGAAGGAGAGAGTACTCCACAAATTGGCTCACAAGATTTAGCCCTACAACATTTGTATTTTAATTTTCCGCGTGCTCATAATTGGATTAGCCGCCTTTTCTCCGATCATCCACCTTTGGATAAAAGAATTGAACGCCTAGAAAATAGTAATCGGATAAAATAAGATAAGCACGACCAAATATCATGAGATGGTATTTGGTCTTTTTGCTGGGGTCAAATGTAGGTTAAACACTTGATTCTTAGTTGATAGAAACTAATTGAAAATGATATTATTTGAATTAGAGAATGGCATCATATCAAGGATCTTTTAGTGTATTCTCCACGTATGTGGAGGTGATCCCCAGCCATCATAATCAATCAATAATCCTTTATGGTATTCTCCACGTATGTGGAGGTGATCCTAACGTAGTCTGATTCTTTTGCTGTACGTAAAGGTATTCTCCACGTATGTGGAGGTGATCCTGAAATATAGAAAAGAAATTGAGTCAAATGGTAGTATTCTCCACGTATGTGGAGGTGATCCTGTTTACATCGCCTACAATGTCTTTGTCTTGAGGTATTCTCCACGTATGTGGAGGTGATCCTAAAAAGCGATCCTAAAGATTGGATAAGACATGGTATTCTCCACGTATGTGGAGGTGATCCTTTTGCACGTTGATGTTGGTATCTGAAATATGGGTATTCTCCACGTATGTGGAGGTGATCCTAATAACTGGAACAACGAACCAAATAAGCAATGGTATTCTCCACGTATGTGGAGGTGATCCCGACCGATTGCACCGCCTGATGCGTCACTTGCTGTATTCTCCACGTATGTGGAGGTGATCCTTGGGATCAATTGCGACAGATTGGAGTCCAGCGGTATTCTCCACGTATGTGGAGGTGATCCTTTGTTACCTGATCCGATTTTTTGCAAGAAATAGTATTCTCCACGTATGTGGAGGTGATCCTTATCTAAACCATTGTGCCGAAGAATGGAGAAGGTGTTCTCCACGTAAGTGGAGGTGATCCCAGTTGCGCCCGTAGGGATTTTTGTATTCTCCACGTATGTAGAGATGATCCTACTCAACAGATTAAAGTTTAGAGACGTTTCTAGTATTCTCCACGTAAGTGGAGGTGATCATATTCCTCTAACTTGGCTGATGAAGTAGCCAAGTGTTTTCCACGTAAGAGGATATAACCTAGGATATTAGCAAAAATAATTTATATTTGAGTACTTTTTATCAAAATGATGCAATAAGTAGTAGTCATATGGTTTACTGGCCATAAAGATCATGGGAAGAGTTAAAAATTAATTATTCTATAAGTGACCTTTTTGGCTTTTAATTAGAGTACTTACTATATTGTATAAAGCAAAATTATCGAAAATGGTGTAGGAAGAAAATCAACTGTACTATTGGTCCATTGAACGTATTAAGGTGAAGAGATGATTAGAACTATATAACATTGATGCCAAAGTAATTAAGCTAGGCCCTTTTGGAAAAGTGATGCACGATAATTCTGAATTTAAAAAATTGTATAGTGCACAATCAAACCTTTAATCTCTGTTCCAAAAATAAAGTTGAATCTAATTCAGCAAAGGTAAAAGTTTTATCTCATTCATTAAGCGCTCTAGTAGCGCTTTTTGTTTTGCGATGGACTTATCACTACTGATGGATAATCTAAAAAATTAATAATGGAGTATAATTAGAAAAGGTGTTCTTCACAGAAGTGAAGATGATCCGAATATAGTGTATAGTTCGGAAAGTATTCTCCACAACTGTGGAGTTTTAAGAAAAATAAATAATAATATAGTGTAAAGTTAATTAGCTGTGATATAATGAAAGCGAATTCAAAAAGGGGATGGAAATTAATGGTGAACTTATTTCCGGCCACTAAGGCTTTATGGGGAAAGAAAGCGGTTCATGATGATCAAGAATTTTGGCTTCCTTTAGTAGCGCATTTAATTGATACTAAAAATGTAATGCAGTGGCTTTATAATAACTGGATTAGTGAAGGTACTAGAAAAATTTTGCAACAAAATCTTTCTCCTGAAGATACTCAAAAGCTGGTAGGATTTTTGGGATTTTATCATGATTTTGGTAAGGCCACGCCAGCTTTTCAATATAAACAGTCCTTTCCAAGGAATAAAGATTTGGATGAGGATATAAATGAAAATTTAAGAAGAGCAGGTTTTTCGTCCATATCCATGGATAACTATAGAGTCCGTAAGTCACCTCATCCCATTGCTGGTGAAACTTTACTGGAATCTTTTGGATTAAATGAATCAATAGGCTCAATTATTGGTGGCCATCACGGTCTACCTCCAAAAAAAGATGTCACTTTTAAACAACTGAATATCTATGCTTCGAATCTTTGGGGCCGAGACACAGATACTAAAATTCAAGATGAGTGGAAGTCTGTTCAAAATAATCTTTATAAATATGGACTAGCATTGTGTGGTTATAATGATATTAAGGATGTTCCAGAGGTTACTTTGCCACAAGCAGTAATTTTAGAGGGAATGTTAATCATGGCTGACTGGCTTGCCTCTAGCGAAAAATTAACTAATTATAGCAATATATCATTATTTCCCTTGATTTCGTTAGAAGAAGATTTTGATGAATTGAATATGGAAGAACGTTATCATCAAGCAATTAAAAAATGGGATATTAGCGATCGATGGATGCCAGAAAAGATTGCTTCTGTTAATGAACAATATCGCTTAAGGTTTAATTTTATTCCTCGTCCAGTGCAAAAAGAAATGTCAGAAACAATTTCTCAAGCTAATGATCCAGGCTTAGTTATTATTGAGGCACCGACTGGAATTGGCAAAACCGAGCTAGCATTGACAGCAGCCGAACAACTAGCCTTTAAGCAAGGAAAATCCGGCTTATATATGGGTTTACCAACGCAGGCAACAACTAACGCAATGTTTTCAAGAGTTAAAGAGTGGCTTGATAGTATAGCAAAAGAACAAGCTGCACATCCTGATGTGAAATTGCTCCAAGGTAAAGCAAAATTTAATAAACCCTATACTAAATTACCTTATGCCGAGAATATTTATGATGATACAGATGGAGCGGTAGTAATTAATAGTTGGTTTGCGGGAAAAAAGTCGAGTTTATCCCATTTTGCAGTTGGAACAATTGATCATCTCTTACTCACTGCCTTAAAGCAAAAACATCTTTTTCTAAGACACTTAGGCTTTAGTGATAAAGTGGTAATAATTGACGAACTTCACGCGTACGATTCTTATATGAGTTCATATTTAGAGAAAGCTATTAAATGGTTAGGAGCATATCATGTACCAGTAATTGCTTTGTCCGCAACTTTACCTAAGAAAAAAAGAAATGATTTGTTAAAAGCTTATCTGAAAGGAAAATATGGCAGTATAAAAATAAAAGCCAATGATAATTGGGAAGGTAATGAAGGCTATCCCTTACTTAGTATTCTGGATGGAAACAAATTAGAACAAGTAAGTGAGTTTTCGATTGCGAATGATGAAAATAGAACGATTAATGTTGTTCGTTTTAATGGAAATGAAGAAGAAATTATTAATAAAGCAGTTGCCGAAATAGAGGATGGCGGAATAGCTGGAATAATTGTTAATACCGTTAAACGAGCTCAAGACTTAGCAAGATTAGTCCCTGAAAACATTGAAGTATTACTTTTACATTCTGCTTATTTAGCACCAGAGCGTGAAAAAATTGAAGAAAGACTTCAAGCGAAGATTGGAAAGGGTGCCACTCGTCCCCAAAAAATGATAGTTATCGGAACGCAAGTTTTAGAGCAATCTTTAGATATTGATTTTGATGTGCTTTTTACTGATATTGCACCAGTAGATTTAATTATTCAGCGAATTGGTAGACTACATCGTCATAAAATTTCCCGACCTACAACTTTAGCGAAGCCGACAGTGTATATTACAGGAATAAATGGCTACGGTGATTATGGGAAAGGAAATGAATTTGTCTATGAAAAATACTTATTAATGAAAACCGATCATTTTCTAAAAAATAAGATTAATATTCCTGACGATGTATCTCCATTAGTACAAAAGGTATATGATCCTAAGGTAGATAAAGATATTAAAGATATTGCTGAAGCTGAGGCAAAGTTTGAAAAGGATTTAAAAAAATCTAAGAATAAAGCACAAGTATTTCAAATAGGAAATCCGAATGAAAAAGACAGAAATAATTTATTTGGTTGGTTAAGTGATGTACAAATTAATGTTAACGATGACAATCATGCTGCTGCTTGTGTTCGAGATATAAAAGAAACTATTGAAGTGATTCTTTTAAGAACTACTAGTGAAGGAACCTTTTTGATGGATGGTCGTAATATTGAAGAAGTAAGCAGTGAGGAAATAGCTGGTCAAACTATTCGATTACCATTTGCAATAGTAAATAGTTCAAAAATTGAAGATCTAATTGATAAAACAATTACAGAATTGGAGACTAATATGCAATCTTTACATAATAAATGGAAAGAGGATATTTGGTTACGTGGCGCATTAGTTCTAGAACTTAATGAAAATAATTTAACGACTTTAAACGGATTTAACTTAAAATATTCTTCGAAATTAGGATTAATGTACGAAAAGGAGGAGGAAGATGGATAAAAAAAGTTTTAATCTTGTCACTGAGCCTTGGATTCAAGTCTTGGACAAAGACGGAAATCCCAAGGAAGTTTCATTATTAGAAGTTTTTGAAAATGCTGCTAGTTACCAGCGCTTAGCTGGTGATATGGCGAGTCAAGATTTAGTGATATTACGCTTACTTGTTGCTATTTTAACTACTGTATACTCTCGAGTTGATGCAAATGGAAAAAATTATGAATGGTTAACTCTTGATGAAAAAATGCATCTTAAAGAAGCAGAGGAAGAAGATTATGAGTACGATGATTTAGTAAACACGTGGCAATTTTTATATAAAAATGGACAATTCTCTAAGTCGGTTCTCCAATATTTAAAAGAAAATAGTTCTAAGTTTGATTTTTTTGGGGATGATCCATTCTATCAGGTTAATAAGGAAGTTTATGATCAGGAAGTACCAGTTAATAAAAAAGTTAATATCAAAAGTCCCAAGGGAACGGTTGATGTTAAACAAATAAACAGAACTATTTCTGAAAGTAATAATAGTCTATCAATTTTTTCACCTAAAACAAGACAGACTAAAAATGAGATAAACTTAGCTCAATTAGTGCGCTGGATCCTAACTTATCAAAGCTTTACAGGAGTAACTGATAAAACAAAGCTAATTAATAAACCGGTATCTAGCGGTTGGCTATATGGTTTAAATCCCGTATTTGCTCAAGGTGAAAACTTATTTCAGACTTTAATGTTGAACTTGGTTTTTTCAGAAGAATATAAAGAAGAAAAACCTTTTTGGGAATTCGAAAACGCATTTGAATATATTGAGTTCCTAAAAGATGAGCCTTTCGCTCGCGATCTTTCAATTAGTACTTTATATACGTTATGGTCAAGAATGCTGCATATTGAATGGATAAATGAAAAACCTATTATTTTTACTGCAGGTTTGCCAAAATTGGATAGTGCGGAAGCCTTTATTGAGCCAATGACTACTTGGCGTAAAAACAAAAAAACAGGAGAGGTTTATCCTGCTACTAAGCATTTGACTGATCTAACAAAAGCAATGTGGAGAAATTTTGGGCAATATGTTAGAACTACAGATCCCGAGGAAGTAGAAGATATGCATGAACCAGAAATAATTAAATGGCTGAGAAAGGTACAAAATAACGAATATCTTCCTACAGACACTTCCTTAACTTTGCGAACTACAACATTAATTAGCGATGGCAAATCTTCTTCTCAGTTACCAGCATTTGAGGTTAATGATTGCTTTAAGATTAAAGCAAATGTACTTTTTGATAAAAATAAAAAAGACTATTGGCCGGAAGACATTGAAAATATGATTGATTTGACTCAACAAGTAGGAAAAGATTTTTGGATTTTTACTAATAATATTAGTAAATTAAGAGGTTTAAATGGAACAGATTTTGCTGATAATTCGACTATTAAATTTTATGAAAGTTTAAACCTTCCATTTCTTACTTGGCTAGCAAGTTTAAGAAATGATCAAGAACGAGCTGACAAGACAATTGAATGGAAAGAAATATTAAAGAGGATTTCTATAACGAAAGCTGAGGAAGTTCTAAAAAATGCTTCTCCAAGAGATATCATTGGACAAGAAAGTTCGAAAGAAGAAGGAAGTGGAATAAATAACATTTTTACTATTTTTAACTGGTATAAATTAAATGTATTTCGTCATATTAAATAATAAATTTTAAGGAGGGATGATTATTTTGGTGACAAATATTGAAAGAAATACCAATAAAATTATAAAAAAATTGCATGAACGAGGGGGTAATGATAAAGCAATATTGTCTGCTCTAAGACGTTCCAATTCTATTCTAAGTCGTCAAGCTACTATCGTTTGGCCACTGCTATTTGAATACATTAAAGAAAAAGATATCTTTGGTGAAAATAGTAAACAAACAGTTTCAGAACGAGCAATTTTTACAGCCTTACGATGTTATTCTGTTTTTGAGCAAGGTAATGATATTGAAAGAGATCGTGAGTATGATAGTGAAAACGCACAATCGTTATTTAGAAATCTATCATTTTTGCGTAAAGATGAACACCTTCGAGAAGCTTTAGATAGACGTGTGCAGTCTGTATTAAGTACAACGAATATAGAAGCAGTTGCTAGATCGGTAGTAAGTTTAACTAAAATAATAAAAGCTAATAATCCAGCAACCAAAATTAATTATCCTGAATTAGCAAATGATTTATATAATTTTCAATTAGGTTTTGAAGCAGCTAGAAAAGTGGCCATTAAATGGGGAAGAGAATATTTCTGGCTTAACGATGAAATAAATAGTAAAGAAAGCAGAGAGGATTAAAAATGACAAAAAATAACTTATACGTTGATATTCATGTATTACAAACTGTACCATCATCAAATATCAATAGAGACGATACTGGTGCACCAAAAACTGCTATTTATGGAGGAGCTACTAGATCACGTGTGTCATCACAAAGCTGGAAAAAAGCGATTAGAGAAGGATTTAAAAAAGATAGTAAAGAACATGATTGGCTTAATGGCTTTCGTACTAAACGAACGGCTACCTTATTGGCCAAAGAGTTAATGAAAAAAGATTCTTCTTTAAGTTTTGATGATGCACGCAAAAAAGCTAAAGAAGTCTTATCTAATATGGGATTAAAGTTTGATAAGGCAAAGAAAAATGATAAAAGTAATGATAAAGATTTTGAAACCAAAGTCTTACTTTTCTTTAGTCCTAGTCAACTAAGAAAATTGGCAGAATATATTCTAAATAATGATGAAATTAATAAAATTGATGAATTAGACAAAAAAGAAGCAACGAAAGTTTTAAAGGAAGCTAAAAAGGAATTAGATAGAAATCAATCATTAGATTTAGCACTTTTTGGTAGAATGGTAGCAGATGATCCAGAACTAAATGTTGAAGCCTCTGCTCAAGTAGCACATGCTATCTCAACTCATGAAGTTGTGCCAGAATTTGATTTCTTTACAGCAGTAGATGACGCTAAAACCTCTGAAGAATCAGGTTCCGCCATGCTTGGAACGCTTGAATATAATTCTTCTACTTTATATAGATATGCAAATGTAAATATGAATGAATTGATTCATAATTTGGGAGAAGAGTTAGCTCAAATAGGTTTGAAAGAATTTATTAAAAACTTTGCTTTGACAATGCCTACAGGTCATCAAAATTCCTATGCGAATAAAACTTTACCTCAATACATCTTAGTAACCATTAGAGAAGATACTCCTGTAAACCTAATTTCGGCATTTGAAAGACCGATCCAAAGTAATAATGGTTATGCTAAAAAATCTATTGAACAATTAGAGGCAGAATTTGATAGCACTAGTAGTTGGATAGGTGAACCATTATCTAGTTTTGTTCATGCCAATAAAGGATTTGTAACAACTGTAGGAGAAAGAAAAACAAATATTGATGAGTTATTAAATGATGTTTCTACTGTAGTGGCTAAGAGGGTAGAAAATGAAGACACTGACGATTAAATTAAAGGCGCCACTTCAAGCTTATGGTAATGAAGCTACTTTTGAAAGACGAACTACCAATCCTTATCCTACTAAAAGTGCAGTAATTGGAATGATTTCTGCATCCTTAGGATATGATCGTAATGATAAAAAAATCTTAAAATTAAATGATTTGGAGTTTGCAGTAAGAAGTGATCAACCGGGACAAATAGTAAATGACTTTCAAATCGTTGAATATGCAAAAAGTGCTACAAAAAAAACAAAGAAATTAACGTATCGCTATTATCTACAGGATGCAATATTTATGGTAGCAATTGGATCAGAAAATGATGATCTCATCGAAAAAATTCATTATGCTTTGCAGCATCCTAAATTTTCATTATTTTTAGGTAGACGCTCATGTCCTCCGGCTGGACCACTGGAAATTGAAGTGTTTAATAATCAAAATCCATTAAATGTTTTAAAATCAATGGATTGGCAAGCAGCCGAATGGTATCAAAGAAAGCATTCTAGTTTTAATGCAGAGCTCGTTTATGATGCTAATCTTGGAGCAAGAGATCATTTTGTATTTCAAGTGAAGGATAAAGTGGGCTCATTTGACCAAAGAAATCGATATCATGATTACCGTGAAGTGGTAAGTACATATATACCAATGAAGAATCAAATAAATAAACATGCTGAAACAATGCATGACATAATGTCGAATATATAAAGAGGTTAATAATGTATTTATCAAGAGTTGAAATTGATTTAAAAAATAGACGAAAAATAAGCGATTTGTCTCATTTGGGTGCTTATCACAATTGGGTTGAATCATGTTTTCCAAAATATCAAGACAAAGATAATCGGCCCAGAAACCTATGGCGTATAGATGTTCTAAATGGAAAAAGCTACTTATTAGTTTTAAGTGAACAGAAACCAGATTTAGAGAAACTAACTAAGTATGGAGTGTTAGGAACAGCTATCACGAAAAAGTATGATGATTTCCTGGATAAATTATATGAGGGAGAAATATTACGGTTTCGTTTAACAGCAAATCCTAGTCGAAAAATAAGTGTTCCTGGGCAAAGACAGGGCCGAATTATGCCACATATTACTATTGATCAGCAAAAAAAGTGGTTTTTAGATCGGACCGAAAGTAACGGATTCAAAATAGTAAAAAGTCAAGGAAATTATCCGAAAGTGGATATTGTTAATCGTGAATGGAAATTATTGCGTCATAAAGAAAGTGGAACAGCTAGACTTAGTTGTGTCACTTTTGAAGGAATTTTAGAAATAACAGATTTGAAAAAATTCAAAAATGCAATGATAAGCGGTATTGGAAGAGAGAAAGCGTATGGGATGGGACTATTAACAGTCATCCCAATGTAATCATGCAGAGAAAATTTGGGGCAAAAAAGCCGGAAATCAGTGAACTAAGCAAGGTTAGTGACAGAATAACTTTTTTATACTTAGAGCATGCAAAGTTAAATAGAATTGATAGTGCAATTAGCGTGGCAGATAGTACGGGAACGGTCTATATTCCTGCTGCAATTATTAGTGTTTTACTTCTTGGGCCTGGTATTGATGTAACACATCGTGCAATGGAACTAATGGGAGATGCGGGAATGGCGGTCCTGTGGGTAGGCGAAGATGGAGTAAGACAATATGCTCATGGTCGGTCACTAAATCATTCATCGATCTTGCTTCAAGCACAAGCTAAATTAGTTTCTAACACGAGGACACGCTTAGCGGTGGCTCGAAAAATGTATCAAATGCGTTTTCCAGAAATGGATGTTTCTGGGCTGACCATGCAACAATTGCGTGGTAAAGAGGGAGCCCGTATTAGAAGAGTTTATCAAGACCAATCTCAGAAAACAGGAGTTGCCTGGTCACGGAGAGAATACAAAGTTGATGATTTTGAGTCAAGTACTCCAATTAATCAAGCTCTAACAGCAGCTCATCAAGCTCTCTATGGATTAAGTTATAGTGTAATTGTTGCTTTAGGTGCATCCGCTGGACTAGGTTTTATTCATACTGGCCATGATTTATCCTTTGTATATGATTTTTCTGATCTGTATAAGGCGGATTATTCAATTCCTATTGCCTTTGAAATGGTTAAGGAATATGGAAAAGATGACATTGCAGCCCATACAAGACATGCAATGAGGGATGCTTTTAAAGATGGAAAATTAATAGAAAAAATGGTCAAAGATCTCAAATATTTATTAGATATTAAAAATCAAGACGAAGTGCATGCAGTAATGAGTCTTTGGGACAATAAAAAAGGGCTTCAAAAATTTGGAGTCCAGTACCATGAGCTAGAGGAGTAGTTTTAATGATTGTAATTACTCTATCCAAAACACCAGCTTCCTTACGTGGTGATTTAACAAAATGGTGTCAAGAAATTCAAACTGGAGTCTATGTTGGAAGTGTTAATGCGAAAGTTAGAGACTTATTATGGGAACGGGTTCAAAAAAATATTGGTCAAGGAGAAGCTACTCTAGTTTATAATACGAATAATGAACTTGGATATACTTTTCGAACCACTCGATTAGACAGAAAAATAGTAGATTTTGATGGTATTCCTCTGTTAAAACATGTTAATGTAACGCCAAATTTGAAATTAGGATTTAGTAATGCTGCAAGATACCATAAAGCTAAGGTATGTTCACGATCTGTGTTGCATAATTCAACTTTGTTAAAGTTTGCAGTAATTGATATCGAAACTACAGGCTTAGCTCCCAATAAGAGCGAAATTCTTTCTATTAGTGCTGTTAAGTATTTGAAGAATGGAAAAGTTGATGTATTTTATAAATTAATTAGGGATGTAAACTGTATTCCGGCCGATGTAAGTGAATTAACAGGTTTGAATATGAAGATATTAAAATCGAAAGGAAGTAATTTAATCGAAGTTTTAAAAATGCTAAAAGACTTTCTTGGAGATCGAATTTTATTAGGTTACAATTTAACATTTGATATTAGTTTTTTGGATATAGCCTATAAAAGAAATAAGATTTCTGGATTAATTAATACTTCTAAAGATTTACTTCCGATAATTAAAAAGAATAATAAATTTCTTGATAATTATAAGTTGAGTACAGTATTGTCTGAATATAAAATTGAAAATCAAAATCCACATCATGCGGATTTTGATGCAAAAAGTACGTATCAATTAGCATTGAAGTTGATTAATGAGGGAAAATTAAAGCTTTAAAGTTTGGTAAAAGTAATGTATTTGGACCATTACATCTTTTTAAAATGTTGCTACGATAGGATTCTTTTAGTGTGTTCTCCACGTATGTGGAGATGATCCTTCTCCGGGTTGACTGATCAAAGAAACATCAACGTGTTCTCCACGTATGTGGAGATGATCCTAGATACATTCAACTAGGTTCAATAGCAGTTTTGTGTTCTCCACGTATGTGGAGATGATCCTCACTCTTGTAACATCGTGAGTTAAAGGAGACAGTGTTCTCCACGTATGTGGAGATGATCCTGGTTATTTATAAAGCTAATGATGAAAAAGCAGTGTGTTCTCCACGTATGTGGAGATGATCCTAATTGTTCTACTTTCAGTTATTGGTTCAGTCAGTGTTCTCCACGTATGTGGAGATGATCCTTTCGTTACCAGTATCTTTAAAGAAATAGTTAAGTGTTCTCCACGTATGTGGAGATGATCCTATCATTAAGTACTTATTCAGGTAGGCGCACAGGTGTTCTCCACGTATGTGGAGATGATCCTTAAGCGTAACATTAAGACCAATCAAACTAATAGTGTTCTCCACGTATGTGGAGATGATCCTCGCAGATTACTGGTAGTAACAGCAGGTTTACTGTGTTCTCCACGTAAGTGGAGATGATCCTGAAGTAATAGGTTTAAGACAGGGTGAAAATAAGTATTCTCCACGTGTGTGGAGGTAATCCCATGAAAAGTGGTGTTGGCAAAATTAATAACTCGTATTCTCCAGTAAATAAAAAATGCCACATCATTCAAAATATACTATATCTATACAATCCTACGTTAATCAGTTGAATGACTTGATAGCCCATATTAGTTGATTTATATAAAAAATATCAAGAGAGAAAAAATATGACACCATCAATTGACTAAAGGCCAATAGGATTTGCTACAATAATCAAAGGACAAGTGAACGTAGTTTATTAGAGAGAAGAACAATGGCGCTATGCTAAAAAAGCGACTCACGAGTCCACTATGAAAGTAGGAGATAGTTGGGTGAACGTGCATAAATACTAGATAGGTGCGGGTGCAAATCTCGCGTTGCATGTCTTAAAGAAAACGATACTCAAACGAGTGTCGTTTTTATTTTGTATTTTTTCTGGAGGGTAGGACTTAAATATTTAATAAAGATAATCCAGATTATCATCCCATAACTAAATACACTAACTCTACTTGTTATGAAATCAAGCTGTTTCTACTTGTTGTGCAAGGAAAAATCATCACGTACAGCACATTTAAGGCCTGCTCCTATAACAGGCTAATCCGTAATTTGAAAACTCGATTCGTTATATAATCTGTATAATTTTTTAACTAAAAATGCTAGAATTATTGATGTATTCAAATAGGGAGGTTTTTTGATGAAAAAAAGATATCTTTTAGGAGCATTAGGTTTAGTACTTCTGGGATTAGGAACAAGTGCTTGCTCTAGTCAAACAAACAATAGTAGCAGCAAACAAACAACTACTAGTAAGTCAAAGAAGTCTGTCGAAAAGACCGATGAAAATAGTAGTGAGAGTACAAAACGCTCTAAAAAAGATTTAAGTACAGCGGCTGACAATCAAGCTAATAATAGTAACAGTAACGACGGTAAAGCTTATGGTGGAAATTTCCAAGATAGCAACGGATACATAGCTATCAATAATGTAACCAATGTCGTTGTTAAGGGTTCTGATGGCGATGACCATTATGCTCTAGTGCAAGGAACTTTCAGTAATAATGCTAAAGAAAGCGTTGATCCAACATCTTTCTTTAGTAATCACTTAAAAGTAATGGAGAAGGTTGGCAAAGCTACTCATGACCTTGTTTTGGTCACCACAGACATTGAAAATGAATTAACACCTTGGGGAAATCAGATTAAGGAAGGTCGTAAGAAGGTTGAGCCTAATATGACCGGTAATTTTGTTATAGTATATAAATTAGATCCTGCAAATGGCGCTAAAACTAATGCAACCCATTATGTATTTGACCCTTACGATTCTAAATTTGGTAAATCATTAACTGTAAAAGTTTATGAGTCTAAGACCATTAAGAAATCTAGCGATAATGCAAGCAGCAATTCACATTCTGACGAAAGTACAGACACAAATTCAAGTGCCGATACAAGCAGTAATGCTGATGTTGATACAGATGATTAATTAAATATTAAAAAACTGAGAACTATGAGGGGATTTCATAATTCTCAGTTTTTTATTAGGTAGTATTATTGTCCAATTAATTGCTGGAAATCGCTAACTAGTTTTTGAAAAGTGGCATTTAAATTCTGCATAAATTCGTTTTGATTATTTTTCATTTGATCTAATAATGAATCGGCCTGATTTGGATTTTGTTTGATTTGGTCGATAGTAGAGCCCAATTGATCAATTTGATTTTGTAAGGCTTGATTATTAGCAGCATTATTTTTCAATTGTTCATTTTCAGTTTTGATTTGGTTTAATTGGTTTTGTAATTCTTCCTTATTTTGATCCTGCTTATAGGTATTGATAGCACTTTGCAACTCTTTATTTTGTTGCATTAATTGCTTATTTTGTTCAGACAGATTATCTAATTTACTGTTGGTATTATTGAGGGCATTACTTTGAGCTTGCTCATTTTGAACCGTATCATTATGAGCCTGACAAGCTGAAATACCAAAGATGATGGCAATTAATAAAACAAGCACTCCAAGAACAATATATACTATCTTTTTCTTGCTTTTCTTTTTAGGACTAGTAGGTTTATTAGGAGAAGAAGTATATTGTGCTGGTTTTGCTGGAGCTGGTTGAGGAGTAGGAGAAGAATCAACTACATTATTTTTATCTGTTACCCAGGCTTGAATTTTCTTGGTCGCATATTCATTATTAGTACCAATTGCGGTGATAATTACTGGATATACTCCTACTTCCGACCGGTTAACGGCCTTTTTATTTATACTAAGATTATCATTTGAAATAAGATGGCCATTTTCTGTAACTGTAAGTTCCAATTGAGAGATTATTTCTTGATTGGTCAAATTTTGATTAAGAGGCCAGGTAATTGAGTCTACTCTGGTATTGATTTGTAATGTCATATCTAAATTCCTTTGAAAAATTTTAGTCTATTTAATTTAATTATACTAATAAAATTTACTTAGAGAAATTAATTAATAGCAGTAAAATAAAACTTAAACAATAATAAATTATAGAAATAATATAATTAAAATTATGTAAAATGGAGAAGAAATGAAAAGAACAGAAGCTGTAACTTTAACTAATATGTGTATGATAAAAAATAAAAATAAAATTTTAGTTCTAAATAGAACTGATCCAGTTTGGCCCGGTTTAACTTTTCCAGGCGGTCATGTCGAATCTCATGAAGCTTTTCATGATTCAGTGATTAGAGAAATAAAAGAAGAAACAGGCCTAGAAATTGAGGATCCACGTTTAGTTGGAGTAAAGCAATTTTTTGATCATAATGATGATCGCTATCTTGTATTTTTCTACGTAGCTACTAAGTTTACTGGTACATTAAAGGCTTCTGATGAAGGGGATTTAACTTGGATGACGAGGGAAGAAATAAAAAAAGCAAAATTAGCCTATAATTTTGATCATGATTTACCAATCTTTTTCGATGAAAAGTTAAGTGAACATATCTTAGATGGAGATAGAGATCAAACTTATTAAAAAAAGACATTCGATCGAATGTCTTTTTATTAGTCTTGAGTATTTTCAGTTGAGCTAGTTGATTCAGATTCATTATTTTGACTAGCTGGCGTTTCACTTTCCTTGCTTGAACTTGAAGAAGATTCAGATGAAACAGTAGAAGATGATGAAGTGTGTGAATTTTCAGAGTTTGAACTACTTGTAGCAGAACTTTGAGTAGTTGCATTTGCATTACTGTTAGTAGTCCAGCTGTTATCAAAGTGATAGTTAGGTTGAGGATTATAATAACTATAATTACGACGTGGAATAGTATAGAAAGAAGTACCAAAGTTAGATTTTGGTAGGCTACTGCTTGCCTTATGTTCACTACGTTGAATAGGTGTAGGAGTACTTGATGAACTAGAACTTTGGCTTTCAGAACTAGATTGCTCTTCTTTATTTTGGAGACTATCTAGTTGATCATCCATCTTAGTGTCCTCATCTTTTTTCTGATCAGTTTTGTCTGCTTTTTCCTTTTTATCTTCTTTATTTTTAGGTTTCTCTTTTTCAACTTTTTTATGAGATTGCTTATGAGAAGACTGAATAATGGCATAGTCTGCTGCAGAAGATTTATGCTTTGGCTCAACCAAATTGTTACGACAACCCGCAAGTAATAAAAGACTACAACTTAAAGCACCAACGATTAACTTTTTCAAATTAATTTCCTCCATTTAAAACTTCTTTTATTATAACCAAAATTATTAATATAAAACAGTAAAATTAAGCGTTGATAAGAAGGTATTTGAAAAATAATATATTATTTTTCAAGTTTGGGAGCTCAAAGAACATATTTTTCCTAGAAAAGATATAATAGATATGTAGTGAATTAATTTGTTAAATTTATTTTTAGATAAAGATGTTGGAGGTCAGTTTCTATGTATGATCTTGAAGACGTTTTAATGAAATCTTTTAGAGAAGATAATGGCATCGGTTCGGCATTTTCAATTGAACCGGTTGATGATAATGAATATCGTGTTTCAACTAATGTAGTTGATGGCTTGAACGATACTATTCACTTTTATTTAGTTGTTTATCCTAACGGAACTTATGCCTTAAATGATCGCGTATTTACCGCACAAATGATTGATAATAATATCGGTAGTTTTGCAAGCATTGCCAGTGATGTGGCACGTTTAGCTAGTGAATTTGGTGTACTATTAGATGACCGCGGAGAACTAACACGTGACTATATCAACGCTCGTGACCTCAGAAATGAAGTAAACAACTTTACTCAATTATTAAATCGCGTAGTTGAATTTGCTCAAATTCATAGATAATTTAATTACACGAGAAGAAGCTGAAAACAGAAGCTTCTTTTTTTTTGCCTAATTAAGTTATAATTTGACTAAAAACAAGGAGAGAACTATGAAAAATTCTGAAGTAAAGTTAATTGAGCAAAATGCTATGAATTGGTTAAAAGAAAATATTCATTTTATAAAAGTAGGATCAGCTATTGAGGTAGCCACCCCTCTAATTGGTGCATATGGGGACTTAGTATATTGTTGGATTGAAAAAGAAGATGATTACTACCGCATTACTGATGATGGGGGAACTTTATTTAAGCTTGATCCCGGTCAAGAAAATATGGATTTACTTGAAGAAGCAATGGATATTGTAATTGGAGCTGGTTTTGAATTTGATGAAGAGACTTTAGAAATTTACCAAGTGGTAGATCAAGACGATATCCCAGCTACACTTAATGATCTGACTCAATTACAGGTTGCTTTGACTTATTTAGCCAGCTAATAACCTATTCATCATAATTAAGTTTTTAAGCATATGCTTTTTGTTTTCAAAATGCCTATGATATAAATAATATGAAAGCGCTAATAATGCGTATTTCTTAAAATATTACAAAGAATGTAAAAAACATCTTAATTTGTAACATTTTTGTAAAACTAGGGTATAATAAAAGTAAATAAAACAGCAAGCTTAAGTATAGCTTACCTTGCTGAGGAGCGTGAATTATGATGAGAAAAGTTAAGAAGAGAAATATCATTACAAGTTTGGGTGCAGCCGCAATGTTAGCATCTTTGAGTGTAGGTGGAACTGCTTTTGCAGCAAGTACTACAAGCGCTGATAGTAGCACCGCAACTACTGATCAAGCCAAGAGTTATCAAACTCAACTTGAAGAACATAAGAATTTACAAGCTTATACTAACCCATTAACTGTACAAGCTTTAACTACTACTAAGGGTGTTTTACCTGATGCAACAAGTGGAATTTCTAATTGGAGTCAGGTTCCAGCTGGAACAGTAGCTGCTTGGGATAATAAGCCTGAAGTTAATAAGGCCGGAACTAGTTACGGAACAGTTTATGTTACTTTCCCAGATGGATCTAGATCAAGATTAGCAGTTTACGTAACAGTTAAAGATAGTGCAGCTAGTCAAAGTAGTGAAAATACAAATACTACTTCTTCAGATAAAAACTCTTCAGCTGCGGTAGCATCAAAGTCAACTGCTAAGAGCTCACAAGTAGAAAGTGAAGCTAAAACTTCTGCCAAAGACACTGATACTGAAAAGTCAACTATTGTAGATAAAGCTGATAAAGATCAAGCAGCAAAATCCAGTTCTAAATCTGACAAAGACGTAGTTGTGAAGGATTTAGGATCAACTACTGTTACTGAAAAAAATGTTAGTGTTGTAAGTAACTCAAAGGATAAGGACAAGGATTCAAATCCAATTTCTGTCGCTACTCGCTTACCAGAAACTGTGGCTAAGGCTACTAATCCACTTGTAATAATTTTCGGTGCATTAATTGCGGCTGTAAGTGGTGCAGTGATCTGGAGTAAAAAATTAAAGAAAAGAAACTAATAGACAATAAAAGAGGTTGAAACTAATCGTTTCAACCTCTTATTTTATTTATCCTTATTTTTTTCCTTGTCTTTGCTATTTTGAGCTTTTTTCTTTTTAGGATCATCTGGCAAGATAGCAAATTTATCAAGCATTTTTTCTAATTGATTATTTTTTTCAAAAGTTAAACCCATATCTATCTTTAGCTCCTTTGAATTAAGATAAGTGAATTATACCCTATAACTTTAACTAAAAAAAGTAAGCTGCATCTTATTAGCAGCTTACTTTATTAGTTTTTACGTCTTAATTTAGCTAGAAAATCTTCATGTTCTTTTTCTAACTTTTCATCCTTATCAATAAAGAAGTAGCAGGCTGCTGCAATTACTGCAACTACAGCACCTAAGAGTAGAGTCTTAGGAGTAAAGTTAGTAACCATATAACAAGAAATAATTAAAGCAATAATTGGAATGGTGTATTTTCCAGGTAGTGAAAACCCATGTGGTGGATATTCATTACTGTGCTTAAATTTAATAACTGCTAAAATTGATGGTACATATTGAACAAAGGATGCTAAAACTGTACATGAAACAAGGAATAGATAACTTTGAGTAGCTAATGCACCTGAAAGAACAGCGGTAAAAATAATACCTACCCAAGGAGCATCATGTTTATTTTTCTTACCAATCCATTTAGGAAGCATCCCATGTTCGGTAGCAAGGGATGCAATTAGGGAAGGAGTGTTAAATGAAGCACTAAAGGCAACACCAAAGATTGAAATTAACATTCCGATAATCATAAAAGCAAATCCCCATTGGCCAACACCAGTCTTTAAAGCACTAGCTAATGGATTAGAATAACTTCCTAGTTTTTGTCCACTTAAACCAATGGCAACTAAAAGCATCAAGCAGTCTAGAATTGTCACACTAGTCATTACTGCAATTAAAACGCGTGGAATATTCTTTTCTGGATTATTCATTTGCTTTGCAGCAATTGGAATAAAGGAAAAGCCAGTAAATAAGTAAAAAATTGGTGTGAAGGCATCCCCAAAATGCTTAAAGAATGGTCCAACACCTGTTAAAGCTGCATGTGGAATTACTGGAGTAAAGTGAGCTTTCTTAATAAAGAAGGTTCCCACAATAATGAAGACAAGTAATGTAATAATCTTAGCTGCAGCTGAAATATTATTAACAATTTTTACCCAAGATCTACCAAAGAAATTAATAATTGAAAACAGTAAAATTAAGAAGATAACTCCACTAATGTAGACTGCATTGTTTTTAAAAATAGGTAGAAAACTCTTTAGAATGGTTAATAAAGCAACTACTTCAGCAGAAAGAGTTGTACATCCTAAAAACCAAGTAAAAATACCTAGTTCATAACCCGAGAAACGCCCAAAAGCATTATATGAATAAAGCCAAGCGGCTCCGGATTGTGTGAAACGGCTGGATAAGTCAGCATAGCATAAAGCAATCATACTGACGGTAACAGCAGTACAGAGAAGAACAAGAATAGCTGTTAGGTTCATGTAACGATAAATTACAGAAGGTAACAGGAATGTTCCTGATCCAATAACTGCATTAATACCTAAGAAATAGATGGATATGAAGGAAAGCTTCTTAGGAACAGAACTTTTATTAGTCATATTTTTACCTCTTTATCTAATAACATTCTCTTTTATCTATTGTAGTATTTTTGTAAAGTAAATCTATACGAAATATTTAAAAAAGATAATTAAATTAATCTTAAACAATTTATTTATTAATAATAGAGGAGGCTATTAAATTTAATAAATAAGAAAAAAGAACGGTTTTTAAACCGTTCTTTTTGGTGTAAAGGGAGCAAGTTTAAGCTTATCTAGCTGATTGCGATAATAAGTCAAACTTTTACGATTACAGTGCAAAATTTCCATTAATTTTAAGTCAGAGAGACTAGGATTATTTACTTTGTAGTAAATATATGAAAGACGAAGTTTTCCTGGAGTAAGATCAAAATTTAAAATATCTTTATCTGGAGCAATTTTTCTAGTTAAAGAGGTTAAGGCAGAGATTTGTTTGCCTGTCTTTGTTTGAAAAATAAGAGGATTTTCTTCAGTATTAGTCAATAGAAGGGAACGATAACTTGAATCTTTAATCCTTGAAATATTAGCTTTACTTAAATTAAGAAATTGTTTTGGATCAAAGCCATGTGCAATTAAAATTAGAACTTTTTTACAATCAAGACTAATTTCAGGCCAAGTTATAATTTCATCAATCTGATCAATCCAGTCAATGCAAATATGAGGGGTTCGATCAAAAGTATAGCCATGTAAGTCGGTAAAAAGATAATTTTTAACTAATTGGTGGTCATAGAGAAAAGAAAAATATTTCTTTAAATGGGTAACATACTTATTAATCGTACTAATTGTTTTATTTTGATCTTGCTCTAAGTGGTCAATAAAGGCCCGAATATCCTGAGCAGAAACATTACTAACTTTAGGTTCTGAATTTGAATTTTGTAAAAAATAGTTCCAAAAATAATAGATCGATTGATTAATGGAAGTAAGAGTTCGTGGGGCTAGATTTTGACTAGTGCACCATTGATTAAAATTCTTTTCGTAGGGAAATAACATTTTTATACCTCATTAACAAAAATGTAATTGTTACTTTAACATAAATATAATTATAACAAAAAAGGTTGGCGAACTTCCAGTCCGCCAACCAGTTCATAGCAAAATTTTACTTCTTAATTCGAGTTTTGTACCACTTAATTCCAAAGTAAATAAATAGAATTAATAAAAGGATAATAATTACGATTGTGTAATCATCAAAGATTCTAACTACAACTTGCCAATTCTTTCCCATATAATGTCCTAAACCAACTAAGACACTATTCCAAACTAAACTACCTAAAGTAGTCAAGACGAGAAATTTAGTCCAGCCGGCTTGGGCAATACCTGCAGGAATTGAAATCAAACTTCTAACAACAGGGATGCAACGTCCGTAAAAAATGGCGCCAATTCCATGTTTGTCGAACCAATCAATGGCTTTTTGAGCATCATCTTTTTTAAATCCTAAAAGTTTAAATAATTTAGTTTCAAGTAATTTTTCAAGTCGCGGCAGCGTTAGATTACGACTTATTGAAAATAAAATAATCGCACCAATAATTGATCCTAAAGTTGAAGCTAGGATAACTCCGATTAGAGTTAATTTAGTTCCACTAACTAAGAATCCTGCAAGGGTCAAAATCACTTCTGAAGGAATAGGTGGAAAAATATTTTCAACGGCAATTAAAAAAATAATGGCAAGATAGCCGAAATTTTCGATAAAGTGTGTTAACCAAATTGTCATTTATATATTTATTGTCTTTCTAAAATTTTATCTACTTTCTTAAAGAATAAATCTTTATCTGCTTTTGTTACTTCAGTAATTTCTTTCCCGTTAGGATCGATAAACATACGGCCACTTGCTAATCCTGATGTAATAACATTTGCTTTTACCTGACGTGTCTCAACAAGTTCAGGGTAGAGAGCTGACATAGTAGTTAAAACGTCCCACAAATATAGCTCTGCATTTGGAACAGAAATAATTAAGCTGTATCCTAAACCGACTAAGTCAATAGCTGGATATTTTCTTAAACGAGCCCAGTGCTGGCGAAGTTCATCAGTTAAGGGAAGTTCTTCGGTGCTTTCTAAGCCAACCATTTGAATTTCAAGATCTGAATCTAGAACTCTTTTCACTGCATCTGGATCCCAAAAAGCATTCCATTCTTGAGTGCCGTCGGCATCCACGCTGACTACATTTCCATGTCCGTCTAGAGAGCCACCCATCCAGTAGACTTTTTCAATTTTTGATTGAATTGAAGCATCTTCGTCTAATGCTCGAGCTAAATCAGTAATTGGGCCAGTCATTACTAAGGTAACTGGTCCATCTGCTTTTTTAATTTTATCGATCATATCTAGGTGAGCAGGTAAAGCAGCTTCTGGGGTCTTGATTTCACCGCTCTCATTTAAAATTGGAAAGTAGTTAAATGAGTATGTTGCCATCCGCCACTCTTTAGGAAATTGATGAACAGCACGTGAATTAGAGCGAGCAACTTCTAATTTATCACCACGTAAATTGAATTTATCAACCATTTTTCGACAAGCTTCTACTGAAGGATCAATATATCCATCACCATCAATAGCACTAATCCCAATGAGTTTAATATCAGGCGCTTGTAAGAGTAGAAGAAGTGAAACTAAATCATCGATGTTTCCATCATGATTAAAATAAATATTTTTCATTATTTGCGACCTTTCTTTTTGGCTATTTACTATTCTATAAGAAAATGAAGGATTGAGTAAACAAAAAAGTCATCTTACTTGGTTTTAAGAAGGAACGTGATAAAATACTATGGGAATTTTAATAGGAAGGAAAAATAATTTATGGCAACGGAACATATTGAAAATAAATTAAAGCTTTTGCCCGATAAGCCAGGTTGCTACTTGATGAAAGATGTTAACGGCAATGTGATTTATGTGGGAAAGTCTAAGAACTTAAAGAACCGCGTTCGTTCCTATTTTAAAAGTAAGCAAGTGGGAAGACGTGCTGAACTTGTACGTGAAATACGTGATTTTGATATCATTACTGTCTCATCTGACAAGGAATCTTTTCTGTTAGAAATTACACTAATCAAAAAATATCAGCCTTACTATAATGTCCAATTAAAGCAAGGTACAGGCTATCCTTACATTGAAATTACTAATGAACGTGATCCGCAAACACGTTTAACATCAATTGTTCATAAGGATCATGGTTATTATTTTGGACCATATCCAAATGTTTATGCAGCACAAGCAACCTTAAAATTTATTCAAAAAGTCTGGCCCCTAAGAAGATGTACAGGTCATCAAGGCCGGCCCTGTCTTTATTATCACATGGGGCAATGTCTAGGAGCTTGCTTTAAGGAAGTGCCAAAGAGTACTTATGATGCTCAGATTAGAAAAATAAAGCGATTTTTAAATGGAGATATAGCCCAAGTTAAGCAAGATCTGACAGAAAAAATGACGCAAGCTTCAATGGATCTAGAATTTGAACGTGCTGCTGAAATTAGGGATCAATTGAAATATATTGAACAAACTGTTGAGAAACAAAAGATTATTTCTAATGATCATACTCAGCGGGACATCTTTAATTTTTACGTTGATAAGTCTTGGATTTCAATCCAAGTTTTCTTTTTAAGACAGGCTAAGTTATTACGTCGTGAAACAAGACTATTTCCTTTAACTGATACTAATGATCCACAAGATGCCTTTGTTTCCTTTATTGCTCAATTTTATGGACAGCGCAATCGCGTCTTACCAAAAGAAGTGTTAGTACCAGCTGGAATTGATAATGAATCTTTATCTGAAGTACTAAAGGTACCAGTAAGGACACCACAACGTGGTCAAAAGAAAGCCTTATTAGAAATGGCTCATGACAATGCTAAGTTGAAACTAGATGAAAAATTCCGACTCTTAGAACTAGGTAATCGTAAAACTAAGGGGGCACAAAAAGAAATTTTTGACGCTTTAGGGCTGCCGTATGGACATAGAATTGAAAGTTTTGACCACTCTCATATTCAGGGAGCTGACCCGGTTTCTGCTTTGGTAGTATTTACTGATGGTGAAGCTGATAAACATGAATATCGTAAATACAAATTAAAGGGTGAGGTTGAACATCAAAATGCGGCTGATGAAGTAGGAAACACCCGTGAAGTAGTTAGAAGACGATACAGTCGACTTTTAAAAGAACATAAAAAAATGCCAGATCTTATTTTAATGGATGGTGGTCAGATTCAAGTTGAAGCTTGTTTGGATGTGTTAAGAAATGAATTGAATGTAAATATTCCTGTCGCCGGAATGGTAAAGGATGATCATCACCGAACTAATCACTTGATTTTTGGTGATCCTACGAAGGGAGAAGAATTAAAGCTAATTCCTTTAGATCCAAAATCTGAGGGATTTTACTTAATGACCAGAATTCAGGATGAAGTTCACCGCTTTGCAATTACTTTTCATAGAAGAACTCATGCCAAAAATGCTCTTTCAAGTAAATTAGATGAAATTAAGGGTATTGGGCCTAAATCTAGAAATAAGCTCCTAAGAAAGTTTGGTTCTTTAAAGAAAATTAAAGAAGCATCAGTGGATGAATTAAGAGAAGCTGGTCTAACTCTTCCGCAAGCACAAACTGTAAAATTGAGTTTATAAATTAACCAATAAAAGACCTGATTTAATGGGGCTTGATATGGTATTATAGTTAAGAAACTTTAAGGAAATTTTTAATTATAAATTGATATATAAAGGAGGCACACATAATGTTTGTCGACCAAACAAAAATAGATGTACAAGCAGGAAAGGGCGGCGACGGTGCCGTTGCTTTTCGACATGAGAAATATGTTCCACTTGGTGGACCAGCCGGTGGAGACGGAGGCCGCGGAGGCAGTATTATTTTAGTTGCTGACTCCGGCCTAAGAACCTTAATGGATTTCCGCTTTAGACGTAAGTTTAAGGCAGATAACGGTGAAAATGGTCGTATTAAATCACAATATGGCCGCGGAGCAAAAGATGTAAGATTAAAAGTTCCGATGGGAACAAGTGTCTATGATTTTAATACTGGCGAGCTTTTGGGCGACTTAGTTGAAAATGGTCAAGAATTGGTAGTAGCTCACGGAGGAAAAGGCGGTAGAGGTAATATTCACTTTGCCACTCCAACAAGAACTGCTCCAGAAATTGCTGAAAATGGTGAACCGGGAGAATTCCGTACTTTACGCTTGGAATTAAAGGTCTTAGCTGATGTCGGGCTAGTAGGATTCCCATCTGTTGGTAAGTCAACCTTGTTATCTGTTGTAACTAAGGCTAAGCCAAAGATTGCCGCTTATGAATTTACAACCTTAACTCCTAACTTAGGAATGGTTGTTCTTCCAGATGGTCGTGATTTTTCAATGGCTGACTTGCCAGGATTAATTGAAGGTGCTTCAAAAGGTGTTGGACTTGGAATTCAATTCTTGCGTCATGTTGAACGTACAAAAGTAATCTTACACTTAGTTTCAATGGATCCAAACAATGGCCGTGATGCTTACGAAGACTATGAGACAATTCGTAAGGAATTAGCAGGCTACACTAAGGATTTAACTACCAAGAAAGAAATTATTGTAGCAACACAAATGGATATTCCTGGTAGTGAAGAAAAATTTGCGGAATTTAAGAAGAAACTAGGAGATAAAACTGTCTATCCTATTTCTAGTGTTACCCATAAAGGTGTTAGTGAACTAATGGGTAAGACCGCAGATCTTGTTGAAGAAGTTGCTAAAGAAGAAGCTGAAAAACCAGCAGAAATCAAAGTTGCCGAAAAAGAATATATTTATAAGAAACCAGAAGATGAAGGCTTTAAGGTTGAAAGAACAGGCGAACACAGCTTTGTTGTTACAGGCAATAAGCTAGAGCGTCTTGTTCAAAGAACTAACCTTGACCATACTGATGGAATTATGCTTCTAGCTCGTAAATTAAAGCGCTTGGGTGTAGATGAAGCTTTAAGAGAAAATGGAGCAGTAACTGGCGACGATGTTTCAATAGCTGACTTTACTTTTGAATTTGTAGATTAGAAAATTTGAAAAAGTTGGGAGTAAGACTTTTGAATAAAAAGAACCGCTTTATTACAGGTTATGCCGGACTTCGTGCTCTAGCCGTTATTGGAGTAATTCTATATCACCTTAATCCAAACCAGTTTATGGGTGGATATTTAGGAGTACCGATATTTTTAGTATTATCGGGTTATTTAGTTACAGACCATATGTTTCATGCCTATGAGGAGCGGGGAGAGTATAATTTCAAATCTTTCTACATCAGGCGAATCAAAAAATTATACCCTCAAATGATTACACTGTTGTGGGGATGTAGTGCCTATATCTTACTTTTTCAGCAGAATCTTCTAGCTAGGTTGAATCAAATAGTCGTTACTAATTTACTGAACGTCTATAACTTTTGGCAGATAAAGAATGGACAAAGTTATTTTGAACGATTTGCAGCTAATGAATCGCCATTTGTTCATTTATGGACCATGTCAATTGAAGGTCAATTTTACATTATTTGGCCTCTAATAATCTTTTTGCTAGTTAAGTTCGCTAAAAAGAAAAAAACAATTTTTTGGATTATTACAGCCTTAACTTTATTTTCTGCTTTAGAGATGGCATTTTTATTTAAACCAGGTGTTGATACAAGTAGAATTTACTATGGGACGGATACAAGATTCTTCTCTCTAGGTTTGGGAGCAATGCTAGCAGTTTTTTGGCCAACTTGGAAGTTAAATGCAAATCTAGAAAAAAGAGATCATTGGCTCTTAAATATTGTGGGAGCTATATCATTAGTAGCTATCTTACTAATGGCAACGAGTCCAATTTTTAATCCACAAAAAGCATTTGCCTATCGTGGAGGGATGTTCTTCTTTTCACTAGTAACAACGATTTTTGTTGGAATCATTGCTCATCCAGGCAGTAGCTGGAACAAGTGGTTAACTAATCCAGTATTTAAATGGATTGGGTCACGTTCATATGGAATTTACTTATATCAATTTCCAGTAATGATTTTCTTTGAAGATAAGGTTAAAGATATTGCCGATCATGTGGTTTTATATCATTCAATCGAAGTTATTTTAATTTTGATAATTGCTGAACTTAGTTATCGTTTTATTGAAAAACCATTTGGTCGAATTGATTGGGAAAAGGTTCGTCAATTCTTAACTAAGGCCTTAAATTTACGAGCAAAACACTATCAAGCAAAGATACTTTTCGCAACAGGGATAATAGTTTTTATTCTAGGTAGTTTTGGAATTTTAAAAGCGCCAACTGTCAAAGCGGAAAATCCTAATCACTCTCAACTAGCTAAACAGATTAAATCAAATCGTAGTAAGCAACTAAAGAATAATCAGAAACTAATTAAAGAAGCTCAGTCTAGAAAGAAAAAAGCACCAACTTCAAGAGCTGATCTTATAAAACAAGCTAAGAAAGCGGCAGTTACCAAACCGGTAAATAAAGACTTTGAAAAATACGGAATTTCTCAAGTTGATTTACAACTAGCACAAAAAATTCAGGTGACTGCCATTGGAGATTCAGTAATGGCTGGATCTAGCCAAAACTTACAAAAATTGATGCCACATTTAATCATTGATGCAGCAGTTTCTAGACAATTGGGTGATACTATTCCACTTTTTGAACAATACAAGGCAAAGGGTGCTTTAAATGATAATGTGTTAATTGGCTTAGGTACAAACGGAGCCTTTCAACCTCAAGAACTTGATCACTTAATGCAGATTATTGGCCCAAAGAGACATGTTTTTTGGATTAACACTCATGTGCCAACACGTGATTGGCAAGATCAAGTTAATGGTGAACTAGATGCAGCAACGAAAAAATATCCAAACTTAACCATTATTAAGTGGCATGAATTTGCTGGTAGTCATCAAGATTGGTTCTACGATGATCATACACATCCAACTCCAGAAGGATCGAAATTTTATAGTGCCTATATAACTAAAGTTTTAGTTACTGAAGGAAAATATTAGAAATAGGGTTTTCATGGAAATACAATTTTTAGGAACAAGTGCGGGACAACCATCAAAAAGTAGAAATGTTTCTTGTACCGCACTAAAATTATTAGATGAATTAAATGAAGTATGGCTATTTGATGTGGGAGAAGCCACACAACATCAAATTTTAAAGACTAACATTAGACCTAGAAAAGTAACGCGAATCTTTATTTCACATACTCATGGTGACCATATTTTTGGACTTCCAGGTTTTCTCTCATCTCGTTCTTTTCAAGGCGATGGTGGTCCACTAACAATTTATGGACCAGCTGGTATTGAACAATTTGTACAAACTTCTCTCAGAGTTTCTAAAACTCGCGTATCATATCCGATTAAGTATGTGGTTTTAAAAGAAGATGGCTTAATTTTTGAAAATGATATTTTTGCGGTCTACACAGCTCGTTTAGATCACCGAGTACCGAGTTTTGGCTTTCGTGTAGTTGAAAAGCCACGTCCAGGTGAATTATTAATGGATAAAGTGGCAGAATACAATGTGCCTAATGGACCGCTTCTTGGTCAATTAAAGGCCGGAAAAATAATCACATTAAGTGATGGTCAAAAACTAGATGGACGTGATTTTCTTGGAGAAGAGCGTCCAGGACGAATTGTGACAATTATTTATGATACTCGGCCAACAAAAAATATTGGTGAATTAGCAGATAACGCTGATGTTCTAGTTCATGAATCAACATTTGATGGTGGAGAAGAAAAAATGGCCCATCGCTACTTCCATTCAACTTGTTTGGATGCAGCTCGAGTTGCTCGAGATCATAATGTTGGAGAGCTTTATTTAACTCACATTTCTGCTCGCTATACTGGAAGAGCTGGTAGACAATTAGAACATGATGCTAGAAAGATTTTTAAACATACTCACTTAGCTAATGATTTAGATAATTTTGAAATCACATTGAGGGGATAATAATATGAGTAATTCATTAAGGGATAAAGTCGTAGTAGTTACAGGAGCTTCTAGTGGTATTGGACGCTCAATTGCTTTAGAAAGTGCAAGTCGTGGTGCAACAGTTATTTTGATGGCACGTCATCAAGATAAGTTAGAAGAAATTGCAAACGAAGCACGTCAGCTTTCTGGAAATGAAGTATATGTATTTCCAACAGATATTAGCAAAGCTGATCAAATTGATCGTGCCTTTAATGAAATTGTTAGTCATGTTGACCATATTGATTATCTTGTCAACGCAGCAGGTTTTGGTGTCTTTAAAGAATTTTTAGAGACTTCACCTCAAGTGGTGACTGAAATGTTTCAAACCAATGTTTTAGGCTTGATGTATTTCACTCGTCTTGTTGCGCGCGTCATGATCGATCAAAAGCAAGGGCAAATTATTAATTTTGGCTCAATTGCTGGAATTGTACCAACTACTAAGACTGCAGCTTACAGTGCTACTAAGGCGGCTATTATTCAATTTTCAAACGTTTTACGTCTAGAATTAAAACCTTTTGGTGTTAAGGTCATGACAGTAAATCCTGGACCAGTTTATACTAATTTCTTTAATATTGCTGATGAAAGTGGTTCTTACGTGAATAATGTTCAACGTTTCATGCTTGATCCAGATGATGTAGCTTGGCAGGTAGTCCACTTCTTTGGCTCTAATCGTCGTGAATTGAATTTACCTCTAAGCTTAGCTACCTTAGCAAAGCTTTACCAAATTTTCCCTCGTATTGGTGACTGGGCAAGTCTAAAGTTTGCTAGCAGAAAGTAGGGAAGAATGATGAATAAGCAAAGAAATTTAGTAATTGGACTAATTATCGTTTTAGTGCTTGTGATTTTTGCATGCCTAAATACTGAACCTGTAGCGATTAATTTTGGCTTTTTCCAACCTAAAATGCCTTTAATCATCGTCTTAGTGATTATGCTTCTATTAGGTGCTTTAGTATCACTTTTGATTGGCAAAGGAGAAAAAGTTTCTCCCGATGTAAAAAAAGCACTAGCAAAACAGAAGAAAGAATTAGATAATAAATATCGGAGTGAAATTGAATCTAGAGATAAACAAATAGCTGAATTAAAAAAAGTTAATAATTCTGAAGCTACAAAATAAGATTGGACTTGATTTATCAGCTCTTAGATTGTATCATTGAAATACGTGAGTATTTAGTGAATTTGTTTATTTAAAGGTTCGCAAGTCTCAATTCTATAAAAAAGGAGATCTAACTAATGGCAGTTCCTGCAAGAAAAACTTCTAAGCAAAAGAAACGTTCACGTCGTGGTCATATTAAATTAACCACACCAGCAATGCATTACGATGCTACTACTGGTGAATACCGTTTAAGCCACCGCGTTTCACCAAAGGGCTTTTACAAAGGCCGTCAAGTTGCTAACGAAAACAAGCAACAAAATAACGATTAATTAAAGACACCTTGGGGTGTCTTTTTTTATATAATTTTTGATTAAAGGAATAGGTATTAATGAAACTAGTTATTTTACACTCAAGTGATACGCATGGCTTTTTAATGCCAACTGATTATCAAGATAAAAACAATTATGATGCACCAATTTCACTTAGCCGGGTAAGCAGTGTCGTAAAAAGTGAAAAAGAAAAATACGGCGCAAATAATGTTTTAGTTACAGATAGTGGAGATTGTTTGCAAGGATCTCCTTTAGCTAGCTTTACACATAAGCTCCCTGAAGAGGAAGGATTACGTAAATTTACTGAAGCTTATAATGAAGTAGGCTATGATGCACGTGCATTGGGAAACCATGATTTTAATTATGGATTAGATTACTTGTCATATTACGTTGATAATAACCGTGCGCCATTTATTAATGATAATGTTTTAGATGCAGAAACTAATGTGCCGTTTTTTGGTAAGGAATACACTATTATTGAAAAGGCTGGCCTGAAAATAGGAATTATGGGGATTACTACCCAATATATTTCTCACTGGGAATCAGAAGATCATATCAAAGGATTAAAGTTTGTTTCTGGTTATGATGTACTTTCTAAATTAGCTAAGAAATTGCGCCCACAGGTCGATATTCTTTGTGCTATGTATCATGGTGGCTTTGAGAGTGATCCTTTGACTGGGAAAGCAACTGAGCCCCACACTGGTGAAAACGAAGGATATAAGATTTTAACTGAAATTCCTGAAATTGATGTCTTTTTAACTGGACATCAACATCGTCGCTTAAACTTAGTTACCCGGGATACTGCAATTGTTCAACCCGGATATCGAGGAGAAGCGGTTGGTAAAGTAGTTATTGATTTTGACAAGGATGAAAAAGGCAAGGTCAAGATTAATGAGATGACTACTGAATTAATTGATAGCAAAGATTACGCCCCTGATCCAGCTATTGAAAAGATTGTTAAGAGCCTTGATGAAGAGACTCAAAAGTGGTTAGATCAACCTATTGCTCACTTATCTGAGCCTGCTCCAATTGAAAATGCAATTCAGGGGAGAATTGAGGGAGCTCCATTCATTAACCTTATCCAGCAAATGCAGCTTTGGTTTACTGGTGCAGATGTTTCAGCTACTGCAATTATGTCAGAATCAGCTCATGGATTTTCAAAGAATGTTACCATGAGAGAAGTTTTGCTTAACTATCCATACGCAAATCAACTTTGCATTGTTAACCTTACTGGAAAAGAATTAAAGGAAATCATTGAATATTCAGCTGGCTTTTTAGAAAAAGATAAAGATGGTAAAATTAAATTTATCGATCGTTGGATTACACCTAAACCAATGTTATATCATTTTGATCTTTTCTATCCTGTTAAGTACGAAGCTGATTTATCTAAGCCAGTGGGTCAAAGATTGACTAAGGTGACTTTAGATGGTAAAGATCTTGAAGATGACAAGGTTTATAAGTTAGCTGTGAACAATTATCGTGCTCTAGGTGGAGGTTTCTACCCAGCTTACAGTATGGATAAAATTGAAAAGATCTTTGACCAAGATTATGTTCAAATGTTTAGTGAGTACTTAACTCATGATGATATTAAAGTAGATACAAGTAAGAATTATAAATTTTACTAAGAAAAAAAGCTGTTTCTTAATTGAAACAGCTTTTTATAATATTCAAATTTAATTCAATTATAATTTACTATACTTACTTTTGTCTTTATGACTTTTGGCAGTAATGGCAGGAATAATAATTGCGAAGAGCAAGCCAAAGACTGCGCCAATAATCAAAGATTGCATAGGATTAAATTGCATCTGAGTTAGAGATGCAGCAATAAAACCGATAATTTCGCAAAAAATGCATGACCAAATCACTGTAATAATGTAGCGCATAATTTCTCCTTCTTTCGCTAGGTATCTTAGCAAAAATAAGATGTTTTAGCAAGCGAAGATAATAGAATTTGCTATACTTAAATTATCAGAAAGGGTGAGTATATGGGAGCGGTTAGTTTACAAAATTTAAGCGGTTTTACTCTACTTGAGAGTCCAACTAAAGTTAAAAATTTAGCTGAAAATGCTAAGAAAAAAGGCTATTCTGCGATTGCTTTAACCGATATCAATATTACTTATGGCCTGGTCGATTTTTATAAGGCAGCAAAAGATACCGGAATTAAACCTTTACTAGGGATGCAACTTAGAATTAATGGTTTAATTGATGAAGCTAATAAGTATGATCTCATTGTAATTGCCAAAGATGACCAGGGATATAAAAATATTTTACGTTTATCTAGTGCAGTTAATCTTTTAACTGAAAATGGCGAAAAAGAAAATATTTTAACTTTCGAAGATTTAAAAAAATATCTCGGCCATTTAATTCTAATTACTCCAAGCAATTTACATAGTGAACTAAAAATGTTGCAAACTAATAATCCTAAAATGGGAGCAAATTATTTACGAAAGCTGCAAGATTCTCTTCCGAGCTCATCTTCCATGTATTTGGGAGTCTATGCGGATTCAGGACAGCAAGAATATATAAATTATATTCGCTCATTAGCAACACAATTTAACTTACCTCTAACTGCTGTAGAAGATGGACAGTATCTTAACGGTAATGAGCAATTTTTAAGACGTACGCTGCAAGCAATTAAAACTAATACTCATTTAGAAAATATAGAGCAGCTAGCTAAACAAGCAGGCTCACACTATTTGAAAAATAGTGAAGAATTGCAAGTGATTTATCGGAAGTTTGATATTGAAGATGCGTTAAAAAATGCAGAAGAAATTGGAAAAATCTGTACTGCAGAAATTAAATTTCAAGATCCACAATTACCAAAATTTAAGCAAAATAAATTTCCTACTTCAAAAGAGTACCTGCATGCTTTAGCTCAAACGGGTCTTGCAAAGAGATTTAATAACCAAATCCCCACTAAATATCAGGAAAGACTTGATTATGAGTTAAAAGTAATTAACGAAATGGGATTTGATGATTACTTTCTTATTGTGTGGGATGTAATGAATTTTGCACATAGTGTCAATATTACAACAGGTCCAGGGAGAGGATCAGCAGCTGGCTCTCTTGTTTCATATGCTCTTAGAATTACTGAAGTAGATCCAATCGAATATGATTTGCTTTTTGAACGTTTCTTAAATCCGGCCCGTCAGCAAATGCCTGATATTGATTTAGATATTCCGGACAATCGCAGGGATGAAGTAATTAAGTATATGTTTGAAAAGTACGGGATGAATCATGCGGCACAGATTTTAACATTTGGTACTTTGGCGGCAAAGCAGGTTTTAAAAGATGTTTGTCGTGTTTTTGGATTAAATAAGGTTGAAACGTATCGCTGGTTAGATGCGATTCCGCACTCTAAGGGAAAAATTACCCTGGCTGAGGCATATCAAAAATCAAAAGAATTGCAGCTACTAGTAAATACGAATGAATTAAGTAAAATTTTATTTGCGACTGCTGAACATTTAGAAAATTTACCAAGGCACTATTCAATTCATGCGGCTGGTTTAGTAATTACTGATGATTCGCTAGCGGAAATCGTAGGACTTCAAGCAGGCCCCTTAGGAATTCCTGTGACTCAACAGACAAAATTGAATGTTGAATCATTAGGTTTGTTAAAAATTGACTTCTTGGGATTAAGAAATTTAACAATTTTAGGGAATATTGTTGCAGCTTTAAGAGCAGACGGAATTGACATAGACCCTAACCACATTCTCCTGGATGATCAAGAAACACTTGCCTTGTTTCAACGCGGAGATACGGATGCAGTATTTCAGTTTGAATCTGATGGGATTAAGCGTGTGCTTGAACAACTTCATCCAGATAGCTTTGAAGATATTGTTGCAGTTAATGCCTTATACCGTCCCGGTCCAATGAATAATATTGATCATTTCATCAATAGAAAACATGGAAAGGAAAGGGTTCAATATCCTGATCCTAGTTTAAAGAAAATTCTAGGCACTACCTACGGGGTTTTGGTTTATCAAGAGCAAGTTATGCAGACAGCTCAAGTTTTAGCAGGTTTTTCTTTAGGAGAGGCTGATCTTTTAAGACGTGCAATGTCTAAGAAAAATGCGGATGTAATTCAACGTGAAAGAGCTAAGTTTATTGAAGGTGCAATTAAATTAGGCCATAAAAAAGAAACTGCTGAAAAAGTTTATGACTATATTGCACAGTTTGCTAATTACGGATTTAATCGTTCTCATGCCGTGGCCTATAGTAAGATTGCTTTTTGGCTTGCTTACTTCAAAGTACATTACCCAGGAGCCTTCTACTTAGCTTTGTTAAATAGCAATATGGGTAACCGACATAAAATTGCCCAATACCTAACGCAAGCTCAAGAAGCTGGAATTAAGATTTTGCCGCCTGATATTGAAAATAGTAAGGCAGATTTTTCATTAGAGAATGGAAAAATTTTAGTCGGTTTAAAGGCAATTCGGGGATTAAGAAGTGACTTATTAAGGCAAATTTTAGAAATTAAACGTCCAATTAAGTCGATGACTGATTTCTTATGGAAAATAGATAATAATTTACTAAGTGCAGATGCGGTCGGAAATTTAATCAAGGCCGGAACTTTTGATAGACTAGCTCCTAATAGAAATGAACTGTTAAAAATAAATAAAGATTTAGTTGAGAGTGTAAAAATGGCAGGCTCAAATTTATCTTTATTTGAAACATTAGAGCCAAAAGTAGAAGAAGAAAAAATGCCAACTGCAGCTGAAAAATCAGCGATGGAAGTTGAAGCGATGGGCTTTAGTACTGGCATTAATCCGATTATTGCGGTTCAAAAATATGCTCGAAAGTTTAATGCAAAACGATTACAAGTTTTTGAGAGTAATGAGCAAGGAATTGCAGTTGGAAAGTTAATGAAAGTCAAACAAATTACCACAAAAAAAGGCGATAATATGGCTTTTGCAGTTTTTAGTGATACTAGTGGCGAAAAAGACTTTACCATTTTTCCTCAAGTCTGGGAAAAAGTAGGTGAGAACTTGAAGATTGGTGAGATATATTTACTTCAAGTGAGAACTCAAAGTGATCGTTTTAACCCTAATAAAATTCAATTTCTACTTTCTAATGCTCGGCAAGTTAATTTCAGAGATTAATTCATTTTTTTGAAAGCAAACAAAATTGAGCCTAATAAGGTTGAAAGCGAAAACATTTATTTTATAATGATTATTAGTGAAAAAATAGGCTTTTTTTTGAAGACATTGAGTAAAAAAAATGGTACGATAAAACCGATGTGAGTAAAACACAGAAAATCGTAGAGGTGAATTCATGAAACGGATTGGTATTTTAACTAGTGGTGGAGATGCCCCTGGTATGAACGCTGCCATTAGAGCTGTTACTCGTACAGCTTTGGCAAACGGTATCGAAGTTTGCGGAATTCGTTATGGATACGCTGGTTTAGTTGCTGGTGATATTTTCCAAATGACTTCTGAAACAGTTGCGGATAAAATTAGCCGCGGCGGTACTTTTCTTTATTCAGCTCGTTTCCCAGAATTTAAGGAAGAAGAAGTTCAACTTAAGGGAATCGAACAATTAAAGAAGCACGGAATCGATGCTTTAGTTGTCATTGGTGGTGACGGTTCTTACCACGGTGCATTGAAACTTACAAGACATGGCTATAATGCTATTGGTCTTCCTGGTTCAATTGACAACGATATTCCTTATACTGATTACACAATTGGTTTTGACACTGCATGTAATACTGCAATGGAAGCCATTGATAAGATCCGTGACACTGCAACAAGTCACCAACGTGTATTTGTTGTAAATGTTATGGGTCGTGATTGTGGGGATATCGCAATGCACGTTGGCGTTGCTACCGGTGCTGACGCAATTGTTATTCCAGAAGAACCTTTTGACATTAAGGAAATTGCTGAAAACTTGAAGCAAGGATTTGCTAATGGTAAGAAACATGGAATCGTTGTTTTAGCTGAAGGTGTTATGGACGCTGAAAAATTTAAGGATGAACTTCTTAAATATGGTGACTTTGACGCTCGTGCTAATGTATTGGGCCATATGCAACGTGGCGGAAGCCCAACAATGCGTGACCGTGTAGTAGCAAGTGAAATGGGTGCCTACGCTGTTAAGTTATTACTTGAAGGTAAAGGCGGCTTAGCTGTTGGTATGGAAAACAACAAGCTTACTCACCATGATATTCTTGATTTGTTTGATGCAAAACACCACGGTAATTATGCGTTATACTCATTAAACAAAGACTTAGCCAAGTAGTTTTTGATTTTGTATTATAGGAGATTTTTTCAAGATGAAGAAAACTAAAATTGTTAGTACTTTAGGGCCAGCCTCAAACGATGTTGAGACTATTACTAAATTAGCTGAAGCAGGTGCAAACGTATTCCGTTTCAACTTCTCACACGGTGACCACGAAGAACACCGTGCACGTATGAACATGGTTCGTGAGGTTGAAAAGAAGACTGGTAAACTTCTTGGCATTGCTCTTGATACTAAGGGTGCCGAAATTAGAACTACTGAACAAGAAGGCGGCAAGTTCACTATTAACACTGGTGACACTATCCGTATTTCTATGGACGACACTAAGAAGGGTAACAAGGACATGATCCACGTTACCTACGATGGTCTTTACGACGATACTCACGTTGGTGGTCACGTATTAATCGATGATGGTTTAGTTGACCTTTTGATTAAGGACAAAGATGACGCTAAGAGAGAATTAGTTTGTGAAGCTCAAAACACTGGTGTAATCGGTTCTAAGAAGGGTGTTAACGCTCCTGGCGTTGAAATCCGCCTCCCAGGTATCACTGAAAAAGATACTAACGATATTAAGTTCGGTTTGAAGGAAGGTATCAACTTCATCTTTGCTTCATTCGTTCGTAAAGCACAAGATGTTCTTGACATTCGTCAATTGCTTGAAGAAGCACATTGTGAATACGTAAAGATCTTCCCTAAGATTGAATCACAAGAAGGTATTGACAACATCGACGAAATCTTAAAGGTTTCTGATGGTTTAATGGTTGCTCGTGGTGACATGGGTGTTGAAATTCCATTTATCAATGTTCCATTTGTACAAAAAGAATTGATCAAGAGATGTAACGCTTTAGGTAAGCCAGTTATTACTGCTACTCAAATGCTTGACTCAATGCAAGAAAACCCACGTCCTACTCGTGCCGAAGTTACTGACGTTGCAAACGCTGTTCTTGATGGTACTGACGCAACTATGCTTTCAGGTGAATCTGCAAACGGTCTTTACCCAGTTAAAGCTGTTAAGGCTATGGCTGAAATCGACATGCGTACTGAAAAGCAACTTGCTAAGCGTAACAAGTTAGCTCTTCAAAGATTCGAAGAATACAAGGGTTCAAACGTTACTGAAGCTATCGGTGAATCAGTTGTTAGAACTGCTGAAGAATTGGGCGTTAAGACTATTATTGCAGCAACTGAATCTGGTTACACTGCACGTATGATTTCTAAGTACCGTCCAAACGCTGATATTATTGCTATGACTTTCAACGACAAGATTCAACACTCATTAGGTGTTGTTTGGGGTGTAAAGCCAATGTTGACTGAAAAGCCTAAGTCTACTGAAGAAATGTTTGAAAAGGCAGCTGAACTTGCTAAAGAAACTGGTCTTGCAAAAGACGGCGACTTAGTAATTATCGTTGCTGGTGTTCCTTTGGGCGAAACTGGTACTACTAACTTGATGAAGTTACAATTAATTGGTACCCAACTTGTTAAAGGTTTAGGTGTTGGTGAACAATCAGTTATTGGTAAAGCTGTAGTTGCAACTTCTGCTGAAGAAGCTAACAGCAAAGTTCAAGATGGTGACATCTTAGTTGCTAAGACTACTGATAAGGATTACTTACCAGCAATTAAGAAGGCTTCAGGTATGGTAGTTGAAGCTTCTGGTTTAACTAGCCACGCAGCTGTTGTTGGTCTTTCACTTGGTATCCCAGTTATCGTTGGTGCTACTGATGCAGTAGAAAAGATCAAGGATGGTTCTAAGATTACTGTTGATGCTCGTCGCGGTGCTGTTTACCAAGGCGAAGCAACTAACCTTTAATCTGAATTAAATAGCTTATTAAAATAGTCAGCGAAAGCTGGCTATTTTATTTTTGTCTTTTTTTCCTTATACTATAAGATGATAGACAAAATAAAAGGATTGAGGCGCTATTATGTTAGGTGAAATAAGAAAAGGAAAAGTTACTGATGAAAATGAATCTGCTTTTTATGTGCAGGTTGAAGGGGTAACTTTTGAATTAAAGAAAATAGAAATTACACAAGATGAACCAATCCATTTAGGTGATGAAGTACAAGGCTTTATTTATGAAAATAAGGATAAAAAGAAAGAAATGACACAATTTTATCCTTTTGCTCAAAAAGATCAGTATGGTTGGGCAACTGTAACAGAAGTGCGCCGTGACTTGGGTGTTTTCTTAGATATTGGTTTGAACGACAAAGATGTTGTTGTATCTTTAGATGATCTTCCACTTGAAAAGGATCAATGGCCAAAGAAAGACGATCGCTTATTAGTACGTCTTGAAACTGATGAAAAAGAACGTATTTGGGCTAAAATGGCTGAAGAAAACGTCTTTGAGCAATTAGCTGCTAATTTCCCAGCACATTTAGAGAATAAAAATATGTCCGGAACTGTTTATAGAAATTATGAAGTAGGTTCCTTTGTAATTACTGATCAGTACTACTTAGCCTTTGTTCATAAGTCTGAAATGTTTCGTCCATTACGACTAGGTCAAAAGATTAAGGGACGTGTAATTGGAGTTAGTCAATATGGTAGATTGAACTTAAGTGTTCTTCCTCGTGGATTTGAAGAAATTGACGATGACGCACAAATGATCTTAGTAAGTTTACGTCGTGAAGCTACAAAAACTCTACCATTTTACGATAAGAGTGATGCCCAAGAGATTAAAAATCACTTTGGTATTTCTAAATCAGCTTTTAAACGTGCCTTGGGACATTTATTAAAGGATGGGTTAATTACTGAAGATAAAGATGCAGGAACAATTAGCTTGGTAGAAAAAGATGACTCAGACACAGATAATGAAGGATAATTTAGAAGATTATTTACGATTTAGTCAAGTAGAACGTGGCTTAAGTCCCAATACAATTGTTTCTTACCGAACTGATTTAGAAGAATATTTAAGTTATTTAGAAGATCAGAATGAAACAAGTTGGGAAGTTGATTATCTAGTAGTTGATGCTTTTCTTGCAACACAAAAAGATAAGGGAAAAGCCACAACTTCAATCAGCAGAATGATCTCTAGCTTACGAAAATTTTATCAATGGCTTTTGCGGCAAGATATAATTGAACGTGATCCTTTAGTTAAAATTGATTCACCTAAAAGCGAACGTAGATTGCCGACCGCTCTTAGTGAGGAAGAAGTTACTAAATTATTGGATGCTCCTGATACTAATACTCGTTTGGGGATTAGAGATCGAGCTATACTTGAAGTGCTCTATGCAACTGGAATGCGGGTTAGTGAATTAATTAATTTACGTACTGGCGATATTCATAGCGAATTAAAAATTATTAGAGTTCTGGGTAAGGGATCAAAAGAACGTCTTGTTCCAATTACCGAAGTTGCTTTATCATGGTTAGAGAAATATCAAAAAGATGTCCGAGAGAATCAAGTCTTAAAAAGCGGTCAATTTACTGATGTGATTTTCTTAAATAATCATGGTCGTCAATTGACGAGACAAGCTGTTTGGCAAAAGATAAAAAAATATTGTCAACTTATCGGAATAACCAAAAATGTTACACCACATACTCTTAGACATACTTTTGCGACTCATTTATTAGAAAATGGGGCAGATTTAAGAGTGGTTCAAGAGATTTTGGGCCATAGTGATATTACAACTACGCAGATTTATACTAATCTGACGCAGAAACATATTTTGGAGGTTTACAATCAAGCACATCCACGTGCCTAACTATTATGATCAGCAAATATAAAAAAGATTACGAAAAAACTGTAATGGGATATTTATCTTATCTCCCAGATTTTAAAAATATTAAGAATCTGCAAGAAGAGATGAAACTGTATACTAGCGATTCCAATCAATTCGAGGTTCTTATCTATCAACAAGATGGTAATGCTCGCGGTATTGTTGGTATTCAAGAAGAGAAAGATTTTATTATTATTCGCTATTTATCTCTTGATCCGACGATGCGTGATGAAAAAACAAAGCAATTGGTAATGAATGACCTAAAGCATCTTTATCCTGATAAAATGATTACTGCCTTACCTAATTGGGCATCTTTATTAAATTATTTAAAGGAAAATAAAACTGATGAATAATGTTGATGAATTAACTTTAGATCTTCCTAATTTTACGGGACCATTAGATTTACTTTTACACTTAATCAGGTCACAAAAAATAGATATCTATGATATTCCAATTGCAAAAATTACGGGACAATATTTAGCTAATTTAGCTCGCTGGCAAACTTTGGACTTACAAATTGCTGGAGAGTATTTTGTGATGGCGTCAACATTACTTAGAATTAAGTCTCAATATTTACTTCCTAAAAATGACTTTATTGAGGAAGATCAGTATCAAGAAGATCCACGTACTGAACTTGTTGAGCAACTAGTGCAGTACTCAGTCTTTCAAAGAATTGCCGAATATTTTAAAAAAAGAGATGAAGAAATGCCAATTACAGTGGCAAAGGATCCATCTGTTTCCCCTAAAAAAGAGATTGAACCACTTCCTTTAGGAGAAATTACAAGTGATGAGCTTGCAAATACTTTTAAAGTAGTCTTAGAGCGATTCAAACTGAGAAAGCCACAAGTTGGAAAAATTGAGGTTCACGAGACTTCAATTGAAGAAATGACAAGCTTTTTAAAAAACAGGTTACAAAAGAAAAGATCGACTAGTTTTTTTGATTGTATTAAAAACTTTCAAGATCTTGATCAAGTAATTGGGTTATTCCTAGCAGTTTTAGAATTATGTCGTGATCATAAAATTTTGGTAAAGCAAAATAGAGATTTTGGTGATCTAGAGTTAGAGAAAGTTGAGATTAATGGCAAGTAAAGAAGCAGAATTAGAAGCCTTACTTTATGCAGCGGGGGATGATGGTTTAGAAACTGAGAATTTACTACAGTTGTTAGAAATTTCTCCAGCTGCCCTAAGAGAATTAGCTAATCATCTTAAGGACCGATTGAAAAATGATAAAAATTCAGGTTTGCAGTTAATTTGTATCAACCAAACTTATAAGTTAACGACTAGTCCGAAATGCGGAGATATTATTTCTAAATTTTTCCAAAAAGATCTATCTAAGAATCTAAGTCAGTCAGCACTTGAAATTTTGTCGATTATTGCATATCGACAACCAATTACGCGAGTTGAAATTGATGACTTAAGAGGAGTTAACTCAGCAGGTGCGCTGCAAACTTTGGTTTGGCGTGGATTAATCAAAGTAGATGGAAAAAAGGATGTCCCAGGCCATCCTAACTTATATGTAACGACCGATTACTTTTTACAGTACTTTAACTATGAAAGTTTGGCTGATTTACCAGTAATTGAAGAATTTGAAGCAGATGATAATCCTGTGAACCTATTTAATCAGGATGATAGTAGAAATAAAGAAATTAATTTTGATGAGGGTGAGTAAAATGGCTGAAAGATTACAAAAAGTAATTGCGCAGGCAGGAATTGCCTCAAGACGTAAGGCTGAAAAGATGATTACAGCAGGACAAGTAACTGTTAATGGTAAAAAAGTTACTGAACTAGGAACAAAAGTTGAACCTAGCGACAAGATTGAAGTAAATGGAGTTCCAATTGAAAAAGAAGCTCTTCATACATACTTGTTTTATAAACCACGTGGTGTCATTTCTTCAGTAAGCGATGACAAAGGAAGAAAGACAGTGGTTGATTTCTTTGAAGATGTACCATATCGCCTTTATCCAGTAGGGCGTCTTGATTACGATACATCTGGCTTATTATTAATGACAAACGATGGTGAATTAGCAAATAAGTTAATGCACCCACGTAACGAAGTGCCAAAGGTTTATGTAGCAAAGATTAAGGGAATCCTTTCTCCAGAAGAGATACGCTCTCTTACTCATGGTGTGCGTATTGATGGACGAAAGAGTGCACCAGCTAAGTTAAAGATTTTAAAGACTGATGAGAAAAAGAAGACTCAAATTGTTCAATTGACTATCCATGAGGGTCACTACCACCAAGTTAAGAGAATGTTTGAAGCAGTACATCACTTTGTAGAGAAATTAGCTCGTGAAAAATATGCCTTTTTAACTTTAAAGTCATTAAATTCGGGCGAGTATCGTGAATTAACGAATGAAGAAGTCTTTCGTTTAAATCACTTAGCTGACTAACGCTTTATTAAAAGCTATGATAAAATAAAACTAATAATCTATAATTTGGAGGACTTTTGAATGAAGGAAAATAAATCTCAGGACAATAAAGAACCAAAAGGCCCTTACAAGCATTTTGAGCGTCCTAAAACATCTAGAAGGGCAATGCATCATCGGGAGTCAGAATCAGAATCAACGCCAGAAGTTACTTCTAGAAAATCTACTCAATCAGAAGGCAGTCCAAAAGTCCCACATCATAGTCAGCTCTGGGCTGGATTGATTATTGTTGCGATAATTATAATTGCATTAATTCCGATTGTTTCTTCAAGATTACACGCTAACTCTAATAACTTAGCTGAAAAGAGCGTTAAGGTTTCAAAAAGCTCATCTTCTAAGTCTCACAAGACTAAAAGTAAAAAGAGTAAGCACAGCTCTTCTAAGAAGAGTAAGTCTAAGAGTAGCAGTGTGAGAAGAGAAGAAGAAAGTTCTTCAAGTCAATCTCAAGATACAACACCAGCTGTTGTTAGTCAGTCAGAATCTCAAAGTAGTCAGGTTAGTCAAAGTAGTAGTACGCAATCTTATGAATCTAGTGCTAGTCAAACTACTACTCAAGATCAAAGCCAACAATCAACTCAAAACTCGACTCAAACTAATCAAAATACTTGGCAAAACAATGGTGGCAGCAGTTCCTCAGAACATGAAGCACCAAGATCTTATACTGTGCAAGAGGGAGATTCTTTATCAAAGATTGCCCGTGAAAATAACACTTCAGTGCACCACTTAGAGCAAATTAATGATTTAGAGTCAGCTGATAGTATTAGTATTGGCCAATCAATAAAATTAAAATAATAAAAAACAATAATGTTTACAATTCTACCAAGAAGTATTATTATTTACTTGTAAAAAATAAATACAAGGATGTTGTCTTCAGGGCAGGGCGAAATTCCCGACCGGCGGTTAGAGTCCGCGAGCTACACATGTAGTTGAACCTCAGGTACCGATAGTTATAGTCTAGATGGAAGAAGACAGACTAAAGAATTAAACATGATTTAGATGATTAATAAGGTCTGTTGCTGAAGCGACAGACCTTTTGTATGTGATGGAGGAACTATCATGCAAAGAAAAACAAGTTTAAGTCATGTAAGATTAGCCTACTGGCTCGCTTGGGCAATGATTGGTGCATTAGCATTTTTGATTATGAAGATTGAAGTACCAATTATTCCTGGTTTTGATTACTTAAAGATGGATTTTTCTGATTCATTAGTAGCTTTAAGTACTTTGGTTTTTGGTCCTTTGGGCGGGACAATGATTGCACTTTTTAAATCATTATTGAGCCTCTTTATTTCGGGATTTAATCCAATTTCAATGATTGGTCAATTAGCTGCATTTTTAGCAAGTTTAGCTTATATCTTGCCATTCTACTTTATTAGTAAAAAGCATGAAGACAAAGTACAATATCAAATTTTGGGATTAGCCGTCGGAACAATTGCTTTAACGGTAGTAATGTCTTTAGCAAACTACTTCGTTTTAACTCCAATGTATATTTCTTTAATGGGCTTTAAGCTCAACTCATCGCTTTTAACTTACATTGTTTCAGCGATTGTACCTTTTAACCTAATTAAAGGGATAATTAACAGTATTGTCGTTCTATTATTGGCTAAGACCTTATTGCCAGTTTTAGAAAAATTTGTAAGACGTAACTTTTAAAGTCTAAATAATAAAAATAATTTCATTTAGCAGGAGTCATTTGACTTCTGTTTTTTGTTTTATGGTAGAATTTACTTTGAATGAAAAAGAAAGGACTAAATTATTTAATGCAAGTAGCTATTGATGGTCCTGCATCAGCGGGGAAGAGTACAGTTGCTAAAATTATCGCACATAATTTGGGCTATATTTATATCGATACTGGTGCAATGTATCGAGCATGTACGTTAATTGCACACGATAATAACGTTGACTATGGGGATGAAAAGGCAATTTTGAACTTAATCGACCATAGTACAATTGATTTTAAGCAAGAAGATGGAGAACAAAAGGTTTATGTAAATGGTAAGGATGTTTCAATTGACATCAGAACACCTGAAATTACAGAGAACGTTTCTCAAGTTTCTGCCTTAAGATCAATTCGTGAAAAGATGGTTGAATTGCAGCGTGAAATGGCCGGCAAGCACGATGTTATTATGGATGGTCGTGATATTGGAACGACAGTTTTACCAGATGCAGAGGTAAAAATTTTCTTAATCGCTAGTGTTGCATCAAGAGCTAAGAGACGCTTCTTAGATTTTCAAGAAAAAGGCATTCATCAAGACTTAAAAGATATCGAACATGATATTGAAGTTAGAGACTATAAAGATTCGCATCGTGAAATTTCTCCATTGAAAAAAGCAGATGATGCAATTGAATTAGATACTACAAACTTAACAATTGATGAAGTTGTAGCCAAAATAACCGAGATAATTCAAAAAAAGCAAAAAAATTAAACAAAAGTGTGGAAAAAAGATATCAAGTACTTTAAAATAAAGTATGATATTGGGAGGTAATTATGACAGATAATAGTAATCAATTCTTAGATGCTCTAAAAGAAATGCAGGGAGTTGAAGTCGGCAACATTGTTAACGTTGAAGTTTTAAGTGTTGAAGATGGACAAATCGCTGTTGGTGTTGAAAATGCAGGTGTTGAAGGTGTAATCACTAAGCGTGAATTCACTAACGACCGTAATGCAGATTTGAACCAATTGGTAAAACCTGGTGATAAGTTTGAAGCTTTAGTTCTTAGAAGAGCTGGTGGCGACAAGGAAAACGGTGAATTCTTCTTCTCAGTTACTCGTTTGAAGGAAAGAGAAGCTTACAAGGAATTAGAAAAGGTCTTCGAAGAAGGCAAGACTGTTGAAGGTACTGTAACTGGTGCTGTTCGTGGTGGTTTATTAGTTGACGTTGGTACACGTGGATTCTTACCAGCTTCTTTAATTTCTAACCGTTACGTTTCTGACTTGAAGCCTTACATTGGCAAGAAGATGAACTTGAAGATCACTGAAATTGATCCTAACAAGAACAGATTAATTCTTTCAAGAAAAGACTTAATCGAACAAGAACGTGAAGAAGCTTTCGAAAACGTTGCTTCACAATTAGTTGTAGGTGACACTGTTGAAGGTAAAGTATCACGTTTAACTGGTTTTGGTGCCTTTGTTGACGTTGGTGGTGTGGACGGCTTAGTTCACATTTCAGAAATTTCTTACAAGCATGTTGATAAGCCAAGTGATGTATTGAAGGCTGGTCAAGATGTTAAGGTTAAAGTTATCGGTATTGATGACGATAGACACAGAATCTCCCTGTCAATTAAGCAAACTTTACCATCCCCATTTGAAGAAGCTACTGAAGGCTTACATGAAGGCGACATCATTGAAGGTGAAGTTAAGACTTTAACTTCATTCGGTGCATTCATCGAAGTAGCTGATGGAATTCAAGGCTTAGTACACGTTTCAGAAATTGCTAACAAGCATGTTGATAAGCCAAGTGATGTTTTAAAGGTTGGTCAAACTGTTAAAGTTAAAGTTTTAAGTGTTGACCCAAGTGACAGAAGAATCTCATTGTCAATCAAGCAAGCTGATCCTAATGCTGCTAAGAGTGAAAACAACTCACGTCCACGTCGTCGTCAAGATTCTGTAGCTGATAAGTACATGAATGACAATGACAACGGTTTTGCTTTAGGTGACATTATTGGTGATCAACTTAAAGATAAGGATTAATCGTCATTAGTCTAAAAAAAGCTGACTCCGGTCAGCTTTTTTTATTTCATTAGATAGAAAGGGGTAGAAATAATATGTCATTACCCGTAGTTGCATTAGTTGGACGTCCAAATGTTGGTAAGTCAACTATTTTTAACAGAATTATTAATTCTCGTGTAGCTATTGTTGAAGATAAGGCTGGAGTTACTAGAGATAGAATTTATGCTCGTGCGGAATGGATGGGTCATGAATTTATCCTGATTGATACTGGTGGTATTACTCTAGACTCTGGTGAAATTGAAGAACAAATTAAGGCACAAGCTGAAATTGCCATTGATGAAGCAGATGTAATTGTAATGTTAGGAGATGTTACTCAACATATGACTAACATGGATGAAACAATTGCTAAAATGCTTTATCGAACTAAGAAACCAGTTATTTTAGCCATTAATAAGGCTGATAATCCTGAGCAAAGAACAGATATTTATGACTTTTACAGCTTAGGATTAGGCGACCCAATCCCAGTTTCTGGTAGTCATGGAACTGGAATGGGAGATTTACTAGATGCTATTGTTGGTGAATTTGGCGACAAGGCTAACCAGCATGAAGACGGTTCAATTCGCTTTAGTGTGATTGGACGTCCAAATGTTGGTAAATCTTCACTTGTAAATGCTATTTTAGGTGAACAACGTGTAATTGTTTCTAATATCGAAGGAACGACTAGAGACGCCATTGACACGACTTTTACCAATGATGGGCAAAAGTATACTATCGTTGATACAGCCGGCATCAGACGGCGTGGTAAGGTTTATGAAAAGACCGAGAAGTATTCTGTCTTAAGAGCGATCAGTGCTATTGAAGAAAGTGATATTACACTTTTAGTCTTAGATGCAAGCACTGGTATTCGTGAACAAGATAAGCACGTAGCAGGATACGCTCATGACGCAGGCCGCGGTGTAATTATTGTTGTAAATAAGTGGGATCTGCCTAAAAAAGACAGTAGAAGTATGAAGGACTTTGAAGATACAATCAGAAGAGAGTTCCAATACTTAGACTATGCTCCAATTATTTTCGTTTCTGCTAAGACGGGTCAAAGAGTTCCAGATATCTTGAAGCTTGTTAAAGAAGTTCATGAAAATCAAACTCGTAGAATTCAGTCTAGTGTCTTGAATGACTTGCTTCTTGAAGCAACTAGAATTACACCAACTCCACTTGTTAATGGAAAGAGATTAAGAATCTACTACATGACCCAAGTTGCTGTCACGCCGCCAACATTTGTCGTCTTTGTAAATGATCCAGAGTTGCTTCACTTCTCATACCAGAGATTTTTAATTAATCAATTAAGACAAAACTTTGATTTTGTGGGAACACCAATTAAAATCTTAGCTAGAAAACGTAAATAAGCCTTAAATTTCAAAAAAATAGGGATATATCTGCGAAAAAGCTTGCAACTAAGCGTCTTAGTGTGCTAATTTTATTGCAGGGAATAAATGAATAACTCATTTTTCTTATTTTCAAAGGTTTTTGTTTAAAAATATCATTAGTTCATTTTGGGAGGTGAAGTGGAATGGCAAACAAGGCAGAATTAGTTTCTGAAGTTGCTGCTAAAACTGACTTAACCAAGAAAGAAGTTGCTGCTGCAGTTGATGCAATCTTTAACTCTATTCAAGAAGATCTTGCTAAGGGTGAAAAAGTTCAATTGATCGGTTTCGGTACTTTTGAAGTACGTCACCGTGCAGCTCGTAAGGGTCGTAACCCACAAACTGGGGCTGAAATCGAAATCCCAGCTTCTAAGGTTCCTGCATTCAAGCCAGGTAAGGCTCTTAAGGATGCTGTTAAGTAATTGTTCAGTTACTAGCAAAATAAAAACGTGCTAAGTTGTATAGCTTGGCACGTTTTTTGTGTACAATTATTGTGAGAGCACAAATGAAAAGAGTGAAAAAATGACTTATTCTGAACAACTATTAGATGCAATTCAAAATCATGATTTTTCTGATAATCGAATTCTCTTGAAAAAGGCTTTAGATAATGATGATCCAGAAATCCTTGCTTCTTTAGCTGAAAACTTAACTGATCTTGGTTTTACTGATCTTTCTAAAGAAGTTTACCGTTTTTTGATTGGACAGTTTCCTAAAGAAGACTTGTTTAAGGTCTATTTAGCTGAAATTTTGTTAAATGATGGGGATGAAGACGATGGCTTGCAGCTACTTTATGATGTAAAGCCAGATAGTGATGCTTACCTTGAAAGTTTGCTTGATTTAGCTGATTACTATCAAAGTAATGGACTAATTGAAACGGCCCATCAAAAACTCTTAGAAGCTCATAAATTAGCTCCTGATGAAGATGCCATTAACTTTGGCTTGGCTGAATTAGACTATCTTAGCGGTGACTACAGCGAAGCTTTAGACTTATACCGTGAATTAGCTAAAAATAATAAGACTTTTGGTGAAGTAGTTTTAAGTCAAAGAATTGCAGCTTGTCTTGCTAAATTGGGTGAGTATGAAGAAGCAGCAAATGAAATTAAGAGTCATGAAAATGATATTTTAAGTATTGATGCTCTTTATGAAGCTGGCTTAATTATGCTTTCTGCTAACGATAATAAGGCTGCAATTAAGTATTTAGACCAGGTAATTGAAACTCAACCTGATTATGTAAATGCCTATCCACTTCTTGCCCAAGCTTATGCCGCAGAAGACAATAATGAGGAAGTGCTCAGAACTGCGCAAACTGGTCTATCTTATAACGAATTAGATGAAGTTTTGTATAGCTTGGGCGCCAAAGCTGCTGCTAACTTGAACCAATTAGATGAAGCAGAACGCTTGCTTAAAAAGGGACTTGAGGTTGCTCCTGACAATAGTGATTTGCGCTTGCAGTTGTCTAACTTATATCTTCACCAGCACCAAGATGAGGCTAATATTAGCTTGTTCAAGGATCTTGACGATGAAGAGTTAGAGCCACAAGCTCACTGGAATTTGGCTGTTTCTTACCAAAGACTTGAAGACTATGATAAGGCTAAGAGTGAATTCTTGCTTGCGTATCCAGCCTTTCAAAATAATGCAAGTTTCTTAAGACAGATGATTAGCTTATTCTATGAATTGCGTGAGATTCCAACAACTAAGGAATTGATTAAGAAGTACTTGCAAGTCCAACCAGATGATCTTGATATGCAAGATATGTTAGATGAATTGAATAGTGAAGAATAGTAGAAAAGCTGGCTGTGAGGTCAGCTTTTTTGCTTGGTTCATATTTTTTATTATGTAAAGTAAACGAACGTGTTTTCTTAATGAACTTGTTGTTAAATGGACATTCAGGGTAAAATAGAAAAAGAGAATTATGAAGAATGAGGATTGTAGGATGTCTAATTTTCAAACAACTGAAGAAGAATATCGACAATATGCAAAATTAGCCACTAGTGCGGAGAGTTTAATTTATTCTGACCCTAAAAGTAGTGTTGCCGTTTTTGGCAATTTTGCTGAACAATTAACTCGTGAAATTATGCACCTTGAAGGTTTTGGAGACTGGAATCTAAAACAGATCGATCGTATAAATGAACTTAAATATCGTGGTGACTATCCACCAATTGTTACAAAATATTTAGATGATATTCGTCATATTAGAAATTTAGCCAATCATGATCATCAATTTATCGTTTCTAAAAAGCAGGCACTTGAAGTTGATAAAAAGGCTTATATTATTTGGAACTACTTTTTAGAAGTATATTCACAAGATGAAGTAAAGGAATATAAAACGCCAATAGATCAAGCTAATATTTTCCAACTTCAACAGGAACAAATTGAACAGCTAAAGAAAGAGCTGGAAGAAGCTCGAACAGCTCAAAAGCCAGTAGAAGTATCTAAAGAAATTCAAGCTAAACGTCACAAAATTAGTGTTCAATTTGCTAAAAAACATCAGCTTACTGAAGCGGAAACTCGTCAATTAATTGATCGGCAACTTCAACAAGCAGGTTGGGAAGCAGATAGTGAAAACTTGAATAATTGGAAGTATAAAAATGCTCCTCAAAAGGGTCATAACATGGCGATTGCTGAATGGGTTCTTCCAAATGGTCAGCGCGCTGATTATGCTTTATTTAAGGGTCTAGAATTTTATGGCATTGTAGAAGCTAAAAAATGGGATCAAGATATTGCAGGTCAAATGGCGCAACCCAAAGAGTACTCTCGTGGAGTTCCGTTCAGATCAGATTATCTATTAGTTGATAATGATATGGGTGAATACAAGGTGCCCTTTATTTATACTGCAAATGGGAGACCATATTTAAAGCAATATAAGGAAAAATCAGGGATTTGGTTCTGGGATGCACGAAATCCTAAAGAAAGTGCATACGCTTTGGAAGAGTTCCATCATCCAGAAGACTTAGCTTTGAAATTAACTTCTCAGAATCCTGAGCTAGCAGATCAAGATTTAGTAGACGATCAAGATTTTCCTAAATTTGCAGATCGTGATTACCAAGTTGAAGCAATTAAAAGTATCGAAGAAGCCATTAAAGATGGTAAAAAGCGTGTTTTACTTGCTATGGCAACTGGAACGGGTAAAACTAGAACTGCGATTGCCTTGATGTATCGCTTATTAAAGCATAAGCGTGCGCGTCGTATTCTGTATCTAGTTGACCGTAATTCTTTAGGGCAGCAAACAGCCGATGCAATAAAAGATAACAAAATTGGTAATCTTTCGATTGCAAGTATTTATGGTGTTAAGGAACTTAAAGATAAATTACCAGATGCTTCAACTAAGATTCAAATTGCGACAGTTCAAGGGATGATCAAGCGGCTTTTTTATAATGATGATAAAGAAGAGAAACCATCAGTTGGTCAATATGATTTTATCATTGTAGATGAAGCACACCGTGGATATGCTGAAGATAAAGAACTTAGTGAGAAAGAATATCATTTTTACGATCAAAATGATTATGTTAGCCAATACCGGAGAGTAGTTGACTATTTTGATGCTACAGCAATTGGAATGACAGCAACTCCAGCTCTTCAAACAACTGATATCTTTGGTAAACCAGTATATTCTTACAGTTATCAGCAGGCAGTTTTAGATAATTATTTAGTTGATCATGATGCGCCAACAATCATTAAAACTAAACTATCTCAGGAAGGAATTCATTTTAAGAAGGGTGCGGAAATTGATTTGTTTGATCAATCAAGTGAATCAATTAAAAGTGAAAAGCTACCAGATAATATGAATTTTGAGGTAAAAGACTTCAATAAGCGAGTAATTACTGAGAGTTTTAACAGAGTAGTGTGCGATTACTTAGCTCAAAATTGTTTGAATCCTAATGATCTAGAATTAGGAAAGACACTGATTTTTGCTGCGACTGACTCACATGCTGATATGGTAGTAAGACTATTAAAGGAATCATTTAAGAATGCTGGTAATCCTGTTGACGATGATGCAATTGAGAAAATTACCGGATCAATTAGACATCCAAATAATGAAATTAAGCTTTTTAAGAATGAAAAGAATCCTAATATTGCGGTAACTGTAGACTTATTAACTACTGGTGTTGATGTTCCTGAGATTACTAATTTAGTTTTCTTGAGACGGGTACAGTCAAGAATTCTTTATGAACAGATGCTTGGACGTGCGACTAGACTATGTCCTGAAATTCATAAATCTGTCTTTAATATCTATGATGCTGTTGGAATTTATGACGCAATGAATAAAGTAACGAATATGAAACCTGTTGTGAAGAATGTAAGTCACGATGTTCATTACTTTATTGATCAAAAGCATCAATTTGAAGTTAATGACAACTTTAAGCAATATCAAATTGATATGACAGCCGCTATTGATCGAAAGATTAAACGAATGAATGATTCAAAACGAAAAGAATTTGAACGTTTAACTGAAATTAATTCAATTGATCAATGGGCAAGAGATCTACCACGCTTAAATAATCAAGAATTTTTAAAAGAATGGAAAAACTTTGAGCAATTAGATAGATTGTCTACCGGTAGTCATAAGCAGTACATTTCAAATGAACCAGATGAATATTTGGGCATTGAAAGAGGTTATGGCCAAGGAAACTCAAATCCAGAAGATTATATTGAGAGCTTTAATAAATTTATTAAAGAGAATGTAAATGAAATTCCTGCTCTGCAGATTGTAGCAACTAGGCCAAAAGATCTAACTTACGATGAATTAAAGAAAATTAAGTTAGAGCTTGAAAAGAAAGGTTTTAAAGAAAACGACCTTCAAACTGCATGGAAGAGTGCAAATCAAGTCCAGACAACGGCAGATATTATTAGTTTCATTCGTCAGGCTGCTGTTGGATCTGAATTAGTCGATCATAATGTCCGTATCCATAATGCAATGCAAAAGGTATATGGTATGGCTGATTGGAATATGGTGCAAAGACAATGGTTAAAGAGAATAGAGAATCAGTTACTAGCTAACACGGTTTTAGGTCCACGGGCAGAAGAGGTATTTAATGAAAATTATTATTTTAAGCGTCAAGGTGGATATAAGCAAATGAAAAAAATTTTTGCAGATAATGCAGATCAAATTATCTATGTTTTAAATGAAAATTTATACGTATAACAATAATTTTTGAAAGGTGAATTTTGTGAATAATCAAGAAATTGCAAATAAATTATGGAAAGAAGCAGGCGTTTTACGAAAGGGAGGTGTTACATCCCAAGATTACTTAACTGAATTAACTTTTCTTTTATTTTTAAAGATGTGTGAAGAACAAGATCAAGAAGAGGGGATTCCAGAACAATATAGATGGAATAATTTAGTAAAAAAAGAAGGCATTGAATTATTAAATTTTTATCGTCAACTTCTAATTGATCTAGGTAACCCAAAAGTAACACCTAATCAAAAAGTTAATACTATTTATAACAATGCTTCTACTACAATCTCTGCGCCTGCTACTTTAGAAAAATTAATTAAAGATATTAATAATTTAGATTGGTTTTCGGAAAGAGAAGAGAGTCTGGGAAATTTATATGAAAGTTTAATGCAAAGAAGTCTAGAAGAAGTAAAAACGGATGCTGGTCAATATTTTACTCCTAGAGCTTTAATTAATATGATGGTTAAGTTAACACAACCACAAATTGGAGAAAGGCTAAATGATCCAGCGGCAGGTACATTCGGCTTTATGGTAGCTGCTGATAATTATTTAAGACAAAAAACCGACGATTATTCTTCTCTTTCTTCTGAACAAGAAGAATTTCAAATTAAAGAAGCATTTTCTGGAATGGAACTAGTTCCTAATACACATCGACTTGCTTTAATGAATGAATATCTTCATGGACTGGATGGAAAATTAGCTTTGGGAGATTCATTGTCAACTAATGGTATGTGGATGAAGAAATTCGATTTAGTTTTAACAAATCCGCCTTTTGGTACTGATGGAGATTTACCAGGAAGGGATGATATTACCTTTCCTTCTGCTAATAATCAACTTAACTTTATACAAATAATTTATAATTCACTACGAAGGAATGGCAAGGCACGTGCTGCAGTAGTTGTTCCTGATAATGTATTGTTTGCAGACGGTATCGGTGAAAAAATTCGACAGGATTTATTGAATAAGTGTAATGTACACACTATTTTAAGATTACCTGCTGGGGCCGGGATTTTCTATGCTCAAGGAGTTCAAACAAATGTATTATTCTTTACACGAGGTAAAAGTGATAAGGATAGTACTAAAGAAACTTGGATTTATGATATGCGGCACCAAATGAGGTCATTTGGTAAGCGTAATCCTTTGAATGACCAAGATTTTGAAGCCTTTGAAAAAGTATTCAATGTTGATGATATCTCCAAGAGGGAAGAGACTTGGGATGCAGAAAAAAATCCTAATGGTCGTTGGCGCAAGTTTAGCATTGATGAAATTAAGAAGCGCCCCAATACAAGTTTAGATATTTCATGGATGAATGAGGAAAAACATCAGGATACCCGTTCAATTAATGAAATACTAAATGAAATGAACGAAAAGTCCAAAGCAATTAGTGATGCAATTGCGGAACTTAATAAGGCATTAGAAGGAATTGACGATGAAGACTAATACATTAGATTTTGATGCTAAGGCTTTAAGAGAGAAAATTTTAAATTTAGCTATACATGGAAAATTGGTTGAACAAGATTCAAATGATGAGCCTGCGACTGTATTGCTTGAAAAGATTAAATTAGAAAAACAAAAATTAATTAAAGAGAAAAAAATTAGGAAGAATAAATCTCTAAAAGCAATTACAAGTAAAGAAAAGCCATTTGATATTCCTGATAGTTGGGAATGGGTTAAGTTTGGTGAGATCGTACAATTTTCATTAGGGAAAACACCAAGTAGAGGAATGACAGAATATTGGAATAATGGAACAATTCCATGGGTTTCTATTGGCGATATTAAAAATGAAAAGTATTTAAAAGAGACTAAAGAAAAAATCAGTGAAAGTGCTTTAGAGGATAAATTCAAAAATGAATTAGTCCCAGCAAATACTTTATTAATGAGTTTTAAATTATCTATTGGAAAAGTTTGTATATTAAAAGTACCCGCTGTGCATAATGAGGCAATAATCTCCATTCATCCTTTTATCAATACAAATTATATAACTCGCGATTATCTATACTATATTCTGCCGTTAATCAGTAATATGGGCGAGTTTACCCCAGCTATTAAGGGAAAAACTTTAAATAAAACTTTACTTCAAGAACTTAAAATTCCTCTTCCACCACTTGAGGAGCAAAGTCGAATCGCTGCTAAAATAGCGCAGCTATTCGCTTTGCTTCGCAAAGTCGAATCTTCTACTCAACAATACGCAAAACTTCAGACTTTGCTGAAGTCGAAGGTGTTAGATTTAGCTATGCGCGGAAAATTGGTTGAACAAGATCCAAACGATGAGCCAGCAAGTGTATTGCTTGAGAAGATTAAGGCTGAGAAGGAACAATTGATTAAAGAAAAGAAGATCAAAAGGAGTAAGCCACTTCCGCCGATTACTGATGAAGAGAAACCATTTGAGATTCCTGATAGTTGGAAATGGGTGAGATTGGGTGAGGTTATAGCTACAATTAATGGAGATAGAGGAAAAAATTATCCTAGTAAAAAATATTGGCAATCTAAGGGAATTCCTTTTTTAAATGCAGCCTGTCTTTCGACTAATAAATATATTGAAGAGGATAAGTTTAATTATATTTCTAAAGACCGATATAATTTGCTACGATCAGGTTTTATAGAAAAAAATGATATTTTATATTGTATAAGAGGTTCTTTAGGAAAAGTAGGAATAGTAAATATTAATAATGGGGCAATTGCCTCATCCTTAATTATTATTAGAACTTTTCTTCAAGAACAAAATGTGGATTTTTTGTATTATATCCTGTCTTCTTCTCTAAATATAGATTTTATTAAAAGACATAGAAATGGAAGTGCGCAACCAAATTTGCCGGGAAAGGATTTACTAGAAATGATCATTCCACTTCCACCCCTATCTGAGCAACGACGAATTTCTACTAAATTATCGCAGCTGTTAAAAGTAGGTTGCAAAAATAAGTCTGCTTCATATTAATTCACTTTATTTAGAAAACAATATTTGCAAGAATTTTATCTTAATTTCATCTTATTGATTAATAAAAAAATGATAAAGGAGAGTGGATAACAAAATAATGAATAAAAACGATTGGATGGTATTAAATGATAGTAAGATCATAAAAATTCTAGATGGAGATACATCTATCGGACGGATTAAAATAAATGGAAAAGATATTAGTATAAAATTATTACATTTAAGTGGTCCTAAAATTTGTGATATTTCATACGAGATCGGATTTCCAATGGATTATCTTGACGAGAAGGGACATGCAAAAAGTAGATGGATCTATTTTGAAGACATGCTGATGTATGCCATAAAAAATGATAGAGTTTCACTTCTTCTCAATAAATTATTAAGTAGACAAAATGCTGGAAAAGCACTTGATTCTATTAATGAAGATAATGATCTGATAATTGAGTATCAGATGTTAATCCCACAAGTCCAGCGATTAGCTATAAATGCTATTAATAATATTCTTTATATTCACGAAAAAAGAATTTTCTTCAGTAAGAAGAAAAATAAATGGTTTTTGAGTAACTGGAATGAAAAAGTTAATTCTAGGACTTTTGATGATCCTATTAAAAATAAAGTATCTTTTACAAAGGGATTCTATATATTACCTTTTACTTCTGATACTGAAAGTGTGATGCATGCAATACAGGATCAATTAGTAGAAAAAAAGGTTGATTTTAGGCTCAATAAATCGGGAGATATTTTCGATGGTAAGGGTGATAATGATATTTTAAATGACATTATTAAGGATATACGAAATTCACATATTATTGTTGCAGATTTAAGTGGAAAGAATTCAAATGTTTATTATGAACTAGGACTTGCGCATGCTTGGAACAAGAAAGTTATAATAATTTGTAGTAAAGAAAGTTATAAAAAGGACTATAACGAACGTTTACCATTCGATATTGCAACAAAAATGATCTTATTTTATGAATCGACCTATGACGGTATAAAAAAACTGTCTCAATCTGTTGTAAAACGAATACAAATCATTTTAGATAAATAAGTTTTCACTCAAAATTTAGATAAATAGCTTATAATATTTAATCATGAAAATGAGCATTAAGATGATTTTAGAACTGCGCGTGTAGCGATTCAAGCTAAAAGATGGAATCCGAGCAACTCAGTTTCATCCCCTGAAATTGATAAATTTCGTGGTGCAATAGATAAATTCAGAGCTGAATATGGAATTTTTATTATTACTTCAACTTTTACTAGAGACGCAATTAAAGCATCCCGTGCAGGAACAAGAGTAATTACTTTAATCGATGGCGATCACTTGCTAGAATTAATTGCTAAATACGAACTTTATGTGACTAAGAAAGTAATTACTACTTATGAACTAGATGACTTTTTTGAAGAGGAAAACTAATATCTTGAAGTTATAGTAAGATTTAGTAAAAGAGAAGGTTTGAAGTGAATAAAATAATACCAGCAGATAAAGTAATTCATAACAAAGAGCAAGAAACCATATCCTTAAATCAACAAGTTTCTCAAGAAACACAATACTTATTATCTACTTCAGCAAATCGAAAGTCATTGCAAAAAGGGATGGGGCAATCGCATAGTGATAAGATCTTAACTCCAGAGGAATGGAATAAAATGGTTCAAGATAATGATAGACTACAAAACTTTAAAACACAGTGATAATGGAATGCCAACTTGGGATGCTTTTCTCGGACCTATTTTACAAGTTACAAGTACTAAAAATCTCTGGAAAAGACAAGAATTAATACAAAGCGTTTTAAATGAAATTAACTTACCAGAAGAACTTATGACATTACGGTATTCGTCAAAATACCATGATTTAGTAGCAGCAGACCGAGTTAATTGGGCTTTGAGTGATTTAAAAATTTCGGGTTTATTAGCTGCACCCAAAAGAGGCTTGTATCAGATTACTACTCTCGGCCAACATGCTTTGAATAAATATGGGTTAAACATTACGCGAGAATATATTCACTCACAGCCTGCTTATTTAGAGCATCAGAAGAAAATAAAGAGTAAAAAAGAATTTGACAACGAAATTACTGAAGAACAAACCTTTGAATTAAGCGAAAAACAAATTAAAGATTGGTTTGAAAAGCAAAATAGTGATCTTTCAGAAACCTTGATTGCAAAGTTGCGAAAGACTGATCCGTATCAATTTGAAGAAATGATGGTAAAACTTTTAAATGCGATGGGCTACAAAGGTACAAACGGACAATCCGTAGTAACGCAAAAATCTAATGATGGTGAAATGCTTACTAACTTGATGATCCAATATAAAGTGGGAGTACAAGTTAGTCAAACTTATGAATTATATGACATTGACGATGACTTTTTTGAGCAGTAGTAAGGTATAATTCACGGTAAGCAGATAAAATTGCGGAGAATTTATAATTTTTATTGAAAACGTAATTAATCGCACGCAAAGCGGTTAAAAAACGCGCGCAAAAATAAAAACTACCGATTTTTAACTTAAAGTCGGTAGTTTTTTGCTATCTTTTTATTAAGGACAAAATGAAAAATAGACCAATGTAAATTGTGAAGTACAGGGATTCGTTTTTGATGAAAATAATATAGGTTTTATGCTTGTCCGGATTATTGAAGAAAGTCTGTAAATTTTTCCATAAAAATGGGGTTATTAGCACAACCAGAGTATTAAACCAGCTAATTTGGTTTATAGCTGCTAAAAGAATGGGAGTAAGAAAGCCCAGAATGGTAAGGATTTTCAATAAATAAATCGATTTTTTAGTTCCAAGATAACTTGCAAAGGTCTTTCTACCATTAATAAGATCTTCACGTAAATCGCAGGTATTATTAGCTAGTTGAGTGGCAAAAAATAAGAAGAATATTGGTAAACACTTAAGTAGGGTCGTTAAGAAAGTGTTCCAGGTAAAAGTGTATTGTCCACAAATTGCAACATACACGCCAACTTCGATAATGAAAACTGAAATCATTCCACTAACAATTAATTCACAAAATTTGGTTGCATTAAGTGGCTTAGGACCAGCAGTATAAAAAATTCCAAAGAAATAGCCAATCATCCCTAGTATTAAAACGATATAGTTAGTTCGGTATACTAAAATTAGGCCTGGAATAGCTGAAACAATATACATAATAACCATTAATTTTTTAACTGCAGGTAGTGAGAGTTTCATGCGACCAATAGTATTAGTAACAGTTAAGAAATGCGGATCTTTGCCGTGCAAATAATCAAAATAGTCATCTGCAATATTAACTGCTAGATCAAATAAAAAGACATCTAAAAAGCAGAGTAAAATATTGATGATATTTAGATAGTGAAAATCCTGATAGGCAATTGCACTGGCAAATAAGAACCAAATTAGATTTAAAGGCGCAATATAAATTTCTGATAGCTCATAAAATGCTGCCCAAGTAATTTTATTTTCCATTGTTTTCCTCGATATTATAAATGAAATCCTCAATTTATAATCCTCGTTTTTTAATTAATTTAAAATAGCATACTATGAGAATAAAAAAGAAACTAGCACCAGCTAGTTTCTTCCTAACTATTATCTTCTAAAGAAAATATGTCTCTTTTTTCTTTCATAAGTAAAGCCTTGACCTAGGGCTTCATGAACATCAATTACTGAAACAAAGGCATTTGGATCTTCGCGCAAGATTAATTCTTTAACCTGACTAATTTCACGCGGTAAAATTACACAGTAAATAATTTTTTTAGCTGAGCGATCAAATCCACCCTCTGCATTTATGAAGGTATATCCTCGATCTAGCTGAACATCAATCATTTTAGCGATTTGTTCATATTTATCAGAAATAATAAATAATCCCCGTGCAGCATAAGACCCAGCTTGAATCGAATCAGTAATTCTAGCTAAAACAAAACTAGCTAGCAAAGTATAAATCATATGCTTAATATCAAGATAACTAAGAGAAATCGTTAATACAAATGCATCAAGAGCCAGTAAAGATTTTCCAACTGGAATTCCTAATTTTAAATCTAAAATTCTGGCAATAATATCTGTGCCGCCTGTAGTGCCGCCGTATTTAAATACAATACCGATCCCAACACCAGAAAATAAACCTGCTAATACACCAGCAATAAAAAGATCATGGTCTAAATTTAATTGGTTTATAATAGGAAGATGAAGCCAAAAGGATAAGAAGAAGGATAGGCAAAGTGTGCCCCAGATTGTTAAAGCAAGGAGCCGTTTGCCCATAAAGCGATATCCGATTATAATTAGGGGGATATTTAGAAGTAACGTGGATAAACCTGGATTGATGTGGAACCAATACCGAAGTAAAAGGGCAATACCACTAATCCCGCCATCAGCAAGTTTGTTAGGGATGCTGATGGCATCTAGGCTAAAGGCATAGATACTGCAACCTAGAGTAATGAAGAATATTTGTTTAAAGAGTTGTTTATTAAATAATTTAGTCATGTTACTTCCTTCTTTCTATATTAAGAAGTGTGAAAATTAAGGGGAATAGGGAATATATGAAGATTAATAATTTACCGGAAGTTTTTACCGCCGCGCTTCCAGTTTTAAAAGAGATTAATGAGGCGGGGTATGAGGCCTATTTTGTCGGCGGGAGTGTGCGAGACTTGCTTTTAAATCGGCACATTCATGATGTCGATATTGCAACTAGTGCCTATCCAATGGAAATTAAGCAAATTTTTAAGAAAACAATTGATACAGGAATTAAGCACGGAACCGTCACGGTTCTTTATGAAGGTGAAAGTTATGAAATTACAACTTTCAGAACTGAATCAGGCTACCAGGATTTCCGTAGACCGGACCATGTAACTTTTGTCCAAAACTTATCAGAAGATTTAAAGCGACGTGATTTTACTATTAATGCCTTAGCAATGGACGTAGATGGCAATATTATTGATCACTTTGACGGATTGGGCGACTTAGAAAAGCATTTGATTCGTGCAGTTGGAAAAGCTGAGAATCGTTTTCATGAAGATGCTTTGAGAATGATGCGTGCAGTTCGATTTATGAGTCAATTGCAATTTACACTTGAACCAGAAACAGAACGAGCAATTAGTGACAATCATGAGTTACTAAGTAAAATTTCTGTTGAACGTATCAGAGATGAATTCGTAAAAATGGGTATTGCTCCTGGCAGCCAAAAGGCATTCCAAGTTTTTTTGGATACTGGTTTATCAGAAGAAGTACCCGGTTTTAGGGATAAAAAAGAGAATTTAGCTCTTTATCCTCAACTTAATTTTAGCCCTACTAATGAAGCTAATCTATGGGCTTTGATGATTATTTTGCTGAAATTACCAAATGACAAGATTCCTCACTTTATGCGGATGTGGAAGAATTCCAATGCGATGGAGCGTCAAGTAGCTGATATTGTTGCTTTCTTTGACTTAATTAGTTCACACGCACCGAATAATTATGATCTGTATAAAGCTGGTTTAGAAATAATAGTTTCAACGATTGATTTAGCCCATATTTTGGGCCAACCAGTCAACGGTAGAGCCTTAGTTGATAGTTATGAAGCATTGCCAATTAAGAATAATCGTGACCTAGTAGTAGACGGACACTTTTTATTAAAAAATGGTATCCCAGCTGGACCAAGAGTTGGGCTTTTATTAGAAGAAATCAAAAAAGCCGTTTTAGAGGGAGTAATTAGTAATAACGAGGCAGCGATTACTGAATTTATTTCTTTAAATCATTAACTAAAAAAGCAGGCAGTGATAATTGCATTCACCGTCTGCTTTTTTTAAACATAAAATAGAATTGAAAAATACATCAGAATTGAACCTAATACAACAAACATGTGCCAAATCACATGAATATAAGGAACGCCGCGCATTGAAAATAAAATTGCACCGACAGTATAGGCAATTCCGCCCCAGACTAAGAGCCAAAATCCAGTTGGCCCAAGAACTGGGTAAAGGGTACTGGAAGCAATAATCACAATCCAGCCCATTAATACGTAAAGGATAGTATCTAAAACAACATGTTTTCCCTGATTAAAGATATAAAATAAAATGCCAAAAATGGCTAGGGCTAAAATAATACCAAACATTACCCATCCCTTTACCCCGCCAATTGCGACTAAGGTATAGGGGGTGTAGGTTCCAGTAATTAAAATAAAAATTGAAGAGTGATCGAATATTTGAAACACTCGCCTGGCTCGAGTAAAAATTAAACTATGATAGAGTGTTGAAAAAAGATAGAGGATAACCAAACTAGAGCCATAAAGAGTAAAGGCTGTCACCCTCAGAGCACTTCCTGTATGGGCAGCTTTCACAATTAGAACTACCAATCCTGCAACAGCTAGCCCAAAGCCAATTCCATGAGTAATAGCACTAAAAATGTTGTTCAAAATGTTATAGGTTTTAGACCGATTTTTAGGTTCTTGCCACAATTGTTTAAAAGACATTCATTTATTCCGCCTTATATAATAACTTTATAATCTATTTAATAAATTTTAACTCATTTTTGTATTTTTGATATACTTGAGATTGTACTTAATAAATTCTAACATAGAATAATAATTATAGAAGAATAGGGGATAGCACTTAGAATGGCTAAGATTAAAGTAGTAACTGATTCCTCAGTTCAATTAACTCCTGAAGAAATTGATAAATACGATATTACAGTCGTTCCATTAACTATTACTATCGATGGTAAGACTTACACAGATGGCATTGATATCAGTCGAGAAGAATTTGTAAAGAAGATGGATGAGTCTGAAGAATTACCAAAGACAAGTCAACCATCAATTGGAATTTTTGAAAAAGTATTTAAAGAATTAACTGCCGATGGAAGCCAAGTAGTAGGAATTTTTCTTGCTCGTTCTTTAAGCGGGACAATTGAAGCTGCTAGACAGGCTGCTGACATAATTGGAAAGACTAAAGAAGTAACTTTAATTGATTCTGAACTAACTGATCGTGCAGAAGCTTATCAAGTGCTGGCCGCTGCTAAGGATGCGCAAGCAGGCAAGAGTCTTGAAGAAATTGTAAATCATGTTGAAGACCTTAAAAAGAAGCAAAAATTACAGATGATGGTAGTTAACCTAAATAACTTGATTAAGGGTGGACGTCTTGGACCATTAGCTGGTAAAATTGCTACTTTACTAAATATTAGAATTGAATTGCATATGCCAGGTGGAAATTTAGACGTTGCTAAAAAAGGTCGGGGAAAGAAGTTTTCTAAGAACTTTGATAAACGTGTTTTAAAGGATATTGAAGAACATAAACACGATATCAAAGAAGTAGCAATTTCTTATGTCGATACGCCTGAAGATATGGAAGTTTGGGCTAATAAAATTAAAGAAATTAATCCTGACATTAAAGTGTTGACTCGTGTTACTAGTCCAATTATTGCAACTCATGCTGGTAGTGGTGCTTATGCAGTATTCTATACAACGGAGGACTTTTAATGGCTTATCGTGAGAGCTTTTATCGTTTTTTAATGACTCAAAGAAATCCTGATTCTTTAGATGATATTGCTGAATTTGCTAACAATGCTCAACATGACAGTTCTTTTCCAAAACAAGAGGAAGACTATGAAAAATTGTCAGAATATTTAGAATTAAATGCTGGTTATTTACCAAGCATGAGCGTTTTTGACAAGGCATATCAATTATATTTAGATAATATGAACTGAGGCTAATATGGCAGAAGTAGAACCAAATAATTCTCATCAAAATAAAGAAATTTCAAATAATAAAAAGAAGCATCTTCCCAAATATGCTCAATTTTTGTTAACTGGTATAGCTGGTGCGGCAATTGGTGCAGGTTTGACCTTTGGAATTATGGAAGTTAAGGAACTAAAGTCACCTTTTTATCAAGTTGAAAAAGTGTATGAGCAATTACAAGGTTCATATTATAAAAAAGTCTCACCGCAAACATTGCGCCAGGGGGCAATTAACGGGATGCTTAATAGTCTTAACGATCCTTTTTCTGAGGGATTAAGTGGAGCAAACCAAGAACAAGTTAATAATATTTTAGAGGGTTCGAGTTTTGGCGGAGTAGGTATTCAGATGGCAGTACGCAACAATAAAGTTGTTGTGGACTCTATTGTTGCTGATTCTCCAGCTTCAAAAAGTACTATTAAACCTGGCGATGAGATTGTTGCCGTTAATAATAAAAAGGTAAGTGCAGCTCAGTTTAGTAAAGTAGCTCCTTTAGTCAGAGGGAAAATTGGTACAAAAGTTACCTTGAAACTTAGACGTGCTAACTCTACTTTTAACGTTACCTTAAAGCGGGCTAAAATCTCCCAATCTAGCTTAACTAAGCGAACTGAAGGTAATGCAACAATTATTACAATTACACAATTTGACGTTAATACGGCTAAAGATTTAAAGAGTGCTTTAAAGTCAATTAATACTAAAAAATATCCTAAGCTAATTATTGACTTACAAGATAATCCTGGTGGTGCAATGGATGCTGCTTTGAAGTCTTCATCATATTTCTTACCAAATAATAAGATTATTATGCAATATCAGGATCGCAAGCAAAAAGAAGTAATTCGCTCTGATAAAAAGCTTTCTGGTGGCTTCCATACAAGTCTAAAGCCAATTATTTTAATTAATGCCAATACAGCTAGTGCCAGTGAAATCTTTACCGCGGCTCTTGTTCAAAATCACCGGGCAGTTTCTGTTGGTCAAACAAGTTATGGTAAGGGAACAGTGCAGGAAGTAGGGCAGACGCAAGATTCTGAATATAAATATACAATTGCTAAGTGGCTTACTCCAAATGGAACTTGGATCAACCAAAAGGGGCTAAAGCCAACTTATCCTGTACCTGAATCTTCTTTAGCCAAACTACCTCAATTCCAAAGTATGAGTATTTTGAAGAAATCAATGACTGGTGTTGATGTGGCAACTCTGCAGCAATATTTGAATGCCTTAGGTTATATGCCAAAGCATGTTACAGGAGTTTTTGATGATGAAACTAAGAATGCGGTTATTGAGTTTCAAAAAGCCCATGGCTTGACAGCAGATGGTATAGTAAATGGGCAAGTACAAGCGCAACTTTATTTAGCAGTTGCACAAAAATTGCAAGATGATAATCCTGCTTTAAAGAAGGCAATGAGCTTAAATCTAAAGGATATGGAGGATTAAAAATGGCAACTATTCAATGGTATCCAGGACATATGAATAAGGCTAAAAATCAGTTAGAAGATAATCTAGACCTGATTGATGTCTTAATTGAAGTTTTAGATGCGCGTTTACCAGTTTCTTCTCGTAATCCAATGATTGGACAATTAACAAAGAAGAAACCGCATATTATTGTTTTAAATAAGGCTGATTTGGCTGATCCAATTCAAACTAAAAAATGGACTCATTATTATCAAGATGAGGGTAACTTCGTGATTTCGATGGATGCCCAGCATACTACAAATATGACTAGTCTATTTAAAATTATCAAGTTGGCTGGTAAGGAAAAGACAGATAAATTAATTGCAAAAGGTGCATCAAATCCAATGATTCGAGTAGCTATTGCAGGAATTCCAAACTGTGGTAAATCTACTATTATTAATCGTATGGTTGGAAGAAATGCTGCAATTGTTGGTGATAAGCCTGGTGTAACACGTGGACAAAGTTGGTTAAAGACAAAGACTAATGTTCAGATTTTAGATACACCAGGGATTTTGTGGCCTAAGTTTTCTGATCAAGAAGTAGGTTACAAATTAGCAGCTTGCGGGGCAATTAAGGCGGATATTTTCCATCCCGATGACGTTGCCTTATTTGTGATTGAATTTTTGAAGCAAAATTATCGCGATGATCTTGTTAAATTTGCACGAATTTCAAGTGAAGAGATGGACAGTATGTCTAATCCAGATTTATTGTTAGCAATGACCAATAAATACGGTATGCGAGATGACTATGATAAGTTTTCACTCTTTATGCTTCAACGTTTACGCAAGGGAAAATTGGGAAGGATTACATTCGATCTTAGATGACGATTACTGAGATAAAGAACTTACTTCAAGGAGAAGTAAGCAAAGAGCAATTAGAAGAATTAAAAGCTGATGAACGAAAGGGCGTCCAAAAGCTCTTAATTAGCTATGAAAAAAGACAAGCTAAATATGCTAAGGCATTAGCTCAATTTCAATCTCGTTTTTCTTATGAAAAGAAATTTTGGCAAAAAGATCAACTTGTTGCTGGTGTTGATGAAGTAGGGCGTGGTCCACTTGCTGGCCCTGTAGTTACAGCTGCCGTTATTTTGCCACATGATTTTGATTTAATTGATGTTAATGACTCAAAAAAATTATCACCTAAGAAGCGGCAAGCGCTTTTTCCAAAGATTCTAGAAAAAGCTGTCAGTGTTAGTGTCGGTTTAGCTAATAATGATGTAATTGATCAGATTAATATTTATGAAGCAGATCGTGTAGCAATGGCTCATGCTGTTCAAGGTCTAAAAGTAAAACCTGATGCCTTATTAGTTGATGCCATGAATGTACCTTTAAATATTCCGCAAGTTAAACTAATTCACGGGGATGCTAAGTCTAACTCAATTGCTGCCGCTAGTATTGTAGCTAAGGTGTTTCGGGATAACTTAATGGATGCTTATGGTGAGCTCTATCCAGAATATGATTTTAAACATAATGCAGGCTACGGAACACGTGAGCACATGGAGGCTCTTAAAAAATACGGTCCAACCCCGATTCATCGGAGATCTTTTGCTCCAGTTAGTGAATACGAAAAATAATTAAAAAATAAACCTTCACTTTTGCGTACATGATAGTGGAGGTTTTATTTATATGAATTTGAAAGAATTTTGTTTAAGGTTAAAATTACAGCAAGGTCTTGGCATTACTACTATAGGAAAAATTGTAGCGAATTTTACTGCTGGTGAAGAAGTAACAGTTGACAAAATAGAGAGTTTATCATTAAAATCAAATATCCAAAATCTTGTTTTAGCTGCAATGAAAAATGATAAGTTTAATTCTTGGATTGAAAGAATTGAATTACAGTGTGATGTTATCACTATTTTTGATACAATCTATCCAAATGCACTCCGTGAAATGTATAATGCACCAACACTTCTTTTTACTAGAGGAGACTTATCCTTGCTTAAAAAGGAGATTACAGTTATAGTTGGCGCAAGACAGCCGACAAACTATAGTCGTTTTGTCTTAAAACAATTAATTCCCCAGCTGATACAGCAAGATTTTGTTATTGCTAGTGGCTTAGCACGCGGAGTGGATGGAATTGCTCATCAAGAAACATTAAAAAATCACGGTAAGACAATTGCCGTGATTGGAAATGGACTCAACCATTTTTATCCGCAAGAAAACAAAATGCTCCAGGAAGAAATTATGGCGAACGGGCTATTGATCAGTGAATATTTACCGGATACTCCTCCAAGGCCTTATAGATTTCCGCAAAGGAACCGTATACTTGCGGGCTTAAGCAAAAATATTATTGTGACTGAAGCTAGAAAAAGATCGGGCTCCTTAATTACTGCAAATATTGCTTTAGAAGAAAATCGCAATATTTTTGCAGTTCCGGGACCAGTCTCAAGTCCCTTGTCAGAAGGCCCTAATGAGCTAATTGCCGCTGGTGCTTATCCATTGGTTAATGCTGATTTTAAAAATTTGCTTTAGTTGACAAGAGTAAAATTTTTGGTATTTTAGAATTTGGTAGAAATTGTGCAAGGAAGGGGCATTCTATGCCTACTAAACGAAAAAATAAAAAGAATTTAGTTATTGTCGAGTCTCCTCATAAGGCTAAGACAATTGAAAAATATTTAGGAAGAAATTATCATGTTATCGCTTCAAAAGGCCATATTCGTGATTTACCCAAGTCTCAAATGGGAGTGGATGTAGAACATGACTATGAACCAAAGTATATTTCCATTCGTGGAAAAGGCGATACGATTAAAGAATTAAAGAGAGAATCTAAAAAAGCAAAATATGTTTATCTTGCTTCCGACCCGGATCGAGAAGGAGAAGCGATTGCTTGGCATGTCGCTCATGCATTAAATCTAGATCCAAAAGAACATAACCGCGTTGCTTTTAACGAAATTACTAAAGATGCTGTTAAGAATGCCTTTAAGAATCCAAGAACTATTGATATGGATATTGTTGATGCTCAACAAGCTCGTCGTGTCCTAGACCGTTTGGTTGGTTATTCAATTAGTCCGATTTTGTGGCAAAAGGTAAAGAAAGGTTTGTCAGCTGGACGTGTTCAATCGATTGCCTTGAAGTTAGTAATTGATCGTGAAAATGAAATCAAGAACTTTAAGCCAGAAGAGTACTGGACTATTGATGCTGATTTTGAAAAGGGCTCAGAAAAGTTTAAGGGTGCTTTTTATGGCATTAAAGGCAAAAAGCAAGAGTTGCCAAATAACGAAGCAGTTCAAGATGTTTTAAAGCGAATTGATAAGCGGAAAAACTTTGAAGTTACAAAAGTAGTTAAAAAGGAAAGAAGACGCCAACCTGCTGCTCCTTTTACTACTTCAACTATGCAACAAGAAGCAAACAAGCGCTTAGGCTACAGAACTCGTCGAACAATGAGAATTGCTCAGTCTCTTTATGAAGGTGTGAACCTTGGTAAGGGATCTGTCGGCTTGATTACTTATATGCGTACTGACTCAAAGCGTATTGCTAATGTAGCAAAGCATGAAGCTTCAAAATTTATTCATGAAGAATACGGTGAAAATTACGCAGCAGTTAAGCCGCAACATTTTAAAAATGATGCGGATGCTCAAGATGCCCACGAAGCAATTCGTCCTACTTCAGCTTTTAGAACTCCAGCTTCGGTAAAAGAGTATTTAACAACTGAAGAATATCGACTATATACTTTAATTTGGTCAAGATTTATTGCTAGTCAAATGACTCCAGCTGTTTACGATACAGTTAGAGCTGATATTGAGCAAAATGACGTAACTTTTAGAACAACAGGTTCAAAACTTAAATTTGCTGGATTTACTAAGGTATACGATAACCAAAAAGAAAAGAGTAATGAACTCCCTGAGTTAAATGAAGGCGATAAGGTTAAGCTTAAGAAGACTGATGATCGTCAACACTTTACTCAACCACCTGCACGTTATACAGAAGCTAGTTTAGTTCGGGCTCTTGAAGAAAATGGTGTTGGTCGTCCATCAACTTATGCACCAACAATTGATACCATTCAAAAACGTTACTACGTAAAACTTGAAGGTAGATCAATTGTACCTACAGAATTAGGTGAAATCGTAGATAAGTTAATCGAAGAATTTTTCCCAGACATTGTTAATGTCGACTTTACGGCTCAACTTGAAAATGACCTAGACGGTGTTGAAGTAGGAAAGAAGAACTGGATTAAAGTAGTTGATGAATACTACAAGCCATTTTCTAAAGAATTAGATAAAGCCGATCAACAAATTGAAAAGGTTCAAATTAAAGATGAACCTGCGGGCTTTAACTGTGATATTTGTGGAGCTCCAATGGTTATTAAAATGGGACGCTATGGTAAGTTCTATGCTTGCTCTCGTTTCCCGGATTGTCGTAATACTAAACCAATCGTTAAGAAGATTGGCGTAACTTGTCCTAAGTGTGGTAAGGGCGAAGTTATTGAAAAGAAATCAAAACGCAACCGTAAATTCTATGGGTGTTCCCGCTATCCAGATTGTGATTTTGTTTCATGGGATCAACCAATTGGGCGTAATTGTCCAAATGATGGTCATTTCTTAGTTCAAAAGAAGAACAAGAAAGGATTAGTGGTCCTTTGTCCAAATGGCGATTACCGTGAAGAACCAGAAGAAAATTAAATTATAATAAAAATCAATGATATCATTAAAACGAAAGCGGTTTAATGATATCATTTTTATATAGACTTGAAAGAGTCGAGCAGAAAGGAAAGATTGCATGGTAAAGAATGTAACCGTAATTGGCGGAGGGCTTGCAGGAAGTGAAGCTGCATGGCAATTAGCTAAGCGTGGCATTGAAGTAGATTTATATGAAATGCGACCTAAGAAAAATACGCCTGCTCATGAAACTGCAAACTTTGCAGAACTAGTATGTACTAACTCAATGAGATCTAACCAACTGTCAAATGCTGTTGGTTTATTAAAAGAAGAAATGCGGCAGCTGGATTCCTTAATTATGAAAGCGGCGGATGAAACTGCAGTACCTGCTGGTGGAGCCTTAGCCGTTGATAGAGATAAGTTTAGTGCAGTTGTAACTAAAACTTTGAAAGACTTGCCAAATGTTCATGTTCATGAGGAAGAAATCACTGAAATTCCAAAAGATGGTATCACGATCATTGCGACTGGTCCATTAACCTCAGATACACTAGCAGAACAGATTAAGGAGTTCTGCGGTACTGATTCACTTCATTTCTTTGATGCAGCTGCTCCAATTGTGGCAGCTAGCTCAATTAATCGTGACATTGTTTATAAAAAATCACGTTATGACAAGGGTGAAGCTGCATATTTGAATTGTCCAATGACTAAAGAGGAATTTTATAATTTCTACAAAAACTTAGTTGCGGCAGAAACAGCTACCTTACATGGTTTTGAAGATAAGAATGTCTTTGAAGGATGTATGCCAATTGAAGTAATGGCTAAAAGAGGAGAAAAAACAATGCTCTTTGGCCCACTTAAACCAGTTGGTTTAGAAGATCCTAAGACCGGAAAAACTCCTTATGCAGTTGTGCAATTGCGTCAAGATAATGCAGCTAGCACAATGTATAACATTGTTGGTTTCCAAACTCATCTAAAATATGGTGAGCAAAAGAGAGTCTTTTCAATGATTCCAGGTCTTGAAAATGCAAAATTTGTTCGCTATGGTAAAATGCACCGCAATACCTATATTGCTAGTCCTGAAGTTTTGAATGCAAATTATGAAGCTAGAAAACAAACTGGTCTCTTCTTTGCTGGACAAATGACTGGAGTAGAAGGTTATGTTGAAAGTGCAGGTTCTGGTTTAGTTGCCGGAATTAATGCGGCTAGAGAAGCTTTAGGAGAAGAAACACTGGTCTTTCCTAAGTCAACTGCTTTGGGTTCTATGGCCAACTACATCACAACCACTAGCGCAAAGCATTTCCAACCAATGAATGCTTCATATGCTCTCTTGCCAAAATTAGATTACAAGGTAAGAAACAAGCAAGAAAGACACTTAGAAATTTCTAAACGAGCATTGAAGGATCTTGAAGCCTTTAAGGAAGAGAAGAAGCTTGATTAATAATGTCTAAAGAAAATGATAAATTAATCAAACAATTTCATGATTACTTGAACTATGAACGTAATTATAGTAAAAATACTGTAAACTCTTACTTAAATGACCTAAATGAAGCTAAGGAATTTTTCAAAGAAAATGGAGGCTTTAGCGGCTGGAATCAAGTCAAAAGTCGTGATGTTGAAATTTTCTTACAAAACTTAGCGACGCAAAATAGGTCAAGGACTACTCAAGCGCGTAAAATGTCGAGTTTAAGATCTTTCTATCGCTTTCTTGTTAAGCGAGAAGTGCTAGATAATGATCCAATGCAGACAATTAGTTTAAGATTAGGCGAAAAAAAATTACCCCAATTTTTCTATGAAAAAGAAATGCGGCAAGTCTTTGATAGTCTTGGTGGTCATGACAAGTTGGTGGTTCGAAATCGTGCTATGTTTGAACTTTTTTATGCGACTGGGATGCGTTTAAGTGAGATGGCATCTTTAAAGCTAGATCAGATTGATTTTGATTTAAAGATTATCTTAGTTCATGGGAAGGGTAATAAAGATCGCTATGTTCCCTTTGGAAAAGATGCGGCTAATTCTTTAAAAGATTATTGTGATAGTAGTCGACCTGCTCTATTAGGTAAAAATGAAGATCTGGGCTATGTATTTTTAAATAACCGGGGGCAAAAGTTAACAGGCCGCGGAATTGAATACATTATGCAGCAAGTTTTCATTAAAGCCGGAGTTGGTGGAAAGGTTCATCCCCATATGCTTAGACACTCTTTTGCAACTGAAATGCTTAATAATGGAGCAGACCTAAGGAGTGTGCAAGAGCTTTTAGGGCATGAATCTTTGTCAACGACGCAAATCTATACCCATGTCACAATGAAGCATTTACAAGCAGATTATCAAAAATTTTTCCCAAGAAAAGATAAGAAAGACGAGGCATAATAATATGACAACAATTTGTTCTGTTAGATATAACAATAAAACAGCCATCGCTGGAGATGGTCAAGTTACCTTAGGTGAAAAAGTTATTGCTAAGGCAACTGCTAAAAAAATTAGAAGAATTTATCATGATCAAGTGGTAATCGGCTTTGCTGGCGGTGTTGCAGATGCAGTTAGCTTACAAGATATGCTTGAAGGAAAGCTTGAAACTTATTCAGGTGACTTACGTAGAGCTGCCGTTGAAATGGCTCAAAGCTGGCGTAAAGATCCAACTTTAGCTAAATTACAAGCTATGGTAATTGCTTTTAATGATAAAAACTTATTATTAATTTCTGGTAATGGTGAAGTACTTGAACCAGATGAAGACGTGGTGGCTATTGGTTCTGGTGGTAACTTTGCTCAAGCAGCTGCAATTGCTATGACTCGCCACAGTAATGGGATGGGCGCAAGTGAAATTGCTAAAGAAGCTGTTAAGATTGCTTCCGGAATTGATGTGTTTACAGATGACCACATTACTACTGATGAAATCTAGGTGAAATATTTTGACTGAAGAAAAAACTCCAAAACAAATTGTAGAATTACTTGATAAATATATTATTGGCCAAAGCGAAGCTAAAAAGTCTGTTGCTGTTGCATTGTATAACCGTTATCGTAGATTGCAACTACCAAAACAAATGCAACAAGATATTACGCCAAAAAACATGTTAATGGCAGGTCCTACTGGTGTAGGTAAGACAGAAATTGCACGTCGACTTGCTAAAATTGTTGATGCACCTTTTGTAAAGGTTGAAGCAACTAAGTTTACTGAGGTTGGTTACGTTGGACGTGATGTTGAATCAATGGTCCGTGACTTAGTTGAAGAAGCAGTTCGAATGGAAGAAAAAGATCAATTTGAACATGTTAAAATGCAAGCTACTAAGAAAGCTAATAATCGTCTAGTTAAGTTAATTGTGCCAGGAATTAAGCGTGAAAACCGTGAAAATTCAATGCAACAAATGATGCAGATGCTTTCTGGTAACTTCAACATGAATCAACCTCAAGATAATGAAGAAGTAACTGATGATATTCGTAATGAACGTCTTAGCGTAGCTGATCAACTTAATAAGGGATTACTTGAGAATCGTGAAGTTACCATCGAAGTAGAACAAGCTCCAAAGGTAAACCCAATGGGCGATATGATGGGCCAAATGGGAATTGACATGTCAAGTTTGATGGGCGACTTAATGCCTAAGAAGACTGTTAAGCGTACGCTAAAAGTATCAGATGCACGTGAAGTTTTAATTCAAGAAGAATCAAAGAAGTTAATTAACTACGATTCTCTCTACCAACGTGCAATTGAGCGTACTCAACAAAATGGTATTATCTTTATCGACGAAATTGACAAGATCACTGCTGGTAACAAGAAGACCTCTGGTGAAGTTTCTCGTGAAGGTGTACAAAGAGATATCTTACCAATTGTTGAAGGCTCAACTGTTTCAACTAAGTATGGTCCTGTATCTACTGACCACATCCTCTTCATTGCAGCGGGAGCTTTTGCTGAAAGTAAGCCAAGCGATTTAATTCCAGAATTGCAAGGACGTTTCCCAATTCGTGTTGAATTAAATGCCTTGACTCAAGAAGACTTTGTTAAGATCTTAAAGGATCCACAAAACTCACTTTTGAAGCAATATATTGCACTTCTTAAGGCTGATGGTATTAAATTAGTCTTTACTCAAGAAGCAATTGATCGAATTGCTCAAATAGCTTTTGAAGTAAATCAAGGAACTGACAACATTGGTGCCCGTCGTCTAGCAACTATTTTAGAAAAATTACTTGAAGATGTTCTTTACGAAGGACCAGATATGAACATGGGTGAGATCACTATTACTCAGAAGTATGTTGATCAAAAATTGAGTGATATAATTATTAATAAAGACTTAACAAAATTTATTTTGTAATTTTAGTAGATAAAGAGAAGTTAAATTATGGATTATCAATTAAAGAATAATTTTTTAACAGTAACACTTTCTGATAAGGGTGCTGAAATTCAAAGTGTTAAAGATGTAAACAGTGGTCGAGAATACATGTGGCAGGCAGATCCCGAAATTTGGGGACGTCACGCTCCGGTTTTGTTCCCAGTAGTTGGGCGTTTAAAGGACGATCAATATACTTATGATGGTAAAACTTACCATATGGGACAACATGGTTTTGCTCGGGATGCACAATTTACTGTTGAAGAACAAGATGATAAGCACATTGTTTTCCTTCTAACGTCTAATGAAGATACTAAAAAAATGTATCCATTTGATTTTGAACTAAGAGTATCTTACAGTTTAGTGAATAATTTACTGGAAGAACACTTTACAGTAACGAATACTGATACTAAAGAAATGATCTTTGGTATTGGGGGACACCCTGGCTTTAATTTGCCAACTGATAATGGTTTGAATAAGAATGATTACTACTTTAAGTTTGATCCTTCAATGGACCATGTGAAGATTCCTTTAAAGGCACCATATCTTGACTGGGAAAATCGTTCCTTGCTCGCAACTGATTCACTGTTTGAAATTAGTGATAAATTGTTTAAGGATGATGCCTGGGTCTTTGAATTAAAGCAGCCTAACAAGATTTCTATTAGAACTGATAAGAGTGACTACCATATTAATGTCAAAATGGAAAATGCACCATTTGTGGGTTTGTGGTCACAGTATCCTAAGGCAGGTAACTATATCTGTATTGAACCTTGGTGGGGAATTGCAGATACGTTAGACAGTGATGGCCAACTAGAACATAAACGTGGAATGAATCATATTGCTCCAAATGAAGTTTGGGAGAATGGTTTTACAATTGCGTTTCATGACAAAGCTAAGTAATTAAGATAAATAAGACTTTGGTTGAAAGATCAAGGTCTTATTTTGTATACAGGTGAAAAAATGAAGATTGGATATTTAAAAAATTTAAGTAGATATGAGTTGGAAAAGGCAGCAGATAAATGGCAAACTTTATATAAAGATGAAAAGGTGAGTTTAGAGCCTGTTTCATATGATGAGATTGAAGATAAGATTCAAAACAATGAGTTAGATGCAGTCTTAGTTAATTCAAGGCATATTATTTATCAGCAACTAGCTACTTATCCGGTTGATGAGGTTGCTTTAGTGGCCCTGGTGCAAGCAGGTAATTTTAATAAATATCAACAAACTTTTGAAGTGAGTGATTTAAAGAATTTGCCTTGCATTCTGGTAGCAGGAGTAGAGGAAGAAAAGAGTGAATACCACTATTTAAAAGATGTTCTTCAAGTTGATAGTGATTTACTTGCGGTTGAAACCTTAGGAGAAGCAGTTTTAATGGTTGAATCTGGATCTGGCTACTTAATCATGAATGAAAAAACAGCCGCCCACATTGATGATGACCAAGTACAAAAGTTGTTCTTGTTGCGAGATGGAAAACAACTCACTGAAGAATATGCTTTTATTGCTAAACCAGAAGATCAGCGAGTAGAAGAATTGAGCAAGATATTAAAAGAAACTATCAATTAAAAGTAAAATAATTATGTAAAGCTATAAGATGATATTACTTAAAAACTCTAGTGCAAAACTAGAGTTTTTTTATACCTTGGCGTATACAAGTTCCCATTCTAGTGGTAATTTTGTTAAAATAGAATATATGTTCTAGAAAGGGTGAGAAGAAGTGCTAACTAGGTCACATCGAATTTGCAGTATTGCAATCGTGGAACTAAGCTTATTATTAACTAATCGGCTATTGATTGATCCAGTTAACAACATTATTATTCTGGCTGCGACTGCGATTGGCGCTTCTTTACCTGATATTGATGAATATAACAGTTCTGCAAGCAAGAAGTCAGTGATTAATTTTAGTCTTTTTCTTAAACATCGTGGGATTACTCATTCTTTCCTTGGCTGGGCCATTTTTTCTGGTGGTCTATATTATTTAATGAATAAATTTATTCCTATTCATATCAACAACTTAACTTCTCAGAATTATTGGAGTGCGCTTTGGTTTGGGCTGGTAATTGGCTATTTTTTGCATCTAGTTGAAGATAGTTTCAGTAAGCAAGGAGTAGAATGGCTAGCGCCATTTTATAAGAAAAAAAGAAAGTCACCAATTCATTATAAAGTTGGAGGCTGCTTTGAAAACTTTTTAACTATGATGTCTTATTTAGCGGTAATTATGATGACTTTTTATTGGATTTGGCTTTCTTTGACACCTGCAACACAAGTCTTTTTATTTTGAAAAGTAGACTTAAGCCTGTAAGATAGGTACTGGGGGAAGATTCCAAGAGAGGAGTCCTGAATATGTCCCAATTATTAGTAATAGCCGGTTTAATCGGTATTTTGTATGGTGCAGTTGAGCTTAAAGCCCAGCCAATTCCAGTTGAAAATTACACAGTTCATAAAGGACGTTAATTGACCTAGATGACCAAGAGTTAAAATTGCTCTTGGTCATTTTTAGTTTAACCAGTATACTGGTAGAAAGAAGAATATTAAAGGATATGAAGTATGGATTCGAATGAATTAATTTTTACTAAATTAGAAAATAAACGTTTACGTTATAATTTGCTTGCGGACATCTTGCTAATTCTTGGAGGCATTTTAATGTTTAGACAGCCTCCAATGAGTCTTTTATTTCAATTACTTGGAGCCGGCTTAATTATTATTGGAACCGTATTTACTTTTTTATCATTTCGAGTAAGGACTAGTAAGCAATATCATGACCTATCTTTATTAGTTAAAAATGAGCCAAGCAGTTTTAAGGAGGTCGTTAATTTATTTGGAGCAAAGTTAACTGCCTTAGCTTTGTTTGTGGGAATAGGTCTGATAGCATTAGCAATTTGCTTTTTCTTTTTACTTAGTCGATCTTGGATTAAAGCTTTATTGTTTTTTTTAACATTTGAGACTGTAATTGATTTTAAAGATTTTATGAATAATATCACAAAATTGAAGGATGAAAGTACAATTTAGGCTTTCATCCTTTTTATATCAATAAAAATATTTGTGATTTTATGAGCATATTATTTTACTTTAATTATTGGATTGGATATTATAGTAATATAAGAATTTTGCTTTCGAGAAAGAATCACTTTAAAACACTATATGATTGCTTATTCTGTAAATTTTCCTGGGTGGGAATAAGCAATTAAACTGGAGCTGATTAACTGTTAACCAAAATATAGAAATTTATAGAAGAAGATAGAAAATTAGGCTTATTTAGAAAGCTAAACATGGAAAATAAGCTTTAATTCCATACTTACTTGTTTTGCTTTCCTTCCTTAGATAAACTTATGTTTGGATTTTAGGAGGTGAAGCAATGATTAAAACTCAAGTAGTTAAGCTAAAAGTTAATAAAACCATGCAAAAGTATCTCGATGCTTTATGCGACTATCGCAGATATTGCTGGAATAAAGGGCTCGAAACTTGGCAATTAATGTATGAAGCATATACCTTGAACAAGCAAGATAATCCAAGTCCCAATGAACGCAGAGTCTGTGATGAACTAGTTGCTTATAAAGCAGATTGGCAATATGGTTTATCTGCTAGATGTTTGCAATTAACTGTTAAAGATTTAGCCAATGCTTGGAAGAACTTCTTTAATAAGTCACAACCTGATTGGGGAATGCCTAGTTTTAAATCTAAGAAAGATCCCAGACAAGGCTTTAAAACTGACAGAGCTAAGATTGTGAACGGTAAACTTCGACTTGATAAACCTAGAAGTGTCTCAAAAGAAGATTGGTTTGATTTGTCTAGTTATGGGGCCTTAAAGATGAGTGAAGTTAAAGTAGTAAGTATCTTCAAAGAAAAAAACGCTTATTATGCGGCTCTTCCCTATGAAGAAAAGATTGAATATAAATCTAAAACTCATCAAAAGACAGCAGTTGATGTCAATGTCGGTCACTTTAATTACACAGATGGACAAATCAATGTTTTGCCAGCTAAATTGCAAAAGCTTTATAAGCGTATCAAACATTATCAAAGAATGTTAGCACGTAAAAGAGAAGTTAACGGTAAGTTAGCTACAAAATCATATAATTACTATGTAGTGAGAACCAAACTGCAAAGAGATTATCGCAAAGTAGCTAATATTCAAAATGATCTTTTACAGAAGTTTACTACTAACCTCGTAGATGATTACGACCAAATTGTAATTGAAGATTTAGCAGTTAAAGAAATGATGATGACGCATGTAGCTTCAAAAGGTATGCAACGATCATTATTTAGCAAATTCAGGCAGATATTAACTTATAAGTGTGATTGGTATAGCAAAGAATTAATCTTGGCTGATAAAACATACCCATCAACTCAAAGATGTGCTGAGTGCGGCTATGTCAAAAAAGGTGATGAAAAAATCACTTTGCAAGGCAATAAAAAGCATGGTACAAAACATAATGAGTATATTTGTTATGAGTGTGGCTATAGTAATGATCGAGATGAAAATGCGGTTTTAAACCTTTTAGCTTTAGCAAAATAAAGAAAATAAACAGGGCTGGCTAGGCCCTTAAGCTGTACGAGCTAGTCAATGTGATTACTCCTAGATTGGAATATCAGAATACTAGTGAAGACGACAGTAAATGAAACAAAGAAAGGAAAAAATATATCTTTCTGATATGTAGAAAATTCGTATTCTTCTACATATTTCCATGTTTTGTATAGCAGGTATTTTTATTGATAAGTATTGTTAAGAGTAAATCATTTGGTCTTGCAGCTGCAATGACTTTAATTTGTTCCGTGGCAGGTATTTTTATAGCAAAATTACCCTATGTTAACTTGATTGGTGCGTTGGTAATTGCACTTTTATTGGGAATTTCACTGCAGGTTTTACCAGTTGGGGTAAGAGAAGAAGCAGCACCAGGGATTGGTTTTATTTCTAATAAGTTTTTGAGATTAGGAATCATTTTACTGGGTTTTAGACTTAATCTTACTAAGCTAGCTGATGCTGGTATTAAAACAATTTTAGTTGCAATGCTAGGGGTAAGTGGAACGATTGTTTTGACTTACTGGCTTAGTAAAAAATTTGGGGCAGAAGATGAACTAGCAGTGTTATCAGCTTGTGGCTGCGGAATTTGTGGAGCAGCTGCTGTAATGGGCGTTTCCCCTCAAATTGAGAGTAGAGATGAAGAACGTAAAAGAGAAAACGAGGTACTTGCTGTTGCCGTAGTTTGTGTGATGGGAACAGTATTTACACTCTTAGAAATTGTGATTAAACCAATGCTTGGGTTAACAGATTCACAATTTGGTATTGTTGCTGGTGGATCTCTTCACGAAATTGCCCATGCTATTGCAGCTGGTAGTGCTTTTGGTGAAGCAAGTTTAGATAGTGCATTAATTATGAAATTATCACGTGTTTTACTTTTAGCACCCGTTGCTTTAATAATTGGATACTGGTACCAAAGAAGACTGGTAAAAGAAAGTGTGCAAGATCATACACAAGCACCTAAGAAATTACCAATTCCTTGGTTCTTAGGCGGATTTATTTTAACCAGTATTTTAGGTACTTTCTTACCATTCCCACCAGTAGTTTTAGATGGCTTAGTTCAAGCAGCATATGTCTTTTTGGGGATGGCAATGGCCGCTTTAGGTATTTCAGTTAACTTCAGTGTTATCTTCAAACGTGGTGGTACCGTATTTGGGGCTGCTGCAATTAGTTCTACTTGCTTGATGATCTTCATGATTATTATGAGTAAGTTATTCTTTTAAATTAATGATAAAAAGCCGATTGCTTCTTCACCAAGCAATCGGCTTTTTTACATTTGATCATATTTACTCCATTGATCCTGCAATTTTTCAATTAAAGGCATAAGACGAGTTTGGTTTTGCAGGCATAGAACTTTTGATGAGCCACCTCATCTTAAATATTATATTGGAGAAAAATATAGTTAAATTCACAAAGTGTTTACAAATACTTTGTGGAGTTTTTATAATTAGTTAAGTCATAATTATTTTGTACATGGGAGGGTTGAAAATGCTGCCGAACAAGAAAAAAGAAATAAGATCTATAGTTGGAATGTTAGTTTTACTCATATTTTTAATCTTGGTGAATGTATATCATCAGAATTTAAGTGTATATTGGACTAGTTTCTTGATCATCGGTGGAAGCCTGTTGTTTATTGGTGTTATTTATAAAATTATAAAAGTCATCAAAGAATATTGAGTAATAGATAGCGCTACTGAGATATAAATTAACTATTTATGATTGATTTTGATCGGATTTCATGATATCTTAATTTTATCAATTGAAATTCACCTTTAGAAAGAAGGGTCGCTGTTGCGTCTTTAATCTTGTAAAACTAAGCATAGTTGGAATTATTCGTTTTTTATTAAAAAGCTGGACTATGCACTTTTGACAAGATTATTAGACGGACATGATCTTCTTTTAATATATAAAAACATGAAGAGTCTGTACTTGTCATAAGTGCAGGCTCTTTTTTCGAGGTGATTTAAATGGGTAGTATTAAAATTTCGAATGTATCATTTAAATATGAAGATAGCAGCAACAATATTTTTAATAATTTAAATTTAGACTTAGATAGCTCTTGGAAGTTAGGATTAGTTGGTAGAAACGGCCGAGGGAAAACGACTTTTCTTAATCTTTTACAGGGAAAATTAGTTGGAAGAGGTGAAATTCAAACTAAATTGAATTTTTCTTATTATCCAATTAGGATTAAGGATCCGACTAATATCACTCTATATGAGTTACAAGATCAAGTTATGTTTGAACAATGGAAACTAGAGCGTGAGCTAAATTTAATGCACGTTGACTCAAATTTAATCTGGCAGCCATTTAATACTTTAAGCGGCGGAGAACAGACCAAAATTTTATTAGCTTTATCATTTATTGATCAAAATTCTTTCCCTCTCATTGATGAACCTACAAATCATTTAGATGAAGAAAGTCGTCAGGAAATCTGTAAATATTTAACTAAGCATCATAAAGGATATATTGTGGTAAGTCATGATCGTAATTTTTTAAATCAAGTAACTGATCATGTACTAGCAATCGAAAATACTGAAATTCATTTATATCAAGGGAACTATGCAACATATGAACAAATTAAAGAAGCACGTGATGAATTCAATCGTGAAAAGAATGAAAAACTAGCTGGCGAAATTAAAAATTTACATAATCAGAAAGAACAATTTTATCATTGGGCACAAAAAATAGAAGCTAGAAAAAATTTGGGACAAAAAACACAATATATTCTTAACCGTAGAGCTAGAATAAATAAAGCGGCGGTTGGACATGCAGCAGCCAAAATGATGAAGAAATCTATTACAAGTAGAAATAGAATGGATAAAAAGATTGAAGAAAAAGAAGGATTAATGGTTAATATTGAAAATATACCAAAATTAACGATGAACTTTCAATCTAATTATCATTCCACTCTTCTTGAAACTAGAGGCTTAGGTTTGAAGGTAGGAGATAAACAACTATTTTCTAATTTGAATTTGATAGTGAAAAATCATGGCATTGTTGCCCTTGAAGGTGAAAATGGCTCTGGAAAATCTACTTTTTTAAAATTCTTATTGAATAAGGCCCAAGTAAACGCTAGTGGAAAATATCAGCTAGCTAATGGATTAAGAATTTCGTATTTACCGCAAGATTTCACAATATACCAAGAGAGTTTAAAGAATTTTGCGCTTCATCAAAAATTGTCTTATAAAGATCTTCTTAATATTTTAAAAAAGTTGGGCTTCCCTCGTACTAACTTTAATGTGCCAATTGAAGAGATGAGTATGGGACAACAGAAAAGAATTGCTTTAGCTAAATCACTACTTGAGCCGGCAGATTTGTATTTATGGGATGAACCAGCAAACTATCTAGATGTCTTTAATCAAGATCAATTGATTAATTTACTACAAGAAATAAAACCAGCAATGCTTTTAATTGACCATGACCAGTATTTTATTGAACAAGTTGCCGATAAAAGAATTAAATTAGCTAACTAAACCATATTAAAAAATGGATAGGGAAAAAGAAACCTATCCATTTTTATTTACTTATTTAGTTATGTGGGAAAAATGATTAATTAAAATTCAAATTTTCTTGTAAAAATAGGGTGAGTACGGTGGTCTAAGTAGGTTGCTTCTTTTGGTGTAATTTCTAAAACTCGCAGATCTTCTTTTGCACCTTCAATATCATCTGCATATATTTCATTTAAATAATCATTTTTTTCAAAAATCTCGTCAATATATTCATGTTCGACATTTTTAATTGTTCCCCGAATCGAAAAGCCACATGAATCCATCGTGCCATCTCCTTTGTACCCATTAATAATCACCTTAGGTTGATGGATCAAATCTTGAAAGAAGGGATTTTGACTAGAGGTAACAATGTAGAGCTTACCATTTTTATTCAAAACTAGATCACAGACTTGAGCAGAAGGTGCACCATGATGTGTCGTAGCAACGTCAACATTGTGGACTTCATTAGTCGCAAATTCTAAAAATTCTTCATTACTAGTTTGATTATTTAAGATACTGACCATATCTATTCCTCGCTTAAATTTATTTTTATTCAAGTTCTATTATAGAATGGATTTGTGATATATCTATATTAGAAGTATTTAATTTGAAGTTTTCTATAACTATATTTACTTGAAAGTATGATGGCTTGTAAGTATACTTTTAATTTGTAAGTAGATATACAACCTAGATTGGAAGAAGGAAGATTGCTGTGGCAGAAGAAAAATATTATGGTGCAAATGCAATTGTTGATAGCTTGATTAATCATGATGTTAAATTTGTCTTTGGAATTCCAGGTGCCAAAATTGATCGAGTATTTGAATTACTTGAACATTCTAAAGATCCACGGACGCCTAAATTTGTTTTAACTCGGCACGAACAAAATGCGGCCTTCATGGCGGCTGGAGTAGGAAGGATTACAGGAAAACCCGGTGTTGTCCTTACTACCTCAGGTCCAGGTGCATCAAATTTAGCAACTGGCTTAGTAACTGCTACAGCAGAAGGTGATCCAGTACTAGCTATTTCCGGCTAAGTGCAGAGAACTGATCTTTTGCGTTTAACTCACCAAAGTATGAAAAATGCAGCTTTATTTGCTCCGATTACTAAATATAGTGCCGAAGTTCAGGAACCTGAGAACATTTCTGAGGTGATTGCTAACGCATATCAAGAAGCAGAAGCATCTAAGCAAGGGGCAAGTTTTGTTTCTGTTCCACAAGATGTAACTGATGCAGAAGTAAAAACGAGCGTGATCGCGCCACTTGAGCCCCCGAAGCTAGGTCCCGCTAGTCCAATTGAATCAACTTTGCTTTCACAGCGTATTAAAGCCGCAAAGCTTCCTGTACTTTTGTTAGGAATGCGGGCATCTGATCCAGAAACTACCAGAGCTATCAGACGTTTAATTGCGGAAACTCATCTACCTGTAGTTGAAACTTTTCAAGGTGCTGGAATTATCCCACGTGAATTAGAAGATGATTTCTTCGGTCGTGTAGGTTTGTTTAGAAACCAGCCAGGAGATCAATTGCTTAAAAAGAGTGATCTGGTTATTGCAATTGGTTATGATCCAATCGAGTATGAGCCTCGAAACTGGAATTCTGATCGAAGTGCAAATATTGTTGTAGTTGATTCGATGCGGGCAGAAATTGATAAAAATTATCAGCCTGAGCGAGAATTGGTTGGAGATATTTCTCAAACTTTAGACTTTCTTTTACCATATATGAAGGGCTATTCAATGCCGAATGAATCTAAAGAGTATCTTGATTCATTGCGTAAAACCCTGCAAAAACGTGATACACCACCCGCTGTTACTAAGGATCAAGTGAAGAGTCATCCCCTAAGTATTATCCAGGCCTTACAAGACCGAGTTACCGATGACATGACGGTAACAGTGGATGTTGGTAGTTTTTACATCTGGATGGCACGGCACTTCAGAAGTTATGAACCACGTCATTTGCTCTTTAGTAACGGAATGCAGACACTTGGAGTTGCTCTTCCTTGGGCAGTCGCAGCAGCTTTGGTAAGACCAAATACAAAAATTGTTTCCGTTTCTGGGGATGGGGGATTCATGTTCTCCTCACAAGATTTAGAGACTGCTGTTCGACTAGGTTTGAATATTGTCCATATTATCTGGAATGATGGAAATTATGACATGGTTAAATTCCAAGAAGAATTGAAGTATGGCGATTCAGCAGCTGTTAAATTTGGCCCTGTAGACTTTGTTAAATATGCAGAAAGTTTTGGTGCTAAGGGCTACCGTGTAGAGAAGGCAGCTGATTTAGATAAGGTTTTGGATAAGGCCTTTAAAGAAGATGGACCAACTGTGGTTGATATACCAGTTGATTACAGTTTTAATCAAGAATTAGGAAAGACAATCTTAGAGGATCAACTGCATTAATGGAAGGTAGAAAAATTATGGCAAAATATGAAAGCAAAGTTTATCAGCATGGTACTTTGGGGATGCTGGTGCCAGGATTGTTTGAAGGAACAATGACAGTTGCAGATCTTTTAAAGCACGGTAACTGGGGTATTGGAACAGCTAGTGGACTTGATGGTGAAATGATTTTACTTGATCATGTACCGTATTTAGCTCAAAGCAATGGTGAAATTAGAATCTTAAAACCAGAAGAAAAGGTCCCATTTGCGACAGTTCATTTTGAAGAGATAAAAGATAGTTTTAAGGTCGAGAACTTAACTCAAAAAGAATTAGAAGATAAAATTCTAGCTGATTACCCTTATAAAAATGTCTTTTTTGCAGTTAAAATTGTGGGTAATTTCTCAACTGTTAAAACAAGAGTAGTTGAAAAGCAGACAAGGCCTTATAAAACATTACTGCAGGTAGCAGATGAACAAGCCGTTTTTGAATCTACTGATGTTTCTGGTACAGTTATAGGTTACTTTGCACCGAAGATGTTCCAAGGAATGGCAGCTGCTGGATACCATTTGCATTTTTTAGCAGATAATAAATCAATTGGTGGACACTTATTAGACTTCAAGATAAAAGAAGCAACTGTTTATTTACAGCCATTTACTACTATTGAGCAGCATTTGCCAATGGATAATCAGGAATTTTTGAACAAAGATTTGGATATTGCTGATATGCATGATCAAATCCAAAAGGCTGAAGGATAAAAAAGCAGATCATTACCGTTAATTATGGTAGTGGTCTGCTTCTTTTTATAATTTATTATTTAACTGCTTTACCTGGATTTTTACTTGATGGTAGATACAGAACCAAATAATTACGTACCCGATGATATACAGTGCGGTAAAAACTAGAAATGGGATAAGTTGTAACTCTATCCAATTATTAAAAACATAAAAGAGAAGGTAGTCAATGTAAATTACAATCGCATCAATCATAGTTGCAAGTCCAAGAGAGATTTTTTCAACTTTAAAGACTGCGCTGATACCTCCTGCGATAAAGGCTAGTAATAAACTGGAAAGAATATTTTTATTTACGTTTTGAATCGAAATAGTATGGAAGTTAATGGTAAAAGAATAAATATAATAAAAAATCACAAGAATTAAGGGGCCAAAGCCTGCAGCTTTTAGGCCGCTTTTAATAAAATTTTTGATAAAATCTTTCATTTTAATTCAGTTCCTTCCTAATTTTAGAAAAACAACGTCTTGAAACATAGTCGCTTAATCCATTTGTCATAATGACATTTACCCCAGAAGTTTTTGTTTCTTTAAATTCATCGATATAAAAGCGATTTATAATAGTAGACTTATTGATACGCCAAAAATTAGTGGGGAGGGTCTCTTCTATTTGGTAGAGTCTTTTTCTGATGTGGTATTGCTTCTTATTGCAGATAGCAAAAACCTTATTTTCAATAATTGTAAACATCATAATATTGTCTAAGTTAAGCATAATTAAATCTTTGTCATCATAGGCAGGTATTATATTTGAATTGCCATTTGATAAAACGAATTGCTCTAATTGAGTAGAAAAATCATTTTTTCGATGGACGGTAGCTTCGACAATTTCTTGACTGTTTGGATTAATAAATAACTTAAATTTCATTTCTTACTCCTTTCAAGTTAAATTATATCGATATAGGAGATTTTTACTTTGATTTATCAGTCATCGGTCGAAATTGACTTTTAATCGGTAATAATATTTTGATTTCAAAAATATAAAATTACGAAAGCAAGCGTTGACCCTTTTTGTTATTTAAATGAAATAATATTACGCACTAATAAAATTATTAATTAAATATTATGCAATATGCTTATTAGCACAATACTATTTATAGGAAGATTTAATT